>DBTZ01000008.1:7288-20775 GCA_002307315.1 Alphaproteobacteria bacterium UBA1303
GCCACTTCGGTCTTGCCGAAGCCGACATCGCCGCACACCAGCCGATCCATCGGCCGTCCTCGGGCAAGGTCTTCGATGGCGTCGGTAATGGCGCGATCCTGATCCTCGGTTTCGGCATACGGGAAACGGGCGCAGAATTCGTCGTACAGCCCCTGCGGCTTCTCCGTCGGCGGAAGATGCTTCAGCTCGCGCGCGGCGGCGATACGGATCAATTCTCCGGCGATCTCACGCACCCGCGCCTTGGCCTTCGACTTGCGCTGCTGCCAGCCGCCGCTGCCGAGACGATCGAGCACGGCGCCTTCGTCGGAGCCGTAACGGGTAAGAAGCTCGATGTTCTCGACCGGCAGAAACAGCTTGCCGCCGTCGTATTGCAGTTCCAGGCAATCGTGCGGCGCACCGGTGACTTCGATGGTCTTGAGACCGAGATAGCGGCCGACGCCGTGCTCGATGTGGGTCACCAGATCGCCGGGCGACAGCGTCGACGCCTCGGTCAGGAAATTCTGCGCCTTGCGCACGCGGGTGTGCGGCCGCGCCATGCGGTCGCCGAGGATGTCCTGTTCGGAAACGACGACGAAATCCGGGGCTTCGAAACCGTGCTCCAATCCCAGCACCGCCAGACCGGCGGCGCTTCCATCCATCTTCTGCGCATCCGGCCAATCGGCGACCGGACGGACGGCAGACAATCCATGATCGGACAAAACCGCGCCCAATCGTTCGGCAGAGCCTTCGGTCCAGGCGGCGAACAGCACGCGTTTCTTTGCCGCGATTAGCGCTGCGACATGATCGCAAGCCGCCTGAAACACGTTGGCACCGGTCTGGCGCTCAGGCGAAAAATCGCGCCCCAGCTTGGCGTTGGCATCGACCGAATGCATGTTTTCCGGCGCGGAAAACGGCGACAGATCGCGCAAAATATGGCGCGGCAGCGCCGCCTGCCAGTCTTCTTCGGTCAGATATAGCCGGTCGGACGGCAGCGGCCGATAGGGCGGCGATTTCATCGTCTTGCCGTCGCCGTCTTTGAGGAATTGGCGGCGGGTCTCGTAATAATCGCGGATCAGTTCCAGCCTGGCGGCACGCGCCTCGTCGGTCTGATGGCCAAACATAAGCAAAGTTCGGGGCAGATAATCGAACAGCGTCTCCATTTTGTCGTGGAACAACGGCAGCCAGTGTTCCATGCCTTGCGCCTTGCGCCCGGCACTGACCGATTCATAAACCGGATCGTCGCCGGCCGGCCCGAAGGTTGCGACGTAGCCGCTACGGAAGCGACTGATCGAAGCGGCATCGAGCGGCGCCTCGCCCGCCGGCAAGAGTTCGATGTTCGCGACCTTGCCTTGCGAAAGCTGGGTTTCGGCATCGAAGCGGCGGATGGCTTCGAGCCGGTCGCCGAGGAAATCGAGCCGAAGCGGCGCTTCGCCCGGCGGCCACAGATCGACGATGCCACCGCGCGGGGCGAAATCGCCCGGCTCGCGCACGGTGCCGGTACGCACATAGCCGTTGTCGGCAAGAAACCGGATCAAGGTTTGGTAATCGACTTTGGCGCCAACCGCAGCGGCGAAGCTGGCATCGAGAATGGTCTGGCGCGGTGGCACCCTCTGCATCAACGCATTAAGGGTTGCCACCACCACCGCCGGCCCGTCGTCGGGCTTTCGCCGCGCCAGCGCCGCCAACGTCGCCAATCTCTGGCCGACGATATCCGGCTTAGGCGAAACCCGATCGTAAGGCAGACAATCCCAGGCCGGAAAAAACAGTATTTTCGCGGACGGCGAGAAGAACCCGATTGCTGCCGCAGCTGCGGCCGCATGAACGTCATCGGGCACCACGAACAACACCAGTCCTTTGGTGCGCTGCGCCGCCTCGCCGGCAAGATACGCGTCATAGCCGGGCGGCGCACCGGTAACGGCAAGCCGCTCAGGGTGTTTGGCGATGTAATCTATGCGTTCCAACTAAACATTCCACCGGGGGTTTTTGCGCCTGCACAATTCCATCAATCGGGCGAACAACGGCGTATCGTGTTCGGGCGGCAAGGGCTTGAAACCGGTCAGCCAGGCATAGACGTCCTGATCGGGAGCATCGAGCAGCGCCTCGAAGCAATCCATCTCGCCTTCGCTCATGGCGGGAACCTCGGCTGCCGCAAAGGTGCCGAAGATCAGATCGACCTCCTTGAAACCCCGGCGCTGCGCCCGGAACAACAGCCTTTTGCACCGATCCTCGATTTCCGTCATGGCGGCGGGGTATAGCCCGGCCGGCCGCCGCCCGCCAGTAGGAACCGGGGCGAAACCCGGTTATTCTGTCCCGATCATGCGCCCTGCGATTCTGTTTCCTCTGTTCGCCGAAACCCGCACGCTGGCGGGGGTCGGCCCGCGGCTGGAAAAGCTGATCAAAGAGGTCGCCGGCCCTCGGCTGGTCGATCTGGCATTCGACCTGCCGATTGCGGTGATCGACCGCTCGTACCGGCCCAAGCTGATCGAGGCGGAAAGCGGACGCATCGCCACCGTCGCGGTGAACGTGCTCGACCATGTGCCCGGCTTCGACAAACGCCAGCCCTACAAGGTGCGCTGTTCCGACGAGACGGCGATAGTGGAACTGGTGTTCTTCCACGCCAAGGCGGACTATTTGACCCAGACGCTGCCGCCGGGGTCGCAGCGGATCGTCAGCGGCCGCATCGAGCGCTTCGGGGGCCGCCGGCAGATGGCGCATCCCGATTACATCCTCGATCCGGCCCGCGAGGCCGATCTGCCGGCGCACGAACCGGTCTACGGTCTGACCGCGGGCTTGCCCAGCAAGGTGATGGTCAAGGCGGCCAAGGGGGCGCTGGCCAAGGTGCCCAACCTGCCCGAATGGCTGGACCCGACCTACCGCAAGGAGCGCGGCTGGCCGGACTTCCTCGATGCGCTGACCACCGCCCACAATCCGGTGCATGAGAACGATCTTTTGCCCGCCATGCCCGCCCGCGCCCGCCTTGCTTTCGACGAGCTTCTCGCCAACCAGCTTGCGCTGCTGCTGGTGCGCACCAAGATGCGCGAGACCAAGGGCCGCGCCCTGACCGGCGACGGACATTTGCGCCGAAAGGCCATCGCCGCCTTGCCGTTTCGGCTGACCGAGGCGCAAATCGCGGCACTGGCGGAAATCGATGCCGACATGGCGTCCGACGCCCGCATGTTGCGACTGCTGCAGGGCGACGTCGGCTCGGGCAAGACCGTGGTGGCGTTTCTGTCGCTGCTGCACGCCATCGAGGCCGGATGCCAGGGCGCGCTGATGGCGCCCACCGAGCTTCTGGCCCGCCAGCATTTTGCCGCGCTGTCGCCGCTGGCCGAGCAAAGCGGGGTGCGGATGGAAATCCTCACCGGCCGGGAAAAGGGCGCGCCGCGCGAGGCGCTGCTCGATGCCTTGGCCAAGGGCGAGATCGACATCTTGGTCGGCACCCACGCGCTGTTTTCCGACGATGTGGCGTTTCGCAACCTCGGCCTTGCCGTGGTGGACGAGCAGCATCGCTTCGGCGTGCATCAGCGTTTGTCGCTGCAGGGGCGCAACGCCGACGTGCTGGTGATGACGGCGACGCCGATCCCGCGCACCTTGGCGCTGACCGCCTACGGCGACATGGAGGTCTCGCGCCTGCACGGCCGCCCGCCCGGCCGCCAGCCGGTGGAAACCGGCGTGCTGTCGGCCGAACGGCTGGGCGAGGTGGTCGCGCATTTGCGCCGGGCGATCGAAAAAGGCGCGCGGGCCTATTGGGTCTGCCCGCTGGTGGCGGAGTCCGAGAAGATCGACCTTGCCGCCGCCGAGGAACGGGCGATCGAGCTCAAGGCGGCGCTGGGCGACGGCGTCGGCTTGGTACACGGCCAGATGAAGCCGTCCGTGCGCGATGCGACGATGGAGCAATTCCGAACCGGCAAGATTTCCGTGCTGGTCGCTACCACAGTGATCGAGGTCGGCGTCGACGTGCCGGAAGCCACCATCATGGTGGTCGAACATGCCGAACGCTTCGGCTTGGCCCAACTGCATCAGTTGCGTGGACGGGTCGGCCGCGGCCCGGAGCGCTCGCACTGCCTGCTGGTCTATCATCCGCCGCTGGGCGAAACCGCCAAAGCGCGGCTGAAGACGATGCGCGAAACCGACGACGGCTTCGTCATCGCCGAGGAGGACTTAAGGCTCCGCGGCCCCGGCGAACTGCTCGGCACGCGGCAGAGCGGTCAGTTGGAATTCCGCATGGCCGATCTATCCGTCCACGGAGAGTTGCTGGCGGCGGCGCGCGACGACGCGAAAATGATCCTGCTGCGCGACCCGGAACTGAAATCCCCGCGCGGCGCGGCGTTGCGGACATTATTATATCTGTTCGGCCGCGACGAGGCGGTGAAGTATCTGCGGGCGGGATAGCACGCAGCGGTTCGGCCGCTTGGCGCATCTTCCGGGCACGGCCGCGATAATCGCGCACCATCGCCGAGCGAATTGAATTGCTACCGGTAGCAATTATGTGCGAAAAACCCGTCATGAGACTTTGAGGCGTTCGTCATGATCCGTTTTGCCGCCATCGCCACCGCGTTGATGCTTATCCCTGCGTTCGCGCAGGACGCCGCACCGCTGCAACCGCCGCCGGTCAAGCAGATCGTGGCGAGGAAGGTCGTGCTGGTCGGCGATTCCACTGCGCAGGTCTTGAGCGGGTGGGGCGGCAGCTTTTGCGCCGTACATGTTACCTCGTTCCTGGCGTGCGTGAATTTGGCGCGCGGCGGGCGCAGTTCGATGAGCTATCGCGCCGAAGGTTCGTGGGACATCGCGCTTGCCGAGATGAAGACGCCGGGCTTCGAGAAGATTTTCGTGCTGATCCAGTTCGGACATAACGACCAGCCGGGCAAGCCGGGCCGCTCGACCGTCCTTGCCACCGAATTTCCCGTCAACATCGCCCGTTATGTGACCGAGACCCGCGCCGCCGGGGCAATTCCGGTGCTGGTGACGCCGTTGACCCGCCGTACGTTCAAGGATGGCAGGCAGTCCGACGATTTGCAGCCCTGGGCCGACGCGGTTGCCAAGGTGGCGAAAGAGATGAACGTGCCGCTGGTCGATTTGCATGCGCGTAGCATGGAGGCGGTGCAGGCGATGGGGGCGGTCGAAGCTGCCAAGTTCGCCCAGGTGCCGCCGCCGGCCGATATTCTCAACGCCGCCCGGGCCGGCACCACCATGCATTCCAATGCGGCCAACCCCGACAAGCCGTTTCTGCCGCCCGTCGAGCAGCCGGCCCCGCCGGTCGAAGGCATGGCGGTGGCGAAGCTGTCGTTCGACTACACCCACCTCGGCCGCGAGGGGGCGGATTTCTTCTCGGCGATGATGGCGCGCGAACTGGCCAAGGCGGTGCCGGAATTGCGTAAGGACTTGATTCCGTAGGACGATCTTCGGCATCAAGCTTAAGTCTTCGTAAACGGCTTGCCGCTAGCATGGGGGGCATGTTCGGCAAGGTTGTCCTTTCTCTTTTTGCGTTGGCTCTGGCGGCAATCCCGGCCGCGGCGGGGGAGATATCGCGCGCCCCGGTGCCGTTGACGCCGCATTATTCGGTGCAAACTCCGCCCGATCGGGAGACCCCAAGCCCGCCGACGGCGGCGCCAGCCGCCAAGGTGGATGCTGCGCCGCTGAACCGTCCGGCCGAGAAGCCAGAGGCCGGGCCGGCGAACAACAAGGCGGTCGCCGAAAACCAAGCCGACGAAACCGTTCGCGTCACCGCCATCCGGCCGTCCGAGGACGAAAGCTACCGCCTCGGCGTCGGCGACAAGCTGCACATCACCGTGTTCGGCGAAACGGATCTGTCGGGCAATTTCGAGATCGACAGTCAGGGATACGTGCGCCTGCCGCTGATCGGACAAATTCCGGCGGCGGGGCAAACCTCCTATGGGCTGGAGAACCGCATCGGCAATACCCTCGTCAGGGGCGGTTATCTTCTCGGTCCCAAGGTAAATGTCGAGGTTACCGGCTACCGGCCGTTCTACATTCTCGGCGAAGTGACCAAACCCGGCGAATACCCGTATGTCAACGCCATGAACGCGCTCAATGCCATTGCGCTGGCCGGCGGTTTTACCGACCGGGCGGTGACCTCCAGCCTCTACGTCCGCCACCAAGACGATCCGCGCGAGCATGAGGTCGCTCTCGATCCCTCCACCCGCATCCGCCCCGGCGACGTGGTGCGGGTCGAACGTTCGACCTATTGGGCGATTATGACGGTGCTGGCGCCGTTGTTCTCGCCGTTCGCTGCCGTTGCGTACCTTTTGAAATAATCGCAGAGCCGGGTTATAAGCCGCGGCTATGAACACAACCGCCCCCAATGCCGTCGTTACGGTCGGCAACGTCGAAATCGGCAACGCGAAGAAACTGTCGTTGATCGCCGGTCCCTGCCAACTCGAAAGCCGCGCCCACGCCTTCGAAATGGCGGCAGCGCTAAAGGAGATCGCCGGGACAGCCGGCATCGGGCTGATCTACAAGACCAGTTTCGACAAGGCCAACCGCACCTCGGCAAGCGCCATGCGCGGGCTGGGGCTGGAGCAGTCGCTGCCGATTCTTCGCGAAATCCACGAAACTTTCGGCGTGCCGGTGCTGACCGACGTACATGAACGCGACCAGTGCGCCGCAGTGGCCGAGGCGGTGGACGTGTTGCAAATTCCCGCCTTTCTCTGCCGTCAGACCGATCTTCTTGTCGCCGCCGCCCATACCGGCAAGGTGGTCAACGTCAAGAAGGGCCAGTTCCTCGCGCCGTGGGACATGAAGAACGTCGTTGCCAAGATCGTCGGCTCGGGCAATCCCAATGTCTTGGTTACCGAGCGCGGAGCCAGCTTTGGATACAATACTCTGGTCAACGACATGCGGGCGCTGCCGGCGATGGCGAAGTTCGGCGCGCCGGTGGTGTTCGACGCTACCCACTCGGCGCAACAGCCCGGCGGCCTCGGCAGCGCCACCGGCGGCGACCGCGCCATGGTGCCGTATCTTGCCCGCGCCGCGGTGGCGACCGGGGTGGCGGCGGTGTTCCTCGAAGTCCATCAGGATCCCGATCGCGCGCCGTCCGACGGGCCGAACATGCTGAAGCTCGAAGACCTGCCGGCGTTGCTGGACGATCTTCTCGCCATCGATGTGATCGTAAAGGCACGCCACAACCGA
The DNA here is from genome assembly GCA_002307315.1 of Alphaproteobacteria bacterium UBA1303. Lineage (GTDB taxonomy): Bacteria > Pseudomonadota > Alphaproteobacteria > Micropepsales > Micropepsaceae > Rhizomicrobium. The sequence continues at coordinate 14,417 of DBTZ01000008.1, forward strand.
TTTCGGTCGTAAAGAACCGGAATCGGCTGATAGGCGGCATTGGTTCGATGCTACCATAGGCGCGGTGCCATACCTCGTCGAACCGCAAGGGCTTGATCGTTGTTTTCACTCTTCCGGGATCCCCCTCCCCGGCCCGCATTCCGGCGCCCGGACATACTCGACCGTGATCCGGTGCCGGGTTTCCCCGGCCGTTCCGGCCGCACCGGCGCGCAAACGCGCGATAGTGTCGCCGGTTTTGGCGGCCGCCGTCAAAGCCCCGCCCCGCACCCCCACGCTATTTTCTTCCCAGCGCCGTTTCGAGCAGACCGTAATGATCGGGGACGCCCATCTTCTCGCGGGTCAAATCGGCCAGGGCGACGAGGCGGGCCGAGCCGGGCAGCGCGTCGTCGCCGGCATGAAGCGGCAGGGCGGTCAAATCCGGCACGTCGAACCGCACGCCTTGGGTGGAAACCAGAAAGGCGTCGCCCTGCCCGATGCCATAGGCCGGCAGATCGTGCCAGGCGATGCGCACATCGAACGGTCGGTCGAAGTTGCGCCGCCCCACCAAGGTTCCTCCGGTAAGCGCGATCCCGGCTTCTTCCATCGTTTCGCGGATGGCGGCGTGTACCGGATCTTCCGCGCGCCCATTGCTTTGCGGATCGAGGAAGCCGCCGGGAAAGGCCGGCTTGCCCTGCCCCGGCGGATTCTTGCGGTCGATCACCACCAACCAGGTGCCGTCGGTGATGATTGCATCCATGGCATGAACGACATAAGCGGCGATTTTGCTTCCATCGGCGCGGCGCAACCGACCCAGCGCGTGCAAGGCCCGTTCCGGCACATCGGGAATGTTCAAGGCAATCGCGCGGCGGACGATTTCGGCCCGCTCGCCGTCGGTCAAATCCATCTTACACCCACGTTACCACCACCCGGGTTATCGGCTTCTTGCCCCAGGCATCGTCAGCGGCGCCGCGGGCGGCCCGGCGGACCAGTTCGCACAAATCGGCTTCGCCGTCGCGCTTGGGGCGATAGCGCTTCAGCGTGTTTTCCACCGCTTCGCGTACCGCCTCGCGCGCCTCGTCGGGAATGCCTTCCATCACCAGAGCCGGTTCGGCGGCGACGCGGAACTTTTCGTCGAGCACCAGCGTAACGGCGATGATGCCGGCAAAACTCAACGAACGGCGACAACGCGCCAGCCCTTCGCCCTCGCCGACCAGCACGGTGCCGTCGACGTGAATGCGGCCGAACGGCACTTCGTCGATTGCTTCCACCGGCCCCGGCGCCAACCGCAGCATCTGCCCGTCGACGCCGGGAACCACGGTCTTAACCCCCATCGCCTTGGCAAGGCGGGCATGCGCGCTTTGATGGCGCAACTCGCCGTGTACCGGAATGGCGATCTTCGGCCGCACCAGACGGTACATTTCCTTAAGCTCGTCCTGCGCCGGATGGCCGGAAACGTGGACGAGATGATCCTCGGCGGTGAGCACCTCGACGCCCAGCGCGGTCAACGCGTTCTGCAGCGCGAAGATGCCGAGTTCGTTGCCGGGAATGATGCGCGAGGAAAAAATCACCGTATCGCCGGGGCCGAGCGCGAGCGATTGATGATCGCCCGAAGCGATGCGCGTCATCGCCGCGCGCGGCTCGCCCTGGCTGCCGGTGCAGAGATACAGCACCTTCGAGGCCGGCATGTCGGCCGCCAGCTCCTCGTCCACCGTTTCGGGAAAATCCTTCAAGTAGCCGGAGTTCTGCGCCGCTTCGACGATCTTCTTCATGGCGCGGCCGACCAGCGCCACTGTCCGCCCGCATTTCTTCGCCGCCTTGGCGACGGTATCTAGCCGCGCCACGTTGGAGGCAAAGGCGGTGACCGCCACCCGCCCCTTCCGGGTACGGATCAATTCGGTCAAGGGGGCGCGCACCGATTCCTCGCTGCCCGAGGCGCCGGCCACCAGCGCATTGGTGGAATCGCAGGTCAGCACCAGCAGGCCCTCGTCGCCGATTTTCTCCAACGCGGAGCGATTGAAGCCCGGGCCGATAATCGGCTGCTCGTCGATCTTCCAATCGCCGGTGTGCAGCACGCGGCCCAAAGGCGTGCGGATCAGCAGCGCGCTCGGTTCGGGGATCGAATGGGTGAGCGGAACGAACGTCGCCTCGAACGGCCCGAGCGTCAGCGTTCCGCCCGGCGGCACCGCATGCAGCTTGGCCTTGCCGGTCAATTCGGCCTCGGCCAGCTTGGAGGCGATCAGCCGCGCGGTGAACGGGGTGGCGTAGATCGGGCAGCGCAAAGCCGGCCACAGATGGGGAATGGCGCCGATGTGGTCTTCGTGGCCGTGGGTGACGAGCAGCGCCACCACGTCCTCGCGCCGCTCTTCGAGAAAACCGATATCCGGCACGATCAGATCGACGCCCGGCACCGAGCCTTCGCGGCCGAACAGCACGCCGCAATCGACGACGATCCATTTGCGATCGTCGGGCGGGCCATAGCCGTAGGCGTTGAAATTCATGCCAATCTCGCCCGAACCGCCGAGCGGCAGAAACACCAACTCATCCTGCGCTTTGGTCATTGTCCGCGCCTGTTGCGCCGGTAGATCAGGATCAGGCCGCGGATGGTGAGATCGGAATCGAGATGGTCGATCGATGCCGTCTGGCGATGAAACAGCTTGGCCAAACCGCCGGTGGCGATCACCGTCATCGGCGCGCCGTATTCCTTCTTAATGCGGACGACGATGCCCTCCATCAGCCCGATGTAGCCCCAAAACAAGCCGGACTGCATCGCCGGCATGGTATCCTTGCCGATCACGTTCTGGGTGCGTGCCACCGCCACCCGCGGCAGCATCGCCGCGCCTTCGTGCAGCGCCTGGGCGGAAAGCTGCGCGCCCGGCGCGATCACGCCGCCTTCGTGGCTGCCGGTTTCGGAGATCACGTCGAAGGTGGTGGCGGTGCCGAAGTCGATCACGATCAGCGCGCCGGGATAGCGTTCGTGCGCCGCCACCGCGTTGACGATGCGGTCGGCGCCCATGGTTTCGGGGTGTTCGATATGGATGACGATGCCGGTATCGACCGCGGGGTCGCCGACGATCATCGGCTCGCAATGCAAATACCGCCGGCAGAGCTGGCGCAAGTCGAACATCGCCGCCGGCACCACGTTGGAAACGATCACCGCGTCGATGTCGGCGAAGGAAAGACCGTGAAACGCCAGCAGCGGCGACAGGATCACCGCGTATTCGTCGGCGGTGCGGTTCTTTTCCGTGGTCGCCCGCCATTCGCAGCGGATCTCGGTTCCGTCATAGATGGCGAAAACGATGTTGGTGTTGCCGGCGTCGATGGCTAGAAGCATGAGCGGATGGCTACCCCTTCAACCTAGATGCACGTCCCCGGCGGATACCCGGCGCAAGGCGCCGTCGGCAAGGCGGAGCAACATGGCGCCGGTTTCGTCGATCTCCTCGAACCGCCCGGCCGTTTCCCCCTCGGCCAGACGCACCCGGACGCGCATACCCAATCCCGCCGCCCGCGACAGCCACGCCGTTCGCAACGGTGCGAAACCTTGCGCCCGCCATACCTCATACCAGCGGGCAAATCCACCCGCCAGAACGCGCAAGGCTTCCCGGGCCTCCGGCACCGCCGCACTCAGCGCCTTAAGCGAGGCGGTGGAATACGGCGTATCGGCCGGATGCGCCTTAAGGTTGACGCCGATGCCGACGATTAACCACGGCGAGTCTCCGCCGTTCGGCTCGGCTTCGAGCAAAATGCCGACGATCTTGGCCCCATCGGCAAGGATGTCGTTGGGCCATTTGAGGCGAAAATCCGCATTGGGTGCAAAATGCGCCAGCATATCGGATGCCGCCAGCGCCGCGGCATAGCCAAGCTGCACCGCCCGCCCCGGCGGCACACCCGGCCGGATCAGCAGCGAAGCCATCAGATTGCCGTCGAGCGAGCGCCAGACATTGCCGCGCCGGCCGCGGCCTTGGATTTGCCTATCGGCCCGAACCCACAGCGGCCCCGGCTCTCCCGCCAGAGCGCGGCGTTTGGCTTCCTCGTTGGTGGAATCGACCTCGGCCAATTCGACCGAACCATAGGCCGCCGGCCAAACCGCCGTCACCGGAACAACGCTCCGGCCGCCTGCCCCGCCGCCGCGATCAGCGGCCCGGGCACGAACACCAGCACGATCGAGAATGCGGCCGATATCGCTACCACTGCGCTCAAGGCCCGGCCGGGACCGCGGTCGAAAGCGGGCGCCGGTTCGTCGAGATACATGGCCTTGACCACGGCGAGATAGTAATAGGCGGCGACGCAACTCGCCAGCACGCCCAGCGTGGCGGCGATGTAGAGATGCGCCTCGATCGCCGCCAGGAACACGTACAGTTTGGCAAGGAACCCGGCGAGCGGCGGAATGCCGGCCAGGCTCAGCATCAGCGCCGCCAGCGCAAACGCCAGCTTGGGGTTGCTGCGCGACAAGCCGGCTAGATCGGAGATGTTCTCGACCTTCTCGCCGCCGCGGCGCATCGATTGGATGCAGACGAACACGCCGAGGTTGGTGACGGCATAGAAGGCCAGATAAATCAGCATACCTTGCACGCCCATTTTGGTGCCCGCAGCAAGGCCCAAGAGCGCATACCCCATATGACCGATCGACGAATACGCCATCAGCCGTTTAATGTTCTTCTGACCGATGCCGGCGAAGGCGCCCAAAACCATCGACAGCACCGAGACGAATATGATCACCTGCCGCCATTCGGCCACCGCACCGGCGAACGGCACCAGCACGGCGCGGATCACCATGGCAAAAGCCGCCACCTTGGCCGCGGTGGCGAAAAAGGCGACGATCGGGGTCGGCGAGCCTTCGTAAACGTCGGGCGCCCACATGTGGAACGGCACGGCGGAAAGCTTGAACACCAGACCGGCGATCATGAACACCAGACCGAACACCAATCCGATGCCGACGCCCGATGCCTTGACGGCAAGCGCAACGGCGGCGAACGAGGTGGCACCGGTAAAGCCGTAGATCAGCGAGATGCCGTAGAGCAGCAGGCCGGACGACAGCGCCCCGAGCACGAAATATTTCAGACCGGCTTCCGACGAACGACGGTTGTTGCGGTCAAAGGCGGCCAGCACGTAAAGCGCCAGGCTCTGCAATTCGAGACCGAGGTAAAGGGTGAGGAAATCGGCAGCCGAAATCATCAGCAGCATGCCGAGGGTGGCAAGACCGATCAGCACCGGCAGTTCGAAACGGGACTGCTTCTCGGCATCGAAGAACGCCTGCGCCATCGGCAGACAAATGGCCGCCGACATAAGCACCAGCAGCTTGGCGAAACGGGTGAACCCGTCGACAACGAAGGCGCCGCCGAATGCCGACGCCCGATCCGGTCCGGTTAAGGTGGCGGCGGCCGCCGCCGCCATCAACAGCGCCATCAGGCAGATCAGCGACCGGGTCGCTTTTTTGCCGTATACCGCCCCTACCAGCAGCGCCGCCATAGCCCCCAGCGCCAGGATCAGTTCGGGCAGGATGATCAGAAAATCGGCTTGCAGATTCACCGCGTATCCTCCCGCCAGGCCCATTTCGCCGCCGGCACTTTATCCATCGCCACCCCTTGGGCATGGCGCTCGATCAGATGCGAAACCGAAACGCCGGTCACGTCGAACACCGGTTTGGGATAGAACCCCATCACCAGCGCCACGATCGCCAAGGGCGCCAGCAGCGCCACTTCGCACAAGGTGAGATCGCTTATCGTCTGCAGTGCCGGCCTGACCAACGCACCGAACACCACCCGGCGATAGAGATACAGCATGTAGGCCGCCGACAGAATGGCGCCGGTGGCGGCGACGATTGCCAGCCAGGAATTGACATGGAACGCGCCCACCATAGTCAGGAATTCGCCGACGAAATTCCCGGTGCCGGGCAAACCGGCATTAGCCAGTGCGAACACCATAAACAGCGCGGCGTAGACCGGCATGCGGTTCACAATGCCGCCGTAATCGGCGATCAGCCGCGTATGCATGCGGTCGTAGATCACGCCGACGCACAGGAACAACGCCCCCGAGGTCACCCCGTGCGCCAGCATCTGATAGATGCCGCCTTCAATGCCCTGTTGCGTAAAGGTGAAGATGCCCATAGTGACAAAACCCATATGGGCGACCGAGGAATAGGCGATCAGTTTCTTGATGTCTTCCTGCGCCAGGGCGATGAACGAGGTCAGCACGATGGCGGCAAGCGACAGGCCGAACACCAGCGGCGCGAAGGTGACCGACGCCAGCGGAAACATCGGCAGGGAAAAGCGCAGGAAGCCGTAGCCGCCCATTTTCAACAGGATCGCCGCCAGGATCACCGAACCGGCGGTCGGCGCCTCGACATGCGCATCGGGCAGCCAGGTATGGACCGGCCACATCGG
>DBTZ01000008.1:21041-23312 GCA_002307315.1 Alphaproteobacteria bacterium UBA1303
ACATCGGCATCTTCACCGCGAACGAAGCGAAGAAACCGAGCCACATCAGGTTCTGCATCAAGGGCGAAAAGTGCGCGGTTTCGATCAGCACCGCCACGTCCGAGGTTCCCGCCTCGGCATAGATCGCCAAGACCGCCAACAGCATGAACAGCGAACCGAGCAGGGTATAGAGGAAGAACTTGAAGCTGGCGTAGACCCGCCGTTTGCCGCCCCACACGCCGATGATGAGAAACATCGGGATCAGGCCGCCCTCGAAGAAGATGTAGAACAGGAACAGATCGAGCGCGGCGAACACGCCCATCATCAGACATTCCAGCACCAGGAACGCCACCATGTATTCGCGTACCCGCAGCCGGATCGATTCCCAGCTCGCCAGAATCGCCAGCGGCATCAGCGCGCCGGTCAAAACCACGAACAGCAGCGAGATGCCGTCGACGCCCATATGATAGGCGATATCGCCCATCCACGGCGCCTGCTCGACGAACTGAAACTTCGGCGTCGAGCCGTCGAAATTCGCCCACAACACCAAGCTGAGAACAAAATCCATCAGGGTTACGGCCAGCGCCACCCAACGGGCGGTATCGGCGACGGATTTCCCGCTGCCGCGCGCGGCCAAAAGAAACAGCGCCCCGGCCAACGGCAGAAAGACGATGAAGCTGAGAATGTGATCGAGAAGGAAGTTCACGAGCCGCCTCCCGTCACCCACAGCCAGGTGGTCAGAATAACGACCCCCGCCAGCATGGCGAACGCATATTGATTGACGTAACCGGATTGCAGCCTGACCGCGCCCCGCGCCCCGTCCTGCACCCGGGCGGCGACGCCGTCGGGGCCGAGCCGGTCGATGATCGCACCGTCAAGCCCCTTCCACAACAACCGCCCCAGTTTCAGCGCCGGACGCACAAACAGAAAATCGTACAACTCGTCGAAATACCATTTGTTGTACAGGAAGGTGTGGACCCACCACCGCTGACCGGCAAGCTTGGCCGGCAGCGCCGGTTTGGCGATATAAAAATAATAGGCGATGGCGAAACCGCACAGCATCATCAGGAAAGGCATCAATTCCACCCACCATGCCGCAGCGTATTCGCCCGCGACCGTCATCACCGCGCCGCGCCAGAACGCCCCGGCCCCCTCGCCGATAAAGACATGGGCGAAGGCAAGACCGGCAAACACCGCGCCGAAAGCGAGCACGCCTAAGGGGATCAGCATGGTGCGCGGGGTTTCATGAACGTCGGCAAGCGCGACGCCGTGGCCGTGGGCATCCTTGCCGCCGCGGTATTCGCCGTAGAACACCATGAAGAACTGGCGCCAGGAATAGAAGGCGGTCATTAGGGCCGCTACCGTCAAAAGGACAAAGGCATAATGCGCCGCAGGCACCTGCGCCAAGAACGTCGCATTGATGATGGCGTCTTTCGAGAAAAAACCGGCGGTGCCGATCGGCGTGAACGGAATACCGAAGCCGGTCAGCGCCAGATTGCCGATCAGCATCATCGCGAAGGTGACCGGCAGCTTTTTGCGCAACCCGCCCATCTTGCGCATATCCTGCTGGTGATGCAGCGCCACGATCACCGATCCGGCGGCAAGGAACAGCAGCGCCTTGAAGAAGGCGTGGGTGAACAGATGGAACATCGCGGCGTTGTAGGCCGATACGCCCGCCGCCGCGAACATGTAGCCGAGCTGCGAGCAGGTCGAATAGGCGATCACCCGTTTGATGTCGTTCTGGAACAGGCCGACGGTGGCGGCAAAAAAAGCGGTCGAAGCGCCGACGACGGTCACTACCGTCAACGCGGCCGGCGCCAACTCGAACAAGGGCGAGGCGCGGCAGACCAGAAACACGCCCGCAGTCACCATCGTCGCCGCATGGATCAGGGCGGAAACCGGGGTCGGGCCTTCCATCGCATCGGGCAGCCAGGTGTGCAGGCCGAGCTGCGCCGACTTGCCCATCGCCCCCATGAACAAGAGGAGGCAGATGGTAGTCAGCACGTCGACCTGCATGCCGGCGAAAGCAAACGTCTGCCCGGCATGGGCTGCGGCATGGGCGAACACGGTGTCGAAATCGAGCGAACCGAAGGTGAAGAAAATGGCGAGGATGCCGAGGGTGAAGCCGAAATCGCCCACCCGGTTGACCAAAAACGCCTTCAAGGCCGCCGCATTGGCGGACGGTTTCTTGTACCAGAAGCCGATCAACAGATAGGACGCCAATCCGACGCCTTCCCAGCCGAAGAACACCTGAAGGAAATTGTCGGCCGTCACCAGCATCAGCATGGCGAA
>DBTZ01000008.1:23569-28211 GCA_002307315.1 Alphaproteobacteria bacterium UBA1303
AGCATCAGCATGGCGAAGGTGAAGAACGACAGATAGGAGAAGAACCGCGGCCGACTGGGATCGTCGGCCATGTAGCCGATGGAATAGAGGTGAACCAGCGCCGAGATCCAGGTCACCACCACCAGCATCACCGCGGTCAGGGTATCCGCCTTGACCGCCCAAGACACCGAGAAATCGCCGGAAGCGATCCATTGGGCCAGCACCACGGTCTGGGCATTACCCAAGATCGCCACATCGACGAAGACGTAAGCCGACAGCGCCGCCGAAACAACCAGGGCGCCGGTGGTGACGATCTCCGAGGCGCGGGCGCCGATCAGGCGGCCGAACAACCCCGCGACGGCGGAGGCGAGAATGGGGAGAAGGACGATTGCTGCGTACACGCCCTCAGCCTTTCAAAAGGTTGGCGTCGTCGACCTCTACGGTGCGACGGTTGCGGAAATAGACCACCAGGATGGCAAGGCCGATCGCCGCTTCGGCCGCGGCGACGGTAAGAATGAACATGGCGAAGATCTGCCCGGTAAGATCGTCGAGAAAATGCGAGAACGCCACGAAGTTGAGGTTGACCGCCAGCAGGATCAGTTCGATCGACATCAGGATGACGATCAGATTCTTGCGGTTGAGGAAGATGCCGAACACGCCGAGGGTAAACAGCAGCGCGGCGACCGTCAGATAATGGCCGAGACCGATGATCATGTCAGGCGCCCTCCCCCGGACGAATGTCGACCGTCTCGACGCAATCGGCCGGCTCGCGCGAGACCTGCCGCCAACCCGACTGATGCTTGACGCCGCTCCGGCGGCGCAAGGTGAGCACGATGGCGCCGATCATCGCCGTCAGCAGCACCAGACCGGCGGTCTGAAAATCGAGAACGTAATCGGTATAAAGCACGCGGCCGATGGCGACGGTATTGGAAACGCCGCTTGCCCCGGCCTTGACCACGGCCAGGCTCCAGTGCTGGGCGACGATCAGCACCAGTTCCAGCGCCAGAATGCCGCCGACTGCGAACCCCAGCAGCATGTATTGCTGCATGCCGCGCCTGAGCTTGACGAAATCGATGTCGAGCATCATCACCACGAACAGGAACAACACCGCCACCGCGCCGACATAAACGACCACCAGCAGCATGGCGAGGAACTCGGCGCCCAGCAGCACGAACAGTCCGGCAGCGGTGAAGAAGGCGAGGATCAGGCTCAACACCGCATGCACCGGGTTTCTCGCGGTGATGGTCATGAAGCCGGCGCCCAGCAGCACCGCCGAAAAGACGTAGAAGGCAATCGCCGTCAGCATGTTGGCATCCTCGCTCATCGGTACGGCGCATCCTTGGCGATGTTGCGGGAGATTTCGCTTTCCCACCGGTCGCCGTTGTCCAAGAGCTTCGATTTGTCGAAGAACAATTCCTCGCGGGTTTCGGTGGAGAACTCGAAGTTCGGCCCCTCGACGATGGCGTCCACCGGACAGGCTTCCTGGCAGAAGCCGCAGTAGATGCATTTGGTCATATCGATTTCGTAGCGGACGGTGCGCCGGCTGCCGTCATCGGCGCGGGGTCCGCCCTCGATGGTGATGGCCTGGGCCGGACAGACCGCCTCGCACAGCTTGCAGGAAATGCAGCGCTCCTCGCCGCTTTCGTAGCGGCGAAGGGCGTGCTCGCCGCGAAAGCGCGGAGAAAGCGGCCCGCGCTCGTAAGGGTAGTTCACCGTCGCCTTGGGCGCGAAGAAATAGCGCAAGGCGAGAAAGAACCCGGTGACGAATTCCCACAAAGTGGCCTGACGAACGATGCGGCGCAGCGTTTTCATTTCACATCGTCCCCCGGCCGAACAGCATCACCCATCCCGCGGTCAGCACCACCCAGGCCAGCGACAGCGGCAGAAACACCTTCCAGCCCAATCGCATCAACTGGTCGTAGCGGTAGCGCGGCACGAACGCCTTGACCATGGCGACGAGGAAGAACAGGAACACCAGCTTGAGCAAAAACCAGAAGATGCCCGGCACCGCGGTCAGCGGCCAGATCGCGACGGGCGGCAGCCAGCCGCCGAGGAAAAAAATCGTCATCAGCGCGCACATCAGGACGATGTTGACGTATTCGCCGATCATGAACAAAAGGTACGGCGTCGAGGAATATTCGACCATGAAGCCGGCGACCAGTTCGGACTCGGCCTCCAACAGATCAAACGGCGGACGCTGGGTTTCCGCCAGCGCCGAAATGAAGAATACCGCGAACATCGGCAACAAAATCGAAAAGGCGAACCAGCCGTGGGTTTGCGCCCGCACGATGTCGGACAGGTTCATCGATCCGGCGAACAGCAGCACGGTGACGATAACGAAGCCGATGGAGACCTCGTAGGAAACCATCTGCGCCGCGGCGCGCAAGGCCGAAAGAAACGCGTATTTCGAATTCGACGCCCAGCCGCCGATGATGGTGCCGTAGACCCCGAGCGAAGAGATCGCCAAAAGATACAGCACGCCGACGTTGATGTCGGCGAACACCCAGCCGTCGGCCACCGGCACCACCGCCCACGCCGCCAACGCCAGCGTAAGGGTCAGGAACGGCGCGAACAGGAACAGCCCCTTGTTGGCGCCTGAAGGAATGATCGGTTCCTTGAACATGAACTTGAAAAAATCGGCGAAGGACTGCAACAGACCGAAGGCGCCCACCACATTGGGCCCCCTTCGCATCTGCACCGCCGCCCACACCTTGCGGTCGAACAGCAGCAGAAACGCCAGCATCACCAGCAGCACGGCGGTAAAGACCAGGATCATCGTCACCTGGCTCAAGATCCACGCCCACGGGTAAGGCAGGACGAAACCGAGCCAGGCGCGGCATGCGTAGATGTAGAAATCGACCAGCGCCATGTTCTACTCCGCCGCCTGTTGGTCTTCGCCCACGACGAACGCCTTGCTGCATTCGGCCATGGTACGGCTCGCCCGCGCAATCGGATTGGTGAGGTAATAGTCGGGAAACGCCGGAACGATCGGCATCGACGGATCGAGCAGACCTTCGGCGCCGTTGTCGCCCCATGCGATGCTTAGCACCGGCGGCAAAATGTTGTGATCGGCGAAGGTCGGCGTCTCGCGCGCCAACGCGGCGCGCAGGCCCGCTTTGTCGGCATAAACGAGCGGATAGCCGATCGCCGCCGCCAGTTCGGCGATAATCTGCCAATCCTCCTTGGCTTCGCCCGGCGGGAACACCGCGCGGCGGCCTTCCTGCACCCGTCCCTCGAAATTGACGTAAAGCCCGCTCTTTTCGGTATAGGCCGCACCCGGCAGCACCACGTCGGCGACCTGCGCACCGGCATCGCCGTGGCTGCCCTGATAGACCAGAAAAGCGCGCCCCAGCTTGTCGATGGGAAATTCGTCGGCGCCGAGCGAATAGACCAGATCGATTTCGCCCTTCTGCGCGCCGTCGACGATGGCGGCGACGTCGCGCCCTAAAGTTCCGTCCGGATTTCGCCCCGGTATGAAGCCGAGATCGAGCGCCGCCACCCGCGAAGCGGCGGTATGCAGCACGTTGTAGCCGCACCAATCGTCCCGGACCATACCGGTCGAAAGCGCAATCTCGCTTACCCTTCGCAACACCACGTCGCCGTCGGGCCGCGCCAGCGCCCCCATGCCGAGGATCAGCATCGGTTTCTCGGCGGCTTTGAGCACATCCGCATACGGATGGTCCCCTTTGGCGACGGCATCGATCAGATCGACGCTGTCGCCGAGATGGGCAACCGGATAGGTGGCGGCAAAGGGCGCGCCGATGCTAGCGGCCTGCAAACGGCCGAACAGCCAGGCCTTACGTAAGCGTGCGTTGAGCACCGGGGCCTCGATGCGGGGATTGCTGCCGATCAGCAGCAGCGCATCGGCCTCTTCGACCCGGGCGATCGAGGTGTTGAACAGATAGGCCGGCCGCAGCCCGGAAATCTTCGCACCGTCTTGACGGCAGTCGATATTGACCACGCCGAGGCGCGCCATCAAATCCTTCAGCGCCTTGATTTCCTCGGCCGCCGCCAGATCGCCGACGATGGCGGCGATCTTCTCCGGCGCGGTCTCGGCCACGCGGGCGGCGATCGCCGCATAGGCCTTGGCCCACGACGCCGGCTTGAGTTTGCCGTCCTCGCGCACATAGGGCCGATCCAGCCGCTGCAACTGCAAACCGTCGACGGCATGGCGGGTCTTGTCGCCGATCCATTCTTCGTTTACCGCCTCGTTGAGACGCGGCAGCACCCTTAGGACCGCCGGACCGCGCGAGTCGATGCGGATGGCGCAGCCTTGCGCATCCATCACGTCGATGCTCTCGGTATGGGTCAGCTCCCACGGCCGGGCGGCGAAGGCATAGGGCTTCGAGGTCAGCGCCCCCACCGGGCATAAATCGACCAGATTGCCGGAAAGCTCGGACGCAAACGCCGCCTGCAAATAGGTAGTAATCTCCATGTCCTCGCCGCGGCCGGTGGCGCCCAAGGTCGGCACCCCGGCAACCTCGGTGGCGAAGCGGACGCAGCGCGTGCATTGAATGCAACGCGTCATCGCGGTTTGGATCAGCGGGCCCATGTTCTTTTCGCCCACCGCCCGCTTCGGCTCGCGGAACCGGTGGAAATCGGCATGGCCGAAGGCGAAGGCCTGATCCTGCAAGTCGCACTCGCCGCCCTGATCGCAGATCGG
>DBTZ01000008.1:28470-32666 GCA_002307315.1 Alphaproteobacteria bacterium UBA1303
CCTGGTCGCAGATCGGGCAATCGAGCGGATGGTTGGCGAGAAGAAATTCCAACACGCCTTGGCGCGACGTCTTGACCTTTTCCGACTGGGTCTCGATCTTGGCCGGGGTGCCGTCTTTATTGGGAAAGATGTCGCGCACCATCAGCGAGCACGAGGCTTGCAGCTTGGGCGCGCCCACCCATTCGACCAGACACATGCGGCAATTGCCGGCGACCGACAGCCGTTCGTGATAGCAAAAACGCGGGATTTCGGCACCGGCCTGCTCGCAGGCCTGCAACAGCGTGATGCCTTCGTCCGCTTCGATCTCAAGGCCGTCGATAATCAGCTTGCGGGTGGTCATTCGGCGGCCTCGGCTTGACGGGCGGCGATCCGCCGTTCCAGTTCGGGGCGGAAATGGCGGATCAGTCCTTGGATCGGCCATGCCGCCGCATCGCCCAGCGCGCAGATAGTATGGCCTTCGACCTGTTCGGTGAGTTGCTGCAGGATGTCGATTTCTTCCACCCTGGCGTCGCCGACCGCCAGCCGGTCCAGCAGCCGCATCATCCAGCCGGTGCCTTCGCGGCAGGGCGTACACTGGCCGCAGCTTTCGTGATGATAGAAATGCGCTAGCCGCGCAATGGTCTTCACCACGTCGGCGGATGCGTCCATCACCATCACCGCGGCGGTGCCGAAACTCGATCCCGCATCGCGAAGCCCGTCGAAATCCATAATCGCGCCATCGCAAACCGCCTTGGGGATCAGCGGAGTCGAAGCGCCGCCGGGGATCACCGCCAGCAAATTATCCCAGCCGCCGCGCACCCCGCCGGCATGTTTTTCGATCAGCTCGCGCAACGAAATGCCCATCGACTCTTCGACGTTGCACGGTTTGTTGACGTGGCCGGAGATCGAGAAAATCTTGGTGCCGGTGTTGCCCGGCCGGCCGAAGGATGCGAACCAATCCGCACCGCGGCGCAGGATCGTCGGCGTCACCGCGATGCTTTCGACATTGTTGACCGTGGTCGGGCAGCCGTAGACGCCGCAGGCCGCCGGGAACGGCGGCTTCATCCTGGGCTGGCCCTTCTTGCCCTCCAGGCTTTCCAGCATCGCTGTTTCCTCGCCGCAGATGTAGGCACCGGCGCCGTGATGCACGATAATGTCGAAATCCCAGCCGTGAATGTTGTTCGGCCCGATCAACCGCACCGCCCGCGCCTCGTCCACCGCGCGCAGCAGGGCTTGGCGCTCGCGAATGAATTCGCCGCGCACATAAATAAAGGCGGTGTGGGCGCGCATGGCAAAGGATGCCACCAGCGCCCCTTCGATCAGCACATGGGGATCGAAGCGCAGAATATCGCGGTCCTTGCAGGTGCCCGGCTCGGATTCGTCGGCATTGACCACCAGATAATGCGGCACGTCTTCGTTCTTGGGCATGAAGCCCCATTTGACGCCGGTGGGAAACCCGGCGCCGCCGCGCCCGCGCAGGCCCGATTGCTTCACCTCGTCAATGATGGCCTCGTGCCCGCGTGCGATGATGGCCTTGGTGCCGTCCCACACGCCGCGCTTCTTCGCCGCCGCAAGGTCCGGCGCTTCGAAGCCGTAGAGGTTCCTGAAGATGCGGTCTTTGTCCTGCAGCATCAGACCTTATCCTTTGCCGGTTCGGAGGCATGCCGGCCGTTCTGCGGTCCCGGCGCCGGGGATTCGCCGCGGCGGATGGCTGCAATGATTTTCTCCGCCTGCTCTGGCGTGAGGTCTTCGAAGGTGTCGGCATCGACCTGCACCACCGGGGCATTGACGCAGGCGCCCAGGCACTCGACCTCTTCCCACGAAAGCTGGCCGTCGGCCGATACCGTATGCGGCGTTTCGGCGATGTGCTTCTTGCATGCCTTTACTATGTCGTCCGAACCGTTGAGGCAGCACGGCACGCAGGTGCAGACCTGGATCACGTGCTTGCCCGCCGGGGCCAGGCGAAACATGGTGTAGAAGGTGGCCACTTCCAGCACCCGGATGTCCGGCATGGCCAGCAGCGCGGCCACGGCCTCGATCATCGGACGGGTGACCCAGCCTTCTTGCTCTTGCCCGATCCACAGCGCGGCAATCACCGCCGATGCCTGCCGCCCGCCGGGATATTTGGCGATCTCGGCGTTCACCCGGGCGAGGTTATCTTCACTGAAGGCGAAGCTGTCGGGCTGTTCGTGGTAGAGATGGCGTTTCACCGGTCGACCTCCCCGAACACGATGTCGATCGAGCCCAGAATAGCCGAAATGTCCGCCAGCATGTGGCCCTTGCAGAGGAAATCCATCGCCTGAAGATGGGCAAACCCCGGCGCGCGGATCTTGCAGCGATAGGGTTTGTTCGAGCCGTCGGCGACCAGATAAACGCCGAATTCGCCCTTGGGCGCCTCGACCGCCGCATACACTTCGCCGGCCGGCACATGATAGCCTTCGGTATAAAGCTTGAAGTGATGGATCAAAGCTTCCATCGAGGTTTTCATCTCCTCGCGCGTGGGCGGGGCGATCTTGTGATCCTGGGCGATCACCTCGCCGGCGGGCAGCATGGCGATGCACTGCTTGATGATCTCGTTGGACTGGCGCATCTCTTCCATGCGCATGACGTAGCGGTCGTAGCAATCGCCGTTCTTGCCGACCGGAACCTTGAAATCCAATTCGTTGTAGCATTCGTAAGGCCGGTTGCGGCGCAAATCCCATTTGACCCCGGCCGAACGCAGCATCACCCCGCTCATGCCCCAAGCCTCGGCTTGTTCGCGGTTGACCACGCCGATATCGACGTTGCGCTGCTTGAAGATGCGGTTGTCGGTCAAAAGACCTTCGATGTCGTCGAGCACCTTGGGAAAATGCTCGCAGAATTTCACAATGTCGTCGGTCAAACCGTCCGGCAGATCCTGATGCACGCCGCCGGTGCGGAAGTACGCCGCGTGCATGCGCGCGCCCGAAGCGCGTTCGTAGAACACCATCAGCTTTTCGCGTTCCTCGAACCCCCACAAGGGCGGGGTCAGGGCGCCGACGTCCATCGCCTGGGTGGTGACGTTCAAGAGATGCGACAGCAGTCGGCCGATTTCGCAGAACAGCACACGGATGACCTGCGCCCGCTTGGGCACCTCGATCCCCAACAGGCGTTCGACCGCCAGACAGAAGGCATGTTCCTGATTCATCGGCGCGACGTAATCGAGCCGGTCGAAATAGGGCATCGCCTGGAGATAGGTCTTGTATTCGATCAGCTTCTCGGTGCCGCGATGCAACAACCCGATATGAGGGTCGAGCCGAGTCACCACCTCGCCGTCCAGCTCGGTGATCAGGCGCAGCACGCCGTGCGCCGCCGGATGCTGGGGCCCGAAGTTGATGGTCATTTTTTCTTCGTGGCTGTCCATCACTCTTTCGCCTTCAGCATGCCTTCCCACGGACTTTCGAAATCGAAGTCGCGGTATTCCTGCACCAGTTCGACCGGGCGATAGACCACTTTCTTCTCGTCGTCGTCGTAGCGCACCTCGACGCGGCCGGTGAGCGGGAAGTCCTTGCGCAAGGGATGGCCCTCGAAACCGTAGTCGGTCAGAATGCGGCGCAAATCGGGATGGCCGGAAAATTCGACGCCATAAAGATCGAAGGTCTCGCGCTCGTACCAGTCGGCCGAGGCGAATACGCCGGTGGCCGACGGCACGCTCTCCCCCTCGCCGACGCGGACCTTGACGCGCAGCCGCAGATTGTTGACCAGCGACAGCAGATGATAGACCACGTCGAAACGCTTTTCGCGCGCCGGCCAATCGACGCCGCAAACGTCGATCAACACCTTGAATTCGGCGTTGTCGCGCAGGGCCGTCAGCACGCGGACGATGTCGGCGGCGGCGACTTCGAGCGTGACCTCGCCGAAAGCGACCGCCGAGTTCAGCACCGTTCCCGGCAGATTGGCGGCGAACCAAGCGACGATTTCGGCTTGGGTGTCGGTGTCGTTCATCGCTCGATGCTCCCGGTGCGGCGGATCTTCCGTTGCAGCATCAGCACCGCATAGACCAGCGCCTCGGCGGTCGGCGGGCAACCCGGCACGTAGATGTCCACCGGCACGATGCGGTCGCAGCCGCGCACCACCGAATAGGAATAATGGTAATAGCCGCCGCCGTTGGCGCAACTGCCCATCGAGATCACATAGCGCGGCTCGGGCATCTGGTCGTACACTTTGCGCAGGGCGGGCGCCATCTTGTTGGTCAGCGT
>DBTZ01000008.1:32953-46132 GCA_002307315.1 Alphaproteobacteria bacterium UBA1303
CCGGCGACGATCATCACGTCGGATTGGCGGGGCGAACCGCGGGGGGCAAAGCCGAAGCGTTCGAGATCGTAGCGCGGCATCGACGCCTGCATCATCTCGATGGCGCAGCAGGCCAGTCCGAACGTCATCCACATCAACGAGCCGGTCCGCGCCCAGGTAATCAGCGCGTCGGCCGAAGCGACCGTAAAACCCTTCTCGGCCAGCTCGGCGCGCGCCGCGGCAAGATAGGGATCGATGTCGGGCGGAAGCGTCTTCGGGGTCACTCCCATTCCAGTGCCCCCTTCTTCCATTCGTAGACGAAGCCGACGGTCAGAACGGCGAGAAACACCACCATCGACCAGAAAGCGAACACCCCGGCAGACGAAAGCGTGATCGCCCAAGGATAGAGAAACGCCGCTTCGAGATCGAAAATCACGAACAGGATCGACACCAAATAAAAGCGCACGTCGAACTTCATATGGGCGTCGCCGAAGGCGTCGAAGCCGCACTCGTAAGCCTTCAACTTTTCCGCGTCGGGTTTTTGCGGCGCTATCAGGAATGGTATTGCCAGCAACCCAAGCGCCATTACGGCGGCAATGCCGATGAACAGAATGATGGGCAGATATTCCAGCAGCAGCCGTTCCATACCTAAACTTCCCCGCCTTGCGGCACTCGATCGCCACGTCGATCCGATACCCGGCGAATCCTCAATCGAGGGATGGTTTTAACCGTTTTTCGGACGCAAGCGAAACCGTCACACTTTAGAATTGGTTTAGATCAAGACGGCATCCGACGAAACATAAAAATAGCGCCGAAAACCATCCGGGCTCGACGAAATGCGACGGATTGTTGCTCCCACGCGACGGCCGACGGGGCCGGCGCGCCGAGCGATGGGGTGCCCCCCCCGCGGCAACCGGCAACATTCCCCGGCCGGCGCCATTTATCCCAACGAGCGCGTTGCCGGTTTAGCCTTTGATTTCGATCGGCACGCCGGGTTCGTGCTTCGAAGCATGGATGACCAGGGCGGTCTTGACGCCGGCGACGTTCTGTTCGCTCGTCAGCGTGTCGGTGACGAAGCGCTGGAACGACGACAGGTCGCGCGCCACGATTTTCAGGATGAAATCCACTTCGCCCGACAGCATGTAGCACTCGCGCACCATCGGCCAGGAGCGGATTTTCTCCTCGAATTGCTTGAGATCGTGATCGTGCTGGCTGGCCAGACCGACAAAGGCAAAACCGGTGACTTCGTAGCCGAGCATCTTGGAATCGAGGTCGGCATGATACCCTTGGATATAGCCGGCCTTCTCCAGCGCCCGCATCCGCCTTAAGCACGGCGGCGCCGTAATCTTGGCGCGGCGGGACAATTCGACATTGGTAATACGGCCATTATCCTGCAACTCGGCCAAAAGGCGAAGGTCGATGGAATCGAGCTTATGATGCTCCACGGATGCACCCGTTTATTGCCACAGGTCGTATTTATCCCTTTTTTGCCGAAACGCGCAATAATCTTCCAAGCCACTGTGCGACAATTATTCCTGATGCGATTCGTGCGTTTTTTTATTTCAAACCGATGATCTACTTCTCATCCATTTGTTATTGAATGTTTTTTTCCATATCTTGACGTTTCGTGCGGCGCTGCCGATATGAGTTGTTGGCATATGGAAAGATACTCGTGTCCGAAATCATCCATTCGAAGTGCGTCATCCTCGGTTCCGGCCCGGCCGGGTGTACAGCGGCGATTTATGCCGCCCGTGCCATGCTGGAACCGGTGCTGATAGCCGGCTTGCAGCCCGGCGGTCAGCTTACCATCACCGCCGAGATCGAAAATTTCCCCGGTTTCCCCGAGGAAATGCAGGGGCCGGAGCTGATGAACCGGATGCAGGCCCAAGCGGAAAAGCTCGGCACCAAGCTGGTGCAGGACATCGTAACGGATGTCGATCTTTCGGCGCAGCCGTTCAAATTGACCTGCGATTCGGGCGACGCGTACATGGCCGAGACCCTGATTATCGCCACCGGCGCCCAGGCGCGATGGCTGGGGCTGCCCTCGGAATCCAAGTTCCAAGGCTTCGGGGTGTCGGCCTGCGCCACCTGCGACGGCTTCTTCTACCGCGGCAAACAGGTGGCGGTGGTCGGCGGCGGCAACTCGGCGGCCGAAGAAGCGCTCTACCTCACCAATTTCGCCGATAAGGTAACGCTGATCCATCGCCGCGACCGCCTCCGCTGCGACAAGACCAATCAGGCGCGCCTGGCCGCCCATCCCCAGATCGAGATCGTCTACGACAGCGCGGTGGCGGAGGTGCTCGGCTCCGAGAATCCTCTGTCGGTCACCGGCGTAAAACTCAAGAATATCAAGACAAAAACATTTTCCGAGCTCAAGCTGGACGGGCTGTTCGTCGCCATCGGTCACAGCCCTTCGACCAAGCTGTTCGAAGGACAAATCGCCATCGACAAACAGGGCTACGTCAAAACCAAACCGAATTCGACCCGAACATCCGTCGAAGGCGTGTTCGCGGCGGGCGACGTCAAGGACAAGGTTTTCAAGCAGGCGATCACCGCAGCGGGTATGGGCTGCATGGCGGCGTTGGAGGCCGAACGGTTCCTGGCGACGCACCGGTAAGGGGGCGATATGGACTGGGACAAGCTGCGGATCTTCCATGCGGTGGCATCGGCGGGAAGCTTTACCCACGCCGGGCAAACGCTGACGCTTAGCCAGTCGGCGGTAAGCCGTCAGATCGGCGCGTTGGAGGAGGAACTCAACACTCCGCTGTTTCAGCGCCACGCCCGCGGGCTGACGCTGACCGACGAAGGCGAGATGCTGTACACCGCGGTGAGCGACGTCTTAAGCCGCCTCGCCCAAGCCGAAGAGGCGCTGAAGAACGTCCATGAAACGCCGCGCGGCCAGTTGAAAGTGACGGCCAGCCACGACATCGGCAATTACTGGATGGTGCCGCGGCTTGGGAATTTCCTCGTCCAATGCCCCGATATCGAGCTGCATTTCGTACTCGAGGATCACGAACTCGATCTGGCCCAGCGCGAGGCCGACATCGCCATCCGCATGCGCGCGCCGGTGCAGGCCGACCTGATCCAGCGCAAGCTGTTCGCCATGCACTATCATATCTATGCGACCAAGGACTATCTGGAAGCCGCAGGCACACCCAAGACCCTCGACGATTTGGCCGGCCACACGATCGTCGCATACGGCGAAACCGTGGCGCCGGAGTTGCGCGACATCAACTTTCTGTGCGAGCAGGCCAAACACCTGCCCAAACTGGCCGGCAAAGTGCGGGTGCTGCGCATCAACAACGTCACCGGCATCCTGCGGGCGGTGAGGACCGGCCTCGGCATCGCCGCGATTCCCGATTACGTCGCCGCACGCAGCCCCGAGTTGGAGCGCATTCTGCCCGATGCGCAATGCCCGATTTTCGATGTGCATTTGGTTTACGCCGATGCGTTGCGTCAATCCAAACGGGTGGCGGCTTTTCGTGACTTTTTGGTCAAGGAAGCCAGGGCGTGGTGCTATTGAAATCGAAAAAAGCCGACCTATCTATCAGTCATGGCAGCACCATCCCCCCCGTTGGTCTGCCAAATGCGGAGCCCCTCTTCGCATGGGCAAAACAGGCGTATCCGTTCGGTTTTGCCCTGCTCGCACCCCCCCAACCGATTGCGAGCAAAGTCCAAGTGCGCCGGGGCGGCCCCCTCCGCCTCGGCGTTTTTTTGTGGAAGAGGTTTAGACTCCTTGTTTTGTCGCGCTTCATACCGGAAAACCGGATTCCACTTTTCTGTGAAGCGCTCTAGCTGCATACATACTGTAACGGAAACGTGATACGTCACTTATTCGCCTTTGGAGGGTCAAGGAACATGTCGAACGCTATTGCGAAATTCGCCGGCCGGCTGGCGATGGTTTGTGCGCTGGGCTTCGGGTTGGCGTCGTGCGGCATCAATGACGTGCCGCGCCAGGACGAGCAGGTGAAGGCCGCCTGGGCCCAGGTACAGAACGAATACCAGCGCCGGGCCGATCTGGTGCCCAACCTGGTCGCCACCGTGAAAGGCTATGCCGCCCACGAAAAGGACACGCTGACCGCGGTGATCGCGGCACGGGCCAAGGCGACGCAGGTGACCCTTCCGGCCTCGGCGCTGAACGATCCGGCGCAGTTCAAGAAATACGAGCAGGCGCAAGGGCAGCTTACCCAGGCGCTGGGCAAGTTGATGGTGGTCAGCGAACGCTATCCCGACCTCAAGGCCAATCAGAACTTCCTGGCGTTGCAGGCGCAGCTCGAAGGCACCGAGAACCGCATCACCGTCGCACGGCGCGATTACATCGCCACGGTGCAGGTCTATAACACCAATCTGCGCACCATCCCGGGCAAGTGGATTGCCGGCATGCTCTATCCCGACGCCAAGCCCTATCCGGCGTTCGAAGCCACCCAGCCCAACGCCCAGAACGCGCCCAAGGTTCAGTTCTGATGTCCAAACGCTTCTTCGCCGCGTTGATCGCATGTTTCCTTGCGATTGGCGCAGCGGTGTCTTCGGCTTCGGCCGCGCCGAACTTTCCTCCGCTTGGCGGGCGGGTGACGGACACGGCGCATCTGCTGTCGGCCGAAGGCGTCGCCAAACTGACCGCACTGTCGGCCGAACACGAGAAGCAGACCGGCAATCAAGTGGTGATCGCCACTGTCAAATCGACCGACGGCGCCGACATCGAGAGTTACGCCAACGACCTGCATCGCGCCTGGGGCCTCGGCCAGAAGGGCAAGGACAACGGCGTGCTGATCCTGGTGTCGCTCGCCCCCAAGGCCATTCGCATCAATGTCGGTTACGGCCTGGAAGGCGAATTGACCGATGCGCAGTCCAAGCTGATCATCGTCAACACCATAGCGCCGGCGTTCAAAGCGGGCGATTTCGACGGCGGGCTTTACGCCGCCGCGGTGCAGGTGATGCGCACGCTCGGCGGCAAGCCGACCGGCGCCGCGCAAAGCGTTCCGCAAATCGAAGACCGGCCGCAGGGCAACGACGCCGGCGCCATCCCGATTATCGTCATGATCGTGCTGTTTATGCTGTTCGGCCGGCATCTGTGGCCGCTGCTGTTGCTTGGCGGTCTCGGCGGCCTCGGCGGCGGACGCGGTGACGGATTCGGCGGCGGCGGCTTTGGTGGCGGCGGATTCGGCGGCGGCGGCGGATCGGCCGGCGGCGGCGGGGCTTCGGGGAGTTGGTGATGCGCGCGGCAAAACTGAACAAGGAACAACAACAGCACCTGACGGCGGCGCTGAGCGATGCGGAAAAGCGCACCGCCGCACGTCTGGCTCTGACGGTGGTGCGGGTGAGCGACAAATACGCGCTCTATCCGATGGTTTACGGTGCCGCGCTCGGCCTTGCGGCGGTGACGGTCCTGGCGGCGTTGATGCCGAGCCTGCCGATATGGATCGGCGCCGGCGTGGCGGTCGGCGGCTATCTGCTTGGCTCGGCGCTGCTCGAATGGCTGCCCTTGCGGCTGGCACTGATCCCCAAGCACGCCAAGCTCTGGGAATGCTGGGAATTGGCGCACCGCTCGTTCGCCTCGAAGGTCTTGGCGCAGAACGAGCGCAAGATCGGCATTCTGCTGTTCGTCTCCTTAGGCGAACGCTATGTCGAGGTGGTGACCGACCGCGACGTCGATCTGCACGTGCCACAGAGCGTGTGGGATGCGGTGATAAAAGACTTCATCGCCGCGGCGAAGAAGAACCGCATCGGCGACGGGCTGATCGCGGCGGTCGAATCCTGCACCAAGGTGCTGGAAACGCATTATCCGAAAACATAAGCGCTACAGCCTATTCCGGTCATTAAGAACCGTAATTGGCTGTAGCTTTCTTTGTTGCCGCGCATTTTTGCGGCGAACCGGATTCCACTTCGCCGGAATGCGCTCTAGCAAGGGGTTGTCCTTATGAAATCGTGAAAAAGTACGCAGAGGCCTTTAGGCCGAAGGACTTTTTCACGGACGACTAAAGACCGGCGGAATTTCGTCTTTATTAAGATTACCGTGCTACCTATTCAGCGCTTGTTAACCAAACCCGTTCGGAACGACCGGCCGGAGAGAATGCCATGTCGATCTACGTCGCCAGCCACAAGCCGTGTCCCGTTCCGGCCTCGCCGCTGTACCGGTTGCTGGCGCTGGGCGGTGCGGACATTCCCGGCAAAGCGGTTTCCGACGATGCCGGCGACAACATCTCGTCGAAGAACAAATACTATTGCGAACTCACCGGAACATACTGGTTGTGGAAAAACTGTACGGACCCCGTCGTCGGGCTGTGCCATTACCGGCGGTACTTCAACCTCATTCCGATCAAGACGCATGAATCGCCCTTCATCGGGGCAACGTATGCGCCGCCCATCACCGACATCCTGGAAAACCAGGCCCAATCGCTGATCTTGCAAGGCCTGCTCGGCCGGTACGACATCATCGTCGCCCGGCCGATGTATTACAACGAAACCGTCGGCGAGGCGTACAGAACCGATCACGGCAGCGTCGAATGGGACGCTTTCATTCGTCAGCTCAACCGGTTCTACGGCGACGGCAGACACCTGATGGATTGCGAAAACCGTCTGCACATCGGCAACATGCTGATCGCAAAAAAGGAAATATTCGATCTGTATGCCGGCGAACTGTTCGGCGTCATCGATGCCGTTTTCGACGAAGTCGGCGCTTTGGAAGCCGTCGAAAACGCCCGCTACCAACCTTTTCGCTATCCGGGATATTTGGCCGAGCGCTTTACCTCCGCCTTCATCCGGGCCCACCGGCTGAACGCCTACGAGGCACAGGTCGTTCTTATCCAGGGGTTGTAACGGCGGGATTAAATCGCCGGATTCCGCCGGTCGAGCCTATCGCGCAGAGTTGCAAACGACGCGGCCCAATCGCCGGCCGCCGGAGGAACGACGAAGACGGCCGACGGCGCGAACGGCTCGTAAGGCCGGCCGAAGCCGGTCCAGGCCGGATCGCGCACCATCTTGTAGGTCGGAACGCCGGCGGCAGCCGCCAGCCACGACACCGCTGTCGGCGCCGAGACTAGCACATCGACCGCAGCCAGCATCGCCGCGGTCCGGTCGAGTTCGCACCGCTGGTCGATTCCCGCGGGAACCACGATAGGCCGGTTTCCGGTCTCCGCCAGCGCGGCGATTTCGTCGGCTTCGGCATCGTATTGGGCGCAGATCACGGTGCCGGGCAGATCGCGGATCGCCCCGGCCCAACATTCCAGCGGCGCATATTGCATGGCGCGTTCGCCGCCGGTCTTGCCGCTGCGCCAGCAGATGGCGGTCAAGGGCCGCGGCAGATCGGCAAAGGCTTTTCGCCAATGCGCCTTTTCGGCCGCGTCGATGCGCAAATAGGATGGTACGGCGGAAAAATCCTCGATGCGGGTACGCAAAAAAATCGGCAAGCCCCCCATCGCCACGGCCGCGTCGGCGCCGCCCGCATCCTTCAGCCAATCGTAATGGGCGCGCACCGTTCCGTCCCGGCGTTCGATCGACCACGGGCAAACGCGCAGGGAAGGAAAAGACCGCGCGAACAAATCGACCAAGCGCGGCTCGCATTCGACGACGACCCGCGCATCGGCGGCATCCGCCTTCGCCGCCAAGTCGGGCAATATGCCGGCGAACATAATCTGATCGCCGACGCCCTGCTCGCCGGTCACCAACAGACGCATTCCCGCGCGGAAAACCCCATTCCACGCCGGCAAGCCGTGATCGGCAACCGGCGTCTTGCCGGGAATATTCAGGCGGGCGGCATAGTCGCGCCAGCCGGCATCAAAGTTACCGGTCAGCAGATGAAGCACCGCGCGATTGAGGCGTGCCTGAGCGTTGCCGGGAAGCTCGGCCAAAACCCGATCGCACAGCCGCAGCGCTTCGTCGTATTCGCCGCGGTCGGAAAGAATGCTCGCGAGGTTGCCGAGCGCCAGAGCATAACCCGGCTTGAGATCGAGCGCCCGGCGCAAATGCGTTTCGGCAATATTTTCGTCGCCCGCCGCACGATAAACCACACCCAACGTCAGCATCAGTTCCGGCGCATCGGCATTAGCTTCGAGCGCCTGTTGCAGCAGCGTCACCGCCTCGTCATGGCGGCCTTGCGAACTCAAGAAATTGCCGAGAACGACGACGGCTTCCAACCTGCCGGGGTCGTTCGCCAGCACCATGCGCAGAAAAACTTCGGTTTGTTTGGCCAGCCCGAGCGCGCGTGCGGTATTCGCCAGTGCGAACAGTACATGGGGGTTGTTCGGTTCGACCGCCAAGGCGCGTTCCAATCGCCCGATGGCGTCGAAATGCCGGCCGGCGGCGGCAAGGCGCACGCCTTCGCGATAGAGATCGGAAACCGCAGCGTTCATCCCATCTTTTTCGGCGATAATGCTTAACCGGCGGTTAAGAGCAATAAATCGTTAGCTTTCCGTAAACCGATGTTACCGCATCATCCCGTAGAGGGCCGCGAAGGCTGAACGGTTATGACCGCGATCGATACGTCGACACTGCTGAACTATTTCTACGCCAAACAAAGCGTGGCAGCGGCGAAGTATAGCTCGTCGGCATCGACATCGTCGTCCAGCAGCAGTTCCGACACCACCACGGCACCGTGGAACGATACCGAAACCGAAACCGACACGGCGCGCGATGCCGATGTTCTGTCGATGTCCGATTACGTCGACGACAGCGACGTGCCGAAGGTTGCCGTAACCGACGATCAAAAGCTGGAACAGGACAATCAGAAGCTCTTCGTGATCTACAAGGCGCTCGACACCCTGTCGTATTTGTCGGAAATGGCCGGGCGCACCGATGTCGCTTCCGGCGTCATCGCCGGCTACAATACGCGTTTTCAGGATTGCCTGTCGCAAATTCAGGATTACATCGAGAACACGACGTTCAACAACCTCGAACTTCAGCAGACCGCGATCGATGCGGTAACGACCGGCACCGCCAGCGTGGCGTCGTCGACCTACAACTATACGACCAAGTCCCTGGCCACCAGCGACAACATCAACAGCGCGGTTTCCGGCGTCTCTACATCCGACAGTTTCACCATCGCCGTCAGCAAAAACGGCACGACCCAGAGTCTCGCCATCGACATGGCGGACGTTGCGGCGACATACGGCACCTTGAGCCTGAGCAACATCGTCTCCTACGTCAACGGCAAGCTGTCCGATGCGGGATACAACACCCGCTTTGCGCGGGTGCAGACCGGCAGCAAGACCGACGACGACGGCAACATTACCTATCAGTACGGCCTCAAAATCACCGATGCCTCGAACGAAACCGTATCGCTGTCGTCGAGCGATGCTACGCCGGCGTTGTATCTCGCCGGCACCTCCGGCCTTACCGAAGACACCGACGACACCGACGCCAACAGCGCCGGGCGTCTGGTCAAGCTGTCGCTGGACGACAACGCGTCGGGAACCACCGATACTTCCAGCGTATTCAGCACGACGACCGGCACCACGGACGGCACCTCCACCGCGACCGCCTCCGCCGTCGACGGCGACGGCAACGTTTACATGCTCGGCACGACGACCGGCGACATCAACGGCGAAGCCAATCAAGGCAGCCAAGACGTCTACATCAGCAAATACGATTCCGCCGGCGCGCTTTTATGGACCCATCTGGTCGGCAGTTCGGCTTCCGCCGACGGCTACGATCTGGCGATCGATCCAACCGGCGGCGTAGTCGTGGTCGGTTCCACCACCGCGGACCTCACCACCAGCGTCGCCGACGGAAACGAGGACAGTTTCGTCGCCAAATTCTCGTCGATCGGCACCGAGGAGTGGGTCAGCCAGATCAACACCACATCGGCCAACGCGGCCAATACCGTCAGCGTCGATTCGTCGGGCAACATTACCGTCGGCGGATCGGTTACTGGCAAGATCGCATCGGGCGAAACCAATTTGGGCGGCAGCGATGCCTATCTTCTTCAGCTCGATTCCGACGGGACGATCACCTCGAAAAACCAATTCGGCACCACCGGCAACGACGAAGTGGCTTCCACCACCTACGATTCCAGCGGCAATCTGTACATCGTCACCGTGTCCGACGGCGTCGCCTCGGTCAGCAAATACGCCGCCGACAGCGACGGCAATGTCGACATCGCCGCCGACCCGACCTGGACGCAAGCCCTCGGCACCATCGGTTCGTCGGGCGCCATCACCGACATCGCCGTGTCGGGAAGCAGTATTTACGTCGCCGGTTCGACCAACAACGATTTGAATTCGACCGACGGGTATTCCACCAGCGGCGGGTCGGACGCCTTCGTTTGCAGTTTGACCGACAACACGACCTCGGCCGGCACCAACTATGTCAGTTACGTCGGCACGTCCGCTAATGAAACCTCGGGCACGCTGGCGATCGGATCGGACGGAACGGTGTACTTAAGCGGCAGCACCACCGGCACATTTGCCGACCAGTCGAGAACCGAAAGCGGCACCACCAATGCTTTCGTCTCCGCCATAAAGGGCAGTACCGGTACCGTCGAATGGACCAAACAGTACGGCGGCATCAGCGGCCAGTCGACCGGCGCCAGCCTGGCGCTCGACGCCGACGGTTCGAGCGTACTCGATGCCTTGGGTCTGCCGACCGGCGAAGTGCAAACGGCGTCGTCTTACCTCAGCAAGCTGACCGATCAATCGACGCTTAAGGCGGGCGATACGTTCAAGATCAAGATCGACAACGGCTCGTCCGACCGCACGGCCACCATTACCATCGATGCCTCCGACACCCTGCGGACATTGGCAAAGGAAATCAGCGACAAACTCGGCAGCGCCGGATCGGCCAGCGTCAGTTACGCATCCGGCGGAAAGTCGCTCAAGATCGAGGCATCGTCCGACTATACCCTGACCCTGATCGCCGGCGACGACGACACCGACGCACTGGCCGGTCTCGGCCTCGCCGCCGGCGTGCTGTCCGCAGACTCCAGCAGCATCAGCACCTCGGACGGAAAAAAGATATTCGGGCTCGGCCTGACTTCCGACATGACGTTCTCCACCAAAACCCAGGCGAATGCGGTGAAGGCGGAAGTCAGCAACGTGCTGAGCGCGATCAAGACGATTTATCAATCGATCAATTCGTCGGGCGACGATACCAGCACGACCGCGACCGCCAGCAATGCCGTAAAGGCCAGCACGGCGATGCTCAATTACATCGGCAACCGGACGACCAACGCCACGCAGGCGCTCAGTCTGTTGGCTTGACGAAAAAATAATGCCGGCAAACGAAAGCCCCCGCCGCATCCGGCGGGGGCTTTCGTATTCAAGATCATCAGAACGGCAGCGCCGTCGGATTGAAGGCATTGCGGGTGGACTCGTCCATCGCCGCTTCCTGCGACCAGCCGCCGCCGAGTACGCGATAGAGGCCGACGGTCGCCTGCAACCGTGCCAAGCGGATCTGCGCCAGCGTATCCTGGGCGGAGAACAGGGTCTGCTGGGTGTTGAGTACGGTCAACAGCGCGGCGACGCCTTCGCGGTATTGCAGTTCGGAAATGCGGAAGGCTTCCTTTGCGTGCATGACCTGATCGGCGATCAGCCGTTCGCGCTCGGCCAGACTGGAGACCAGCCCCAACTGGGTTTCGACGTCCGACAGCGCCGACAGCACGGTGCTGCGATAGGTGGCGATCTTTTCGACCTCTACGGCATTGTAGTAGTCGCGGGTCGACGACAGCGTGCCGCCGTCGAATACCGCCTGCAGCACCTTGGCGCCTGCGCTCCAGGCAAGACTGCCGGGATCCATCAGTTTGGCCAGATCGGCGCTCGACAAACCGCCCTGCCCGGTCAGGCTGATCGACGGCAGGAAGGCGAGACGTGCGGCGTTGAGGTTGGCGTTGGCGGCTTTGAGATTGGCCTCGGCCATAGCGACATCGGGACGGCGGGCCAACAGAGCGGACGGCAGACCAGGCTTAACCGGCGGAGCGGAGATGCCGTCGAGCGAAGCGGCCTTGACGTCGAACCCTTCCGGCATCTTGCCGAGCAGGATCGCCAGCGCATAGCGCGCTTCGCGTTCCTGTTCTTCGAGATTGGGAATGCTCGCTTCGGTACTGCGCAAGGTGGCGGTCTGCTGCGCCAATTCAAGGTTCGATTCGGCGCCGTGCTCGACCTTGGCCTGGGTGATCGACAGAATGCGCTTGGCCGCCTCGACGTTCTTTCTGGAAATATCGAGCCGTTCGCGCAAGGCCAAAACCGCCAGATATTCGTTGGCGACCCCGGCACTGACCGTCAGCCATTCGGTATCGCGCGAGAAAATCGCGGCACGCGCATTGTTGCGCGCGGCATCGAGATACTCGCGGTTCTTGCCCCAAAAATCGAGTTCGTAGCTGGCCGTGGCCGTCAGCCCGAAGCTGTTGCCGGCGGTATGGCCTTCGTTGGCACCGGAACGGGTGCCGCTGCCTGCCAGACTCAGACTGGGAAACAAATCGGCCCATTTCATGCCGGTCTGCGCCCGCGCCTGTTCGACCCGAGCCGCATAGATCGCCAAATCGAGATTGCCTTCCCGTGCCTGGGCGACCAAGTCGGTCATCTCGTCGTTCTTGAAGCTCTTCCACCACTCGGCGGAGGGGATGGCATCGACCGCATCGGCAGTTTGCGGCGCGGTAAAGGCCTTGGGCATTTCTTCCGGCGCCATAGCGACGGGCGTCGACTGACACGCAGCAAGGGCAAGCGCCCAAACGGCCACGGAAGCATAGATCGGTATTTTTCTCATGAAACCACTCGCTGAAGGTTTGGGGGTGCAAACACGCAGTACGTGTCCCCCGGCGGCGATGCATTTGTTGTTTATATGGGTACAGCTACACCGGCGACAACATCAACAACTGTCTCTGAACGAAAACGTGAGAAAATAACCCAGTCAAATTATAGGAATTGCATAAAAAAGACGGCCGGGTCAACTTTGGTCTTGGGGGCCCCAAAGCTACCCGGCCGCCCTAACGACTGTGTCCGTATGGTGGAGCGCCGATGGGAACACAGTCTAGACACCGCCGACCTCCCGCATGCCGGGAACGTGCGATGACTTCGGGAATTCTGCTCGTCGAGCGCTCTTCCCAAGCGAGGTTATTTTGATATGCGGCGGCGGTGCGGATAAAGGGGACAGCATCGCGTATTTTGTATCAGTCTGTCGCTGCACGCGCGATGTCGCCAGAGATCGCGAAGGTATTATGCGTATCGAAGGATTAAAGGACGTTCATCAGTCCCCCGTGAAGAATGCAGATTT
>DBTZ01000054.1 GCA_002307315.1 Alphaproteobacteria bacterium UBA1303
CTATTTATGAGTATGTCACCTAGTGGTCCCCATGGCGTAGCCTCGACGAACATCCTCCGGTTCCCGGCAGAACCGAATGGCGTCAATCCGTCTTTCGCGAGAGTTTTTTCGGCAAACCGGCAAAAAAAACGCGCGGGGGTGCAGACATCCGCTCCCCCCCCCGCGCGTTTTCGCATAACCGGAAAGGCTTACTCGGCCTTGCTTTCTTCGGCGGGAGTATCCAGTTCTTCCTCCTCGGCAGGGCCGGCGCCTTCCTCGAACAATTCCTCGGCCGCGACGACGGGCTGCTCTTCCGCAACCTTTTCGGCGAGCACGTCTTCACCGCGCACTTGGCGTTCGGCTTCGTCCTCGTTGCGGGCGATATTGATGGTGACGCCGACTTTGACTTCGGGATGCAGCACGACCGACAGTGGCACCAAGCCGATGGATTTGATCGGCTTATCGAGCGGTACCTGATGGCGGCCGACGGTGAAGCCGTCCTTGGTGATCACTTCGGCGATGTCGCGGGTCGAAACCGAACCGTAAAGCTGGCCGCGGTCGCCGGCCTGACGGATCAGCACGAACACCCGATCCTTCAGCGTCTCGGCGATCTTTTCCGCCTCGGTCTTGCGGGTGAGGTTTTCGGCTTCCAACTGCGTCCGGCGGCCGGCGAAGTATTCGCGATTTCCCTTAGTCGCGCGCAGGGCCTTTTTTTCGGGCAACAGGAAGTTGCGGGCGAAGCCGTCCTTCACCTTAACTTCGTCGCCCATCTGGCCGAGCTTCTCGATGCGTTCGAGCAAAATCACTTGCATGGCTCAGCGCTCCTCATTCCACGACGTAGGGCAGCAGCGCCATGAAGCGGGCGCGCTTGATCGCTTTGGCGAGCAGACGCTGCTTCTTGGCCGACACTGCGGTGATGCGCGAGGGTACGATCTTGCCGCGCTCGGAGATGAAGCGCTGCAGCAGCTTCACGTCCTTGTAGTCGATCTTGGGTGCGCCCGCGCCGGAAAACGGGCAGGTCTTCTTGCGACGGAAAAACGGACGCCGGGCGCCATCGCCGCCTTCTTTGCTGGGATAGCTCATTTATACGGCCTCCACGATTTCGGGTTTGACTTCCGGCTTGTCGTCGCGGTGCGGCTTGTTCGAAGAGCTTTCGAACGAATCGACCGTAACGGTGAGGAAGCGCAAAACGTCTTCGTTGATCTTGAGCTGACGCTCGAGTTCGATCACCGCCTTGGCCGGGGCATTGATGTTCAACAGAACGTAATGCCCCTTGCGGTTCTTCTTGATGCGGTAGGCGAGGCCGCGAAGGCCCCAATATTCCTGCTTTTCGACTTTGCCGCCTTCGCCTTCGACGATGGTCTTAAGGTGCTGGGCAAGGGCGTCGACCGCCTGCGCGCTGATATCCTGGCGCGCGATCAGGAGATGCTCGTAAAGAGCCATATCCTTTTCCCTTATACGGAGCGGTGCGGGTCGGCCGGGTTAAGCCTAATCCCGCATTGGTTTGACCGGGAGCGCACCATGCGCATGACCCGCCTTGCGAACGCTGCGACGGGCCCCAGACAACCGCTGCCGGTTGAGGGGCGGGATATAGCGGACGGAATGGGGAAGGGCAAGGGCGGCGCAGTATAATCTAGGGCGAGTTGAATCAACATTCTACCATGGGATGATATTTGTGTACGGTATTTCTTTTGAACTTGCGGGATGCGAGGCCGTCCCTTCGCGGCTTCGCACGGTCGTTCCGTCGAAAAACGGCAGAATACGTCCGTGTGGGCCGGCGGAAGGAGGTTGCACATAGTTGGGGGACTTACGTTGACTCCGAGCCCAAATGTACGTTTTGCTTGCATCGACGGGGAGGGCGGCGATGCCGGATAAAGGCGATAGAGCATCGGGCGGCGTGCCCGCAAGGCGCGCGCTGGGTGCTTGTATCTTCGAATATATCGACCGTATCCGCACGATGCGCGACGCCGATCGCGTGGCGGAGGCGATGGGGCGCCAACTCGCCGATTTCGGTATCGACTATTTCATGATCGGTTGCTTTGCCGATAGCGCCAAGGAAGCCCGGCGCGGGATGCTGGTCGACCGCATGCATCCCGGATGGGCCGAGCATATTATCAAGCAGGGCTATGCCGAGCGTAACCCCGTGCTGTCCGGCGCCATAATCGGCGCGGAACCGGTTTGCTGGAGCGATCTGATCAAACGCGATCGCAGCGGCGAGGCGCGGCGCAGGCTGGAAGAAGCCAAGGTGTTCGGCATATACGACAGCCTGAATATACGCATCGACGGGTCGCCCCGGTCGGTTTTGGCGAATTTCAGCGGCCGCCACATCGACATCTCTTCGACTGCGCGTATCGCCATGCATGCCATCGCGCTTTATACCCACAGCCGGTTGGTCAAGCTGCGCTCGGCCGATGCCGTGGCGCGCGGAAAGCTGACCCGGCGCGAAGCCGACTGCCTTTCCTGGGTGGCGCAAGGCAAGAGCGATTGGGAGATCGGCGAAATTCTTTCCATCGGCGAAAGTACGGTGCATTGGTACGTCGAGCAGGCCAAGCGCAAGCTCGGCGTAGCCACCCGCATGCAAGCGGTGGTCGTTGCCCTTCAGGACGGCGGTATTTCGCCATGATGGGACACGGCAACGAACGCGACGGTATGCAGGATGGCGCCATCGCGTCGCGTCGGCTCGGCACCCGCATCTTCGACCATATCGAACGCATCCAGGGCATGCACAATGCCGACGCGGTCATTGCCGAGTTGACGCACTTTCTCGACGAATCCGGCATCGATTTCTTCTCGTTTTGGCAACCGGCGAACACCCCCGCGGCGTTGCGCAACAGTGTCCTGACCGATCGGCCGCATTACGAGTGGATGGAGACGATCTTCGAACGCGGTCAGGCCGAGGGCAATCCGGTGATGAACGGCACCTTGGGAAAAAACGGGCCGTTGTCCTGGACCGAAATGGTGCGTTTGCCGCGCCACGGCGGCAGGCTTTTGCCGATTGTGCAGGCTGCGCAGGATTTCGGCATTAACGAGGGCCTGAGCTTCGGCATCCAACACCGCACGCGCCCCTACATCTGCGCGGTATTTTACGGCTCCCGCGTCGACACTTCGGCGGATACGCGCATCGCCTTGCACGCCCTCGGGTTGTTCACCCATGAACGTTTGGTGCAGTTGGGGGTGTGGCCGCAAGAGGCGGGGGCGACGCTGACCCAGCGCGAAGCCGATTGTCTGTCCTGGGTGGCTAACGGCAAGACCGATTGGGAAATCAGCGAAATTCTCGGCATCAGCGAGAACACCGTGCATTGGTACATCGAACGGGCAAAGGCCAAGTTCGGGGTTCCTACTCGCGTTCAGGTGGTGGTACGGGCGATCCACGACCGTGAGATACACATCTGATCCTCCGAATCCCCCCCCTGATCGGGTGGGAGAGCGCCGTCACGATCCGTGGTAAGCACGTTCCGACGCTACGAAGGGGGTGCCCATGTACGCCGACGATTTCGAAAGGTTCGATCTTGAGATTGATACGGATCCCGCCGTCAGCACGCGCGAATTGGTGCTGGTGGTGCTGGAGCAGTTGTATGTCAGCTACGATAAGCTCGGCTGTCTGAGCGAGGCGGCGGTCATGCTCGACCGACTGATGGCGCTCGCCGCCGGGAACAACCCGCAGACGGCGACAAGTTAGTCGCTGTACGGATGTTTTGTCAAAAACATAGGGCGCTGTCGCTGGCGGCAGCGCCCCGTTTGCGGCCCGGCTCTCGGCTCAGACGGCCAACAGGTTCGTGGGACGAACCCGTTTTAACGTCCCGGTGCTCTTCTCGAGCGGGACGAAACATGTATGGCATATTTGTGTCGAGATTGCAAGCAGAACCGGACATAGCCGATAGCGAAAATACGGTTTTGCCTCGTTCGGTTTTCGGCCGGCTTATGTTGCCGCTAAAACATGCAAAAAATATATTTCAAATACTATCGATCATCCGTACTTGAATTTTCTGGACGAAAGCGGCGACCGGCGTTACCCCAATGCCATGCTCGAACGTCACGATCTGCTTTCCGCCCGCGTGCCGCGTTATACCAGTTATCCGACGGCGCCGCATTTCCATGCCGGCGTAGGGGCCGATGCGTATCGCGGTTGGCTTGCCGCGCTGCCCGCCGGGCTGCCGTTGTCGCTCTACTTGCATGTGCCGTTCTGCGATACGCTGTGCTGGTTTTGCGGCTGTCATACTACGGTGGTGAATCGCTACGATGCGGTCGCGTCCTATCTCGACGTTCTGGTGCGCGAGATCGATCTCGTTGCTGCCCTGATCGGCAAGGATCATCCGGTCGCCCATCTGCATTGGGGCGGGGGATCGCCGACGATACTTTCGCCCGCCGACATCGCGCGACTTGCGGGGATGCTGCGGACGCGGTTCGCCTTCGCGGAATGCGCCGAATTTGCGGTGGAAATCGACCCGCGCGGCCTCGGCGACGAAACTGTGGCGGCGCTGGCGGCGGCGGGCGTGACCCGCGCCAGTATTGGCGTGCAGGATGAGAGTGGGGACGTTCAGCGGGCGATCAATCGTCTCCAGCCGCACGAGGTTACGGCTTCCGCGGTCGAGCGGCTGCGCCGCGCCGGCATCGGAAACATCAATATCGATTTAGTCTACGGTCTGCCGCACCAAACCGAAGACGGCTTGGCGTACACCATCGCCAGAACGCTGGAACTGAAGCCGCAGCGTTTCGCCGTGTTCGGCTACGCCCATGTCCCGCATTTCAAGAAGCACATGAACCTGATTAGGCCGGATACCCTGCCGGATGCCGAGGCGCGGCTTAAGCAGTACGAACTGGCGCATCGGCTGCTGACCGATGCCGGTTATGTTGCCATCGGCCTCGATCATTTCGCCTTGCCGGACGACGGGCTCGCTATGGCGGCGGCGGAGGGAAGACTGGCGCGCAATTTTCAGGGGTATACGGACGATGCCGCGCGCGCGCTGGTCGGCCTGGGGGCCTCCTCGATCGGCGCGCTGCCCGCGGGCTACGTTCAGAACCATGCGAGCGTGCCGGAATACCGCCGTTGCGTGGAGGCGGGCGAACTGCCCATCGCGCGCGGGGTGGCGCTTTCCGACGAAGACCGGTTGCGCCGCGCCGTCATCGAGCGGCTGATGTGCGACTTAACCGTCGATATCGATGCCGTGGCCAAACCGTTCGGCAAATCGGCGGCGGATTTCAAGGACGAACTCGACCGGCTGGCCGAATTGGCGGGGCAGGGCTATGTCGAAATCGACGGGCCGCGCATCAAGGTTCCGTCTGCGGCGCGTTTCGGCGTGCGCCTGGTGGCGGCGGTCTTCGATTCCTATCTCAACAAAGGCGAGGCGATCCACTCGACGGCGGTATAGGGCAGCAGGAAAACGTCAGTGTCCTTTCGATACCGAACTGCCGGCTTTTTTCGGCGGTTTGGGCGCGATCCACACCGATGCCGCCGCTACCAGCGTGATGATGCCCATGACCAGAAAGCTGTTGTTGGTCGCCTGCTGCACCGCTTGGCCCTGGGTCATCAGATCGACGAGCCGGCGCGCCTGTTCCGGATCGATTCCGGCGGACACGACCATCTGCATCGTACCGGAGAGATCAGGCATGGCGCCGACCAGCGCCGACTTGCTGGTGCGGATGAGGTTGTCCCACATCGCCACCACCGCAGCGGTGGCGATGGCGCAGGCAAGGGTACGAACGAAGTTGAACTGGCTGGCGCCGTCGGCGACGTCCCGGTCGTCGAGCGAGGCGGTGGCCATGTCCATCAGCGGGATGACCGATACCACGCAACCGGCGCCGAAGACGAGTTGCGGCCACATCAATTGCCAGAAAGTGATCTGGTCGGTGTAGCCGACCCGCATCAACGAAGCGGCGGCGATGAACAGCAGGCCGACGAAGGCGATGCCGCGGTGATCGAACCTGCCCATCAGCCAGGTGGTGACCGGGGCGAAGATGATCATGGTGATGCCGGAAAGCGCCGCATTCAATCCCGCCCAAGTGGCGGTATAGCCCATGGCCGTCTGAAGCCACAGCGGCACCAGCACCGACGTTCCCATGATGCAGCCGAACGACAGCCCGATCGCCACCTGCGATACCGAAAAGGTACGGTAGGTATAGACGCGCAGGGAGACGACCGGCTGCTTGTCCGAGGCTTCCCAGATCACGAACGAGACGAAGCCGATCAAGGTGACGATCAGCAGGGCGACGATGAAGTTCGAATTGAACCAGTCGTTGTCCTGGCCGTTGCCGAGCATCACTTGCAGCGCGCCTACCCACAGCACCAAGAGAAACAGTCCGGCGAAGTCGATACGTGCTTTGATCGCCGCAGTTTCGAACCGCTTGAGCAGCCGCCAGGCGAAGAAGGCGATGATGACCGCCAGCGGTACCTTGAAATAGAACGCCCATTCCCAGGACCAGTTGTCGCCGATAACGCCGCCGATCACCGGTCCGACGATGGGCGCAAGCACGGTGGTCATCGCCCAGGCGCCCAGGGCGGCATTGGCGTGGCGCTGTGGAACGATCTTGAGCAGCAGGGTCTGCGAGATCGGGATCAGCGGTCCGCCGGCGATGCCGAGCAGCACGCGGAAGGCGATCAGCATGGACAAGCTGGTGGCCAAGCCGCAGGCGAGCGACAGCGCGCCGAAGCCGAGCAGGCAGACCACGAACACCTTGACCGGCCCGAAGCGCTGGATCAGCCAGCCGGTGAGCGGCACCATGATCGCCTCGGCCACGGTGTAGCCGGTGATGACCCAGGTGCCGTTCGACGGCGTCGAGGCCAAGCTGCCGGCGATGTGCGGCACCAGCACGTTGGCGATGGTCATGTCGAGCACCGCCAGGAAGTTGGCCAGCGCCAGAACCACCACGATGGCGACGAGTTCGATCCCGGTCGGCTCGCGACCGATATGGCTACTGCCGGCGCCGCTCAATTTTGCGCTCCGCTATTTCGAGGTGTCGATGGACACGGCCATTGACAGGCCGACGCGCAAGGGATGCGCTTTCAGTTCCGCCGGATCGAGCACGATGCGCACCGGAACCCGTTGTACCACCTTGATCCAGTTGCCGGTGGCATTCTGGGCGGGAATGATCGAAAACGCCGAACCGGTGCCGCCGGCAAGGCCGGCGACGATGCCATGGTACTTCACCGACGAGCCGTAGAGATCGGCGGTCAGTTCCACCTTCTGGCCGGGATGCACCTTGGCGAGCTGATCCTCCTTGAAATTGGCGTCGACGTAGACGTCCTGAATCGGCACCACCACCATCACCGGCGTGCCTGCCTGGACGCGTTGTCCGACCTGCACCGAGCGCTGACTGACGACGCCGTCCACCGGGCTGCGCACCACCGTGCGGTCGAGATTAAGCTTGGCGGTGTCGGCTTGCGCCTTGGCCGCCAACACTTCGGGGTGGTGCAGCACGTCGGTGTTCCGCGTCATTGCTTTGGCGGACTCGAGCGATGCTGCGGCGGTGTCATAGGCGGCCTTGACCGTGGAGAACTCCTCCTTCGATACGGCGCCGGTGCTGCGGATGCCGGCACGGCGGTCGTATTCGAGCTTGGCGCGATCGTAAGCGGCGTGGCTGGCGTCGAGATTGGCGTAATAAGTTTCGACCTTGCGGATGGTCAGTCCGTAGGCCGCGTCGGCTTGATTGTAGGCAAGCTGCGCATCGGCTTGGTCGATCTTGAGCAGCACATCGCCTTTACGGACGAACTGGGTGTTTTGCACCGGCACATCGATCACCGTGCCGCTGGTCAACGGCGTCACCTGGGCGGTGGAAACGTTGACGTAGGCGTTGTCGGTGGAGACGTAGTGCGAGGCGACCAGCCACCACCACAATCCGGCGCCGAGTGCGATCAGGGTCAACACACCGCCTAAAATGGTGAACAAGCGTTTGCGCTGCTCCGCCTTACCGTCTTGGTCAGTTTGTGAGCCTAATCCGATCATGAGTGCTACTCCTGATGTGCGGTTTGTTGGTTTTGCGCGACGTAGCCGCCGCCCAGGGTCCGTTTGAGGGCAATATCCGTGGTGACGGCGTTGGCTTCGAGATCGGCCACCGCGCGGCGCTGGTCGATCAGCTGCGTTTCGGAGGTCAAGACGTCGATATAGGGGGTCAGTCCGCCCTTGTAACGGTTCCAGATGACTCCGTACGCCTCTTCGGCCGAGGCCAGCATGGCGCGGGCGTGCATCAGTTCGACGTCCGCCGATTTGCGGTTGCTGTAGGCGGTCGCCACGTCGCGCACTGCGTCGGTCAGCGTCCCGTCGTAAGAAGCGACGGCGGCATCGTAATCGGCACGAGCGACGCGATAGGCCCCCGTCAGCCGGCCATAGCTGAACACCGGCAAGGAGACCGCCGGGCCGAAATGGCCCATCGCGGCCTGCGCGTTCAGCAGATCCTTGGCGTCGAACGACTGCAAGCCGAACTCGCCGACCAGCGAAACGTTGGGATAGAAATTGGCGTCTGCCACGTCGATCTGTTTGGCCGCAGCCTCGGCGCGTTTCTTGGACGCGACGATGTCAGGACGCCGGCCGATCAGGTCGAGCGTGAGATTGGCGGGCAGGCCGGGCGGGATCAGGGTGCGGTCCTTGGGAACGGCGATGCTCAAGCCGCGATCCGGTCCCTTGCCCAACAGCGCCGCAATCTGATTGCGGGTCGAGGCGATCATGCGCAGGACGGTGTCGCGCTGCTGTTCGGCCGACCATACCTGTGCCTTGGCCTGGGCCAGCGAGCCCTTGTTTTCCAACCCGTTTTTGTAGCGCTGGGCGACCAGTGCGGCGCTTTCCTTCCGCTGGCGCACGGCGTCGTCGGCCAGGGCTTTGTCCCGGGTCAACTGCACCAGCCCGGCATAGGTGGTGGCCACGCCGGCGGACAGCTGCAACTGCGCCTCGGCGCGGTCGGCCTCGGCGGCTTCGGCGGCATTGGTCGCGGCGATCAACGCCGCCCGGTTTTTGCCGAAGAAATCGAGTTCGTAGCTGAGGTCGGCGGCAATCTGCGCCTGATGATGCCAGCCGGGCGGAAACCCGGCGCTGTAGGCCTTGCCCATCTGATACCGGCTGATCTTGGCTTCTTGCAGGCCGCCGGAAGCGTTCAGCGTTGGCCACAAATCGGCCTCGGCGACACCGGCCTGAGCGACGGCGGCACGCACCCGCGCCTCGGCGATCTTGAGATTGGGAGAATCCTTCAGCGCCTCGTCGATCAGCGAATCGAGGACGGGATCGCCGTACGCCTTCCACCATTCTTCCGACGGCCAATCTTGCGGCGGCGCCTGGAGACTTTGGGCGGTCTGCAAACTCGTCGTGTCCATCGGTTTCGGCAGGTCGCCAAGGTCGGGGGCACAGGCGGCAAGCAGCAACGTCAGGGCGCAGATGCCCATTTTTCCGGTATTGCGCGGGCCGGTACTACGCAGGCAGTGAGACATGGATTTTCGCACCATCTCTATTTCTGGCTCTAACTATGCGACAAGTGGGTTGTATTATTGGTGAGTACCGCCATATGGTTGTGTGTGCGCCGGCCACTCATCTGGCCGGAACGTGAAGAAACAGGGCGACGGCGCCAGCGGCAGCCGCACCGCCGCCCCCAGTCTCCCCCCGGAACATGAGTGGCCACGCAGCGGTTGCGTTGGGGGTTGGAGCAATGCCACCCATTTGGGGCGTTCCGAGGGGATTTCCAAAAAACATTTCCGTGCATATAGTCATATTATGTACTGTACAGTACGGTTTACATCGTGTCTGTTTATGTGTAGTTGTTGGAATTGTCAACAGATGACTGTACAGTACGGTATAATTTTTGTTAATCGAGAAAAAAGATGCACGGAAACATCAGGATTGGAAAAGACGAACGGCGTGCTGCCATCATGGAGGTCGCGCGCGAGGAATTTCTGCGCGAAGGCTATGCCGCGGCCTCGATGTCGCAGATTGCGGCCAAGGTCGGCGGTTCCAAGGCGACGCTTTACGCGTATTTCCCGTCGAAACGGGATCTGTTTTTCGCCGTGGTCGATGCCGAAAGCGCCACCCTGATGGATGACCTCTACCGGGTCGACGAAAACGGCACCGACGTGCGCGTGACTTTGGCTGCCTTCTGCCGGCGCTTCATTTCCTTGGTGCTGAGCGACGAGGTTTCGGCCTTCGATCGCATTGTCATCGCCGAGTCGGTGCGGTTTCCCGAAATCGGTCAGGCGGCCCACCAATTCGGCTATAAACGCGGCATCGACCGCATGGAAGCGTTGATGCGCATGGGGATGGATGCCGGCTTGCTGCGCCGTGCCGATCCCCACACGGCGGCGGAATACCTGCTCAATCTGTGTTCCGGGCACCTGCATAAGCTCAGGCAGTGGAACATCCTTTCCGATGTGCCGCCGGCTCAAATCGAAGCCCAGATCGCGCTGGCGTCGGCGGCTTTTCTGGCGCTCTACGGCAACGACGAGATGGCGGCCGAGGCGCGTACGTTTTTCGGCTGAACGCCGCGGCGCCGAATGGGTAAAATAAAGGAAAACAAGGTAATCGGGTGACGCCGTTTACCTGACGGGCAGCTAATTGTGACAGATTATTTCAAATCGCTTGACTTCGCGTCCGACCCTTGATTTCTCTGCCCGCCGATTTCACCCGCGAGACTCATGCGCGCTTTTCTTTTTCCCGGACAAGGCAGTCAGGCCGTCGGCATGGGCAAGGTTCTTGCCGAAAGCTTCGCGTCCGCCAAATTGGCGTTCGAAGAGGTCGACGATGCGCTTTCCCAGAAGCTGTCCGCCCTGATGTGGGATGGGCCGGCGGAAGATTTGACCCTGACCGAAAACGCCCAGGCCGCGATCATGACCGCGAGCATCGCCGTGGTACGGGTGCTTGAGACCGAAGCCGGGCTCGATCTTGCCAAGCAT
Organism: Alphaproteobacteria bacterium UBA1303; assembly: GCA_002307315.1. Taxonomy (GTDB): domain Bacteria; phylum Pseudomonadota; class Alphaproteobacteria; order Micropepsales; family Micropepsaceae; genus Rhizomicrobium. Next base: position 10,844 of record DBTZ01000054.1, read on the forward strand.
GCGCGTCTGGTCGCCGGTCATTCGCTCGGCGAATACAGCGCGCTCTGCGCCGCGGGCGCGTTCAGTTTGGCCGATACCGCAAGGCTTTTGAAGATTCGCGGAACCGCCATGCAGGCTGCGGTGCCGGTGGGAATGGGCGGCATGACCGCGCTGATCGGCGTCGATCTCGCCTTTGCCGAAGCCGTCGCCGCCGAAGCGGTGGCGCAAGCGATCGAAGCCGATCCGGTATGCGTGGTCGCCAACGACAATGCGCCGGGGCAGGTGGTGATTTCCGGCCGCAAGGAAACGCTGGATCGCGCCGGCGATATCGCCAAGGCCAAAGGCGCCAAACGCGTGATACCGCTTTCCGTCAGTGCGCCGTTCCATTGCCCGCTGATGAGAGCCGCGGCTGACAAGATGGCCGAGGCGCTGGCGGCGGTAACGATTCGCCCGCCGGCCGCGCCGGTGGTGGCCAACGTCACTGCGGCGGAAACGTCCGAACCGGAAACCATTCGCCGCCAACTGGTCGAACAGGTGACGGGAAAAGTGCGCTGGCGCGAAAGCGTCGCCGCTTTCCGCAATCTCGGTGTGGATACCACCGTCGAATTCGGCGGGGGCAAGGTGTTGACCGGGATGGTCAAGCGCATCGACAAGGAACTGGCGACGATATCTCTCGATACGCCGGCCGATATCGAAGCTTTTGCGAGGACTTTATGATGTTCGATCTGACGGGGAAGACTGCGCTGGTTACGGGCGCCGGCGGCGGCATCGGCGGTGCGGTCGCGCGCGTCCTGCACAGACAAGGTGCCGCGGTGGTGCTGGTCGATATGAAGGCCGAGGGCATCGAAGCGCTTAAAGCCGAACTGAAGACGCGGGCCTACAGCCTCGTCTGCAACGTCACCGATGCTGCGGCGGTTGAAGCTCTGCCCAAGCAAGCCGAAGAGATGGCCGGTTCGTCGGTCGACATTCTGATCAACAACGCCGGCATTACCCGCGACAATCTGTTGATGCGGATGAAGGACGAGGAGTGGGATCTGGTGCTGGCGGTGAACCTCACCGCGGGCTTCAAGCTTGCACGCGCACACTTACGCGGCATGCTGAAGAAGCGCTGGGGCCGCATCGTGTCGATTTCCTCGGTGGTGGGCGCCACCGGCAATCCCGGCCAGTGCAATTACTCGGCGACCAAGGCGGGGATCACCGCGATGAGCAAATCGCTCGGCCAGGAAGTGGCCAGTCGCGGCATTACCGTGAACTGCGTCGCCCCCGGTTTCGTCAAGACGCCGATGACCGACGTCCTCAGCGACGAGGTCAAGAAGGCACTGCTTTCTCGCATTCCACTGGGGCGATTGAGCACACCGGACGATATTGCCAACGCCGTGCTCTTCCTTTCGAGCGAAGAAGCAGGCTACATCACTGGTCAAACCATCCACGTCAACGGCGGGATGGCAATGATTTCGTAAATAAACCAGACGGTTAATGCACTGTTGGCGAGACGGGAGCGTTTATGATAGGAAACTTCCGACCCCCAATAGACGTTGCCGTGAGGTAATGAAAGCCATGCCGCGGGCCATCGTTTCGAAGCGCGGCAGTAAACAGCAAGGAGAGGCGTAAAATCCCATGAGCGATACTGCCGAACGCGTAAAGAAGATTGTGGTCGAGCATCTTAACGTCGATGCCGAGAAGGTCGTCGAGACCGCGTCGTTTATCGAAGACCTCGGCGCCGACAGTCTCGACACCGTCGAGCTGGTGATGGCGTTCGAAGAGGAATTCGGTATCGAAATTCCCGACGACGCGGCCGAAACCATCGCGACCGTCGGCGACGCCGTCAAGTACATCGATAAGACCAACAACGCCTGATCGTCGCAAAGACTCGCGATGCGTAGGGTCGTTGTTACCGGGTTGGGGCTGGTCACGCCGTTGGCGTGCGGCGTCGAGGAGAGCTGGGCGCGTTTGATCGCCGGCGAATCTGCCGTGCGTCGGATCGCCAGATTTCCCGCCGACGATCTGGTGACCAAGATCGCCTGCGAAGTGCTGCGCGGAGACGGCTCCGCAGGCACGTTCAATCCGGATCAGTGGCTCGACGCCAAAGAGCAGCGGAAGGTCGACGATTTTATCCTCTACGCCGTCGCCGCGGCCCAGATGGCGGTGACCGATTCGGGATACGTCGCCGACACCGAGGAGGAACGCTGTCGCAGCGGCGTTCTCATCGGTTCGGGCATCGGCGGTCTCGACGGTATCGCCAAGACCGCGCTGCTGATGAAGGAAAAAGGCCCGCGCCGGGTATCTCCGTTCTTCATTCCGGGGCGGCTGATCAATCTGGCGGCGGGCTACGTTTCGATTCATCAGCATTTCAAGGGACCGAACCACGCGGTGGTGACGGCCTGCGCCACCGGTGCCCATGCCATCGGCGATGCCGCCCGGCTGATAGCGTTCGACGATGCCGACGTGATGCTGGCGGGCGGGGCGGAGAGTGCGATCTGTCCGATCGGCATCGCCGGATTCAACGCCTGCAAGGCGCTGTCGACGGCGTACAACGATATGCCGGAAAAGGCCTCGCGGCCCTACGACAAGGATCGCGACGGTTTTGTGATGGGCGAAGGTTCCGGCGTCGTGATGCTCGAAGAGTACGAGCATGCGAAAGCGCGCGGTGCGAAGATGTACGGCGAGGTGGTGGGCTACGGGCTTTCCGGCGACGCCTATCACATCACCGCTCCGGCCGAGGATGGCGACGGCGGCTTCCGCGCCATGCAGATGGCGGTGAAGCGCGCCGGGATTTCTCCAGCCGACATCGATTACGTCAACGCCCACGGCACCTCGACCATGGCTGACTGGACCGAGGCGCGATCGGTCGAGCGGTTGTTCGGCGACGCGGTGGCGGGCAAGACGATGTCGTCCACCAAATCCGCCATCGGCCACCTGTTGGGCGCGGCGGGGGCGGTCGAGGCGATCTTCTGTCTTTTGGCGATGCGCGATTCGGTTGCGCCGCCGACGCTGAACCTCGACCATCCCGAACACGAGACGCCGCTCGATCTGGTGCCTCATGCGGCAAAGCGGATGAACATCGACACGGCGTTGTCGAACTCCTTCGGCTTCGGCGGCACCAATGCCGCGCTGGTGCTGAAGAAAGTAAGCGAATAGTATTCTGCTCGTGCGTGGCGGGGAAAATGGCGAGCCGCAAGGCGAGCCGAGGCGGTGCGACATGCGGAAGCTCTTGGTGTTGGCGTTGGTGCTGGCGGTTGCGGCCGGCGGTATTTTCGGCTGGGGATATACGGCCTTCACGGTGCCGGGGCCGGCGGCCAGATCCGGCGAAGAGACCGTGGTGCAGATCGAAAGCGGCATGCGTCTGATGGCCATTGCCGAGGCGTTGCAGACGGCGGGTGCGATCCGGCGCGCCGACGTATTCGTGATCGGGGTCAGGCTGTCGGGCAAAGCGCACGCGCTCAAAGCCGGCGAATTCGCCATCCCCTCCGGTGCCGGCATGCGGGATGTGATGAACATTCTCGCTTCGGGAAAATCCATCGAACACAAGATCACCGTCGCCGAAGGGCTGACGGCGGCGATGGCCTACGCTCTGGTCAAGGCCGATCCGGCCTTGACCGGCGAGGCCGGCGCGGTGCCGGAAGAAGGCAGTCTGCTGCCGGAAACCTATCTGTTCCAGCGCGGCACCGCACGCAGCGAAATCCTGGCGCGGATGCGCAAGGCGCAAAAGACGCTGTTCGACGATTTGTGGGGAAAACGGGCGAAAACCCTGCCGTTCAAGACCAAAGCGGAGGCGCTGGTTCTCGCTTCGATCGTGGAAAAGGAAACCGCGCGGCCCAACGAGCGCCCTCATATCGCCGCGGTGTTTCTCAACCGGTTGAAAATCGGCATGCCGCTGCAGTCCGATCCCACCATCATTTACGGCCTGACCAAGGGCTATCCCTTGGGTCGCGGCATCCGCAAAAGCGAGATCGAAAAGACGACGCCCTATAACACCTATGCCATCGCCGCATTGCCGCCGACGCCGATCTGCAATCCCGGCAAGGAAGCGATCCAGGCGGTGCTGAATCCCGCCGACAGCAAGGATCTGTATTTCGTCGCCGACGGCACCGGCGGGCATGCCTTCGCCGCCACCGTGGAGGAGCAGGCGAAGAACGTCGTCAAATGGCGCCAAATCGAGAAACGGCAGAAAGCCGCAGCGGGCCGGCGCTGACCGGCCCGTGCGCGGTTTTACTTCGATCAGCTATTGGCCTGGAAATGGATCGGCACTTTGATGGTCCCGGTCTTTGCCCCGACCGGCAGCACGTTGGCAACGCACATGGCGGCCTTGTCGAAGCCGTTTATCGGCGTCGGCGCTTCGAGGACCTTGCAGTTCGACAATTTCCCTTCGGCGGCGGTGCATTCCAGCATCACCGTTGCCGATAGTTTCGAGTTGGCGAACTTATCGACACAGGTGGCGAATTGCGTACTCAGCGATTCGGCGTGGCTGTACCCGGAAAAGGACGTCATGGCGACAAGCGCGGTGACGGCGGCGGCGTATCTATAGAGTCTCATTGTAATCCCCACACATCTTCTCTTTTAGTCACCCGGGTTCTTCCGGGATGAGCGCAAGCATGTGGGGTAATCCCTAATAATTATTAATCGTCGTTTGCACTTTGCAAATTAATCCTACCTGAGAATTAACGCCGGAGCATGCGGCTAACTTTCGGCTAAAGATACAGACAGTTGCCGGACGGATCGGCTGCGCGGGTAAGACATTGGTGACGATATTTGGTCATGTTTGGCAACATGTCGTAACGATTTCTTACGGGGATTCGAAATGAGGTTTCGTCTAGCCGACCTTTCACTGCTGGCAAAAATCGGTTTCGCACCCGCCTTGGCCTTGGCCGTTATGGCGGCCATCACCGTGTTTTCGGTCGTTGCTCAGCGACAGTCCGCCGCCGAGTTGCAGCGTGCGGTGCATGTCGACATGGCGACGATGAGCCATATCCAGAAGATGTCCGAGCAGGTCGAGGAGTCCCATGGCAGGCTCTACATGCTGCTGACCCATCAGGCCGGGAAGATCGATCAGAACAAAATCGAATCTCAGGTCAAGCAACTGGTTTCCGACATGGCGGACATCCAGCACGACATCGACGGACTTTCCAAAGTCGTCGATCCGTCGCAGCGGCCGCTGCTCGTCAAACTGTCCAAGCAGATGGGCGATACCCGCAGTGCGGTCGATCTGGTCGGCAGCATGATGACGGCGGATTTCTCCGCCGCCGCCAGCTTTATCGATCCGTTCGAGCAAAGCTACCGGCAGATGATCGCCACCTTGAACGACGTGGTGACGACCAACGAGGCCGCCACCGCCGCGCGCGCCGTCCGGAGCGAGGCGCAGGTGTCGCGCAATCAGAACATTCTCGTCGTCGCCGGCAGCATTACATTCCTATTGGTGATGGCGCTGGCGGCGTTGACGGTGCTGGCAACCCGCGCCGACATCAAAGGCATTGCCGGCGCCACCGAGGCGCTGGCCGGCGGCGACAACGACATCGACCTCGATACGCTTAAGCGCCGGGACGAACTCGGCGCCATCGTCCGTTCGCTGGTGGTGTTCCGCGACAACCAGCTCAGCGTCGTCGCCTTGCGCAAGGAGCAGGAGGCGCGAAAGGTCGCACAAGAGGCCGAGGACGCCAAGCGGACCGAGGAACAGGCGCAGGTGATGGAACTCCTGGGCCGGGGGCTCGACCATTTGGCCTCCGGCGATTTATCCTATCGCATCAGCAAGGACTTTCCCCCGGACAGTGCGCAGCTTAAGGCCGACTTCAACCGCGCGATGGGCGAACTCGAATCCACCCTGCAGGTCATTACCGGCGTCACCGCCAAGATTTATGCGGAAACCGCGGGCGGCGCGAAGGGAACTGCCGCCGCAGGCAAGTCGACCTTGCAGGAAACCGGCAAGGCGCTGGAAGCGGCGCTCGATGCCTTCCGCGAAAACGAAAAGCGCATAATCGCCTTGCGCGAAGAAACCGCGCGGGCGTCCGAAGCCAAAGCGAAAGAGCAGGCCGCGGTGGTGTCGGCGTTGTCGGGCGGTCTCGAAAAACTGGCGGCTGGCGATATGACCTACCGCATCGCGAGTGATTTTCCCGCCGAATACCGCGCTCTCAAGGACAATTTCAACGCGGCGCTGGAAACCATCGAGAGGGCCTTGGGCACGGTTTTGCAGGCCACCCGCAACATTCAGACCGGCGCCGGCGAAATCAGCAAGGCATCCGACGATCTGTCGCACCGCACCGAGCAGCAGGCGGCTTCGTTGGAAGAGACCGCTGCCGCGCTGGAACAGATCACCGCTACGGTCAAACGAACCGCCGATAACGCCCAAAGCGCCAGCAGCATCGTTTCGTCCGCCAAGGTCAGCGCCGAAAACGGCGGCCACGTGGTCGACCACGCCATCGGAGCGATGGGGCAGATCGAGCAGTCTTCCAAGAAAATTACCGACATTATCGGCGTAATGGACGAGATCTCGTTCCAGACCAATCTGCTGGCGTTGAACGCGGGCGTCGAAGCGGCCCGCGCCGGCGAGGCCGGCCGCGGCTTTGCCGTGGTGGCTTCGGAAGTGCGTTCGCTGGCCCAGCGCTCCAGCGAGGCGGCGCGCCAGATCAAGACCCTGATCAAGTCGTCGAGCGAACAGGTCGGCACCGGCGTCAAGCTGGTGGGCGAAACCGGCGATGCGCTAAAAAAGATCGTCGAGAAGGTGATCGAGATCAATACGCTGGTCGGCGAGATGGCCCAAGCCGCCAAGCAGCAGTCCACCGGCATCGAAGAGGTCAATACCGCCGTCACCCAGATGGATCAGGTGACCCAGCAGAATGCCGCCATGGTCGAGGAAAGCACCGCTGCCAGCCATTCGCTGGCCGGCGATGCCGACGAACTGGCGCGGCTGATTGGGAAATTCAAGGTCGGTGGCATCGAGGCGGCGGAATCCGCCCCGGTCAGGGCGCGATCCGACGTTCGGCCGGAGCCGCACAAGCTGGCCGTTGCGCAAGGGGCGGCCGTGTCCCGGTTGACCGTGCCGTCGACCGAGGAATGGAGCTCGTTTTAAGCCGCCTTCCACCGCGGGGGCGGAGCGGTTAAAATCCCCACTGATTCTGAAGCGGCGGACGTTTTTGGTGAAAGCGTCCGCCGTTTCGGGTGTTTTATGTTGTATTTTGGGGAATGATTTATGCCGCTCGTCAGTATGACCGGTTTTGCCGAGGCGCAGGGAAGCTGCGAGGGCGCGCATTGGCGCTGGGAAGTCAAAAGCGTCAACGGTCGCGGGCTGGACGTGCGTCTGCGCTTGCCGCCCGGTTTCGATTCGCTGGAGAGTGCCGCGCGGGCCTTGGCTGCCGGGCGGTTCAGGCGCGGCAATGTGCAGGTTTCGTTGGCCTATGACGTGATCCGCGACGGCGGCGCGTTTCGCGTCGACCGCGACGCGCTGGCCGAGGCAGTGCGCCTTGCCAAGGAAATCGAGGCGGAAACCGGCCTGCCGGCGGCGCGCATCGACGGGCTTTTGTCGCTCAAGGGCATCATCGTGCAGGACGACGAAACCCAGCCCGACGAGGCGATGCGGAAGGCGCGCGATACCGCGCTGCTGGAGAGTTTGGCCGAGGCGTTCGCGGCGCTGGCGGCTTCGCGCGCGGGCGAGGGCGCCAAGCTGGCGCGGGTACTGAGCGCGCAGGTCGACGACATCGAACGGTTGACCCATGACGCGGCGGCTTCGGCGGCGGCTCAGCCGGCGATTTTGCGCGACCGGCTGGTCGCCCAACTCGACGAGCTTTTGGCCCCCGGCGCGGTGCCGGCCGACCGGCTGGCGCAGGAGGTGGCGCTGCTGGCCTCGCGCGCCGACGTGCGCGAAGAACTCGATCGGCTTGCCGCCCATGTCGGCGAGGCGCGGCGGTTGATGGAATCGAACGAGGCAATCGGCCGCAAGCTCGATTTCCTCGCCCAGGAATTCAATCGCGAGGCCAATACGCTATGCTCGAAGTCGGCCGACGGGGATCTCACCCGCATCGGCATCGAACTCAAGGCGACGATCGATCAATTCCGCGAACAGGCGGCAAACGTGGAGTGAAAGCATGGAAAAGCGGCGCGGTCTGATGATGGTTCTGTCTTCGCCTTCGGGGGCGGGCAAATCGACGCTGGCTAAGATGCTGGTCGAAAGCGATCCCGTTATCGCCATGAGCGTTTCCGCCACCACGCGGATGCCGCGTCCCGGCGAAATCGACGGCAAGGACTATTACTTCGTCAATGCGCTGAAGTTCGAAAGCATGGTCGGCGACGGCGCCTTTCTCGAACACGCCAAGGTATTCGACCATCATTACGGTACGCCCAAGGGGCCGGTGGAAGGCGCGCTGGCGCAGGGGCACGACGTGCTGTTCGACATCGACTGGCAGGGCACTCAGCAGCTTGCTCAGAAGATGCCGCACGATCTGGTGCGGGTGTTCATCCTGCCGCCGTCGCGCGATGAGCTCGAACGCCGCCTGAAAGCGCGCGCCTCGGATGCGCCGGACGTGGTGGCGCGGCGCATGGCCAAGGCGGGCGATGAAATCAGCCATTGGGCGGAGTACGACTATGTCGTGGTCAACGACGATCTGAACGCCGCCCACGCCAAGATTTCCGCCATTCTGGTTGCCGAACGGCAGAAGCGTACCCGCCAGATCGGCCTGCACGGCTTCGTCGAAAGCCTTACAGCCTGATCGGCACGGGTTTGCGCGCCAGCACGTCGGCGATGTCTGCCAGCGCCGCATCCAGCGCCTCGGCGGTCTTGGCGGCGCCGTAGCAGATGCGCAGGGCGTCGGGCGGCGGGGTGCGGCCGTTCCAGAAGGCATCGCTCGGCGCCACGGCGATGCCGCGTCCGGCCAGCGCCATCACCGCCGCGGCGTTGCTCCAGCCTGCCGGCAGCTTGAGCCAAGCGAAAGTCGAGACGGGATGCGTGCGGGCGTCGAACACGCCGAGATGGCGTTCGACCAGGGCGCGGCGGCGTGCCGCTTCCTTTTCTTTGGCGGCCAGCACGCGATCGGCGGCGCCGTTTTCGATCATCCGCATGGCGACCGCCGCCAGCAGCGGCGAGGCGATGTGCTGGCTGGCCCATATCGCGCCCGCCAGTTTGTCGCGCAGGGCGGCCGGCGCGGCCAGACAGGAAACCCGCAAGCCTCCGCCCAGGGTTTTGGAGACGCCGGCGATGAATAACGTGCGATCGGGCGCCAGTGCGGCAATCGGTTCGGGCAGCCCGGCGGCGGGGCGCACGACATCCTCGATGACGATGAAATCGTACTGTTCGGCGAGCCTGGCGACGATCGCGCGACGCGCCGGGTTGAGCGGCGCATTGGTCGGGTTCTGCACGCTCGGCGTAAGATAAAGCGCGCGCGGCTTGGCGGTTTTGCAGATCGCTTCGATCGCGGCCGGCACGATGCCCTGGGCGTCTATCGTCACCGGCTCGACATGCAGGGACAGCAGCTCGGCTGCGCCGCGAAAGCCGGGATAGCTGAATTCCTCGGCCATCACTGCATCGCCGGGCCGGCAGATGGCGGCCAGTGCGCATAAGATGGCGTGCTGCGATCCGGCGCAAAACGCAATGTCGTCCGCCTTCGCCTTGAAGCCAAAGCGTGCCGCCCAGCCGACGGCGATTTCGCGATGGCGGGCATCGCGGCCGTCGTCGAAATAGTGCGTCAGCGTATCGACGGCCGGATCGAGTGCGAGCTCGCGCAATCCCGCGCCGAGCGACGGGTTGAGATGTTCGAGCGGCAGATCGGCGGAAAGATCGATCGCGTTGCCCGCCGGCGCGCGGCAGAAGGTACCGCTGGCACCGGTATGGGCGATAAAACTGCCGCGCCCGACATAGGAAACGATCAGTCCTTCGCGTTCGGCGATCTGATAGGCGCGGGTGGCGGTACCCACCGCTATGCCGAGATCGTAGGCAAGGCGACGCTGCGAGGGCAAACGGCTGCCGGCCGCAAGCTTGCCGTCGGCGACGGCTTTGCGCAGGCGGTTTACCAGTTCGGCCGACGATTTGGCGCCGCGAAAAAACTGCATGGGTGTCCTATGTCAATAAATAATGTATCAGGTACAATTCACTAATTGTCATAGCACGTTCGGCGAGGCAAGAAAACGCCATATTTCGGCAATGTTACGGAGACCGGACGTGAAAACTCTCGGGCTGATCGGCGGCACCAGTTGGACCTCGACCGTCGAATATTACCGCACCCTCAATCGGGCCGCGGCCAAGCGCTACGGCGGCCTGCATTCGGCCAAGCTGCTGCTTGCCAGTATCGATTTGGCCGAACTGGAGCCACTGATGCATACCGCCCGCTGGGACGAGGGGGCGCAGATTCTTACCGAAGCCGGTCGCCGGGTGCAGGCCGGGGGTGCCGATTGTTGCATGATCTGTTCGAACCTCACCCATCGCATGTTCGATATCGTCGAAGCGGCCCTGTCGATCCCGATGTTTCACATCTGCGATGCCATCGGTGCAGGCATCAAGGCGCGCGGCTATAGCCGTGTGGCGCTGATCGGTGCGCGCGAGACTATGGAGGAGGAATTCTATCGTTCGAGGCTTTCGCGTCACTGCAGTATCGTCATTCCCACCGAGGACGAGCGGGCCTGTATCGACGGCATCATTTTCGAAAGGCTCTGCCGCGACGTCTATCTCGACGAGGACCGGAAGACTATCGCAAGGATCGTCGAACGGCTTAAACAGGAAGGTGCCGAGGCGGTGGTGCTCGGCTGCACCGAGCTGCCGCATCTCTTGGCCGAACTGCCGCTGCCGCGGCTCGACAGCGTGGCGCTGCACTGCGCCTATGCCGCCGATTGGGCGATGGAATAGACCCGCGTCGGACGGCCGAGATCGTCGCCATACCCTCTGTTAGCTTGCCCCACGTTATTTCTCGTATCCAGTCTTGCCGCAGTGGCGATGACGGATTTCGTGCGTCTTATTGTGCGGACCAAATCGGATGTGCAGCCGCTTCAAAAAATTAATATGAATAACGAAAAATTTGGGTCTGAGTAAGCGTAGCGGATAGGTCGATGTCGTTTTCGCGGATTATTTTTCCGGAGGATGGAATGGCGCGGCCGGCCGGACAAAAAAACACGTCTTTGATGCGGTTGCGGATATGTAAGTACTTTCCGACTCTGTTGTACCGCCCTTATCCGAGCTTATCGTTCGGCACGTCGTAAACCTGCGGCGGCACAAGACGCCCGCCCGGCCAAGCTGAATTCGCAATCGACAGACAAATCGAGCCGCACGAAACGCATTTGTTCGCTCGCACGTCGACGCTATGGCGGATTTGAATTGGCGAAAACAACAATTGAGGGATAAAATGAAACTCCGTAGTTTTGCACTTGCGGGCGCGGCATTGGTTGCGCTGAGCGGTTTTGCCTTTGCCGTCGATACCGGTTGGTATGTCGGGATCGGCGCCGGTTACAGCATGCCGCAGGCCGTCGCGTTTCCGACCGTTGGCAGAGTGACCGCCAATGGCGTGCCGTATTTCGCCGATGAAGCAAGCCTAAAAAATGCTTGGCGCGGTATCGGCTCGGTTGGTTACGCCTGGGACAATCACTTTCGTTTCGAAGCCGAGGGCGGATACACCGATCCGAAGGTCGGGTCGCTGAACCTGGCCGGCGTGAAGTCGTCGCTCACCAGCGTCGACGTTTCGGAATTCACCGCAATGGGCAACCTGCTGTATGACATGCCGCTAAGCGAGCGGTGGAATTTCACCGTCGGTGGCGGCGGCGGTTGGAACTGGACGGCGCTTGACTTGAACAGCGCCAAGATTAAATCGGCGGGGCTCACCTGGCAGGGTATTGCCGGCGTGACCTATAAGCTGAGCAGCCTCACCGATTTGCAGCTGGATTACCGTTATATTTCGACCAGCGGGCTGGAGAACTTCGACAGCGGACACAAGGTCAATCTGATTTCCCACAACGTCATGCTGAGCTTGCGCTGGTACTTCGATCAGCCGGCCGCTGCACCGCCTCAGCCGGCCTTTGCCAGTGCTCCGCCGCCTCCGCCGCCCCCGCCGATGCCCGTAGCGCCGCCGCCGGTGACGAACTACATCGTCTTCTTCGATTTCAACAAGTCGAACCTGACCAAATCGGCCCAGGCCGTTGTCGCCGAGGCCGTGAAGACCGCCAAGACCAAAGGTTTCGTTAATGTGCAAGTTGTGGGGCACACCGATACGGTCGGCTCCGACAAGTACAATCAGAACCTGTCGGTGCAGCGCGCTCGGTCCGTGAAGGAAGAAATGATAAGCGAAGGTCTCGACGAAACGTCGATCGGCATCGACGGCAAGGGTTTCCATGACCCGCTCGTTGCGACCGATCCCGGCGTGCGCGAACCCCAGAACCGCCGTGCGATCATCGATCTGGGTCGGTAAGCGAGGCCCAAGAATAATAGGGGCCCGAGTTGATCCAACAAGACAACAGGCTATAGTCCCCGGGATATTTTATATCCCGGGGGGATGGAATGGCGCGGCTGGGTCGGTATTTCGTTTCCGGTCAGTCGTTGCATGTCATTCAGCGCGGCAACGACAATAATGCCGTTTTCTTCGATGAGGACGATTATCGGATATATCTCGATTGGCTGGCCGAGGCGGCGGAGCGCTATGCCTGCGCCGTGCTTGCCTATGTGCTGATGATCGATCACGTCCACCTGCTGGTGACGCCCGAACGCGCCGGCAGCCTGCCGGGCATGATGCAATCCTTGGGGCGGCGCTATGTGCGCTACATCAATCGCGCGTGCGGGCGGACCGGTACGCTGTGGGACGGCCGCTACCGGGCGACGATTATCGACGGCGACGCCTATTTTCTTTCCTGCTGCCGCTATATCGAACTCAACCCGGTGCGGGCGGATATGGTCGGACACCCCCGCCAATATCCGTGGTCGAGTTACGGCGCGCACGGGTATGGCCGGAAGGACGGTCTGACCGCGTTGCACCCGCAGTTCGCCCGCCTGGGCCGTTCGGTGGCGGCGCGGCAAGCGGCGTATCGGGCGCTGTTCCGCGGCAAGCTCGATAGTGCATTTGTCGATGCGCTGCGCACCGCTACCAGCGGCGGCTGGGCGCTGGGGGACGATACATTCAAGAAACGGATTGCCCGGGTGGCGAAACGGCGGGTCGTGCCGCTGCCCAAGGGACGGCCGAAAACGACAAAGACGGCGGCGTAAAGATGTCTACTCCGACCCTAAATCTTCTCATCAATGCCGGAGCGGCGGAAATCCGGGTGGCGACGGTGGAAAATGGCCGTCTGCAGGCGTTGGCGACGGCCCCGGCGTTCGGTGCCGCATCGGGGCGGATCGGCGAAATCGTGCTCGGCCGGGTGCAGAAGGTGGTGCCGGCCATTCAAGCGGCATTCGTCGATATCGGCATCGAACGGGCCGGCTTTCTCGGCGCCCGCGAAGCGCAAGTTTTGGCGATGGGCGGCGGGGATCGCGAACCCGACATCGGCGAAATGGTGCGCGAAGGCGATGCGGTGCTGGTGCAGATCGTCAAGGACAGCATCGGCGAGAAGGGCGCGCGGCTGTCGGCGGCGGTTGCCGTGCCGGGTCGCCTAAGCGTCTTGACGCCGCTGCAGCCGGGCATCTGCCTGTCGCGCCGCATTACCGACGAGGTCGAACGCGCCCGGCTGATCGAGGTGGGGACGCATGTGCTGGCGGCGGGCGTCCTGCCCGAAGACGCCGGGCTGATCTTGCGCACCAACGCGTACGGTGCCGGCTTCGACGAGCTTTTCGACGAGGCCGAGGTTTTAGGCGAAATCTGGCGCGAGATCGAAACGGCGCTTAAGGGCGCCAAACCTCCCGCCGTGCTGCATTGCGATCTCGATCCCGTTGCCCGCGCTTTGCGCGACGGGGCGGGCGAGAATACCTCCCGCATCCTGATCGACGACAGGGTTGCGGTGGATGCGGCACGCGCCTATTGCCGCGCCGCCATGCCGCAAATGGAAAACCGCATCGAATATTTCTCCGGCCCCGGCGCCCTGTTCGATGCCTACGACATCGAAGCCGACATCGAGGCGTTGTTCCGTGCGCGGGTGGGGTTGCCGTGCGGCGGCTGGATCACCATCGAGCCGACGGAAGCCCTGTGCGCGGTAGACGTCAATTCCGGCAGCTTCACCGCCACTAGCGGCCTCGAAGATACCGGGGTCGCGGTGAACCTGGAAGCGGCCGAGGAACTCGGCCGTCAGCTTCGCCTGCGCGGCATCGGCGGGCTGATCGTGGTCGATTTCATTCATATGCGGAACGAACAAAGCGCCGCCAAAGTGCTTGAAACGCTGGAACGAAGCTTGGGGCGCGACGGATGCCCGGTGCAGATCGCTCCCATTTCGCCGTTCGGGCTGGTCGAAATCACCCGCAAGCGCCTTCGGGCCGCCCGCGAGAAACTGACCGGCGAATCGTGCCGGTCTTGCGATGGCGCCGGGCGCATCCGTCGCCCGGCCGCGGTGGCGATGGACGTGATTCGCCGGATCGAGGCGGCCGCCCGCGCCGCGCCGGGGGCCGCCATCCGCGTAACTGCGGCGCCCGCCGTGATCGGCTGGATCGAGGCGCAAGGCGAACCGCTTAAGCAGGCGCTGGCGAAACGGGGCGCGGTGAAGGTCGCCTTCGTCGCCGACGACAGCCTGATCAGGGAGCGCTTCGATGTCGGAACCTCGGCGTAACGGGCAGGAACTGTGCCCTATTTGCCACAAACCGGCCGATCCTCGCTATCGGCCGTTCTGCTCCAAACGCTGCGCCGACGTCGACTTGGGGCGTTGGTTTTCAGGCAGTTACGCGATTCCAGCAGAAACCGACGAGGTTTCCGATGCCGATGCCGATGCCGATGGTAACGATACCCCGGAAAAAAACCTTCCGTGGGGTTAGACGTCCTTGTTTTCCTGATATAGTTTCCCTTGGGTAAATTCAAAACGAGCATCAAGAGGGGACTCTCATGAACAGAGCTGCGGCGGCTCTTTTTTTTGCACCTATACTTTTCGCCACGTCAGCTTTTGGTACGGGCTTCGGCCTGCGCGAATTCAGCCCCAGCGGCCTCGGTATGGCCTATGCCGGCGGTGCCGCCGACGGGCATTTCGCCTCGGCGATATTCTCGAACCCCGCCTTGATTGGCGGAGTCGATACGTTCGACATCGCCTCGGGTGCCACCGCGATCCTCACCAATACCGACGCCGACTACAGCGCCAAGACCGCTGCGGGTACCGTCGTGGCCGGTAACGGCAAGCCGGACGGCTTCGTCACCAAGGCGGTTATCCCCGATCTGGCGGTGCGCTACCGCCTCACCGACAAACTGACGATCGGGCTTTCCGAGAACATGCCCTGGGGCATGGTGTCGAAATATTCCAACGATTTCGTCGGCCGCTATTACGCGACCAAGAGCGAGATTCAGACCCGCAACATTACGGTCGCGGCGGCGTATCAAGTGCTGCCGGAGCTTTCGATCGGCGGCGGCGTCCAGATTCAGTTCGTCAAGGCGGCGCTGGGCAAGGCGATCGACTTCGGCACCATCGGCTACAAATACGGCTTCGGCACCACCCCCGGCAAAAACGACGGCTTCGGCATGATGACCGCCAACGACTGGGGTTTCGGCTATACCCTCGGCATTTTATGGAAAGCGACCGACAAGCTGTCGATCGGGGCATCCTATCGCTCGCGCATTGCCCACACCGTACACGGCAACGAGAAATACACCTGGGATGCCGCTGGCGTGGCCAAGTACCTCAACGCACACTACACCCTGTTCACCAATACCGGGGTCAAGGCGGTGCTCGACACCCCGGCGGTGGCGACCTTCAGCGCCAAGTACAAGATCGACGACCGATGGTCGGTGGGGGCGACGGCGGATTGGACCGGCTGGTATTCGTTCCAAAACATCCTGGCGGTGTCCTCGAACCCGGCACAGAGTTCCGACCTCAACCTGATGGATTGGAAGCCCAGCCTGATGGGATCGCTCGGCGCCGAGTACCGGCCGAATGCGGATTGGTCCTTCCGCCTTGGCACCGCCTATGACGCGACGCCGACCCGCACCAAAACCCGTATCCCCGGCATTCCCGATACCAGCCGCATCTGGTTGACCTCCGGCGTCGGATATCGCTGGGACGACAACGTCGATCTCAGTCTGGCCTACGCCTACATGTTCATGGGGCACGCCGACTTTAACCAACAGGTCACCGGTACCGGCAACTCGGCCCGCGGAACGTTGACCGGCACCAGCAATCTGGCGGTGCATCTGGTCGGCTTGGAGCTGGACTACAAGCTTTAAGATCTCCTTGGGGTGGCAGGACCGCCTCCCCTCGGTTTTTTGGGCGGAATTCATAAAAATGCAAGGGGGCGCTGGACATGCGCCCCCTCGTTGCCTAAAAAGCCCGCCTTCCCGGTGGCCTTCGGCCGCCCGTGCCCAGGTAGCTCAGTCGGTAGAGCAGAGGACTGAAAATCCTCGTGTCGGTGGTTCGATTCCGCCCCTGGGCACCATTCCGCTTCCGGTGCGATCCGCGGAAGCAGAAAATAGGCGGAAAACCGCCAAAAAATCCGCAGTCCGGTCCGTCCTGATCCGCCGAAAGTTCTAGCTTTCCGAGCGCTGCTACACCAAAATTACACCGGATTTACACCGGAGCGGGTGTATGGCCTCGATCACCAAAACCGATGACGGATGGCATGCCTTCGTTTGCGTGGGCGGCAAGCGGCGATCCAAGCGCTTCCCTGGGCGCGGCCAAGCGGCCGATTGGGCCAATCGTATGGAGCGGCAATTGCGCGACGGCGCCGAAGACGGCCCGGCGGGCGACCATACCCTCGCCGAAGCGCTGGAACGCTACGAGCGGGACGTCAGCCCGACCAAGAAGGGCGCCAGGTGGGAATCGGCCCGCATCGGAATGGTGAAGCGGGATAAGGCGCTGGCCGATGTCCCTCTCTCCAAACTTTCCGCCGCCGATCTCGCGGCTTGGCGCGACCGCCGCCTCAAGGTTGTGTCGGGCGCTTCCGTGAAGCGGGATATCAACCTGATCAGCCATGTCCTGACCGTTGCCCGCAAAGAGTGGCGGTGGATCGCGCTCAACCCGATGTCGGATGTGCGCCGCCCCAAGACCGCACCGCCGCGCGACCGGCGCGTCTCGGAGGCCGAGATCGAGCGCCTCATGATCGCCACCGGCTACCGCGACGATGCCCCGCCCAAGGCGGGCTTCGCCCGTGTCGGCGCCGCGTTTTTGTTTGCGATCGAGACCGCGATGCGCTGCGGCGAGATTTGCGGGCTGAACTGGGCCGACGTCGACTGCAAAACCCGCGTCGCGGTTCTGCACGACACCAAGAATGGCTGGAAGCGCGAAGTGCCGCTATCGCCGGCAGCGATCGCCATTCTGGAGCAGGTGCGGGCTGCGCGGAACGGCAAGGATCCCATCTTTGGCTTGGAAGCCGACGTGACGAGCGCGTTGTTCCGCAAAGCGCGCATTGCGGCCGAGATCGATAATCTAACCTTCCACGACTCGCGGCACGAGGCAATTACGCGGCTGGCGAAAAAGCTCGACGTGTTGACGCTCGCCCGCATGGTGGGGCACCGCGATATTCGAATGCTGATGGTCTATTACAACAAATCGGCGGCGGACATCGCACGGGAGCTGTGAGGTTGTTTGATGATGCTTGTCATGAACCGTCAACCTTAATCGGGTAATCCACAAAGCGTCGACGCAAAGCTGCACCGCAGCGTTTGAGCTCACGAATGCTTTGGGCAAACTCTCGGCCAATAATTCTTTCATCTGGGCGGCCACTGCCTATGACGTTATGATGTTCACTTGGCACTGCGGTATGTCGCAGAAGAAAGAATGCAGCCTCTCCGTGTTCGGAGGCGCCAGCCGTGGCATCTCTAACTAGCTCACTGATGAGAGCGCAATAACTTTCCGCCACAGCTCGGCACTTACTGCGGTAGCGATGATGGTCCGCGTTGCGATACCATCGCCCAAAAGCCAAGTTTGCTTCTCGTCGCATTTCGGCAGCTATGTCCTTCGTCGCTATGTTCCCCTGTGCTGCTAAACACGCCCCGTTATACCAGCCCGTGTCTTCAAGGGTATCAAAGGCACTGCGTGCAGAAATTTGGCGTTCCAGAGCGTAATCTAGCAAAAAGTGGAGAAAATGTTCGCGTACGAAGTACGGCGTCCCCCTCGGTTTAGTATCTCTATGAAACTTGTATTCGGACGCGGCATTTTCAGTTTCGCCATCAAGATAGCTAATTATCAAATTAAGTACGTATGACATATCGTCATCGACATTGCTCTCTTTGAGATCGATGTCGATTATTTCGATGATGGACGCACAGACTATGCCTACTATATCCGCGCAGCTCTGCAGAATTTCGATGCCAGATAATGCATGAAGGCCTTCAAATAGTACTTGGATGTCATCTTCTGTTTCGACGGCTTTTGCCACTTGATATCCGAAGTAACGGTCAAGTTTCCATCGCGCTATTTCGCGTGCAAATTTGGCTGCAATCTCGCAGCGAGTTCCTAGTGATATGCCGCTAGAGGAAAAGGCGAAGTACAGAATCGCGAACACCTCGCGCCTTTCGAGATTTCGCACCTCCATCGAAATAAGGCTTGCCGCCACATGTTCTGCCGCATCGTCACTAGCAAATGCCGCGGCGAATAGCGCGGCTTCTGCGGAAACAAGAGCGGGGAATTCAGTGTTCTTGGTTGCGGTCAAAACATGTAGCGTGAAGTCCAACCACGCATTACAGAGTTTTTGATCGTAGCGATCTGTATGTAACAAGAATAATTGCCACGTACCTTCGCGGAATGACGAATCTGGGATGGCTTCTAGCCATCGGAGTATTTCCGTTTCCGCATGAGTGTTCACCTCCAAGCTCTTGAATATGGCCGTGGCCATGATTTCATGCCAAATAATGTCTGTGATTAAGCTAATTGTGCAGTTTTTCCCAATCGGTGCGAGAGGGGAGGTTTTCGGTAAGTGGATAAGAGACAGTTGAGACAAAATATCGAGCCCGCCCAGACTGCCTCCCACCGAAAAATTTGCTAGTTTTTCTGCGGCATCGGCAAGAGCAGGTGTTACCGTGCGTTTCTCTCGCATTAAGTCGCAGAGCGATAGCATGATGTTTCTGATGCGCAACCTCTGTTCGTCGGATTGCTTTGGTAGAAGATGCTCGCAACGATGCTCCCATAGCTTTTCTATAAAGCTAATGTAGTGCTGCGTCGTTATCGGACGGGCCCTGCTCTTGTCTTGTTCTGCAATTGCGATGACAGCGATCAGTGGGGACGACAGGCGTGACGCTGTACGCTGATCAATTTCAGCAAGTGTCTGTTTCCACAACTCATTATCTGGGCAGTTTTCACGAATAATTTTCAAACCTGTTTTCACGTCATCGTTCAGCGGATCGATCATGAATGCGCCGTCAACAAAACATGCCGTTGGCTTGGATGTTTCATGCCAGTCGTCCGGATCATATGGAGAAATTCCGTATTTCTTGAAAAACGGTATGAAATTTGTCAGTCCTGCGTAGCTTGTATCGAGTGCGAGGAATACCCAGCGAAAGCTGGTGTAATTGGTGGTGTTTTCTACCAAATTTCTGATGGAGGCCGCCAACTGAGGTTGTTGCCTAACCACGCGTTCAAAATCGTCGAAAATAAAAAGGACGTGAAGCCCTCGCTTACACATGTACTGGTCGAATGAGGCTAGATCGGTCCATGCACGTTCTGTTACTCGTTTCACCTCATCTAGAACCCAATCGGCGGCTAAACGGCTGTCGATGGAATGCTCAAGCTCGATGATCCTGGTTGTTAGCTTGATGATCCAGGTTGTTGTCTTGCTTGGTCGGTCCGGATTGAACCATCGTCGTAGATAGCTCTGCAGCAAGGCTGTGCGTCCACTGCCAAAAGTACCAAGGACGACGAGGCAGCGCGAGTATGATCCTTTATCGCACCAATTTTTTTTGAACCTATCCAATCGTCCTGCTAACTGGCGGAGTGCTTTTGTTGTCCTAGTTGACTGTGTGTCGCTAGCCTTACCGCGGCTGCGGCTCCTGTTTCGCTCGCGCAGTATGTTTGCTTCACGGATGATTGTATCAGCTATCTTGAGAACTTTAGTCTCGATTTCTGGAAACTCTCCGCGAAAATTCACCGCTTCTATTTGCTTGTTGCCTGTCAGAATTAGGCTGTCCGCATCAGGTTGAACCCCATCCCCATGCCTTTGTGTTGTTCCTAAGGTATTGATGAATGCGTCTCGAATCCTTTCATTCCAGGGCTTATCTGAAATTAGTTTCGAAACATATTTCTCTAGCGGAGACGGAACTGGCAGCAAATTGGGACTGATGGCATTTGCGTCCTTTTCGAGTGTACGGAATTCCAGTTCGAGATGTCGCCGCCACGTTGTGAAACACTCAGTGCTTGGATCGTCCGCGTCTTCATCTGGCGCCTCAGCATCTACCAGCAGTGTTCGAAATCCCGGGATGATCCAGGCGTCGGCAAGTCGCGATACATCTAGAATTCCATCGTAGTTGGCTGGAACTTTCTTCACTACGCCATAGATCCACAATGTTCTGGAGCCTTGATCCCCTACAAACGTGACTGCACTGCCCGACATTCCATGCCAGTTTTCACGAGGACTGTTCGGTAGGTCGGATTGTTCAACTCCCAACCTGAGTGGATGAAATATGTCTGTTGTACTTATAAATCCGCGTACAGGAGTTTGAGTGCGTGGCGCTTCCGATGTTTTTGAAGCGCGGGGAAACCCTCGCGCCTCGACTGCTTCGCGCGCATTCGTTGTGACTGTCGCAACACGTAGCGGCAGGCTTGGCCGGTCTGCGAGGTCTGAAGGATTCTCAATCTTAATTAGCGCTAAATCAATGTCGAGATTATACCACACGATTTCGGTGTTTTGCCGCCACGGCCATTCCTTCAAGCTTTTGCGGTCTTTCACCAACCGTACTTTCCAACCGTCACGAATATATGAATTTTCAGTATTGGTATCTTCCGCCAGTATGTGAGCCGCCGTTAGAATCAAGTTTTTGGCAATTAGGCGTCCGCTTCCAAAGCGTTCAATTTTTCCATCATGTTGGATCTGCGCGATGTCTGACTGCAGCTCATCTAGATCTATCGCCATAGTCGCCTCAGTCTTTCTCAATCTGAGTGTCAACAACAAAGACGTCGGCGCCATCCTGAGTGACCGGCTCCAGAACCAACTTCACCTTATGTAGATGCTCGTTCGAGAGCTTCATTTTTCCAGATAGATCAGCGACCCATGCTTTTAGTGCCCCACCCACCTCTCCATCCCACGTAAATGCAATCGAAAGTTCCACTTCGACGCTCTTTGCGCGAAAATGCAAGGACTTGCCGTCGCCTTCTCGCTGCGCTTCTTCGATCTGGGTGCGAACCTGCCTGATTGCCTCGGCCAGCGTAATGTTTTTTTCCATTGTCCCCCCTCCCGTATCTTTGATTTTGAAACGGGCCTAGATGCTATATCTTTCGAAGGGGTGGAAACCGTGACGTGATACCGCAGATTTTGGATCCTAATCGTTAGCCTGTCGAATATCTTTCAATTTACCCAGGGCCGAAATGAAATTGGTCAGATCTGATAATTTATTGCCTCGCTGCCCAGGCGAGAACTTCGGTCGCCTTCCACCGGCGTTCTTTGGTGAAGTATTTCGGCTCCGGAAAGCCTTTCTTCTTCACCACGTCGTAGACCGTCTTGCGGCTTTTGATGCCGAGTGCGGCCTGGATTTCCTTGGTCGACCAATATTCTTCGGCCGGTGCCGCGCCCGTTATGGCCGGCGCCGGAAGCCGCTTGGCGATGGCATCGGCGAGCTGCTCGTAATCGATCAGGACGGTGATGGCCGCTTGACCGCTCATCGCTTCAGGTCTCGGCTAGCAGCCGGCGCAACAGCGCGGCTTGCGGCAGATCGGGTTGGAGAACGATGAAGTCGGCACGTTTGGCATCGTACGTGTCGGTGTCGACCGTCTCGACATCGAAGATGATGAAGGTGCAGACGACCTTGCCGGGCATCTTCTTGTCGTCGGCGGCGATCAGATAGCGCGGTGTCGCGCGGCGATCCTGCGCGAGGTGTTCGATTTCGGTGGCGAGTTCTTGGACCAGCGCGCGCGGTACGAAGGCGTGGCCGACGCAGGCCGCTGTGATCTCGGCTAGGCGAGCGGGCGTCATCATGCGGCTCCTTCTGCGGTTGGCTGCGAACGCGATTGGCGCGCGGCGGTCACAGCAAGTCTCCGAAGGCTGGGCTTTTCGCCAGACCGGCAACCCGCGCGTAGGTCCGAAGCGCCTCGACGAAGCGTTCGTGAGCGCGGTCCCAGCCCAGCGGCAGAATGCGCGGCTTCAGCGGGATGGCCCCGCGGCGCTCCAGCCGCGCGATCTCCGGTGCACATCCGTTGCAGAGCTGGCGCAGCTCGGTCAGCTCGACGCAGTCGTGAACGCGCGTCAGTGAGACGGCGACACTCGGCGGCATCGGCCAGGACAGGCCGAAGGCCTGATGGATGGCGGCTTGCAGAGCGGGCAGGTGTGCCGGGTCGCTGGAATAGCAATACTCGGCATGATGCAGCAGGGCATAGAACGCGGCCAGCGCCCCTTCGGCGCGGGCAATTTCGCCGGCAATGATCGCGCTGTGCTGCGCCACGGTGTAGAGGCCGCGCGTCGCGCCGCGGAACATCGCGAGCTTCGCCAGCTGCTCGGCGAGATCGGTGACCAGGATCGAGGTGACCTTCGGCGCGGCAAGATCGACACGGCAGCCCGCCCAGGTGAACGCGACCGCGTTGGCAAGGTTGTTGGGATGTTCTGGCATATCTTGCGCCCCCCCATCCGCTGTACGCACGTAACGATTGCGGAAAACGCAATTTTTGTCAATGCGAGAATCGCAATTCTCATTGCATTCCGCAGCTTATGTGGCGGCAGAATTGCGAATCGCAAGAGGGCTGGGGTCAGACGAGAACTTTGCTGGTCCAGACGATACGGCCGACCACATCGAGGTCGTCCGGCGCCAGGTTGTCGTAAGCGGGAACGGACGGATCTTCGCTGCGAACCGTCAGGGTTTTGTTCGCCGGATGGGTGGAGATCGAACGCTTAAAGAGGGCGTCGCCGATGCGCAGGACATAGCTGCCTTCTTGCCGCGGGTTGGTCAGCGTGGTGTCGACCAGCCATTGCTCGTCGCCCCACTCGAAGGCGGCGAGGGTCTGCGGGTCTTTGGTGATCCGCTCCAGCCAGTGCCGGTCGAGTAGCAAATAGCGCTGAGAAATCGCATCTTTCAGCGCTTGTCCGTCGGGCAGCGCGAGGCGCATGTCATAGACCGGAACCGGCGCATAATCGGCCGGTGCCGGCGGCAGGCCGTCGGCAAAACTTTCCAAGCGATCGGGCGCGCGTTCGCCCAAATAGCGCTCGACCAGCGGCAGTTCGGAGGCTTTGAGCCGCCGCGTTCCCTTGGTCAGACGATTGGCAGCGGCCGGGTCGAGGCCGAGCGCGTCGGCAAGACCTTTTTGCGTCCGGCCGGTGCGCTTCAGCGCGTCGGCAATCCATTGACGTCGCAATTCATCACTTCCCATGGGCTCACCGTTGCGAGTAGCGCAATTTTCCGCAATTGCGGATACCGCAATGAATATTGACAGTCTATTGCGATTTTCGCAATATCCGGTACATGGACCCGGCGGAAACCATCATTCGCAAGTGCGGCGGCGGCAATTTTGCCCGCGGCGTAAACCGCGTATCCGCTTGGACGGGCGTGGATAAAAGCCAAGTTTACCGCTGGTCCTACACCAAAGGTAAGGGCGGCGCCGATGGCGTGATTCCGGCGCAACACCACCAGAAAATCTTGGATGGCGCCCGGCGCGACGTCATCGCCCTCAAGCCGGAAGACTTCTTTGCGCGCCCCGCGGAAATGCCCGCCGCCGCAGAACCGGAAACGCGCCGCCGGGAGGATGTGATCGTTGTGGTATCCGGCGTTCCGAGCCCCTTCGCTTACATCAATGGCGCTCGCGTCGGTCTCGACGCGGTCAAGCGGCACATCCGCGATCTCGAAAGGAACGCGGCATGAGCGACCCGGCCACCAAATTCCATCACCCACCCAACCGCTGGAGAGGCAGCCCATGGAACGGCCACAAAGGACTATTTCCGAAGAAAGAATCGCTTGGGCAATCGGCGTTTCGTCGGGCAAGCGCGAAAGTGACCTCATCATTGCGCGGCGCCTGAACCGCGGGCGAAAAATCGTACGCGTCTGCTTGGACGAGATGGTCGGGCAAGGCGCGGTGCGGCGCCTCTTGGTCGATGGCCAGGTCCTGTTCGAAATGATTCCGGCCGCCAAGCGGGTTGCTCCGTCCAAAGCTGGGGCGGGCACAGCCGCTTTTGCCGAAGCGGACCGCGACGACGACAGAGCGCGCCGATACGAAGCCGCGCGCGCCGAAGCGCTTTGGATCAAGCGGATGGGCAAGCGGCGCTATCGCGACGATCCGCGTTCGCTCGCCGAAGCCGAGCGCAATCCCGAAATCTATCGCGGCCCGCCCGATTATCCCTACACGCTGGGCGGCGTGTGCTGCGAATGGGGCTGATCCAGGGGATGCGGCGGCGATGGATGATGAAGGCCCTGTTGCAATCGGGCGTGCCGGACGGGAATGGCTGGCGCTGGATGCCGCCACCGAGCGGGCGCTGATCGCCCGGCATCTGGGCCTCGAATACCCGCTTCATCCCGAAATCGACGATATCGCCGCGTGGCTAGCGTTGATCGATCTGGGCATTTGCTTTGCTACCATCGTCCGCGAGCCGCGTTGTGCGGTGAAGCCGGAAAAAGCCGCGCGCGATGCGGAGCGCGACACGATGGAACTGGCGCTGCAGTGGCGCTATCCGGTCAGCGACCCGTCTTTGGGTATTTCTGCCGAGGCCGGTACCCCGGCGCTGATCCTGCCGGTCGCCAACGGCGAACGGTATGGCGAGGTCCTGTCGCTATCGGCGCTGGGCGAAGAGGATTTCGCTGCGGCGGTCGCCGATCTCGTCGCCCTTCCATGCGACGGCGGCAGGCCGTTGTCGCTGACGGGCTATACGCTTGCGGTCGGTTCGATGCAGGTCGATCCCAAGGGCCGGCTGGTGGTCTATGGCAGTGGGCGGGCGTGGCTCGACGCCCATTTGGCCGTGGCGCGGACAATCGCGGCCGATACCCCCTCCCATCTGGTCGAGCGGCTGCATCTGCCGTTTCCGGCGCCGGATAGCACGCTGCTGGTCGAGCCCAAGGCGCTCGAATGGCGGGTGACGCAATGGCGCTGCGTGATCCCGCTCGCCGCCAAAACGATTGTATGCCCGGACTCCCGCGCGCTGGCGTTGCTGATCGATCGCGCGATGCGAAAAAAACAACGCGTGCGGAGGCTGCCGACCGTATGCGGACCAAAACAGGAGCGCGCAGCATGAGCAAAGGCGATGCCAAAAATCCGCGCAGACAGGCGTGTCACGGCAAGCCCTGCGCCAAATGCCATGGCAGCGAACGGCTTTTGCATGACGCCTACTGCAAAGCCTGCCGGACCATCGTCAACCACGACGACTACATGAAGCGCAAAGCGCGGTTCGCGGCGATCCGAGCCGAACTCCGCAATCCCCACGCCATCATCGCCCGCCAAGCCCGCGACTGCAAAGCGAAGAGCCCGCGGGCCAACACTTCGACTTCATAACGAGCTCACGCATGAGCGATCCCTATGGCGATGACATCGAACCGGTCAGTGGAGGCGGGAAAGGCAAAAAGCGCTCGCCGCACGCGCGCATTCCTGGTGAGGCGTCGCCGTCAAGTGATATCGATCACTTCCTTGCGCTGCGGGCCCACAACGACATTGGCAATGCCGAGCGTTTGTGCACGCGCTATGGCGATACGCTGCGCGCCGTGCAAGGCCTGGGCTGGTTCGGCTGGGACGAATTGCACTGGAGCCGCGAGAACGGGGAGGACCTGGCGCTGCGGTGTGCGATCGCGACCGCCAAAAGCATCTGGGCCGAAATCGCGGCGTTGCGCAGCGTCAAAGCTCCGGACGAAGATCGCATCGGCTATTTGATCGACCATGCCCGCACCAGCGGCAATATTGCGCGGCTGAACGGCATGCTCGAAGCCGCTACGCCGGAACTGCGATTGCCGCTCGCGGCGCTCGATGCCGACCCCTATCTGCTCTACCTGCCCAACGCGGTGCTGCGCCTTTCGCCCGAGATCGCCGAAGTCGCGCGCGACCGGCTTCATTATGCGACGAAGCTGACGGCGGTGGCCTACGATCCGGCCGCGCGTGCGCCGAAATGGCTGGCCTTTCTGGCGCAAATTTTTCCTGACGGGGCTTTGCGCGAATTCGTGCAGCGCGCCGCCGGCTATTCGGTAACCGGCGACATGAGCGAGGAATCCTTTTTTATGTGCTGGGGTAAGGGGCGCAATGGCAAAGGCACCTTCCTGCGCAGTCTAGCACACGCCCTCGGCACTTATGCAGCCACCCTGCCGGTGGAACTGCTTTTGGAGGGCGCGCCGAAAAGCGGTAACGAGGCGTCGCCGCAATATGCTGCCTTGACGGGTGTGCGCTATGTGCTGACGACGGAGCCGAAGCCGAATGCGCGCTTCAACGAAGGCGAATTGAAGACACTGACCGGGCGCGACACCATCCGCATCCGCGATATGTACGGCAAGCCCTTCGACCTGATGCCGAAGTTCAAGCTGTGGATCGCCTGTAACGACCGCCCCATCGTGCGCTCGACCTCGGACGCTTATTGGCGGCGCGTCAAGCTGATCCCCTTTCTGGTGAATATTAGCGAGGAAGAGACCAACCGCTATCTCGAACAGGAGCTGCGCCAAGAGGCGCCCGGCATCCTCAACTGGATGCTTGAAGGTCTGGAGCATTGGAGCGAACGCGGCTTGCGCCCGCCCGATGCGGTGCTCGCTGCCAATACCAGCTATCGCGACGAAATGGACCCGCTGCATCGCTTCCTGATCGAGGCGCTGGTGGTTGCGCCGGGCCAGCAGGTGAAGCGCCGAGACTTGTATGCGGCCTATACCGAATATTGCCAACAGGACGGTGAGGATCCGATGCCGGCCAAGCCGTTCGGCGCGGCAATGACCAACAAGGGCTATCGCCGCAAACACTCCAACGGCACCAACTACATCGACCTGACCTTCACGGAAGAGGGGCGAGTGCTGCTGGATAAAGCCGAGTCCCGCGCAGCGGCAAGGTTGAATAGAGGGCTTTTCTGAAGCCCGGAAGGATGTGGAACCATGGAACCATCAAAGCCGAGTTGGGGAGACCGAAAGCGAACGCGTCTTGTGTTGGCGGCAAGATAAGACACAAGCCGCGGCGTTTTATTCTTCCATGGTTCCACCATGGTTCCGCGTCTAGTCCGCTGAGTGGGTTGGTCAACGGAACGATGGAAGGATCGGAACCTTCACTGCCGTCGTATATGCGCCCGCTCGCGCACACCTGAACACAAGAGAAAGAAGTCTTCCATCCTTCCAAATCCATCGGGGGTGTTGAACATGAACGCCAAGAAGACCATTGCGATTGAGGCGCTGCTGGAATGGGCTTATGGGCGCGAGAAGGTCCATCTGGCGCGCGAGCCCGGCTTTGGCGAGAGCGGCTTGTTCCGTCCGCGCGGCTTTGGCGGTACCGATTCCTGCGAGCGCATCGGTGCGGCGGTGGGATCGAGCATGAACCTCGGCTTTGTGGCGCCGGCCGATGCCTATGCGGTGCGTGATGCGATAGAAGCCTGCGGCGCCGCCAAGCTGGTGCGCGATTATGCGATCACGGCGCGGCGACCCGATTGGATACCGCAGCCGAAGGTGCGCACGCGGCCGGGCGCCTATTTTGCCGTCGCCGATCCGGAGTTGAAGGGCTACAAGGGCAAGCCGGTCATCGTCGAGGGCTGGACGTTTACTTGGTCTGGCGACTTGCCCCAAATCGTGGAGGAGCGGCGCCAGACCTATCGCCGCTGGGCGATGGCGGTGGCCCGCGTGCACGACGCGCTGGCTGGGCGCCTGCGCGATCACGAATTGACGGGCGACCTACCGACGGAGGAGCCTTGGGCGGGGCATTAGGAGGCGCCAGCATCCGAGCCGTCGCAGCCAACATTCCGCGAGACGTTCGCAAGTAGCCTGGCGCGGCGCTATTCGATGGCCAAACTAGACGGGGCTGAGTCCCAAATGTTCGCTGTCTCTGTATTTCAACTTGGGTAAATCTGGTAGGATACGGTTGAGCCAATGTTGTCGGGGGGGGGCAGCGGCGTGATCTGCATCGGAATACGCGCAGCACCAAAATCGGTAACATTCGCCATTTACGATGCCGACGCAAAGGCCATTATCACTGTTGAGCAAATCAAAATTCCGGCGTCATTCTCGACGCCCAACAAACTGAAATACGTCCGAAGCAATCTACTAGACATCCTCAGGGAGTTTAACGTCACCAAAGCTGGTGTGCGTGTTTCGGAGCCGTTCGCTAAGAGCCTGAACATAGATCGCGTTCAGATAGAGGGCGTTGTGCAAGAGGCCTTCGCCAGCAGCGAATTGAAGGCGTATTATATTGGCCAAATATCGTCCATTTCGGCCCGTTTAGGCATCGAGCGTAACGCTTTCAAGCCCCTGGTAGAAGGTAGCGAGAACTACGACATCGAGAACTGGCAGGACCTAGACCGTGAAGAGCGAGAGGCCATCCTTTGTGCGATAGGGGCTGTCGATGTTTAAGCCCTACAACAAGGCGCAGGTGACGTTTGACCTGGTCGAGGAGATCGGCCAGGAGGGCAATAATTCAAAAACCTACACTGCTTTTGATCATCAACTCAACGCAGAGATAGTGATCAAGCAGATTTCGAAGGCCTCTCTTCATTCGTCGGCCGAGTTCTTCTCGGAGTCGAAGTCTCTTTACGCGAGCGCACATCCGAATGTCGTCCAGGTGCACTACGCCTGCGAGGACGGAGATTCAATTTTCATCGCTATGCCATACTACCGCGATGGGTCGGTACAGCGATTGATGGACATTCGGTACTTGAAAGTCCGCGAGATCGTCAACGTAGGTTGCCAAGTACTTAGTGCGCTCCATAACATTCATTCGAAGCGCCTTATTCACTTTGATGTTAAGCCGGACAATATTCTACTTTCACCACGCTCCGACGCGCTTCTGTCGGATTTCGGTCTGGCTAAACAGACGAATTTTTCCGGCATAGCTTACCAAGATCGCTTCTATCTCAAATCCACTCCGCCGGAGGCGATGGTTGGCGACCAATTTGATCTTCGATTCGACATCTATCAGTTTGGTGTGACTCTCTATCGTATGTGTAACGGCAACGCGGCATTTCTAGCGCAATTTGCGGCTTACGGACCGCCGAACCACTTCGACCGCGATGCGTTTCGATTTGATGTGCGCAACGGTAGGTTCCCGGATCGCGCGGCATTCAAAGCGCACATTCCAGAAAAGCTCCGCAAAATTATAAAGCGCTGTATTGAACCTTCCCCGACAGCTCGTTTCCCATCGGCATTGGACGTGGCCAACGCACTTGCGGACGTCGACGATGGGTGTTTGGACTGGTCTTTCAGCGAATCACCTGCTAGTAGAGTATGGGTGAAGAACGAAGGCGGAACAATTTTGGAGTTTACCGCCTTTTCAGACGCGCGGACCGAGTGTTTCAAGACCACTGCTAGTGGTCAAAGACGCAGATTTGGGGAGGGGTGCAGGGCAACGGCGACCGAAAGGGAAATTAGAAACTTCCTGAGGGATCACTAATGTCTACGATCAGAAACGTACGAGCGAGGTACGTGCCTCGCGCAGTTCGAGCACCAGCGAAAAGGCGCTCCAAGCCATCTCAGAAAAAGGCCGCAGAGCTTTCACGGAAATTCGCAAAGGCCGTGATCGACAAATGTTTCTATGTGTCGCTTAGATAACTTTAGCTTCGCAACAAATAGGGTAGTAGGAACGCGCACTGAGCCTTGGTCGTTCCTGCCGAGTGTCACTTGGTCCTGATACGGATTTACGCCAGCCAGGCTAGAGCGACTGCAAGTGTTGGCGCATCTTTGCCGTACCCCGAATTGTAACTTCCCGCTTCAAGACTGCCATCGAACTGGGCGCGAACGTGGCGCCAAAATAATCCAGCGAAGCTGCGGCTGGCGCTGCGCCTCGGGCGCATTTCGTCGAATCGGGGTGGGCCAATTCCGTAGCAGGGTTCACGAAGATCGCTGATCGAAAAGCCGTGCTTGGTTCGAAAAGCCGCGCTTGCACCCGCCGTGCTTGTGTCATAAAAACATGACGGCAGAATAATCTGACAGTTGGAGGCCCGGCATGGCTGACGAAAAGCCGCTCAGCGGCGAAAAATTCGAGGGCGTTTGCGAATTGTTGTGGGGCCCTTCCTGGAAGGGCGAGGCGGCGCGGGCGTTGAAAGTCGCCGACCGTACCATCTACCGCTGGGCGGGCGATGAATTCAGCATACCAGCGGGTATCCGCACCGAATTGGCCGCGATCTGCCGCAAGCGGTCTGCCGAGTTGATCAAGGCGGCGGAGCGGCTTGAAAAATAGGCCTTGAGCCGTTCGCGGCTATGTCCTACTTTTCTGACATACCGTCTGGCGTTGGGCCGGGCGAAGTTGGCTAGGAGGCCTGATGTGAAACGCATCTCTATTCCCGACGATAAAGCCGAAGGGCTTTGCCTTGGTTATCCCTACAACACGGAGCTGGTGAACGCCGACGGCGTTTGCATCCATTTCTGGCTTGGCGAGGACGCGGCGCCGGAATTGGCCGCGCGTCTTCTGAACCGCGCCAAGCGCGAACGCGACATCGTCGGTTGCACTTGGTCGGGAGGAGCGCCGGTCGGCTTTTGGGCGCAGCAGCATATCGGCTCGACTGTGCGCTACATTCCGGAGGCGGGTAGCTGGGTGCGCGACGGGATGAAAATCATCGGTGCGCCACGTCCATGGGGCAAGCAAACCAACGAAGAAATGTCCCGCGTCGACGCCAACATCGTCGTCACGGCAGGGGCCGGTGATGACGGCGATTGGGCGCATTACCCGCGCCGCATGGTTGAGGCCCATCTTGCGCTGATCGCTGCCGCGCCGGATCTGTTGGCGCGCTTGCGCGAAGCACG
Source organism: Alphaproteobacteria bacterium UBA1303 (assembly GCA_002307315.1). GTDB lineage: Bacteria > Pseudomonadota > Alphaproteobacteria > Micropepsales > Micropepsaceae > Rhizomicrobium. Next base: position 41,851 of record DBTZ01000054.1, read on the forward strand.
GCAAGCGCTTGCCTATCTCGCCCCCGAACGCTTCGATGACGATGCGCACAAGGAACGCTGGGGCGCGTTCTTGGAGAACATCGATACGGCCATTGCCGCCGCCGAGGGCGACACCACCTACGCAGAGGGCGGAACGACGGGCGATTTGGCAAGGTCTGAAAAGCCGCGCTTCGAAAAGCCGTGCTAGCGAAAAGCCGCGATGGCTATATCGCCCCGAATTGCAAGCACTACATGCAATAGGATTTGACGACGGGCGCCTGCGATAAGTGGGCGCCTTTGTCTTGTGCTGCCGTTTGATAGACGCACCAAGATATTCGCCGTTTCCCTTGAAGGGTTGGCACCTATGGCATAAATTACTGACATACCGTCTGGCGTTGGGCCGGGCGGAGCTGGCGAAAGGGCCGGACCATGACTCGCGAACAAGAGCGCAAATTGCGCGCGTCGCTGCGTTCAAAAGATATTGAGCGCTTAGCGGACGAATATCAGCTTACGGCAATCCTCACATTGCGGCGCCCGCAAGAGCCGACCTATTTCGCGGCCGTCGATGCGGCGCTGTTGACGAAAATCGGTCGGCGCTTATCGGCCATTGCGATTGCCGATTGCAATTACGGCAACACACCCCGCCGTGAACGTGAATACGAAAAACTAACCGAACGCGCCAAAACGATTGCTGCTTGGTACGGCTTGACAGCCGAAAGCGGCGGCGATCCGCGCGGCTATGTGTTGCGGATTGTTGGGGACGGCATTCCCCGCAATTCCATGGGCGACGGTTACGGTATCGCGTGAGGGGCGGCCATGACGAAGCGAACCGTGAGCGTCAACATTCCTTTTCATGGCTTTTATGAAAGCCTTTGGAGTGAGGAAGTCGACCGCGAAGAACAACAGGAAATCGAATATTTCGAAACCGAACGGCAGAGCGAGGACGGCATTCCGCGGGAACTGCATCTGACGGGCGAAGAATACGGAGAAATTCTCACGCGGGCGACGGACTACAGAAGCGCCTATTTGGCCATTGCGCGTTGCTATGTGGACGCCTTCGACCAAATTGTCAGCGCGCAAATCGGTTTTCGTCTTGGCTGCACCTTCGAAGAAATGGTCAGCCCGGATTACTACAACTTCGAAACGGATAGGCTGTTCGTCCGTATCCGCTATGCCGCTATCTGCAAGCTGTTTCGCATCAGCCGGGCCGATGGTCATCGGCATTTGGCCAAAGTGATCCGGGAGCGGCATACGTCCTATGACGGGTTTTATTCGTACTATTCGAATGACCTGGAACGCTGGTTATCCAAGCCGCTGCAGGATTGGGACCATAACGAGTTATGCACACTTCTTTGTGCCGCGTGGTCGAGCTGCGGCGGCTTCTCCCAAGATTGGCATAACGAGATTGCCGACATGATGCTGGACAGCGACGGCCTCTACCACGAATGGAGCGCGGCGGTGGATTGGGACGAAGTCACGCGGAATGTGGACGAGTTGCGGGCGGAGCGCGTCGCCGATTTGAAACGCGATAATCCAGACTATGTTGAGCCGTCCTATCGTTGCCCGCATACCCTCGACCTGTTTCGTGACTATGCGGCGGAGCGCGTGGCGAACTAATCAGAACAACGAATGCGTCTGGCATTGGGCCGGACAAAATTGGCGAAAGGCCGAACCATGAACATCAGTGAATTGAAATTGTGCCTTGAACGCCGCGCGGCGCGTCGCGCGGCCTATGTCTGTCACGGCGCGAACGCCTGTCGCGTCGCGCATTTATCGGGCGGGTGGAACCAACCGGACAAGGAAGGCGCCCGCTTTGTCGAGAAATTGGACGACGCCGGCTTGCGATTGGCCGGCTATGCGGATGCGTTTATCCGGATCAACCATACGGGTTGGTATTGCGATACCAGTCAGCACGATACCTTTCGCGGCGCCGTGCTGCAGCTTCCGGCGCGAGAGCGGCGCTCCGTCTTTGTCGCGGCCTATCGCGAGCCGTGGAATGACGGTTACCGTGTTGATGTTCGTGGCGGGTTGTTTGACGATGCGAAAGAGGCCGCTGGTGTGGCGGATGACTTTGCGCGGATCGAAGCGGAACGCGCCCGCGACTATGACGATGCGTGGCAGAGCGGCGCGCGCTATGCGGCGTTGGGCGAGCTGATCGGCGAAAGACGGCGCGAGGCGCTCGCTTTGATCCGGGAAATCAAAGCGGCGGGGCAAGTCTTCACGCCTGCCATTTGCCAAACCCTGCGGGCGCGGCTTGACGCTATCGCCGGGGAGGTAAAGCGGGCACGGCAGGATCGCGCCGCGCTATGCGATGCTGGCGCATGGTTCGTTCGCAACTGCGGTGCGGCGTTCAATGACGGGGCTGGCGAGGTGGTATTTGCCGTCTGACGTCTTCGCTTGATTTGGCCCGGCGGGCGTCCTATCGGCCCTGCCGGGCTTTTCTTTTGCCCGGCCCGCAAAAATAATTTCGACCGTCAAAAGGCTATAGGGTGCACGCCGCTACGCCATAGCGCGCCTTGCTGTGCCCGCGGACGGCCTTGACGAATTTCCCCAAAACCTTGACCGTGCACCTGGATGTTGAAATGCGCCCGGAGGCTCGAAAAGCCCGCCGGGCGTTTTGCTTTGCGGGCAACACTGTCCTGCGGCGCGGTAGCCGCCTGCTAGCGCGCTTGCCGCCCGTCAAGGCCCGCGGGTCCTTCCCGCCCCGAAAACCCATACGGGCAGGCGGCGCGTTTGGGGTTTGCAGTGAAGGGATTCGGAAGCGATGCAACATGTTGCACCGGAAGAAACCAGTCGCTGCAACAATCCGGCGCGCTTGAAGCCCGGAACGGCGGCACAAGAACTCGGTATCAACCGCTCGTCGCTGAAGCGCTATCTCGATCAGTATCCGGAGCTGCTCGACAACGGCACGGTCGACCTCGAACAACTGCGCAGGCATAGGGCCGACAACCCGAACGTCGCCGATGCCGTCAAGAAGGTTGCGCAGCGCCAAGCGACCCGCCCGAAGGCGTCCGACAGCGCCGGCGGACGCTCGCATGCCAAATCCCGGCTGGACGAGACCAAGGCCATCCAGGCCGATCTCGATCTCGCCGAGCGCCTCAACCAGGTCGTTGATCCCGGTGAGGTCGTCGACGCCATTTCGGAAGCCGGCAACTATCTCAGGGAGCGTTTCATCGCCGCCGACCCGATCCTGTGCGAACGGCTGGCGGCCGAAAGCGATCCGCGCCAAGTCAAAGCCATCCTCGAAGAGGAGAACCGCAAGATCATGGCCGAAGTCCAAGCCAAGTTCGCCGCTGCCGCGAAGCTGGTGCCAGAACCGAAGACGATCGATCAAAGGTTGACCGATGAAGCCGTCTGAACGCTTCCCCGGTATCGCCAGCGGTCGCGTGATGATCGCCGCGGCTCTCGCGGCCGCGCTGGCCGTGCCGCCGGCGATGACGGTGGCGATGTGGGCGGACCAGGAGCGCGTCGTACCGGCGGAATCCGGCTCGCCCTATCCGGGCAAGTGGCGCAACGCGCTGACGCCGTTCGGCGTCGAACCGATGGAGTGCCTGTCGCCGAGCCATCCGTGCTCGGACGTGGTGATGATGTGCTCCGCTCAGGTCATCAAGAGCGAGGTCGGCGTCAATTTCGTCGGCCACACCATCGACGTCGACCCATCGGGCATGTTGATCGCGCTGCCGTCGATCGACGAAGCCCACAAATTCGTGAAATTGAAGCTGCAGCCGGCGATCGACGCCACGCCGGCGCTGCGCTTCAAGGTGAAGGAGGCCAAGAGCCGCGACGAAACCGGTTCGACGGCGAGCTTCAAACGCTTTCGCGGCGGTTTTGTGCAGATTACGCACACCGGATCGTCGAAGGGCCTGCAAGGCATCACGGTCAAGAAGATCTGGGGCGACGAGATCAGCGAATATCCCCACGATGTCGGCAATCGCGGCGATCCTATCGACCAGATGCGCCAGCGCGCCTCGACTTTCGCGCTGCTTGGCGCCAAAGCCTTGTGGACCTCGACGCCGAAGAACAAGGGTACCTGCCGCATCACCGCGCTGTACGAGGCGTCGGACCAGCGGCGCTACTATTGGCCGTGTCCGCATTGCGGTGCCTTCTTCGTGTTCCGCTTCGAACACCTGAAATGGGACAGCGAAAAGCCGCCGCATGGCGCCCACGTCATCGCGCCTTGCTGTGGTTGCCAGATCGAGCATTGGCAAAAGCGTGAGATGCTGGCCAAGGGCGTATGGCTGAAGACGTTCCCGGCGGCGGACGATACCGACGTCGTTCCGGGCGATGTGGTCGAAGCCGATCAGGTGATGGCGTTCCGCGCCCGGTTGAGCCAAGGCCGGCAGCCGGGTTTTCATCTGTGGCGCGGCCAGAGCCCGTTCGCGGACTGGAACGGCATCGTCGCCGAATGGCTGGCGGCCAAGGATTCGACGGCGAAGCTGAAGACCTTCACCCAGCAGGTGCTCGGCGAAGCCTTCGAGGAAGCGGGCGAGGCGCCGGATCATCTGAAACTGTTCGCCCGCCGCGAAGAGCGTGATAGCGGCAAGGTCCCGGAAGGCGTGTTGGCGATCACCGGCTGGGCCGACGTGCAGCGCCAGCCGCCGCGCATCGAATACGCGGTGTACGGCTGGGGTCTGTCGCTGACCGCATGGCTGATCGAAAAGGACGTGATCCTTGGCGATCCCTACGACGAGGAGGTGTGGGCGAAATTCGCCGAGGTCACGACGCGGCTTTATCCGGATGAATGGGGCCGGTCATGGCCGATTGAAGCCTTCGGGGTCGATTCCGGCTACGCCAGCCATGCGGTCTACAATTTCGTGCGGCGGCGCCCGAACCTCTACGCCACCGACGGGCGCAAGGGCGCGACGCATCCGCTGGTGGGAACGCCGAAGAAAGTCGATGTGAATTACCACGGACGCACGGTGCGGGCTGGGGCGATCCTGTGGCCGATTGGCGGCCATCCGCTGAAAAGCGCATTGTATGCGGCGCTGCAAAAGACGATCGACGGGCCGGACAAGATGACGGGCTTGTGGCCTGCCGGCTGCATCCGTTTTCCAATGGATTGCGACGAGGCGTTTTTCCAGCAGATCACTGCCGAGTACCTAAAAACCGTCGAAACCCGCGATGGCTTCACCCGCCAGGAATGGCAGCGCCGTCCAGGGCAGGCCAACGAACAGCTCGACATCTGGTGCGGCAACCGCGCCATGGCCTACATCCTCGGCCTCGACCGCTACACCCCGGCGAAATGGGCCGTGCGGATCCTTGCTCACGCCGCGCCAGAGCAGGGCGGGGCAGATGACTTGTTCGCGAGTGCGGAGCGGGTGAGGGGAAGGGACGGTGAGCCAACGGCGCCGGCTACAGAACCGCGGAATCAGCCGTCCCAGGTGGTTCGCCGGCGTGTGGTGCGGTCACGATATATGGAGGGATGAGGGGCTATCCGGGTGTAGAAATTGTATTGCAAGGTGATTTGAAACCGTCTTTGCGAGAAATTCGCAATGGGGCGGGGATCGTCATCCAGTAGTGGCTGTTTGCCTGCGTCCACAAACTGCGGCGAGAACGATTTGCTGTATTCTGTTCGCTCGCAGGGCTGTGCTATCCGGTGCGTACCTACGACCTGAAATCGATAAGAAGACTCTTGGCGGAAAGTTGAGATGAATAGGGCTGGTAAGGCGAGAACCGCTAAAGAGCAGAACACTTCAATCTGGCCACCGCTTCCACCTGACCGGATTGACTGTTATTCGCGCCTCTGGCAGTTGGAATTGTGGTTGCGCGACATCGTTTATGTCGAGCTTAAGTCCCGTTATGGTGGCGATTGGGAAAACAAGATCGACGGACGCCCAAGGGGCCCCTTTAGTGCAGATAAGCGTTTACGCCACATGCCAACGCGAGAGCGCGGGCCACTCAGCTACGTGACATTCGATAGCCTGACTAAAACGATCCGCAAGCATCGCCGGTTATTTGCAACCTACTTGCCCCCGCTGTCCATTTGGAACGCACGCCTTGAAGAAGTCCGTCAAGTTCGCAATCGGGTAGCGCACTTCCGAAACGGACATGACACGGACAGTGCTCGCGTCAATCAACTGCTCGTGGATGTTGACAAAGGGGTTTGGCGATTCTGCACATCATACAATGATCCGGACCCAATATATCCGCCAGCCCGCGAGAAGGTCGCGCGCCGTTTCATTCATCTCGATCCGTTCCCGTGGACATTAGTTGGTGACAACAAGCTCGCGCGCGTTGGCCACGCCCCGTCGGACATGGTTCTGAGCGTTACCATCGAAACGCTCAGGCGTCCGTGGCTCAAATCCAAAGCTGTTGCACAAATCGCGGGAAAGTATGGATATGTGTATGACATCCGCATTGCTGCACGACAAAACTGTGCCTTCGACTATTCAAATTTCCTCAAGAGTACCGAGCATTTGCACCACTTAGTTTGTCATTTCCTCCTAGATGCTTATGGCGGTTCAATTCGGATTACGATTCCCGCAGTACATGGAGAAAATGTGATTGTTAGTTCCGTAGCGAAGTTCGTCGAAAGGGCGGAATGCGCGATAGAGCGAGGACAGGCGCACACCGGACAGGTAAATGCACTTGTTAAGGCGTGGCCTGAATACGTGCTCGGGCCCGATCATCCTCTTTCGTTCTTGGGGCCCGATATGCCCTGTGCAATGTTCGGCTTTGCGAGCTGAGAATGTTCAACTTGAAACGACATCCGACATCTCCGCGCTAGGTTTTGTTCCTCGTCCCCAATAGCGCTCGCAAAAATCACTGTCGTCTCAATCCGCGCTTGACCCAGCCAACGCTGCACAATATTTAGCGGCACACTCTTCTGTCCAACTTCCTCAGCGAGTGTATTACGTAACGCTTTCATAATGGCAGGAATGGCAGCGCCGGACGGGGCAGGCCAACGAGCCGCTCGACATCTGGTACGGCAACCGCGCCATGGCCTACATCCTCGGTCTCGACTGTTACACCCCGGCGAAATGGGCGGTACGCCTCCTCGCCCATGCCGCGCCGGAGCAGGGCGGCGCCGATGGACCTCTTCGCCAGTGTGGAACGGGTGAAGGGGAAGGTACAGGAAGAGGCGTTCGCATCGCGCGAAGCCGAAAAGCCGCAAGCGACGCCGACACAAGTTGCGCCGCGCCGGAATGTTATCCGCTCAAATTATGTGAACCGATAGAAGAAACAGACATGAGGTGGCGGCGCGTGTCTCGTGCATCGAAATGGGGGTGAGCTATCGGCTAGCGGCATCGATGGGTTCCGGGCGAGGCCAGCGCTCCTGGGGTTGCATGGCTGCAGCCTCTTGCCTGGAATCCTACGGGCTGGGACCCTCCCACCTCACCTTTTTCATCAAAGCAATTCGCGCCGTTTCCCCTATGTGCGGATGGGAGGACCGTACCAGTGCCGAGGGGGGTGGTGTCTAGTCGACCAGTTAAGGACAGCATCTGGCGACGCAAACCTGCTGCGCTCGGAAGTGCGGAATCTGCGACGCCGACGGCTAGTGCGACGTAACGTCGCAAAAGTATTGCAACAGAAAATTTTCAGTACAGAATTTGATTATCACTTGATACTTGAAATAGTCGTCAAACTATTTACTTAAGTGTACTGCTCTTATACCCCAAAAATGGGCCACTCTAGACACCTTTACATGCCCTTTGATGGAATCGTCCCCAACTGTGCAATTGTGCGACGCAGCACAGACGATTTTGGCCCGCGGGTGGCCCTACTAGGGAATTACGCTCTCGACGAGAAATATTATGCCGTTAATTCGCGTACTGCGTCGCCACTCCGCCGCTCAGCACTGGTCCAATTGCGGAGTATAAGTCCGTATACGGAACACAATCGTGCCAACGCCAAATCTGGAGTGAACATGTCGTTCGATACGTGAAGTTCACACCTCGTTCCCTTGAGTCGTTTCGGCGTTTTTGCTTAAGGTTGCCAACGTTGGCGACGCGAACTGAAGTCGTTGCCGGCTTGACAGTTCTCACAGAGGTGCAAGACTAAATTGTTCCTTTGGATTTCTCTTTTTTTGGAGGAATCCATCCGTGGGCAAGAAGCGGCGATCTCGCCGGAGAACCCCACACAGAAAAGGAACTAGACGGGCCGCCCAAGCGTTGAGGGCAGCTTTGAAAGGAATGGCTCGGCTATCGCGCTCACGGCGGCGACGGATTGCACGAGCGTGGAGGGCGATGCTGAAGCCCATCAACACGATCAGCGCAATCTGCGGCATCGTGCAATTCATCGCGTGGCTTCTGCAAGTTTCGATATTCTAGAGCTCTTGTGATCGGCTGCCGACCAACGCGCGATTAAGAGCGACATCACAGCAAACTCGCAATTGAAGACGAACCAAAGGTGCTTAAGCCGAGCAATCTGTACAGATGGCATTAGGCCAAATGAGTAGGGAAGAGAGCCATGCCCTGGACGCAAGCAGATCTCGATCAGATCAATCAGGCGATCGCGACCGGTGCGGCGCGTACGTCGCTGCCGAGTTCGGGGTCGGTGGAGTACCGCGGCCTCAATGAGATGCTGCGAATCCGCACGCTGATAGAACAGGATCTGGCCACGGCGGCCGGCGCGGCGAAGCCGTCGCGCATCGTGAAGATCGTGGCTGCGAAAGGTCTTTGACCATGGCAAAGCAACGCATTCGCGTCGCCGCGCATGCGGACGGGCGCGTCGTGTCCCGCAAGGCGATGGTTGGGTTCGATCACGGGCGGGTGCCGCTCGGCTCCGGGTTCGAAGGGGCACAGCATCATCGCCGGCTGGCGAGTTTCCGGCCGGCCGACACCGGCATCAATTCGCTTTTGATCCAGGCGGGGCCGGCCTTGCGGGCGCGGTCGCGCTATCTCACCCGCAACAATCCCTATATGAAGCGCGCCAAGCGCGTGTTCGTGACTTACGCCATCGGTACCGGCATCCGTCCTATCCCGCTGACCAAGGACGATACCGCCAAAGCGGCCATCATCGAGAATTGGGACGATTGGACCGACGAAGCCGACGCCGACGGCACGGCGGACTATTACGGCCAGCAATCCATCGGTGCCGGGTGCCTGTTTGATGCCGGCGAGTTCTTCATCCGCCGCCGGCCGCGACGGGCGAGCGACGGGTTGACTGTGCCGATGCAGTTGCAACTGCTCGAATCCGACATGTGCCCGTTCGGCCTCAACATGCCGTCGCCGATGGCACCGCAGAACGCCATCCGGGCCGGTATCGAATTCAACCCAATCGGCAAGCGGGTCGCCTATTGGTTCTGGCGCCAGCACCCCGGCGAGATTGCGGCGACCGTCGGCGCCGGGGGCGGCTATACGCGTGTTCCGGCGGATGACGTGCTGCATGTGTTCGAAGTGCTGCGGCCGGGGCAGGTGCGGGGGCTGCCGTGGGTGACGGCGGCGATCGTCAAGTCGTGGCTGCTCGATCAGTACGACGATGCGGAACTGGACCGCAAGAAAGTCGCGGCCTTGATCGCCGGTTTCATCAAGCGCGTTGCGGCGCAATCGGACGAGCCGCCGCCCGGCGTCAACGCCGAGACCTGGCAGAAGGCGCGCGAGAGCGGCAGCGTCGGCGATCTGGTGCAGAGCTGGGAACCCGGGTCGCTGATCACCTTGGAAGACGGTGAGGACATCGTCTTTGCCGATCCCAAAGACGTCGGCAACAATTATGAAGCGTTCGAGTACCGCAACCTGTTGGCCATGTGTGCCGGCGCCGACGTGCCGTATTCCAACGTCACCGGTGATTATCGCAACAATTTCTCCGCCGAACGGGCGCGGCAGATGGATTGGAAGCAGACACTGCGGCCGATCCAGCGCAATGTCTTCATGATCCAGATGTGCCGCCCGACGTTCCGCTGGTTCGTCGGCGACGGGGTGCTGTCCGGGGCGCTGCCGATCAAGGCTTCGGCTTTCAACGCCAAGCCACGGGCTTTTACCCGCGCGGAATGGATTCCGCCGGCGATGCCGTCGCTTGATCCGCTCAAGGATGTGCAGGCGGACACCGCCGAGGTCCGCGCCGGTTTCGCCAGCCGCGAAGAGAAAGCGTTGGCACGCGGCAAGAAGCTGTCCGAACTGGATGCCGCCATTCAGCGTTCGAACCGGTCGGCCGATGAACACGGCCTAGTGCTGGATTCCGATCCGCGCCGGGTGACCAAAGGTGCTTCGGCGCCGCCCGCTGGCGGGCAATCACCCGGTGCGACACCGTCGGAGCCGGACGGTTCGAAAAACGACCAGGCCGTCGACGACAACGACGACGAGATCGCCGCGTAATCACCAGGAGACAGACCATGACGGATGAACCCGAAACCGGGATCGTGGACGTGCGCCCGGACGATACGCCCATGCCGGCGGCTGCTGTGGAGCCGGTGGCGGTGGAAGCCGCTGCGCCGGCCCGCGTCGCGGCGCCCCGCGATCTGCCGCGGATCATGACGCGCATCTTCGGCACGCCGCTGCTGATCGCCCAGGAGAAGCTCGACGTCATTCTGGCGGCGCTGGGTCCGCGGCTCGGCATTGCCGCCTGTCCGGCGACCAACGACAAGGAAGCCGATTTGATCGGCGCCTTGATCGGCCTGCAGAAGCCGGACGACGAAGACGACGACACGAGCGTTCCGTATGCGGTCACCGACGACGGTATCGCGCTGATCGGGATCGACGGCACGCTGGTCTACAAGTCGAGCTGGCTGGGGGCGCTGTCCGGTCTGGTGTCTTATGCCGACATCCGCGGGGCGCTCGACAAAGCGATGGCCGATCCGGCGGTGAAAGGCGTGCTGCTCGCGATCGATTCCTACGGTGGCGAGGTCAACGGCAGTTTCGATCTCTCCGATGCCATCTTCGCGGCGCGCCAGAAAAAGCCGGTTTGCGGCGTTGCCGCCGACGATGCTTATAGCGCCGGGTATCTCCTTTTGTCGGCCTGCACGACCATTCACGTCAGCCGCACCAGCGGTATCGGCTCGGTCGGGGTGGTCGCGTTGCATGTCGATCAATCGGCCTACGACCGCGAGCGCGGCCTGAAGTACTCTTATGTGTTCTCCGGCGCCCACAAGATCGACCTCAATCCGCACCAGCCAATGTCCGATCCGGCGCGTGAGGCCTTGCAGGGCGAATGCGACCGGCTGCGCGCATTGTTCGCCGCATCGGTGGCGCGCTATCGCGGCTTGTCGGTGGAGGCGGTGCTGGCGAGTGAGGCGGCGTGCTTCTATGGCGAGCAGGCGGTCGGCGTCCATTTTGCCGATGCGGTCGGCACGCCGGCGGACGCGCTGACGGCCTTGCGCGACAGGATTGCCAAAGAGGCAAGCTGTTCGGGGCTCAGGCTTGCGGCAGAAGCGCCGGGCATCGATGCGGTGCGCAAGGCGGTGCAGACCCTGGCCGAAGCGTCGCCGGTCATCGACTTTGCCGCGGAGCGCGAAAAACTGCGCGGCGAACTCGTTTCGACCCACGGCGAGATCATCGAACTTTGCAGTCTGGCCGGGCGGCCCGGCGATGCGGCTGCGCTCATCCGCAGCGGCGCTTCGCTGGATCAGGTCCGGACGGCGCTGCAGGACAAGCGGGCGGAAGTCAGCGACGCCCAGCGGACGCAAGGGCACATTCTGCCCGACGCTGACACGGCCCATCACCCAGCCGCCGGTTGGGACACTGCGCTCGCGAAGGCTCGCGGGCAGAGGAGCAAGCAATGACGGTATTGACCGAAAAACGCCATGCCGGTGGCTATCTCGTTTCGGAAGCCAACGGAATGCGCTCGCGCGAGGTCGGCACGATCACGGGTGGCAATTACGAAGCCGGGACGGTTCTCGGAAAAATCGGACCCTCGACGGGGGCGCCGACCTATACCGCCGATGCCGGCAACACGGGCAACTTCACCTGCAGTGCGGTGACCGAAGGCGCCGGCGCCAAGGTGGGCGATTATCACGGCGAGTTCCTCGCCGCCACCGAGTATCTGTTGACCGATCCGGACGGCCTGCAACTCGCGCCCGGCAACACCGGCGTCGCCTACAGTCATGGCGGTCTCGGTTTCACCTTGACGGCGGGCGCTACGGTGGCGGTGGCCGGCGACGGCTTCAAGATCACGGTCGCGGCCAACGCCAAGGTCGGCTGCTACACCCAGCACGATCCCGTGGCGAAGAACGGCGCCGAGGTGGCGGCGGCGATCCTGTTCGATGCGACTGATGCCTCGATGGCCGATCGCAAGCAAACCATCACCGCCCGTGACACGGAAGTGAACGCGAGTGAGCTGGTGTGGAAAACCGGCGTCACGACGCTGCAGAAAACTGCGGCGCTGGCCCAACTGGCCGAGCACGGCATCATCGGGCGCTGATCCGGCGCTGCATCCTTTCCAACGTTTCCAATTGAAACGGCCGGAGGGCTCTCCGGCCGGCCTTGCGCTCAAGCAGCAAAGCGGTAGCGCGGGATAAAGGAGAGACCTATGGCTGAATTCAACATTTTCGAGAACGACGCGTTCTCGTTGATGACCATGCTGGCCGCCTACGAGAAGGTCGAGTTCAAGCCGTCTCTGCTCGGTGACCTCAACGTCTTCGTGCCCAAGCAGATCACCGGCGACACGGTCTATATCGAAGAACGCGCCGGCGCCCTCAACCTAGTGCCGACCACGCCGCGCGGATCGGCGCTGCCGCAGCGCAAGACCGAAACCCGCAGCATGCGCAGCTTCGCCACCGTCCGTGTGGCGCAAGGTGACCGGCTGACCGCCTCGGAAATCGCCAAGGTGCGCGCCTTCGGGACCACCAGCGAACTGCAGGCGATGCAGAACGAAGTATCGCGCCGCATGTCCGGACCGGTCGGGCTCCAGGCCAACATCGAACTGACGCTGGAACATATGCGGCTCGGTGCGGTCAGCGGCGTCGTGCTGGATGCCGACGGGTCGGTGCTGTGGAACTGGTTCGACACATTTGGCATTTCCCAGCCGGACTACGTTTACTTCGATCTCGAAGGCGCGTTGAAGGCGTCGTCGGAGGTCCACGGCGCGCTGGTTCTGCGGCCCTATATCCAGACCCACATCGTCACGCCGATGGTGCGGGCGTCGAAAGGGTTGTTCACGCCGCAATCGCAGATCGTCGGGCTGTGCGGCGACACGATCTTCCAGAAGATCACCAATCACGGCGACGTGGCGCGCGCCTACGACATCTGGGGATCGAAGCAAGACGCGACCGGGTCGAACGTCTTCTCCGCTTTCCCGTGGGGCGGCGTGAACTGGATCAACTATCGCGGCACCGACGACAATTCGACGGTTGCGGTCGCCGCCGACGAGGTCAAGTTCTTCCCCGCCAATGCACCGGGCACTTTCGTCTGGGCCCAGGGCTCCGGCGAGTCCTTCGATCAGGTCAACGTGCCCGGGCAGCCGCTGATGCCGCTGATCGTGCCGGACCGCGACCGCAACCAGTATGTCGACCTGGAGTTGTATTCGTATCCGCTGATGTACTGCTCGCGGCCGGAGATGCTGCTGCGCGGCAAGTTCGGCGCCGCGCCGGGCGGTTGATGGTCATGGCCAACCGTCGGGGGCCGCGTCGCGATGCGCGGCCCTCTTGTCAGAAGAGGGTAGAAATGACGGAACAGAAAGCCGGCTCGCAGCTTGATCTGCAGAACAACGATCCCAAGGGTGAACCCGCATCGAATGGCGACAAAGAGACCGAGCTTCGGCCTTCGCTGGCCGATCGCATGATGATCGCGGCGCTGACACGCGTCGGCTATGTGCTGAAGCCTTATCCGAACGGCGAGCGCGGCGCGGACGTCGCTGCCGCCTTGGAGGTGCTCAAGGCGCGTCATCTGATCCATTATCCGGCGGAATGCCCGAACCTGACGGCGGCGGGGCTCGTCGTGGCGCGCCGGCTCGCTGCCGACGAGGGCTGACTATGGCGAACGCGTTTGCGGTCATGCTGGGAACGTTGCGCCGCGATCCGCACCAAAGCGTCGAAGTCCGCTACCGGCCGCAGTCCGGCACACCGATGGCGCCGTTTCGTGCGAACTTCATCGAGCCCGACGTCGAGCAGCAATTGCAGACGACCAAGGTGCGCGATCGCAAGCGGTTCTTGCGCGTGAACCAGTCGGACCTGCCGGATCCCGCCGTCGGCGACCAGGTGGAGATTCCGACCGGTGGTCTGCTGTACGACGTGGCCGACTATACCTGCGGCGACGGCCATCGCCTCGAATGGCATCTTACGGTGGTCCCGGCATGACTCAGACCCGCATCGGTGCGCTCGCCGCCCTCGAAGCCGTCATCAAGGCCGCCGTCGAAGCGGCGGGAAAGACGTTCGTCCGCGACGAAGAACCGGACGCTACCCGCGACGGCGTGGTGGTGATGACCGACGGTAATCCGGGTGAGCCGGAGGTGCTGTTGTCGCCGCGCCGCTATTGCTGGCTGCACAAGGTGGAATTCGAAATCGCGGCCAAAGGCAAAAACCGCAAGACGGTGGTGGAAGACATTATAAAGCTGTTCGAGCCGGCGCTGGCGGCTGATCGCACGCTCGACGGTGCCGTCGACGGGGTATCGATCGAAGACCCACCCGACGGTGCCGACTACGACGTCGACGGCGCCGAAACCGAGTACTCGGCAGTGGTGAAGATTACGGCGGACTATACGACCGACAGCGCCGCCGGCTGACATGCGCTCAAGCAACGAAGCTCTTTAAGATGGCGCCGCGATTTCGGGTCGAGCGCAAGACCAAGCTGCGCGAGGTCCTCGCCGCGATCAAGGACGACATCGCGGCGGGCGCGACGGCGGCGATAGGGGAGGTCCAGTTGGGCCTCAAGGGCGAGTTGCGCCAGCAGGTGAACGCGGCAGGGCTCGGCGGCAAAGTCGGCAAGTCGTGGCAGGGTGTCACCTATCCGGTCGGCGGCAAAGTGAGCCTGTCGCCGGCGGCGTTCGTTTATTCGAAGGCGCCGAAAATCGTCGATGCCTTCGAACGGGCGCCGACCATCCGGACCGTCAACGGCAGAAAGTATCTCGCCATTCCGACCGCCAACGTGCCGAGGACGGGAACGCGCGGACATCCGCCGATGACGCCGACGGAGGTCGAAACCGCGTTCAACCAAGACCTCAAATTCGCCCGCGCCGGCAACGGACGGCTGATCGCCTATATCGACGCCGGAGGCTCAGCGAGCGGCGTTCGCAAGCTGTCCGGCAAGCAACTCGGCCGGCTGTATCGCGGCAAAGGCGCCCCAGCGCGGCATGTCCAGGTCGTGATGTTCATCCTGACGCCGACGGCGAAGATGCCGAAACGGCTCGCGGTCGACGACGCGGCAGCACATTGGGCCGATCAAGTGCCCTCAATCCTGGAGCGCGCCTTAAGCGACGCTCGATAACAACGATGCAATAGGAGGCAGACATGGGTCGTGCACGCGGCGCCAATGCCCTGATGGCGTTGGCTTTCGAACCTACGTACGGCGTTCCGCCAGCGGCGAACTTCTTTCAGATGCCGTTCGCCAGCGACGATCTCGGCGAAGAGCAGGGCCTGATCGCCAGCGATCTGCTCGGCGCCGGGCGCGATCCGTTGCCGCCGTCGCTCGACGTGATCAAGAACGAGGGCTCGATCGGCGTGCCGGTGGATCTACGCTATTTCGGCCAGTGGCTGAAGCTGCATTTCGGCGCTCCGACGACGACGCCAGGCCTGCCGGCGACGGGGTTCTATACCGCCAGCGCCCAGCCGACCAACAATTCCAAGATCACCGTCAACGGTTCCGACGTGACCTTCGTCAACGGCGCGCCGGCGGCGGCCCAGGTCAAAATCGGCGCGTCGCTGCTCGACACGCTGACCAATCTGGTGCTCTTCCTCAATGCCAGCGCCGACGCCAACATCACGCCGGCGACCTATGCGCTCGACGTCAGCGGCAACAAGATCACCATCCAGCACGACACCATCGGCACCGCCGGCAACGCCTTCACCATCACCGCCGGATCGAGCCCGGCGTCCAACATGACCGCGTCCGGTGCGACGCTGGCCGGCGGCGCGGCGACAGGTGCTTACAATCACGTCTTCGCTTCGGGCGCGCTAACGTTGCCGTCCGTTGCGATCGAAGTCGGCAATCCGGACGTGCCGAGCTATGCCATGAATTACGGCGTGCGGTCGGACAAGATTGCGATCAATTTGCAGCGTTCCGGCTTGCTCAATGCGACCATTTCCTACGTCGCCAAGGGTGAAGCCGCCCGCACGGGAGCGACAGCCGCCGGTACGCCGGCGACCTATGCGTTCACGCGCCTGTCGCAGTTCATGGGGCAGGTGTCGCGGGCCGGCGTGCCGCTGGGCGATCTGGTGTCCGGCAATTTCACGGTCGCCAACGGCCTGGACAAAGTGGAGATCATCACCGGCGACAGCCGCATCGCCGATGCGGATCCGGGTGCCTGCACTTACACCGGCCAAGCCGTGTGCCGGTTCAAGGACACGGTGCTGCGCGACCTGGCGACCAACGGCACGCCGATCGACCTGTCCTACGGCTGGAAAATCGCGCTCGCCAAATCGCTCCAGTTCGTCTTCCACGAAGTCTACCTGCCGCGCCCGAAAATGAGTCGCAGCGGCCCAGGTGGCATCCAGGAAACCTACGACTGGCAGGGTGCGAAGAATGCCGTGGTCGGGCGGGCTTGCACGGTGACACTGGTCAATGACGTGGCGAGTTATGGGTAGGTTTGTATGTCCGGAATCGCGAATATCTTTGTTTTTGAGATAAGATCGCAAAGGCGCCAATAGTTGCCATTCCCGCGGTCGGCAGAATTTATGCTATCCGGGACGCCGCAGTTTGTGAAAAGTTGGAAGCCGCCTTTCGGGAGCTAGCGGCTTCGACTAGCCTGATCTTGAGATGGTTCTGGGTGGGGGTAATGCAACCAGATACGAGCTTCATATTCCTCATAAGCGTGCCGGATGGTGAACCTGAGAAGGCAACCATACTTCAAGGGTTTGCTCCAAGTTTGTGTGAGCATTCCTCCCTTTTGCGTGGACTACTTGGAATGCCGTCCGATCTACTCGAGGTGAATGCTGATGAAAGGGATCTACTTCTGGCAAGACGGATGGCAGGCGAAGCGCCGATCCACTGGCAGCCCCTATCTCCGAGAGCGATCAGGAGGAGTTTGCCTGGAGCGGAAACGCCATTCGTCGTAGTTGTGGTTTCACCCGGAGACGAGGTTGCGCCATACATCGAATGGAAGAACGCCTGCAAGGCGCCCCCACTTATCGTCGCTGAGAATGGTGGTGACATCCAATTTGGAGACTTCACCATCACGGCCATGTACGCACACTTCATCGAGGTGTGCGACAAGTTGAAATTGGATTGGGGTGAAGAAGTTGCCGAGGTATTTCAAAATATTCTTAAAAACCCGACCAGATTCCCTGCGCGCGAACTGGACTATAAAGTCGGTGGCCATAATGCATTTGCTCCAAACCTAATGGCGCTCTCTGTTGCCGGATTCGATGACATGGTCGAGGGTAGATTTGATCGCCAACACGAAGGCAGTCGGGGCTACATCGAAGGCATTGTGCAAACGACCAATAGCGTTTTTGACGAGCGTGAAAGAATTGGTCCCCGCGATCTACATCGAACATTCCCGATCAAGCCAGACCTGATGTTGTTCGCCCCATCGATGTACTCACATCTCCGCGAAGTTCCCGTTCTGGGCAACGGAAAGGACAATGACATTAAGATCATTGATCGCGGTCTTCAGATTTTGCTTGGGCAGCGGGGATACGCCTTCGAAACGGTACCAGAAAAAATGGTGGCAGCGGGCATTATCATCGACGGCGGGAAGATAACGCCAAACCCCCTCATTGGCTTACGTCAGAAAGAACTGTTTCTGAACACTGAGATCGTGGGCTTAATGGCCGCGTCCGAGTTGTCCGCAGTTGTACGTTTGCCCAATGAAATCAATCGAACTGCGGGCCAAGTTAGGCAATTCGCGGCACAACACCGAAGCGAAGATGATCGAGATCGGAAGCGGTTAAAGGCATTCAGAGATGTGCAGGACCGCATTAAGGAGGCGGTTCCGAAAGAGTTTATGGCGCTCATAAAAAGATCAAAGACTGGCATTCGGATAGTTTCGGATGCACCCCTTGAGTGGCTTGATATTGATGGTGTTCCGCTTAACCTCGCAAGAGAGACTTCGCGTATACCAACGACGCCCGGGAATGCGTTCGTATCCCAAATTCTACCCCAACCAATATATCGGCTCCGGCCCGATGCATTTCGAGAGATACTTATAGTCAATGCCGTCAAGAGGACGGACCCAGTCTATCCGTTCTTCGTGAAATCAATGGAGACCTTCAACGGTGCGCTGCAAGGAAAAGTGTCGCTCAAGCAGGTAGATGTCAGTTCTCGTAAAGAATTTGTGGAGGCATTAAATGGCTTCGATGGCGCCTTCATGATTTTCAATGGCCACGGTGAACATGAAAAGAACGGAGCTGGAAAGCTCTGGCTTCAAGATGAGCCCGTTGACGTGTGGTCCTTACGCGATGAAGTACCGCGCTGTCCGCCGATTGTTTTGCTAAGCGCATGTGACACTCATGCGGCGGACCGAAATCATGCGACGACTGCTTCAGGTTTTTTAACACTGGGCGCCATAACTGTGTTGGGATCATTTTTCCCACTGCCCGCTATGGCGGCGGCCATCTTTGCGGGCCGCCTAATAATGCGCGTAATTGAGTTTATACCTGCGGTGATTCATGACTTTGGGCGCGTCGTGAGCTGGAGTGAAGTTGCGAGCGGTATGCTCAAGATGACATTGCTGACAGACTTTTTGCACCGCCTACAAGCGGCGAAATTACTCACCCTTGACCAGTATATTGCTGTCCACATGGACGGCAATGGCTTCATTAATATTCATACTGACAACGCGCCGTTTGAGAAAGTAATCCGGGCCTTGGTAGCGCTTGGACTACCAGAAAACCAGGTGCGTTCAGAGTTTCGTACTGCCATCGCTTGTTCGAGCGCTATTAGCTACGTCCAACTTGGCAGGCCTGAAACAATTATTTTTGATACGGAGGAACGGCTAACGAAGCAGGGAATGGAATTGCATGAGGCCTATTTAGCGAAAGATGCCGCTGCCGCAAATTAGATGTGAAGAAAATGCGGGAGCAGGATCGCTTCACATATCCAAGCCCGTTCGCTACTCCGATCATCGCCAATAGGGTAACTGTTGGTGCAATCCGGACCTAATCGCGCCGCCGGGAATGACCGGAGACAGCGGCAAGGTGAACCGTCGTTGTTGGTATGGCGACCGTCCTTGCTAGCCCTTTGTAAATCGCAAAAAAAATTGAACTACGGAAGCAACGTTGGAAAAACAGCGCTTGAGCTGGTGCAGGGCGCGGTTTGCGTCTGCACGCGTGCCAACCCTCACAAACCCGAAGGAATCTGCTGATGTTGAAGATCTCAACCGAAGCATCCGAACCGATGGTGCTGGACGCATCGAAACTGGAGCCGCCATTTCGTCCTATTCCCGGCTTCGTGGTGCATGCGAAGCGGCCGAACCCGGCCATGATCCTGACGGCCAGGGCCGCCGCGCGCAGTGCGCGCCAGCGGGCGCTGGAGGTCGCCGGTATCGTCATGCCAAGTGATCCTGCGGCGGCGGGGAAAATCCTCGCCGATCATCCGCAAATCCAGGCGGCGGGCGAGGAAGCCTTTACGGTGGCATTGGCGGTAGCGGGCATCGTCGCCTGGGACGGCGTGATCGGCCCCGACAACAAGCCGCTGAAGGTAACGCCGGAGAATATCCGGGCTGTGCTGCAGAACCAGGCGGCGTTCGATTTTCTGGACCGGATGTATGTTGGCCCGGCGCTGGCGCAGGATGAAGAAAAAAACGCATCATCGCCCTCGCGCAGCACCACTTCGCGCAGGGCGAGGCCTACTGCGAAGGCTGCCGGCAAACGCGCGGCCGGACCTGCACCGAGTGCCCCAACCTCGTAAATGCGCCGCAGACCCCGGACGGGGCGGCGGCGTGGGAAATCCTGCGCCGTATCGAAGGCCAAGTGCGAGCGATGACCGTCGTGATCGACGGTAAAATCGAGAGCGGCGGCGTCTATGGCGTCGATTTCGGCGCCGTTCTGTCCTTCACCGAGGCACTCGGCGGCCCTGTCGCGCTGGTCGCCGAACTGCTCCCCGCCATCGAAGCCGTCATCGTGCGATCCTATCGCCCGGACCCCGAAGCATGACCAATCGCCAGTATTCGATCCGCATCGGTCTCGACGGCAAAGCCGAGATTGCGCGCGACTTCGACGACATCGAACAAAAAGGCGAGGGCGCCGCCGACAGTATCGGCCGGGCCTTCGACGGCGCCAGTTTGTCGGTCGGAAACCTCACCAAATCGGCCAAGGATTCGGCGGCGGTCTTCCAGACCTTCGGCAAGAGCGGCGGCGGCGTCACCACAGCGGCCGATTTCGACAAGACGGTGCAGCGGCTCAAAGCCGAACAGGACGCGATCGTGTCGGCGCAGAAACAGGCGCAGATGCAGATGGCGACGCAAAGCGGGCTCAACGCGTCCTACGGCATCGGAGCGGTGGCGTCGTCGGCCAAGGACTCGGCAGCGACGTTCGAAGCGCAGTTCGCCGAGCTCGACGAGATCGCGCGCCAGAAGGCGGCCCAGATCGGGCAGGATTTCCAGACGACGCTCAACGAAGCGATGGGGATCGGCGTGCCTTCGAAGTCGGCCAAAGAGTCGGCCGCCGTGTTCGACGAACAGGCCAAAGCGATGGCCTCGCTCGACGAGCGGGCGGCGCAATTGAAAGCCAGGATCGACCCGCTCGGCACCGCCCAGGCGCGTCTCGCCACCGAGATCGCCAATGCCGACGAATTGCTGAAGGCGGATAAGATCACGATGGATCAGCACGCCGTCGCCGTCGCCCAGGCGCAACGGACCTACGACGTAACGGCCAAGTCGATCGGCAAGATGACGACGGAGGCACGGCTCAATTCGTTTCAGATCTCGAACCTGACGTTCCAGATGAACGACGTGATCAGCGGTCTCGCCATGGGGCAGAAACCGCTATCGATCCTGACGCAGCAGGGCGGCCAGATTTATCAGGTGTTCGCCGGCACCGGCATGGGCGTTACCGGCGCGCTGAAGGCAGTCGGCGCGACATTGACAGATTTGCTTTCCCCGACGGTGCTTCTCAGCGGCGCCATCATCGGTGTCGGCGCGGCTGCTGCTTATGTCATGTACACGAACTGGCAGGCATCGCGGCAGCTCGAAGCGGCGACGGAAGGACTCGGCAAGGCCTCCGGCGCGACCGCTGGTGAATTGGCCGCCATGTCGAGACAGGCTTCCCAGGCCGGATTTTCGACGGTCGGCGCCGCCCGCGACACGGCGGTGGCATTTGCCCAGACGGGCGTCATTGGCAAGGAGAACATCGTCGGGCTGACCAAGCTGTGGGAAAACTATTGGCGCGTGATGGATGAGGATCCCGAAAAGGCGCGCGAAAAGCTGGTAGCCGCTTTCAAGGACCCGTCCAAGGCGGGCCTCGAATTGCTCGGCAGTGTTGGGGGCCTCAGCGATAAGACGGCCCAATATGTCAGGACCTTGATCGCGCAAGGCGAGTACAGCAAGGCGCAGCAGGAAATCCAGCGCGGCCTTTCCGACAGCACCAAGGACATGACCGAAAAGACCCTCTCGCTCGGCGATGCATGGCGATACGTCAAGCAGCAATGGGCGGAGTGGGCCGACGGTTTCCGCCAGAAGTCTCCCGAAGAGCAGCGCATGATGCTGGAGGAAGAAGTCGCGGCTGCGAAACGTCTCGGCGGTTCCGGCGCCTATGAGGAAGATCAGCTCAAGAAGTACACGGCCGACCACGCCGCCGAACTGTCTGCCGCTGACAAGAAGGCTGCGGCTGACCGTTCGCAGCAGGAATCGCAGACGCTGTCTAATCTCGCCGGTCCGGTGGTGCGTAAGGCAACGCCCGGTTTCGAGGATCAATTCAACCTCTCGACCAGCACGGAATTGCTGGGAAAACTGGTGTCGAACAAGCAGGCGTTGGGGATGCTCGGCGTGTCGGCGGATCAGGCCACGGAGGCGTACAATCGCCTCGACCGGGCCACCTCGACGTATCTGAACGACAATCAGAAAGCCGAATCCGCGACCAATCTGCAAATCGAGTCGCTGAAGCACTTCAGCGTGGCCTCGCGCGCCAACGACGCGGCCCTGCAAACCCGCTTGAATCTGTCCGGCGCGGTTCTGACGAAGCAAGAAGAACTGCGGCGCGAGCAGCAGGCCTCGGCGCTGGTCTATGCCCAGGCTTCCCGCCAGATCGCCGAACAGACCATCCAGCTCAACATGAGCCGGAATGCGGCCATGTTGGCAGGCGACGGCTACCTGAAGAATTCCGCCGCCGGGATGGTGATGGAGGCGCGGGCAAAAGCCACCGCCGAAGCGTTCCAGGATGGCGTCAATGTCGAGATGCGCACTCGCCAGCTCCTGGCCGAACAAATTGCGGAGCAATACGCCACTGGCGCCAAACAGATTGCCCAGCTTGGCGTCCATGCCGATGCGCAGAAGAAGGTCAACGACGCGCTCGCCTCCGGCACGCTGAAGATCGGCGATGCCAACGAGCAAATGCAGATCGAAGTGGCACTCGCCAATCTTCGCATCGCCAAGGCGCTCGCGCTCGCCCAGGGCTACACCAAAGAGGCGGAAGCGCTTCAGAAGGTCATCGACAAGCTGCCCGGCGCAATCGCCAACGACAACGATGAGGCCAAGCGCAACCAAGCCCTTCGCACGATTTCCAGCCAGAGCGACCAAATCGAGCTGGCGAAGAAGCAAATTGAATTGCAAAGCGCGAGCGAAAAGGACCGCGCCGTTGAAATCGCCCAGCTTCGGACGAAGCAACAGCTTCTGCAACAGGGCGTCGACATTAACAGCGAAGAAGGCAAGAAGATCATCGCCAACGCCGGCGAGATCGAGCGTTTGAACCAGGATTTGCAGCTCGCTCAGGCCTCGCGCGGCGAGTTGGAAAGCACCTTCGACAGCGTCGCCAGCACTTGGTCCGATTTCATCATGGAGGGCAAGTACGACTGGAACAGCTTCGCCCAGGCTGGTCTCAGCGCGTTAAAGGACATCGAGAGCGAAATGCTTAAGCTGGCGGTGATTAACCCGATCAAAAACGCGGTGTTCGGGACCAATCAGCCGACGATGAGCAGCGTTGGCGGCATCTTGGGCGACATCCTCGGAAACAGTGGCACGGTCGCCGCCGGAACGCATCACACCGGCAATATGGTCGGCTTCTCAAACGATAACCGCATGCTGCCGGCGAACGTGGTTCGCTTCGCGCCGCGTGCCCACGATGGTCTCTACCTCAATCCCGATGAACGCGTGATCGTTGCCCAGACTGGCGAGCGCGTGTTGAACCGCGCCGAAACACGCCGATACAACGCAGACGAAAGCCGCCCTCTGTATGTGACTCAGAACATCCAGACGCCCAACCCGCGGTCGTTCCAGGCCAGCAAAGGGCAAACGATGACGTCTTTGGTCCGCAGCATTCGTGCGGCGGCGCGGAGGATGTGAGGCGATGACGACACCCTTCATCAACGTCCCGTTCCCCGACGCCGTCGCAAAGGGCGCGACGGGCGGGCCGCAGTTCTTGACCGATGTAGTGACGCTCGGATCTGGCGAGGAACAGCGCAACATCTGTTGGGCACAGGCCAAGTGCAAGTTCAACATCGGGACCGGCATTCGCACGCGCGCGCAGATGGCGGCAGTGATCGCCCATTTCCGCGTGGTGATGGGGCGGGCCTATTCGTTCCCGTTCAAGGATTGGGCCGACTTCGACGCCGCCGATCAGCAGATGGTCCAGGTCAGTTCGACCGTCTATCAGTTGGTCAAACGCTACACGCTTGGCGGCGGGCAGCACATTCGCACCATCACGAAGCCAATGAGCGGTTCCGTGGTGGTGAAGGTGAGCGGGGCGGTGGTGACACCGGCATCGATCGATTATCTGACCGGGCTGGTGACGTTTTCTGCGCCCCCGGCAGCAACACAGACAGCGACGTTCCAGTTCTACGTGCCCGTGCGCTTCGACATGGATCATTTGCCGATCCAGGTCGAAAACTACGACCAGCAAACCGTGACCCAAATCGATCTTGTCGAGGTGCCGGAATGAAAACGCTCGACAGCGGCTTTGCCGCCCACATCGATCAGGTTGTCACCACGCTTTGCTGGTGCTGGAAACTGACCCGGAAAGATGGAACGGTTCGTGGTTTCACCGATCACGACGGCGATGTCGCATTCGCCGGCGTGACTTATTACGCGGCGAGCGGCTTCACGGCGTCGCAAATCCAGTCCGGGCTAGGGCTTTCGGTCGACAATCTCGACGTGACCGGCGCGCTCAGTTCGGACTACCTCACCGACGACGACCTCACTGCCGGCGTCTATGACGGCGCGGACATCGAAGTGTGGCGCGTGAATTGGGCCAATACCGCGCAGCGCGTGTTGATGCGGAAGGGTTCGATCGGAGAGGTCAAGCGGGGAAAAGTCGCGTTCCAGGCCGAAGTACGCGGCATGGCCCAGAAGCTCACAGCCGCCGTAGGACGGGCTTATGCGTATGATTGCGATGCCGATGTCGGCGACAGCCGCTGCGGTATCAACTGCGCTGCCGCCGCGTACAAAGGCAACGGAACCGTGTCGTCAGCGATCGACGCGCGCCGGTTTTCAGCGTCCGGCCTCACCGCGTTCGCCGACACTTGGTTTACAGGTGGAAAGCTCACATGGGTGACGGGCGCCAACGCAGGCCTCGCAATGGAGGTCAAGCGCTATGGCAAAGGCGCATCCGCCGGCGTGTTCGAGCTGTGGCAACCGATGCCAAAAGCCGTATCGGCCGGCGACACCTTCACCGTGACGGTCGGGTGCGACAAGACCTTCGCCACCTGCAAGTTGAAGTTTAACAACGCCTCGAATTTCCAGGGATTTCCGTACATCCCCGGTAACGACACTACGATCAGCTATCCCACCTCGACGCAGGCGTTGGACGGAGGGTCCCGCTATGGCAACTAATCCGCAGGCCATTGTCGCCTGTGCGCGGGCCTGGATCGGCACGCCCTACATCCATCAAGCGAGCCTGAAGGGCGTCGGGTGCGACTGCCTGGGGCTCCTGCGGGGCGTCTGGCGCGAGTTGATCGGCCCGGAGCCCGAAGCACTTCCGCCGTATTCCCCCGATTGGGCGGAGGCCACGGGGCGCGAGACCATGTACGAGACCTTGTCTCGTTACCTGCGAGAAATCCCTGCCGACCCGATCCGGTCCGGCGCCGAGGCCAACCCTGGGACGGTCGTTCTCTTCCGGATGATCCCTGACAGCCCCGCAAAGCACTGCGGAATCCTGGCCGAACGGGACGGCGCGCCCAGCCTCATTCATGCCCGCCAGAACAAGCGCGTCAGCGAAGAGGCTTTCACGATGGCCTGGCGCCGCAAGGTCGTCTTTGCGTTCGAGGTTCCCTGATGGCTACGATGGTTTTGCAGGCCCTGGCGACCTACGGCACTGAGGGCATGTCTTGGTACTGGCAGGCCGCCGCGATGACGGCCGCCACCGTCGCCGGCAGCTATATCGACAACAATATCCTGTTCCCGCAAGCCGGGCAGACGGGTCCAAGACTTAGCGACGTCAATATCCAGACCGCCACCGAAGGCGCGTCCATCCCGCGTGTCGACGGCTATTGCCGTATCGCCGGGAACGTCATCTGGGCGACGCGCTTCAAAGAGACGGAATCGACCTCCGGCGGCAAGGGCATGGGGGGGAGCCCGGAAGTCACGACCTACAGCTACTCGATTTCGGTCGCGATCGGGCTGTGCGAAGGCGTCGTGCCGAAGCTGGGCAGGATCTGGGCCGACGGCAATCTGCTCGACGTGTCGAAATGCACGATCCGCTTCTATCACGGCACCACGACCCAGGCGCCCGACCCGCTGATTGAGGAAATCGAAGGGTCCGGCAACACGCCTGCCTATCGCGGCCTCGCTTACATCGTGTTTGAAGACCTCGACCTGACCACCTTCGGGAACCGCATTCCGCAGTTCCAGGTCGAATTGGTGCGCTCGATCACGGCTTCGCGCCCGGATGGTCTGGAAAATTTGCTGCCGTCGGTAAATCTGATCCCTGGTGCAGGGGAGTTTGTTTATGCGCCAGTGGCCGTGACGGAAGACGATGGCTTTGGGAACACGGAGCAGCTCAATTGCAACAACACGGCAGGAGTTTCGGATTATACCGCCTCGCTCGACGACTTGCAGGCGATGGCGCCCAATCTCAGGGCGATCAGCCTTGTCGTCGGATGGTTTGGGACCGATCTTCGCGCCGGAAATTGTACGGTGCAGCCCGGCGTCGAGGAAGCCGTTCGCCACAGCTATCCCGAAAACTGGTCTGTTGCCGGCGCAGCCCGAAGAGACGCCTACATCGTCACCTATCGCGACGACCGTCCCGCATATGGCGGCACACCAACGGACGAGTGCGTGACCGCGGTCATCAAGGACCTCAAATCGCGCGGTCTGAAGGTGACGTTCTATCCGTTCGTCTTCATGGACATCCCGCAAGGAAACAATCTGCCGAACCCCTATTCGGCAAATGCATCAACTTCGGGTCAGCCGACATATCCTTGGCGCGGGCGGATCACAGTCAGCCCGGCACCCGGATATACCGGAACCGTCGACCAGACGGCCGCGGCTGCGACCCAGGTCAATGCCTTCTTCAATGCGACTTGGGGCTATCGCCGCATGGTGCTGCATTATGCGCAGCTCTGTGCCGACGCGGGCGGCGTCGACACCTTCCTGATCGGTTCCGAGTTGCGCGGCCTCACGCGCTCACGGAGCGATGCGACGACCTATCCGGCGGTGGCGGCGCTGAAGCAGTTGGCGGCGGACGTAAAGGCCATTGTCGGTTCGTCCTGCAAAGTCGGGTATGCGGCGGACTGGTCGGAGTACAACAATCACCAGACCGGCGACACGGCCGGAGCTGTCCAGTTCAACCTCGATCCGCTGTGGTCGGATGCCAATATCGATTTCATCGGAATCGACAACTATATGCCGCTCGCCGATTGGCGCGACGGTATTGCGCATCTCGACTATGACAGTGTGAACGGTCCGACGTCGGTCCTCGATCGCACATATCTGCAACGTAACATCCGCGGCGGTGAGGATTACGATTGGTACTACGCCTCACAGGCCGCTCGCGACTCCCAGACCAGAACGACGATCACCGACGCGACCTACAACAAACCTTGGGTGTGGCGCTCGAAGGACCTGTGGAACTGGTGGAGCAACTATCATTACGACCGCCAGAACGGAACGGAATCGGGCACGCACACCGCATGGGTGCCGCAATCGAAACCGATTCGGTTCACCGAATTGGGATGCCCCGCCGTCGATAAGGGCGCCAACGAACCGAACGTGTTCTACGATCCGAAATCGGCGGAAAGCGCGTTGCCTTACTATTCCAACGGCCAGCGCGACGATCTGATGCAGAGGGCGTTCCTGGAAGCTCACCTGAATTTCTGGGCGTCGTCGACGAACAATCCCACCTCGACGGTCTATAGCGGCAAGATGGTTGATACCACGTCGATTGCCGCATGGTGTTGGGACGCACGCCCATACCCGTTTTTTCCGCTGCGATCAGACCTCTGGGGTGACACGGCGAACTACACGTTGGGGCATTGGCTCAACGGGCGGCTCGGATGTGTGTTGCTTGCCGACCTGGTGGCAGAAATCTGCGGGGAATCGAAGTTCACCAACTACGACGTTTCGGACCTCACCGGGCTCGTAACCGGCTTTGTCCGCAATTCCTCCATGAGTGCGCGCGATCAACTCACGCCGCTGATGTCGGTCTATTTCTTCGACGGGATCGAAACCCAAGGGCAAATCAGGTTCTTGATGCGCGGGCGCCCTTCTACGACCGCCATCGACGAAAACGATCTGGTCATCGATCCTGACGGAAACCCGGACGACGCTTTCAACTTTACGCGCGCCCAGGACGATGACCTGCCGGTGGCGTCTCGTATCACGTATATCGATGCCACCAACGGCTATCAGAACAGCACCTATGCCGCGAAGCGCCTGGTCGGAAATTCCAACAAGGTGATGGACAACGGTGTGCCGCTGGTGATGGATCGCTCGCAGGCCGTGGGCGTCGGCGACCGCCTCCTGCAAGAGACCTGGATTACCCGCGACACCGGCACGTTCGGTATCGCACCGCGATTTCTTGGGCTCGATCCTGGAGACGAATTGTCGGTCACGACGAGTGGACGCATTCGCCGGCTTCGTGTCACTCAGATCGACGACACATCGTCCAGGGCGATCCAGTCGGTGATGACAGACCCGTCGATTTACGAGACGATCACCGGACCGGCGCGCGTGAGCGGTGGCCCTGGCACCACGCCAGACTCGCCGGGAAGGGCTTTCGCCGTCTTCATGGACATGCCGTCTTTGATGGATGCCGACTTCGCGCGCGCCTGGGCGCCGCACGTTGCCATCTACGCCGATCCGTGGCCGGGCAAAGTGCAGATCCTGAAAAGCCTGTCGGACGCCAATTATGTGCTCGACACCACAATCTCGCGCAAGGCCGGGATCGGACAGACGCTGTACGATTTCTATTCCGGGGCGTTATGGAAATGGGATCGCGCGGGCAGCCTATATGTACGCTTGTCGAACGGCACGTTCGCCTCGAAAGACGAGGTGACGGTTCTCGGCGGTGCCAATGCCGTTGCGGTGCAGAATCAGGATGGCGGCTGGGAAGTTCTGCAATTTCGCGATGCCGAACTGATCGGTGACAAGCAGTGGCGGCTTTCGATGCTGCTACGCGGCCAAGCGGGAACCGAGACGCAAATGCGCGATCCCGTGCCCGCGGGGGCGCCGGTGGTCATTCTGGATAGCAATATCGCACAGCTCGGCCTCGGCGAGGCGGACGCCCGTAGCGCCTACTTTTGGACATGGGGACCGCTGGGAAAGTCTATCGCCGATCCGTCGTACCAGAAGCAGCAGATCACGTTCGGCGCGGTGGGATTGCGCCCCTATGCGCCGGCGCGGGTGACGGGGAGAAAATCCGCCGGTGACATCATCCTCTCCTGGTGCCGCCGCGACCGGGCGCCCGCCGCGATGAATTGGGACGCCGGTGAAGTTCCGCTGAGCGAGCAGACGGAGAGCTACGAGACGGAGATTCTGTCCGGGGCGATCGTCAAGCGGACACTCGCCTCGACTTCACCGACCACTACCTACACGGCCGCCATGCAAACCGCGGATTTCGGCGGCGCCGTCACCGGATCACTCAATGTCCGCGTCTACCAGCTCTCGGCCCGCACCGGCCGGGGCACCGCCAAGGCGGTAACCGTCTATCTCTGAGGCACCATGAGCGACCAGACCACCAACCTGCAACTGCCTTACATCCAGGCAGCGCAGGCCCAGAAACACGTGCCCGTAAACACGACGTTCGACATCCTGGATTCGTTGGTCCAGTTGGCAGTGGAAAGCCGCACGCTGACGGCGCCGCCGGGATCGCCCGCGGACGGCACAGCCTACATTCCCGGATCGGGCGCGACTGGCGCCTGGGCGAGTTGGGATTTCAATATCGCCGTCTATCGCAGCGGCGCCTGGTTGAAGATCGTTCCGCATGACGGCTGGACAGCGTGGGTCAAGGACGAACGCCTGGGCGTGAAATATCAGGATAGCGTGTGGCGCGACGGCGTTGCGCTGACAGCCCATGGCGGGCGCATCACCCTGCGCGCGAAGGAGATCGAGGTCACGCTCGCCGGTGCCTATACCGACACGACCGACGCGGCCTTCATCCCCAATCGGGCGATTGTGCTCGGCGTTGCCTCCCGCACCACGCTGGCGATTACCGGGGCATCGTCCTACGCCGTCGGCATCGCCGGAGACACGGCGAAATTCGGCGGTTCGCTGGGGGTGGCGCTCGGATCGACCAATATCGGCGTCATCGGCCCAACGGCTTTCTATTCCGATACCGCCGTTCGCATCACCGCGGCGGGCGCGAATTTCACCGGCGGCAAGGTGCGGCTCGCCGTCTACTTCCTGGAAATGGTCGCTCCGACCTCCTAACCAAAGGAAAAACCGAAATGGAAAATTACTGGGGCCCCATTTGCGGGGTTCCGTGGGATGCGGCGCGCTGGCCGAATTTCACGCCGGCGGAGATCGCATGCCCGTGTTGCGGCGAAGTCTATATCGACATGACGGCGCTGGACGTGCTGCAAAAGATGCGGGATCTGGTGGGCGGTCCCTTGCGGATCACCAGCGGCCATCGCTGCGCGCGGCACAACGGCGGCTTGAAGCACGCGGCGCGGGCGTCGGTGCATTTGCAGCTTGCCTTCGATATTGCGCTTGGCCCCTACAGCCGCGGTTCGCTTCTGGCGCTGGCGAAGGACGCCGGGTTCCGCCGCTTTGGCCTGATGCAAGCGGCGCTGCATGTCGACACCCATGGGATCGATGCGCATCACGCCGAATTCTGGACCTATGGCCCGGCCAGCCGCAAAGCCTGGGCCGGCCTTTTCCCCGCCGGTACGCCAGACATCGGGGGCGCCTGATGATGGGCCCCGAATGGCTGATCGGCGGCGGCCTCACACTGGCAGGCTCATGTTTTGCGTACACCTGGAGATCGTCGGCAAAGCTGCATCAGCGTATCGACGATCTGACGCGCGAGCTGAGCGGCTGCCAAACGGATTCGGCGAAAACCTACGTCACCAAAGCCGAGATCAAAGACGTTGAGAACCGCATCACTGCGGCTCTGAAGGAACTGGGCGAACGCTTCGAGCGCAATCTCGACCGGCTCGCCGAGCGCCTGGAACGGCTGCAGGCCAAAGACGGGCGCCACTAGGCCGCCAATCCACCAACACCACCACCAACCAAACGCCCGCGCGGCCGCGCGGCGGAAAGGAACACGGCTATGGAATGGGTTTCCATCCTCGCCAATCTGGGCGGGAAGATCTTCGATCGCATTTTTCCGGACCCCGATAAGGCCAATGAGGCCAAGCTGAAGCTGTTCGAGATGCAGCAGAACGGCGAACTGGCGAAGCTGGCCGCCGACACCGACCTTGCCAAAGCGGCGGCCAGCATCGTTCTGGCGGAAGCGCAGAGCAAAAATTGGCTGGCGTCGTCCTGGCGCCCGATCACGATGCTGATCTTCGTCGGCCTGATCGTGGCGCGCTGGTTCGGCTGGACGGCTCCGGGATTGTCGCAGCCGGAAGTGCTGGAGCTGTGGGCGATCGTCAAAATCGGCATGAGCGGCTACGTGATCGGCCGCTCGGTCGAGAAGGTGGTGCCAGATGTGGTGGCGGCTATGAAGGCGAAGTAGGCTCGGTTCGTTTTGCCACCGGACCACGACCAAGGAGCCCTCCTAGGATACGCTATTCGGGCAAGGCTTGATTGTGAAGGAATACGAGATCGGCAACACGGTCTTCCTGCGCAAGCCAGTTGGTTGCCGGAGAAAGCAGCAGCATCGGCTCAAGCTGGGTAAGCAAGTTGCTTCCAGCGAGCGTTGCCCTCACAAGCGCGGGGGAAAGCTTGCCGATAGTAGCCAGCAGCCATCCACATGCGGGATTGGCCGTCGCGGCGGCTGCGAGTTGCGAGAGTACCTCCGCACTGCCGATCATCCGAAGGGCCTCGGAGGCACCAGCGGTGATCCTCGGATCGCCGCTGACCAGCAAATCGATGAGCTGGGCGATTACGGCGGCGGGTGTATCCGCGCCGAATCCCACTATGGCGTGGTACGCGCAATTGTCGTCCGCATCGCCCACGAGCGCCGAGAGGTCCGCGTAGGATTTCGCGCCCGCCTTTCCCAGCCCCCAAATCGCGGCCTGCCTGCGCTCATCGTTCCGGAAACGATCATGGCCGATAACCCGGCGAAGCTCTCCGATCGCGAAATCACCTCCGAGTTCGGTCAGAATGAGGATGGCTTCCATGCTCATCTCGGGCGCTTCGTCGCTCCAAAGTATGCTGACGATCCTCTCCTGGCCCTTTCCGGACCCCAGTGCAGCCGCGCTCCCGGCGACTTCGAGCGTCACCCGCAGGTCCTGCGGCCGGTCCAACTCGACCTCCAATACCGGCAGTGCCTCAGCGCGAAGGTCCGGCCGAAACCGAAGCGCCTTCGCCGCCGCGTAGCGATCCAGCGGATTTGCGGAGACTGCCTGCAGCAAGGGCATGTACGCATCCTGCAACCGACTTTGGAGGTCGGCCAAACAAGAGGGCGCGCCCGCCAGAATGCTAACCTCGGCCACGAATGCATCACCTTGTTTGACATAGGCGTGCTTGCCCGCCAGCGTGTAAGTCTGTTTGCGCGCCGGCTGACCGTCGCCGTCCATGGACACGGCAAGCTTACCCGCATCAACCGAGATCACCACGCCAGAGCGGGACGGTACGACGGCGGGCCAGGTTCGGTCGCGCTCAGCGCCTTCGGATGCGGATTTTGGGGGGCCGAGCCGTGACGAATCCACGGACTCGCGCAAAGCCTTCGCCGTAAAGTAAACAGCATGTTCGGCGGGAACCGGCAGCGGCCCGTCGTTCTTGCAGGCAATGAGCGCCACCACGTCCTGATCGCGCAGCCCCGCGTCCCATGTACGTTCGGGATTATTGGGGGCATCGCTCATGCGAATCTTAAGGTCGCTCTTCGCGCGGACCTCGATGCGAAGACCCGTGCGTACGCACAGAAGATCGGCGAGCCGGAGGCGCTTAACCTTCGTCGCCCAGATTTTGTTCGAGCCGCAATAGCGCTCGAGTTCTATCGGCTCAAAACCCATCAAGCGCAATTCGGCGGCGACCTTGCGCACGCCAAGGGCCCCCATGGTCAGAAATTTGAGGAAGCTGCTATCGACCTTAAAACCCATCAATCAGGCTCCCGCAGCTTCAAGGGCCGAACAAGATCAGCGGGTTCAGCGCCCAGCGCTTTGGCTAGTAAAAAGAGGTTTTCGAGGGATATGTTTCGCTCCGCGCGCTCGACGGAGCTAATATAGGTCCGGTGTAGACCGGCGCGATCAGCAAGCTCTTCTTGCGATAGTCCTGCACTCTTCCTCAGGCGGCGAAGGTTTTGCGCCAATATCTCTTTCGGTTCTTCATACTTTCCCACGTTCGCCTCGAATCTCCTTGCTTCGAGGCTAGGAATCTGAGACACATGAGTCTACAGACTCTGAGTTTCCACTCTGGCGACGATGCGGGCATGAAACACAACAACGAACTCCCCCCCGAGACAATCACCGCGCCCCGCACGGACCCGATCTACAATTGCCACGCCTATCTCACAAAGGTGCCTGTCGCCGCCATTCAGCCGTTTATCGAGTCATTCACCGAGCCTGGCGATACGGTCGCTGACATATTCGCGGGATCGGGGATGACTGGCCTTGCCGCCATGATGGCAAACCGCAAGGCGGTTTTGAGCGATATCTCCGTTCTGGGGCAACACATTGCCTGTGGGTATCTCGCGCAAGTCCCAGCTAAGGAATACCGCGCGGCGGCCGACGCGGTCATGACGCGCGCGCGCGAAAGGCTCGGCACGCTTTATCAAACACGTCGCGCCTCTGATCGTAAGATGGTCGAAATTACGCGAACGGTCTGGTCCTTTTCATACCGATGCCCCGGCTGCCGAGCCGAACTGGTTTATTTCGAGCATCTCTCTCCTCGCGGCGCGCCGCCCAAGGCGTGTCCCAAGTGCGCGCACGCATTCGAGCGCCGGTCGTGGCCGCGCGGGGCGGATGTCCCGGTCGAGGTTGTTGTCGAGGGCTCGAATGGCAAGTTGGTCACTCAGGGCGTGAGCAAGTTCGATTGGGAAATGATCGAGCTTGCTGCGCAGGATGAGCGCCTAAAGCTCGTGCCCAAACTCGTGATTGATCAAAGCCGGGAGATGTACAGCCGCTCCGGCTTGGGCAAAGCCGGAATGACGCAGACATCGCAATTCTTCTCGGCAAGAAATGCGATAGCCCTGCTTGAACTATGGAGCGCGATAGAGACTACGCGCGATCCCGCGATCCGCCAGAAGCTCAAATTCTCATTCACGGCGATTCTCGCGCGCGCATCGAGACGCTATCAGTGGAGCGCCCAGCGCCCTCTCAACGCGCAAAACCAGACCTATTACATCGCCCCTGTCTATTATGAGTGGAACGTTTTCGAGCTGTTCGAGCGCAAAGTAACGGCCGCCATTCGCGCCGATGAAACGCTCGCGTCCGGGGACGGTCCGCTCTTTGCGCGAGAAAAATCCAAGGAGGTCTCCTACCACCTCGCTTCCGCGAACAAGCTGGCGCACTTGAAGGACGCGTCCATTGACTACGTTTTCACGGACCCTCCGTTTGGCAGCAATATCTTCTATAGCGACATGAGCCTCTTTCACGAGGCATGGTTGGGCAAGATCACCGACAACACCAACGAAGCCGTTGTTCACACGACGGGAAGCCGCAAGGGCGGCTCGGAACAACGATATGAAAGCCTATTGCGGGAGGCGTTTTCCGAAGCCTTCCGCGTGCTCAAGCCAGGTCGGCATATGTCGGTTGTGTTCGGCAATAGCAGCGGCAGGATTTGGGGAGTGGTGCAAAGAGCGCTCCGCGATGCAGGGTTCGCGGCCGCGCCCGTGCATGTCGCGATCCTCGACAAGGGCCAGCGTTCGGTAAAAGGACTAAACTCGGGATCGGAGGGCGTCGTAACGGTCGATCTCATCCTGACCGTCCAAAAGCCCACGGACTCCAAAAAGTCTCCCAAGACGGCGATCTCCGAGAAGGGCGATGCGACCTCGCTTATTCATGAGGCTATTGCCGAGCTTGACGCAGAGCGAGCGGCCAACCCGAGCTATGTCTACGCACACGTGCTCACCAAAGCGATCCGCAAGCATCTCCTGCTTGACAATCTTCATCTCGGCGATGTGCTCATCGCTCTGAGAAACGCTGGCTACTCCGTCGACAAAAAAACCGGCCGACTGCTCAAGGAGCGCGCCCAAGCTCAGGCGGCTTGATAGCTGTTTTCCTTCGGTTACCACTCAAAGCGTCACCTGCCAGCGCTGATGCTGTACCTGCCGCAGAAGCGGTCGCCGCACCCCTTGAAATAGTGGCCGTAGTAGAATCTGCCGATGGGATAGCCGTTGAACAGACGGATGTCGCCGAGAAGAATTAGCCCGTTCTCTCCTGTCGATACGGATCGTTATCGTGACAGGCTGCTCGGGGTGGCAAGATTGCCTTGCATCAGGAATATGAGGATGTAGATGGGCGTTCCATTGCCTTCCTGAAGCGGGTAAATGGCAATACCATCCTGCATCGGGAACGGCGCGACGGTCTTGGGCGAGCTGTCGAGAACACAAAGAACGCCCACATGTTTGCCGGAGCCAATCGTGTAAGTGGCAGTCTGCCCGACATAACGCGCGCAATCCTTAATCGTGATGCGTTGGTCGTTCTCGACTTTGAGCTCGATGCGGATACCCTTGAACGACAGATCCGTGATACCGCCGGCAGCGCGGGGGTGTTCCTCCAGTTGTGAGCCAATCTTGGCATTCGCCCGCAGATGTGCTCGCAACGCCTTCTGATAGTCCTTTTCAGAGGTCGTCGTGGTGAAGATGTCGTCCTGGACGACTTGTCCAAGGTAATTGCCGACCGATTGTGCGATGGTCAGAAGGTCGGAAAGCTCATCTTGCGGAATGTAGGGCATCGCTCGCAAAGTATTGCGCGCCTGCATCAGCTTCTCATCAATCGGTGAATATCCGGTAATGGGGTCCTGCTGGATGTCTAACCCCTCCAAAGACAGTGTGCGCTGACCCGCCACCTCGACGGGCTGCTCCGTCCCCGCGGGAATGAACCGCGCCGCATATTTGAACTCGTAGGGGCGGGCACCGAATTGCTGGGGCACCTTGAGAACGACGCGTCCTTTAGCCGACAGCTTAAAGGGACCGGCATTACCCTTGGGTGCTTTAATTTCGAACGTCGGCAATTCGTAGGTGCCGGCCGGCTCAACCGTAACTGGCTCCAGCATCAGGTGCGTGGCATCTTCAGGCCACCGCGAAACCCGCACCTCGATATCCATGTCATGGGTTGCGCCCGGCTTCACGTAATGGATATCGCCCAAGGGGCGGCCGTCAATGGTGAACGTCACAAAGGCAACGGTAAGGTCGAGCGGCTTCTTCGACATTTCGATACGCTCGCTTCCCATTCGTTCGGCCAGGGTGCGGCCATCAGGCTTGGGACGCGCATACATGCCGACCGGGATGGGAATACCGGCCAGCGTTTTCGCTATGGTCGAAACGTCATGAACAGAGCTGGTGTCACGAATAGTTTCCGCCACTCCCTTCATCTGGGCGAGGTCAGGAGCCGAGCCGAAGGTAGTAAGCCAGTCCACGGCCCTAGTTTGGGCTGCCGCCAGAAAGCGTTGTGCATCTGAAGTTGCAGTTCGAATCGCAGCGCGCCAATCATAAAGCAGCCCAATAAGGTGAGTGAGCTCCGCAAATGCGGCATAGATGGATGCGCTGGCTGCCACGCCAAAGCTATCGGCCGCAGCGCGCAATTTCTCAGCCGCCGTTTTCAGACGGTCACCATCGGCGTTTGTGTCATCGGCACGCAACGCAAGAAGCGCCTCAATCCGTGCCGAATAACCTTCCGAGTGGACGATCCTTTGGTCTGTTCTCTTCGTCATACTTTTGTTGTTCTGCTAAATTGTCCGACCATTCTTTCGCGAGGACGGTAAGCGCGGCAGAATCGTTCATCGCGACTGTCGCTTCAACATCGCACGAAATGCGATACCGCTGGACCAGCAGCCGCCTTGATTTGTAGTGCATATTGTCTGGATAGCTTTCCAGAATTTCTGTCAGCATTGCTGATGCATCGGACCAGGCGCCACAGGCCGTCAACGTCTCGATAATCGTGTGTACCTCATAGAGTCGATGGTGCGCGACGTGAACACCGGCTTTGGCAAGTTCTGCGGCATAGGTTTTCAGGTCTGTTGGCGGACGCCGGTCAAGCTGGTTCAAGAGTGCTTCGATGTCGTATTCGGAAGTTGCCGAGTTCAGAAGTTTCAGGAAAAGTTTTATGTAGTTGGGATTCTGCGAGAAGATCGGGAGGCCGTACCGTGTTTTTCGCAGAATGACCTCGGGCTCGACAGTCATCAGTATGTCGAGCAGGATGTCACCTAGCTTGCCGGCCAATCTGGCTTCGTCCACGTAGCGATGCGCAAAGATTTCAACGGCGGTGACTAGGAATGCGTCGTCGTCTCTCGCCTTTGCGTAGTAAAGGATGATATCAGAGAGGGCCTTTTTGGCTTGCGGTTTGACTTCGTCAGGGAGGGAGAAGCGCTCAAGGGCGCGCACCGCGGCGCGATGAACGACCACAAACGGGTCAGTCATTAAGGCAACGAATGCCTCAAAGACGAGGCCCGGTGTGTTCTCCAACGCCTGACGGGACAGTTCGCCGAGAGCGGTCGCCGCGTAGGAGCGTAACAATTGCGATGGACCTACCATCGCAGAATAATAATAGGGCAAGCACAGCTTCAGGCCTTCGGCGTTCTCAGCGAAATCCGAGAATTGTCCGATGATCGGACTTTTTAGCTCGGTATTCTCTTCCGGCAGGCCTGCGTAGAACGACAGAACCTTCTCAATCGCGTCTGCACCGGCTCCGCTTGCCGCCTGACAAGCCCACCGAATATATGTTTGTGCCGGGGCCTCTAGACGCTGTTTGATTCCCATGCGTTTATAGAATGCGCTCGGATCTTTTGGGTCTTGCGGCTTCGCTAGCTCGACTTTGAGCTTGTCTAGAATGATTGCTGCAGTGCCGAGGAGAAAGTCGATCTCCTCCACGATGAGCGGTGCAAGGTCGCCCACGTCCATATGGATGGAGTCCATGGCGACATCGAAGCGGTCATCATCGATATCTGTTCCGTATTGGCTCGTTGCAGTGATAAGCCGCTTGAACGCGATGCGCTCGGCCTCGCCTATGGTCTTGCGACCGCCGTCGAAATGGTTTCGGTACAGGACATCGCTATATAGCCTATGGAGTGCATTGATTCCCTCAGCCGACGCACCGGCGAGATATTGCTGAATAGATATATCAACCACCTTCGGCGCCGCATAGAACGCTTTGACAAGGACCTTGCGGATATCACTCAGCGCATCACGCACACCATCGTCATCGCCTTTGACCAGCCATTTCG
Source organism: Alphaproteobacteria bacterium UBA1303 (assembly GCA_002307315.1). Lineage (GTDB taxonomy): Bacteria > Pseudomonadota > Alphaproteobacteria > Micropepsales > Micropepsaceae > Rhizomicrobium. Next base: position 79,867 of record DBTZ01000054.1, read on the forward strand.
CACGCGCGAGTTTTGCTAGCAAGTCGTCCGTCATGAAGCCGGTAAGAGATGGGTCGTGCTCGACGAGAACCAAGAGCCCGCGAGCCGCCAAGCCCACGCTGTAGGCTTCGCTGGAACCAATGATCCGGCTTAGGGCCTCGCGAACGGCCTTCGAGTGATACCTGTAAATTTGCAGCAATGGGGCGGGGAATGTCTGCCGGTCGTGCATGAATGGCCCATGACTCACGGTCGCCAAACTAACAAGGCGGCCGACTGCAGGGCCGACAAACTCATCAGAGGCCGCAGCCGCATTCGCCTCGATGATGGGCAGCGTGGCTTCAGTTGAACCGTAATGTGAGGCAAGAGCAGCATTCACCAGCTTCGTTGGGTCGATGCCAGGAAGCCTGGCAAGTATTTGCAGCGATGTATCGGATAGATTGATCCTATTTTCGGATATGGTCGCAAATAGGTATTCGACCAGCGGCGGTGGGAAGGTCTCTGGAGCCATTTCCGCGACTTTGATAATGGTCGCGGAAGCTACAGCATCGCGCTCACGATCGAGACTTGCCAGCAGGTCGAGGTTTGATGCTGCAACAGCATCTAGCTGAGCCCGGACTTGTGCTCTAGCTGCATCGCGCTTCGCAAGGTCGTCGGCTACTTCCAGCTCAATACGATCCTGCTCAAGCTTGCGAATGCGCCGACGCTCTTCGCGCTCGGCCACCAGCTTTGTGAGATTGGGCAGCCGGACTGGCTGCCTGTGAGTGCAATTCACACAATTGTCGTCATAGAAGACGAGGGCCGAGTTTTCCAGGTCCCAGGCTTGCATACCGCCAGCGGGTGCATGGGCGCATTCGAGCCCCATATGACCGATTGGCACGCCGTACATCTGCTCGATCATTCCGCCGCCGCCAAAGCGCTTGATACGGGCGTGCGCGCACCAGTTAAAAACGAGCTCCGCCGTGCGCTGATTCTTCTCGCCGGCCTCTACCGCTTGCTTGATGCTGTCGTCTGAAATCATCCATAATCTTTGGCATAAGCGGAGGCAGAAGCAATGATTTTGCCGTAAGGGGTTGTTCCCCCATAAGTTCAATCGCTTAGAATTAGCGGATGGGTCTGCAATGCGAGCTATCGGGAGGGGCCGACGGTTGTGACCTCCGGTTTCTTGGGCTGGTTCGCTAACAAGGGTGACTGTTCCGCGTTCGGCTGACCTCGGCGATCCGCGTGCGCTTGCCGCATTCCGGACAAGTGTCGCCCGCGTGGTAGCGCCGAAATCCGATTATGCCTCATCCCTTTCGCTCACCGCCGCCCGGCTTCAGATTCCGGCCCCGTCCTCCAACCCATCACTGCGCATTTCGAGACGCTCGGCAACGGCCAGCGCCTGTTCGATCAGGACGGCCGCGGCCCAATAGGTGTTCTGTAACGTATCGGGCAACGCGCCTTCACCGGCATTCAAGGCGGCGATCAGTACGCCGTCTGCTTGATAGAGATACGATCTCATCTGCGCGAGATCGGCGCGCTCTACTGCAAGCATGCCACCTCCCACCATCACGCCGCTCACGGCCCCATCGAATGTCCCGCGGGTGCCGGGAGCTGAAAACCTGGTGTGAGAGTCCAGGCGCGCTTCTTTCCGTCTGCGGCTTGCGCCGTAGAGGGTCCTTTATCCGCGCTTCCGACAGGCGGGGTTACCGCGTCGGTGTGGCGCTCATGACAGGTGTTTTCGGTTCCAAGGGAATAAAACACCGGGGCACAACTTTTGGTCAAGTCAGGCGGAGTGTTCGTGTAAACGGAGTGTTATGCGCGGCGCGACGATTTTGAACAAATTTCGCCTATGGCGTGGCGGTCAGATCGGTGCTCCGCATCCAGACCGTTTGCCCCTGGGGGTGGCCCTGCAGACGTACTTGCCAGGTGCCCGGCTCGGCAACCGCAGGCGCGATGCGCAGCGCCGCAACGCCCGCAGGCAGCGTCACGCATCCGGTCTGTCGCAGCCAAGTTTTGTCGCCCGCGGCGACGGCTTGAGACGCTTCCGCGATCCGGAAGGGCGTGCCGCAGGCGATCGCGCCTTCCGCCGTCACATAGTCGCGCTTGAGCGGATCGTGATAGGGCGATAGACCGATGTCATTGGCATAGACGAAAAACGGATGCCGATCACCGGTGGTGATGCGCGCGAAGTAGAAATCGCGGCGGCGGCCGTCCCACGACACGACCGTGTTGGACGAAAGCCAAACACATCCGCGCGCCACAAAATCCTTGGCATGCAAGTTTGGTGTGGCACGCCATAAGGCGGGGACTTTCTCCAGGTCTATAACTCGCCGGCACGCAGGCGCACCGGCCTGAACATAATAGAGGCTCGGTGAAGGGGCCGCGAAGACCGGGCAGGGTGATGCGGTGAATCCCAACAGAAGCGCCGCGGTGATAGCGATGCCGGTCCTGGACATGCCCATCCCCCCGATGCGACGCGTGATTCTATCACGGAGCCATGTCGAGGTCCGGCGCTGGGGCATTCCTCGATCACGCGGTCGGATAGGCGTAACGGCGAGAGGGGGCTAAACTATGCCAGCCAAGCGGCGGTGGTTCGATTCCAGACCCTTCGCTACACCGTATTTACACCGCTTCGTACGTAAACACAGTAATTTCAATATGTTGATAGTCCGCCCCTGGGCACCATCCCGTTTCTAAGGGATTGTTTTTCAAGACTTTTTTCTCCTATTTGTCCCACCGGACGCCACCACCGGGAAAAGGTGGGACAATCTGTTGCCGTTCTGTCCGGCCAGCATGGGCGCGGCTTCTGCTTCAAGCTTCGTGCGGCTCGCCTTGCGGGTGTAGAGCGCCGACTGTTTCGTGCTCGCCCATCCGAACAGCGCCATGATTTGATGTTCGCTCGCACCGGCTTCGGCGCACCGTTGGGCACCCAGCTTGCGAAGGCCGTGTGCCGACAGATCGGCCGCGACACCGGCTTCCCGGCACCGGCGTTTGAACCAATTGCCAAACGCCTTAACCGAGTGCGGACGCCCGAAGGCGGTCACGAGGTAAACGAGGTGCCCAGTGGGGGTGGCGTCAATGCTACAGCGTAGCGGTTCCAAGATCGGCAATTCGTGCGTCTTGACAATCTTCGCGCGGCCCTTGGTTTCACTGAAAATCAGCTTGCCGTCTCGTTCCATCTGCGGCCCCAGCTTCACCACGTCGCTTCTACGGACGCCGGTGTAGAGCATGAGGTCGAGCGCCAATCGGGCCTTTGTGCCGACAGGGTGGCGCTTCTCAAATTTCGCAACGTCTTGCCCTCACAAGCCTTCAGGGCGGCGATCAACACGCCGTCTGCCTGATAGAGATACGATCTCATCTGCGCGAGATCGGCGCGCTCCACTACAAGCATGCCACCTCCCACCATCACGCCGCTCACGGCCCTGTAGGATGTCCCGCTGGTGCCGCGAGCAGAAAACCTGGTGTGAGAGTCCAGGCGCGCATCTCTACGTCCGCGGCTCGCGCCGCAGAGGCTCTTGTATCCGCGCGCTTGCGACATGGCGGGGTTCACCGCGTCGGCGTGGCGCTCATGACAGGCATTTTCGGCTCCAAGGGATTAAACACCGGGGCACAACTTTTGGTCAATGGAGGCGTGTTGTTCGTGTAAACGGAGAATTATGCGCGCAGCGACGATTTGGAACAAATTTCGCCTATGGCGTGGCGGTCAGATCGGTGCTCCGCATCCAGTTTGTGCCTCGGCAAAGCGCATCAGACAGGGGCGGGCGGGCCCCCTCCTTCCCATGCCCCTAGAAACAAACCTACATTTGTGCGAATGTGGGTTTGTTCGAGTTTGCGAGGTATCTATGAGCCGTCTCACCATCGATATAACCGATCAGCAGCACCAGAGCCTGAAAGCCTTGGCTGCGCTGCAGGGTAAGACAATCAAGCAATATGCCATCGAGCGCCTTTTCGACGCCCATTCGGACGGTGATCAGGCATGGCAGGAGTTGAAGGCGCTGCTGGGGGAGCGGATCGCCGAGGGTCTCAGCGGCAAGGTCTCCACCAAAAGCATCGAGGCCATCGTGGACGAGGAACTGGGCGGAGATAACCGCGCTTGACCACCGACTATATTTTGACGGCGGCGGCGGAAGCCGACTTACGGGAAATCATTCGTTACACGCGCAAACAATGGGGCGATGCGCAGGTGCGCAGCTATATCGCCAAGCTGGAAGGCGGCATTGCACGCCTTGCGGCGGGAGAGGGTGTGTTCAAAGACATGACCGCGCTCTATCCCGCGCTGCGCATGGTCCGTTGCGAGCATCACTATATCTTTTGCCTGCCGCGTGACGACGCGCCTTCGCTGGTCGTCGCAATTTTCCACGAACGCATGGATTTGATGCTGCGGCTGGCGGACAGGCTGAGCTAGGCAGCACCCCATCGCTCAGCTTCCTGCGGGCGCGCCCTTGCTCGCCTATGGCGTGGCGGTCAGATCGGTGCTCCGCATCCAGACGGTTTGCCCTTTGACGTGATCGCGCAGGCGAACCTGCCAGATACCGGGCTCGGCAAGAGGTGGCGAGATACGCAGGGCCGTAACACCGGCCGGCAGTGTCACGCATCCGGTCTGATGCAGCTAAGTCTTGTCGCCCGCGGCGACGGCTTGCGCAGCTTCGCCAAGCGGGAAGGGCGTGCCGCAGGCGATTGCGCCTTCGAGAGTTACATAGTCCCGCCGCAACGGATCTTGCCACGGCGAGCGCCCCAGGTCGTTCCGGTAGACGACGAGCGTTCGATGGTCGGCCGTCTCGATCCGGGCGAAGAAGAGTTCGATCCGCGTGCCCGACCAGGTCACCCGCGTGTTCGGCGCCAGCCAGACGCACTTGATCTTGGCAAAATCGCCGGCATGGGCTGCTGGCGTGGCGCGCCAGAGGGCAGGGAGTTTCTCCAGGTCCTTGACGTGCTGGCACGCCGGCGCGCCGGCCTGAACATAATAGAGGCTCGGTGATGGGGCCGCGAAGACCGGGCAGGGCGACGCCGTCAACCCATCGCCAATTTGGCCACGATATCGCCATGGAAACTAAATTCCGGGGCAAGCACAGGGAGTCTTTGAGAATGACGAGCCAAGAATTGCCGGGCAGGCATATTGAGGATGTTCCATACACCGGCCTTGTAGAACGGCTTCTGCAAATAATGCTCGTATGTACAACGGCAGGGGAAGCAATGGACCATCTGTCTAAGGATGATTTGATGGCCTTCATCGCAAAGGTTGCGGAACTGGCGGGTGAGGGGCTGGTCTTCTCTTGCGTGAAGGACGACGAAGCAGCGCGCATCAACAAGTACTTGATTGAGGGAATGACAATCGCACGCGAGTTCCCCAACTAGCGAAAAAAGGCCGGGGGCATCTCACCCCCGGCCCGCTCCGGCTCAAGGAGGGCGGTTCAGGGCACCGCCAAGCCCATCTTGTCACCAATTCAAGGCAGTCAGGGTCTTCGCCATCTCAAGGTCATCCGGCGTCAGGCCACCTTCTTTCGCGCGGGCGAGCGATTCGATGATCGCCGAGAAGGACCGCGATTTCGCGCCCACGTCATGCGCACCCAGCGGCGTCACCACGTCGATTGAAACGCCACTGCCCAGCTTCGCGCTTGCCTCTTCCGCAATGAGCGCTGAAATTGGAGTGAGCACCCAGGCGGCAAGGTGGCGTTGTGCTTCACGGACCATCGGGCCTTGCCCGTCGTGAGCGAAAAGCCCAGGCAATACACCGAATGCTCCGCATACGGAATCGCGCGCCGCTTCCAACATTTCGCGAGGCATGACTTTGGTCAAATCGGGCGTGGTATCGGAGGGGCGCCAATCCGTTTGCGGTGTTGGTCCGCCCGTCGTCGCTAACGCATCAGGCGACTCCGCGCAAAAGCACGAAAACCGGGTCTTCCGGCTGGAGGTGACCCCGATGGTGTCCATCCCTGGGCACCATTTGTTCTCTCGCCAACGTTCGATCATGTTCGCCGTTGTTCGAGAAAATTACTATTTTTCAATAAGTTATTTTGTTTTTATATTCGCCGCTGTCCGCGACGGGTGGTGGTTAGAGCACTATCTGCTTTGCCTTGCCGGCATAGCGGACAAGGGTTTCGGGGCGATCTAGTTCGGGCTTGTTTGCATCGACAACGCTCAATCGGAAAATCCGCTGCTCCACCATCCCGGGGTAACGGCCATGCGGCGCGGAGATCCGCAACCTACGGGTACGGTCCCGCCAATCGAAACGAATGACCGTATACGCTCCTTTTTCGTAGCCGTAATTGGTCCCTTCGTCTTCATAAAGATCGAAGCAGGCGTCCGCACCGGCGAAGACGCGGATTGCAAGATCATGTCCGGTTGCTTCCGGTGTGGATTGCACGACGGGGCCGAGGGGGACGATCGAACCGGCTCTGGCGTGGACAGGTATGCGATCGAGCGGGGCGTCAACGGCGTGGGTGGTGCCGCCGTCGCGGTGTTCGCCGGTCCAAAAATCGTACCAGCCGCCTTGGTTCGTCGGCAGGTATACATCCCATTTCGAAATGCCGGCACGGAAAACCGGGGCGATGTGAAGCGCTTTGCCGAACATGTAACTGTGCGTCTGATCCAACGCCATCGGATCGTCTGCAAAATCCATGACAAGCGGGCGCATCAACGACGAGCCTTTATGGGTAACGGCGGCGGCGGTGCTGTAGATATAGGGAAGCAGACGATATCGCCATTCGATCAAGGCGCGCGCCTGCCGTTCGACCGCCTCGCCGTAATGCCATGGCTCGGTTTGGGTTTGATAGCCATGCACACGCATCAAGGGGAGAAAAACGGCTAATTGCAGCCACCGGATAAACAGCTCGTGATACGCCGGATCGGTATATTGCGAATTTCCGGGGCGGAAAAAACCGCCGGCATCGACGGTCCAATAGGGATACCCCGCGGCCATCATGTTCAGGCCGGCGGGAATCTGTCGCTTGAGCGTATCCCAATCGCAACCGATGTCGCCCGACCATGTGGCCGAAGCGAAGCGCTGCTGACCGGGGAAGGCACTTCGCGTCAGGATCATCACACGGCGGTCCGGAGCATCTCGTCGTTGACCTTCATAGACCGTTCGGTTGACTTGCAGCGGGTACTGCAGCCTAACTTTCTCGCCCAGGCCTGCAGCCGTTTTTCGTCCGACAAGGTCGTCGTTTTCCGGTTCCGTAGCGTCTTGCCACCAGGCATCCACGCCAAGCGACAGCAAACGATGGCTCATTGCCCCCCAATAAAGATCGGCGGCGCGCGTGTCGAAAAAGTCGATCCATGTCGTATCGGGAATAAAGCATCCCCGCACGGCCAGGGCTTTTCCCAAATCGCTCTTTGGATCAATCTTCGACCATACCGAGAGCATATATCGCGTTTTCATCCCGTGCAGATCGGCGATCATGGCCCTCGGATTTGGGTAGTCCGCCTCGTCGAAGCGCATGGCGTTCCAGCCGTATTTTCCCCAATACTGCCAATCCTGAACAATCACGTCCATCGGGATATTCCGTCTACGGAATTCCTGTACATTGGCGAGAATATCTTCCGAGGATTTGTAGCGCTCGCGACAATGGATATAGCCGTAGGCCCATTTCGGCATCATGGGGGCCTGTCCCGTCAGCCGCCGGTATTCCGCGATGATATCCTCCGCAGACGGTCCGGCAATCACCACAAAATCGACGGCATCGGCGACGGGCGAACGCAGAACGGTAGCATCGCGCACCAGGGCAAAGCGCAGAGACGGACGATCCTTGGAATCGCCGATGATCCGCAACGTATGCGGCCCGGCCGATAGTTCGGCAAAAAAACTTGTGGTCGGCGGCAGCCAGAGCGAGGCGGCATCGACCACCGCGACTCCGTCGATTTCGACATAATGCTTGTTTGCCATCGCTTGGCCGACATCGAGCTGAAAGCCGTAACGGCCGTTTTGCGGTACGTCGAACGTTCGTTCGAACGCGGCGAGATTACGGGTAATGTTGGCAGCCCCCGCCGTAGTCGTGACACTAACGGCTGCGGCCTTGGCGTCATAGGCCACTCTTTCCGGCACAACCGTCCGGTCACCCGGATTGAGGTCAACCATCCCCGCATTGTGCCACAACAGACCATAGCCTTTGCTCGAGAGCAGAAAGGGCAGGCTGATTTGCGTATTCACCTGGGTGAGGCGTCTGCTGAGGCCACGCAGATTGAGAAAGCCGTCTTGGAACTGGCCGGTCCCGTACAACCGTTCGTCGGAAGGTGAGAAAAAACCTTGCGAAGCGACGAAGGTGGCTTCGCCATGGACGGTCGAGGGCGCAAGGCGGCGGGCACCCGGCAATTCGCTCAGAATCGTTTTTCCCGTTGCATCGAAAAAGGTAAGAGTGCCGTCGTTTGTTTTGACCGTGCATCTGATATGCGGCAGGACAAGGGTCTCGGAATCCCTTGTTCTCGTTCGCCCCGTAAAAGACACCCCTTTGCCGGAAAGAAGCATTGGACTTGGCGGGAGCGCGTGGCTTTGTGCGAAGCGAACGCGGATCGCCCGGTTACCGAGGGCGTAGATACAAAGCTGTCCGCCTTCGAGTCCAAGGGTGTAACTGGGTGCAACTTCTTGGGCGTAGCCATTTGCCGAAAGCGCGACAGTAGCACCAGCCAAACCGGTTGCGCCCCATTGCAAGGCATCGCGTCGCGATACGTTCGGATACCGGCCCATTGGCTCATGGTCTTTGGATCTGCGGTGCTGCATGGTCGCTGCGGTCACTCCCCGGTCATTGCCGCGGCATCGGGCGTATGTGCTGGGCGCGTTCGCAATGGCGGCCATGTATTGTATAGCAGTAGATGGGGGCAATGAAATACGCCATGGAGGATTTTGATCTGTCCCGGCAGGGGGGGGGGAGCGCAGTGAACGGATCGCTGCCAAAGTCAGATGTACATACCCCCCGTGAGCTCTTCCGGTTGGAAGGTACACCTTTATGCCCCCCCCCAGCGGACGCCGAAATCCCAAAACGGCCCCGCGTCGGTCCGATCACACTGTCGCGAGGATAAGGATATCCATCATAATGCAAATACTGGCTATTCTTGTGCGGTTGTGTCGGGCGTATACTGCCCGCCAAAATCAATGGTCGACCGCGGTCGGAACCGCGGCCAGATCGAATTGGGAGGAAACCGATATGACAGAGATCACCAAGCGGATGTTGTTCAAGGGCGCGGCTGCATTGGGTCTTGCGGCGGGTCTGCCGCAGACGGCAAAAGCCGAAGGGCCAGCGGAAATCGCCGGTGGGCCGTTCGCTCCGACATGGGAGTCTCTGGTTGGCGGCTTCAAGGTTCCGGATTGGTTTCGCGATGCGAAGTTTGGTTTGTGGGCGCATTGGGGGCCGCAATGTGTCGGCGCCACCGGCGATTGGCATGCCCGCATGATGTATATCCAAGGATCGTCCGCTTACCAGCACCATGTAAAGACCTACGGCCATCCGGCCGATACCGGGTTCATCGATTATTTGCCGAAATGGACGGGCGAGAAGTGGAACCCGGAGGAGCAGCTCTCTCTCTACAAAAGGGCGGGAGCGAAATATTTTGCCGTCCTGGCGAACCATCACGACAATTTCGATTCCTGGAATTCCAAATACCAGCCTTGGAATTCGATGCGGGTCGGACCGAAAAAGGATGTCGTCGGCATCTACGCCAAGGCGGCACGTGCCCAGGGGCTGAAATTCGCGGTCACCAATCATTCGGCCCATGCCTGGCATTGGTTTCAGCCGGCCTATGGTTATGACGCCGAAGGCCCGCGTAAGGGCGAGCGTTATGACGCTTTCAAACTCACCAAGGCGATGGGCAAGGGCAAATGGTGGGAAGGTCTCGATCCGCGGGAGCTATACGGTAAGCCCATTATGCCGATGCCGGACGGAATCTCTTCGATCGACGCGTTGCAGCAATGGCACGAAATGAACGACCGTATTTGGGACGAATATCCGCCGATCGACAATCCCGCCTTCGTGCGTAATTGGTTTCTGCGCTGCAAGGATTTGATCGACAGTTACCAGCCGGATCTGCTCTATTTCGACAACTTCGATTTGCCGCTCGGCCAAACCGGCCTCGATATTGCCGCCCATTACTACAATTCGTCGATCAAATGGCACGGCAAGCAGAATGGCGTGATTACCATCAAAAATGCGATGCCGCAGCACCGTCCGGCCGTCGTCGAAGATGTGGAACTCGGTTACCGCTCGGCCATCGAGCCGCTGCCCTGGCAAACGGACACCTGTCTCGGCGAATGGTTCTACAGTCAGAAGATTTATGAAGACAACAGCTATAAGAGCGCGGCTTCGGTCATTCACAGGTTGTGCGAGGTGGTGTCGAAGAACGGCAATCTTTTGCTGAGCGTGCCGATGCGCGGCGACGGCTCGATCGACGAAAAGGAAGCTGCGATCGTCGAAGGCATCGCCTCCTGGATGACGCGCTTTTCCGAAGCCATTTTCGGCACGCGGCCGTGGCGGATAGCGGGAGAGGGCCCCACGCAAGTCGTTTCCGGCCAGTTCGGCGAACAGAAGATTAAACCCTTCACGGCGGAAGACATCCGCTTTACCGCCAAGGCCGGTGCGCTTTATGCCATGACGCTTGGCAAGCCGGAAACGGAAACAATCACGCTGAAGAGCTTGGCTTTTGCCAAGGTGAACCGGATCGAAGTGGTCGGTGAAAAAGCGCCGCTCGCATTTCGACAAGACAAGGACGGCCTCCACATCAATGTTCCGCTGCGGGCCAGCCACGCGTATGGTGTCGCACTGAAGATCCTGGGAAAAAATTTGGCTTAGCGGCTGCGATATTGGATTGGGAGTGAAACGATATGACCGGGATCACAAAACGGACATTGTTCAAGGGCGCGGCTGCAATGGGGCTGGCGGCGAGCTTGCCGAAGATGGCGAAAGCCGACGGGCTGACGGAAATTGCCGGCGGGCCGTTCGATCCGAATTGGGAGTCGTTGATCTCCGGCTATCAGGCCCCGGAATGGTATAGGGATGCCAAATTCGGTCTTTGGGCGCATTGGGGGCCGCAATGCGTTCCCGAAGCCGGCGATTGGTACGCCCGCCAAATGTATATGCAGGGCAATGGGCAATACGAACATCACCTGAAGCATTACGGCCATCCGGCCGACACCGGGTTCATGGACATTCTTCCCACCTGGAAAGCGGAGCGGTTCGATCCCGAAGCTTTGCTCGATCTTTATAAAAAAGCGGGTGCGAAGTACTTCGTGGCCCTGGCCAATCATCACGACAATTTCGATACGTACGCCTCGAAATTCCATTCCTGGAATGCCACCCGCATCGGCCCCAAGAAGGACCTTATCGGCATGTTCGCCAAGGCGGCGCGTGCGCGCGGCCTTAAATTCGGTGTATCCAACCATTCCGCCCACGCGTGGCATTGGCTGCAGACGGCTTACGGCTACGATCCGGAAGGCCTTCGCAAGGGCGAACGCTATGATGCGTTCAAGCTCACCAAGGCAATGGGAAAGGGAAAGTGGTGGGAAGGGCTCGACCCGCAGGAACTCTATTGCGGCCGCACGATGCCCATGCCGGACGGGATTTCATCCATCGCCGCCGCCGACGAATGGCATCAACAACACGATCGACACTGGGACGAGAACCCGCCCGCGGCCAATCCCGCTTTCGTGCGACAGTGGTTCCTGCGCTGCAAGGATTTGATCGACAGCTACAAACCGGATTTGATTTATTTCGACAATTTCGACTTGCCGCTCGGACAGGCCGGCCTCGACATCGCCGCGCACTTCTACAACGCGTCGATCAAATGGCATGGCAAGTTGGAAGCGGTAATCAATACAAAAAACCTGCCGGCAGCGCGCCGCGCAGCGGTGGTGGAAGACGTGGAGCGCGGTTTTCGCGCCGATATCGAACCCCACCCCTGGCAGACCGATACCTGCCTTGGCGATTGGCACTACAGCCGGCCGCTTTACGAGCGGAACGGATACAAAGACGCTTCGGCGGTGATTCACCGGTTGTGCGATATCGTCGCCAAGAATGGCAATCTTCTGCTTAGCATCCCGGTGCGCGGCGACGGTTCTATCGACGAGAAGGAAGCGGCGATCGTGGAGGGTATCGCCGGCTGGATGGGACGTTTCTCCGAGGCCATTTACGGCACCCGGCCCTGGAAAATTGCCGGCGAAGGTCCCACGCATGTCGCGTCCGGACAGTTCGGCGAAACCAAGGATGATCCGTTTACGGCCGCCGACATTCGTTTTACCACCAAATGCGGCGCGCTTTACGCCATGTTTCTGGGGCGGCCGCAAAGCGAGACACTGTCGATTGCCTCGCTGGCCAAGGCCAATGTTGCCCGTGTTGAGGTGGTCGGCTCTTCGGCGCCGCTTACGTTCAAGCAAGACAACGATGGGTTGCATATTGCCCTGCCGTCATCGGCAAGTCACGACTATGGCGTGGCCCTGAAGATTATGGGCAATAGATTGGTTTAAGAAATGCATTTGAGTTGTATGTTCCCTATGCGTTCCATGTGAAGCGATATTTTTGTCGTACATCGAACGCTACGCCCATAGGCGAGTTGCTGTGTGATCTCGCGGCGGGGTATCGTAAAGCGGGACAAGAAACACGCAGGGTGGAGTTATGGGCGAAATTAGCCGCAGAGAGGTTGTTGCCGCGGGAACCTTTCTATCGCTGCCGGTGTTGTTTGGGGGGCAAGCGTTTGCGGGCCTTCGACCCGGCGGCTCGCAACCAGCGACCGCCCCGCAGGGCAATGCGGTTGCGCCTCGCGAGCAGCTTTTGTTCGACTTCGGATGGAAGTTCGCCTTTGGCCACGGCAGCGATCCTGCCAAAGACTTTGGCTTCGGTCTCGATCAAGGCGATTTTGCCAAAACCGGCGATTTCAAATTTGCCAAGATCGGTTTTGACGATTCCGCATGGCGCACACTCGATCTTCCCCATGATTGGGCGGTCGAATTGCCGTTCGTCAAAGACGATACGCAAACGGGCGACAGTTTGTTGCGCTCGCATGGCTACAAGCCGCTTGGCCGTCGTTATCCGCAAACCAGTGTCGGATGGTATAGGCGCGCGTTCGATATTCCCGCCGCAGATCTTGGCAGGCAGGTCTGGATAGAATTCGACGGCGCTTTTCGCGATGTGATGGTGTTTGTCAACGGTGCTTTCATCGGCCGCAACGCTAACGGCTACGCGCCGTTCCGCTTCGATCTTACCGATTTCCTCGATTATGGCGGCAAGAATGTCATCGTTCTGCGTGTCGACGCCAGTTTCGGCGACGGCTGGTTCTATGAGGGGGCCGGCGTCTATCGCCATGTCTGGCTTGTCAAGAGCGATGCCGTCCACCTTGGCAGATGGGATAGCACCGTGCGCCCGGCGCTGAATGGATCGTCGGCAAGTCTCGCGCTTGATACGATTGTGGAGAACCACGAGCCGAATGCCGTCACTGCCAAAGTGGTTTGGACAATTCGCGATGCCGCGGGTGCTTCGGTTGCCGCCGCGCAAAGTCCGGATCGGTTGATTCCGTCCGGCGGAACGACGGCGTTTCACGTGGCGGCGGCGCTCGCCAATCCGCGCCTATGGTCGCCCGAGGACCCAAATCTTTACACTGCAGTCGTCACGGTGGAGACCGGCGACAAACGGCGCGACGGCGAAGAAATCGCCTTTGGCGTACGCACGGCGGTGTTCGATGCCGATAAGGGTTTTTTTCTTAACGGCCAGCCGTTGAAAATTCAAGGAACCTGCAATCATCAGGATCACGCGGGGGTAGGCGCGGCTTTGCCTGACGCCCTGCAGATCTACCGTCTTTCGATTCTGCGCGAAATGGGATGCAACGCGGTTCGCACGTCGCACAATATGCCCACGCCGGAATGGGTCGAAGCTTGCGACCGTATGGGCGTGATGATGATGTGCGAAACACGGCTGATGAGCTCCAACTTGGAAGGAGCGCAGCAGCTTGAATTGATGGTAAAGCGTTATCGCAATTCTCCTTCGATCATAATCTGGTCCATCGGCAACGAAGAGTGGCAGTTGCAGGACAAGATGGCCGAGCAAGGGGCTAAGATTGCAGCTACCATGGTGCAGGCTTGTCATCAGCTCGATCCGACGCGTCCGGTGACGATGGCAGTCAACGGCGACAACGAAAAAGGCGTATCGGAGCCGATTGACGTGATCGGCTTCAACTACAACGAAGGCTTCCCCGATGCGTTTCACAAGAGGCATCCGCTGCGCCCGATTGTCGGGTCGGAGACCTCCAGTGCTATTTCCACCCGTGGCGAATATGTGTCCGACCCCAAGCGCAATATCATCAACAGCTATGACGGCGTAGTAGAGTGGGGAAAAACGCCGGAGGACTGGTGGAAATTCTACGGTACGCGCGAATGGCTGGCGGGCGGATTTGCCTGGACCGGCTTCGATTATCGCGGCGAGCCGACGCCCTACGGATGGCCTTCGATCAGCTCGCAATTCGGCATTGTCGATATGTGCGGTTTTCCGAAAGACTATTTCTATTACTACACGGCGTGGTGGCGCAAAGAACCGTCGCTGCACGTGTTTCCGCACTGGAATTGGGAAGGCAAGGAAGGACACGAAGTATCCGTCTGGGTCTATTCCAATCTTGAGGAAGTGGAATTGTACTTGAACGGCCGCAGCCTTGGCCGTCAAGCGGTGCCTCATCTCGGCCACGTACAATGGAAGGTGCTTTATGAACCCGGCACACTCGAAGCGCGCGGATACAAAGACGGCAAGACGGTGCTATCCGAAAAACGCGAAACTACGGGGCCAGCAGTAAGCTTACGCCTGTCTGCCGATCGTACGACTATCGCCGCCAACGGCGAGGATGTCTCGTTGATCAAGGTGGAAGCGCTTGATCGCAAGGGGCGGGCAGTTCCGACGGCGAATTCCGCTCTTGTCTTCAATGTATATGGAGCCGGCAAATTGATCGGTGTGGGAAATGGCGATCCCAACTGTCAGGAAGCCGATAAGGTGCCGAAACGCTCGCTGTTCAATGGTTTGGCACAGGTTATTGTTCAGTCGGCTACGCGCCCCGGTAAAATTTTAATCGAAGCGGCAGGAGCCGGTGAATTCGGACACACACTGCATTCGGCACGTCTGGCTCTCACGGCAAAGGCCGCAACCTTGAGGCCTCGCGTGTAATTGCACTCCGCCTGTCGTGCTCGGCAATGGAAAAAATTGCAGCCACCCGACATGTCGCCAAACATAACCCATGCAAAAAATTCGGGAGAAAATCGATGCGGGTTTTGATCCTTACCGAAACGGTAATTGCTATTGCCTTGTTATCCACCGCGACGGCGGCCCTGGCCGAGACTGCCGGAAAGGCACCATATCTCGATCCAAACCTGTCGCCGCAAGCCCGCGCGGCCGATTTAGCGTCACGTATGACGCTGGAGGAAAAGGTTCTGCAGATGCAGAGTGGCGCTCCCGCCATTCCGCGCCTGGGCGTTGCGGCTTACAACTGGTGGGGCGAAGCGTTGCATGGCGTGGCTAACGGGCATGCCACCGTATTTCCCCAATCGATCGGCTTGGGTGCCACTTTCGATCCCGATCTCATGCACCGTGTGGCCGATGTCATTTCGACGGAGGCGCGGGCTAAATACAACGACGCGATGCGCAACGGGTTCACGGCCCAGGCCGCGATCATGCCGACCGACATTGCGCTGACCTTCTGGTCGCCGAACGTCAATATTTTCCGCGATCCGCGCTGGGGCCGCGGTCAAGAGACCTTTGGCGAGGATCCCTTTCTTACGGGAAAAATGGGGGTTGCCTTCGTCAAGGGCATGCAGGGCGATGATCCGCGTTACCTGAAAACCGTTGCGACGCCGAAGCATTATGCCGTGCATAGCGGTCCGGAAACGCAACGGCATGGTTTCGATGCCCGCATCAGCGATTACGACCTGGAAAACACCTATCTGCCGGCTTTTCGCGCCACCGTGGTCGACGGCAAGGCGGAATCGGTGATGTGCGTCTACAATTCCGTCGACGGTGTGCCCGGTTGCGCCTCCAGCGATCTTCTGCAGAAGCATCTCAGGGATGCGTGGGGCTTCGGCGGCTATGTGGTGAGCGATTGCGGTGCGGTGGACGACATTTTTAGCAATCACAAATTTACGGCCACGCTGGGTGCGGCATCGGTTGCGGCCGTCAAGGCGGGGACCGACCTCACTTGCGGCAATGAATACAAAGCCCTGGTGGATGAGGTGAAGGCCGGAACCATCGGCGAAACCGAAATCAACCGCGCGCTGGAGCGACTTTTTGTGGCCCGCATTCGTTTGGGCATGTTCGATCCAGCCGATCGCGTGCCATTTTCCGCGATTCCGATCACAGAGAACGACTCGGCGGCCCATCGCAAACTGGCGTTGGAAGCGGAAAACAGGGCGATCGTGCTGATGAAAAACCAAGGCGGGATACTGCCGCTGAAGCCGTCGGTGAAGAAGATCGCCGTTCTTGGTCCGTCGGCGGATGACCCCGGGGCGCTGCTGGGAAATTACAACGGCATTTCGCGCAAGCAGGTGACGCCGCTGGAAGGAATTCAGCAGCAATTTTCCAAGGCCACTGTGCGATATTCGGTTGGGGCAACCTATACCGACAGCAACCCCGTCCCCGTATCTTCCTCGACCTTGACGTTGCCGGACGGCAAGGGGCATGGCGTGGTTGCCGAATATTTCGACAATCTCGAGTTCAAGGGCGAACCGAAGTTGCGTCGCACCGAAGCCCGCATCGCCTTCAATCAGCGTTCGAGCGACGCTACCGTATCCGCGCTTACCAAGGGCAACACATATTCGATTCGCTGGACGGGCTATTTCACGCCGCCTGCCGGCGGTGAATACTTGCTGGCGGCGCGGACCCATATGTGGAATCGCGGCGGCAACATTCATCTCTTTCTCGATGGCAAGGATGTCGGGGTGAATACGGTTCTGGGGCCTGGTGCCATTCCGGGTGCGCTTCCGGCCGGTATGATGACCTCGCGCAATGCCGACGCCAAACTCACACTCGAGGGTGGACGTCGATATGCCATCCGCGTGGAGTTGAGCCAAAACGGACCGGAAGGCACCACCGATCTCACCTGGATACCGCCCAAGGAAGCGACCTTGGCGCAGGCGCGATCCCTGGTCGAGGATAGCGACGTGGCTTTGGTGTTCGTTGGGCTGAATTCATCGCTCGAAGGCGAAGAAAACCCCACGGTGAAGATTCCGGGCTTTTTCGGCGGCGATCGTACAGGCATCGATCTGCCGGAACCGCAAGAAAAACTGGTTGAAGCCGCCATCGCGACCGGTAAGCCGGTGGTGGTCGTCTTGACCGCCGGCAGCGCCCTCAGCGTGAACTATGCAGCCGAGCATGCGGCGGCGGTGGTCAATGCCTGGTATGGCGGCGAGGAAGCGGGCACGGCGATCGCCCAGACCCTGGCCGGGGTCAACAACCCGGCGGGACGTCTGCCGGTGACCTATTACAAAAGTATCGATCAACTTCCGGCCTTCACCGATTACGCCATGAAAGGGCGCACCTATCGCTATTTCAAAGGTGAGGCGCTCTATAATTTCGGTTACGGTCTCAGCTATTCGCGCTTTTCCTACTCGGATCTGAAGGCGGAACGGAGCGGCAAAGGCGCGAAAATTAGCGCGACGGTGAAGAATGTTTCGAAACGCGACGGCGACGAGGTGGTTCAGCTTTATCTTTCCGGCTCGGGCGAAGAGATCCGCAGCCTGCGCGGCTTCCAGCGGATTCATTTGCGGGCCGCGGAGACGAGGGTGGTTAGCTTTACCCTGACGGATCTGCCGGATGCGAAAGTGGAGATCAGCGTCGGCGGCGGACAACCGATCGGTAGCGTTTCGTACGTCAAGGGATCGCTGTAAAGACTTCGGTATCCCCGGGCGGCGCGGTATGACGTCATGCGTTCCATGCCGCCCGGGGCGTTCGCGCCGACAATCCAGATGGCAGGAGTAAAGCAATGCTATTTGAGCATCGGGGACCTGGGTATCGGGCAGGCACGGGCGCGGCCTGGTGTCTTGCGTTGACGTTGAGTGCCGTGCTCGTCCCGTTTTTAGCCCCGGCGGATGCCGCTCCTGTCGTCATCTCCAGTCCCGACGGAAGCGTGAAGGCGCAGGTGTCCGCCGATGACGGCGTGCTTCGCTATTCCGTTTTGATGGATGGAAAAGAGGTTCTCGCGCCTTCGCAAGTGATCGTTCGAAGCGATGGCGTGGTGTTCGGCAACCAGGCCGTTCTCGGTAAACCGAAGGTCTACGTCGTCAACGAGAGCTATGCGTTCTTTGGTGCCAAGGCAAAGGCGGTCGATCACGCCCGCGTGGCGGTATTTCAGGTGACGACACAAGGGCTGAAATATAGCCTCGATTTGCATGTTGCCGACGATGGCGTCGGTGTTCGCTTGCGTTTGCCGGCCAAGACGGGGCGCAAGGTAGAGGCCGATCTTTCCACCTGGAAACTGCCTGGCAACCCGACGGTCTGGGCTGCAACCGCCGACCCCAGTTACGAGCAGCACTACCGCACCGCCACGCTGAACGCGCTTGGGACCCAAGCTTATGGCTTTCCGCTGACCGCGAAGGTGGGAACGGCATATGTGACGCTTACCGAGGCGGCGCTTAAGGATTACGGCGATCTCTCCTTCAAGAAGGCGGATGACGGAGCGCTTGTCGGGTTTCTCCCCAATGATCCGCAAGGATGGACGAGCGACAACGAAGTGGTTCAGCCATGGCGCGTTACCATTGTCGCGCGAGATCTTACGCAGTTGGTCAATACGACCCTGGTCCAGAATCTTAATCCGCCGGCGGATTTCGTGCTTGCGCATGCCGATTGGATCGTCCCCGGACGCTCGGTGTGGCAATGGATGGCCGTCGGTGCGCCGAAATTCGAGGATCAGCATCGATGGGTCGATTGGACCAAGTCGCTTGGCTACGAATACTATCTTGTGGATGAGGGCTGGTCCGATTGGAAAGACCCTTGGGCGTCCTTAACGTCCGTGTGCGATTACGCCAAACGCCAGGGCGTCAAGATCTGGCTCTGGGTTCATAGCAAGGAGGTCTCCGATCCGGGGGCCCGTAAGGCCTATTTCCGCCGCGCCGTGGATGCCGGCGTTGTCGGCGTCAAAGTGGATTTCCCGCCGCCCACCAACCGGGCATGGTCGAACTGGTATCACGATACGGCCCGCGATGCGGCGGCCTATAAACTGCTGATAGATTTTCACGGCGCCACCAAACCGACTGGCATGGAACGCACTTGGCCGAACGAGCTAACCCGCGAGGGCGTGCGAGGGCATGAGTGGCACATCACCCGCTACCACCGCATTCTCGAACCGCAGCACGACACCATTCTGCCGTTCACGCGCTATGTTGCCGGTCATGGCGACTATACGCCCATGGTGTTCGATCCCAAGGAACTGCAAGGCAATAGCTGGGCCCACGAATTGGCGCAGTCCATCGTCTTTACGTCTGCGTTCCTGTGCATGGGCGGGCATCCCGCCGATTACCTCGCCAATCCCGCGAAGGAGCTGATTTCCGCGCTTCCGGCGACATGGGACGAAACCCTGGTGCTGCCCGCGAGCGAGCCGGGCAAACTTGCCGCTATGGCGCGTCGGCATGGGGATCAATGGTTCATCGCCATTATTAACGGGGAAGACCCCGTGACGCTCGACATCCCGCTGCGTTTTTTGGGCGTAGGTCCATGGAAGGCGGCCCGTTTCGGGGATGTTCCGGACAAATCCGATGCCTGGGACCAGGAAAAAGGAGCGGTGACGGCGCAGACGTCATGGCATGTTCGCCTGGCCTCGCGCGGCGGCTTCGTGGCTTGGATAAAAAAATGAACGGTTTTCACATCGGGTATTCGACGGGTGCGGCGGCGAACCCCGATCCGGAGTTTAGGATCGATTAACGGCAAACTTCGCCACGAAATCCGTGGGCGATACGCCGAAATGGCGGTGGAACGCGCGCGAAAAGTGGTAGGGATCGCTGTAGCCGACCTTGAGCGCGGAGAACTTCACGGTGCAGCCCGTGGAAATCAGAATTTCGGCCGCGCGGTTCAGCTTTTTGCGCGTCAAATACTCGAAGGGGCCGGGATGGCCGTACTTGCTGAATAGCCGGCAGATGTAGGGCGGGGTAAGATTGAGGCGTTTGCCAATGTCCCTCAAATCCTTCAATTCGAGAAAGTGCGTGTCGATGAAGGTTTGACAGCGCTGAAAATTGTGCAGGCTCCGGCTGCTCTGCTCGCCTTGTGTCGTGCGCATCTGGTTGGTCTTGAGGAGGAGGGCTTTGAGATAGCAGGCACAGATATCCGACGCATTACTAAGAGCCTTGTCGCCTTCGGCAAGCATCGTTTCAAACAGGCAGCGAAAGCTCTCGATTTCGGGAGTGTACAGAATTTGGCCGGCTTGAAGCCCCGCCATGGCGAGCATCGGGGCGGCGTCGCTACCGTGAAAATCGATAAAGAATTTCGTCATCACCGCGCCGGGGTCTGTCGCAATGACATGCGCCGTTTGCGGGCCGTAGCAGAAAAACGTACCCGGGCAGAGTGGATAAGATTTGCCATCTAAAATTGCAGTGCCCCGCCCCGAGACGATGAACTCAATTGCATAGCAAGCAAAGCCTGCACGTTCGACGTAGTAGTCCGGGCGGCAGCGCTCCGTTCCTATTAAGGCAATCCGCAGGTTTCTGGATTTCGACACGCGGGTATTCAAGAAACAATAGCGGGTGTGGTCAACCTGGGTCGAAGTTGGAGGAAGCTGCGGCATGGCTGTCGTTTGGGGATGAGTTAAGAAAATCCATCAAAGGACAAATCCCGCTGGGTTTCAATAATTTTTCTCCGTGCCTATTCCTCTGCAAACCGAATCGTCAGGCGATCGCGCGCAGGGCTTCGATATCGGCGCCGACGATGGCCGGTAAATGGCGGGTGATTTTTTCCGCCGGCCAATTCCACCAGGCGATCCGTTCCAACTCGACGATAACCTTTGGCGGGAACCGCATCTTGACCACGCGCGCCGGATTGCCGGCCGCCACGGCGTAGGCGGGAACGTCCTTGCTCACCACCGCGCGCGCACCGACGATGGCGCCGTTGCCGATGCGAACGCCGGGCATGATCAGCGCGTCGTAGCCGATCCACACGTCGTTTCCGACCACGGTGTCGCCCTTATAGGAAAGGTCGCTTGGCTGCGGCCTGACCTTCTCCCAACCGTTGCCGAAGATAAAAAACGGATAGGCCGAAAAGCCGGTAAGTTTGTGATTGGCGCCGTTCATGACGAACTTGGCGCCGCGCCCCAGAGCGCAGAACTTTCCGATGATCAGCTTATCACCGATGAAGGGGTAGTGATAAAGGACGTTGCGCTCGAAATCCTCGGGCGCGTCCGGGTCGTCGTAATAGGTGTAGTCGCCGATCACGATGTTCGGGTTGTTCACCGTGTTCTTGACGTAGCACACCTGCGGGAAGCCCGTCATCGGATGCGGGGTCGTCGGATCGGGACCGTTCATGTCAACATTCCAGAGCGATGCACCTTCGAACGTGTTCGGTCCGTCCGTCCGCGCGTTTGGGCGTCGCCGGCAGGCGGGCGCGGTCTATCATCAGCACATAGGCTTGCTCGGCGCAGACATAGCGCTCCGTCTCTTCGGTATGGGGGGGGATTTCTACTCCGACCTCAATTACGATTTGCGTTTCAATACACCGATACCCAAAAAACTGCCCTTAACCGACGGATATTGGTCTGTGAACTCGAAATGCTGGAAATTCTCTTCGGCTTGGCGAAGGTAGGACCAAAACAGCGTCGATCCGGGGCATGCCTGAGAGGCGATATCGTGATGAACGATAATATTGCTCACCTTCCTGGCAAGAAGATGATCAAACATAACTGCACTCATGGCGTGGTCGCCGTCGACGAATAACATATCCGGTTTCGCCGTTTCGGTATATTCCATTACTTCCTTCGAATTGGACAGCCCTTTCAAATAAACGACCGGAATATCGGATATTTCGACGTACTTGTTTATGAACGGCGTCGGCTCGATCGGATCGACGGCAATGGCACATTCCAGCGGAGCGCCGATCTTCTTCAGCCATTCGCTGATAACGATGAACGTTCCACCCCACCGGCATCCGATCTCCATATACTTCTTGATGTCTTTGGCATTGTGGGCAAGCCAAACCAGATATTTGGCCAACTGCGAAGGATACTGCCACAAATGCAGCCCCTTGCCGTAATAGGCACTCAGCTCGGCGGGCTGCTCGTGCATATACTCGTTATTAAGACCAATATCCGGAATAAACGTTTTTTCCAGGTACTCGGTATCGAAGCATTTTTTAAAATCGAGGTTTCTAATTTTATTTACCGTAACTTCAACCTCATTGACGATTTGCGAATAATACTCATACCGGTCCGTTTCCATTCCGTGCCTCGACAAGGTTTAAAAATGATAACCGCAAATTCTAAATACATATTAAGTATAATCTGTTTAATTCGGGGTTAACACCAAGCCGCACGGCACAGCTCTGCCGGAAAAGTCTGTGCCGCAGACGGCGCGGGATGGCTGCCGGCTTTCTGGTATGGAAAATTCAACGAAGGTCTAAACTGCAAGAGCGACGGACGTTCAAACGCGATCAGCCCATCGCTCTAGCTCTTTGTTTAGTCGCAACTTTACGCGCAAAACCGATTCCACTTTTGCGCTCGTTGCTCTGGCGGCCCTTTTGATTCCGACATTTGCTTGGCTGTTGCCACAACTGGGATGCAAATGTCGGAATCGGACCACTAGATCGAGCTTTCGATCCACGATTTGATCTGCGATTTTGGCAGTGCGCCGACCTTGGTCGCCGCCACTTCGCCGCCCTTGAAGATCATCATCGTCGGGATGCCGCGCACGCCGTATTTCTGCGGCGTTTGCGGGTTTTCGTCGATGTTGATCTTGGCGATGGTGATCTTGCCGTCAAGCTCGGCGGCGATTTCCTCCAGCGCCGGGGCGATCATGCGGCAGGGGCCGCACCATTCGGCCCAGAAATCGATCAGCACCGGACCGGGAGCATTCAGCACGTCCGCCTGAAACGACGCGTCGGTAACTTTGAGCGGCATAAGCAGCACCTCGAGAACATCACGCCTTTACTTAAGAACCGTATCCGCCGCGGTCAAGCGCATCGCGATCCGCCTTGTTTGTGCGTCCAGAAAATCGTCCGGCAAGGTCATCAGCGAGGGCGTTTCCGTCCAAACCAGGGCGCAGGCGATTCGCCTGTTCGGGAAAATTTTCAACGCCGCCAGGCGGTAAAGCGCCATCTGAGCGGCGTAATAGACCGGAATATCTGTATGGTTATCCGGCGGGCGGCGGTTGGTCTTGAAATCGACGATAAGCACCTCGTCCCGATTCATCGCCAGCCGGTCGATCCGTCCGTGCAGCCGCGCGCCCGGCGCCAGTTCCGGCAGATCGGCAGCCAGTGCCACTTCGGCGCGGGATTCCGGCGAAAAGGCCGGCGAAAATTGCGCATCGTTCAGCACTGTGAAGACCTTTCCGATCAGGTCTTCGCGTTGTTCGTCCGTAACCCCGCGCGCGTGCAAATATTTTTCGGCGGCGGCGCGGCGAAGATCCGGGGCGATGTCGGGCAGGCGGGCGAGCAGCGCATGAGCCAGAAGACCGCGCCGGATACCGCCGGTTTGGGATGCAAACGGCGAAAGCGGCGACGGCTCCTCGATCCCGGCCGCTTCCGACGGGCGGATCAAGCGCGGGCGAAGAACCTCCCGCGCCGGCGGGTGGGTCGCCCAGGCGGGAACGGCAACCGGTTTTGCCTGCGGCGTTGCGCGTTTGTCCTTCGCTTCGCTTTCGTCGCCGAAGACCAGTGCGCCACTTTCGGTTGGTTCGCCAAGCTGGACGGCGGCGCGTTCAGCCAGTTCGTGCCACGATCCGATGCGTCGTCCGTGCAGGTTTTCGAACCCGCAGACGTAAAGCCGTTGGCGGGCGCGGGTCAGCGCCACATACAAAAGCCGGCGATGCTCCTTCAGCGCCTCGGCAT
Source organism: Alphaproteobacteria bacterium UBA1303 (assembly GCA_002307315.1). Classification (GTDB taxonomy): domain Bacteria; phylum Pseudomonadota; class Alphaproteobacteria; order Micropepsales; family Micropepsaceae; genus Rhizomicrobium. Next base: position 103,788 of record DBTZ01000054.1, read on the forward strand.
CGAGGGCCGCCTTGGCGGCGGAAACCTGCGGCGGGGCGTCGCGTTCGGCCAGCGGGAACAGCGGAATGTCGTCCGTATACAAAAGGTTTCCCCGTCCGGCGCGGCCGTCGGGCAATTGGGTGGTGTCGGGCAGAATGACGATGTCGGCTTCCAGCCCCTTGGCGCCATGCACCGTCATCACCCGCACTTCGCCGCGGCCGCGGTCCATGTCGCGTTTGACCACGGCGCCGCTGCCGCCGATCCAGTGCAGGAAACCTTCGAGCGACGGGGTTTCGACGGATTCGTAGGTCAGCGCCAACGACAGGAATTCCTCGATGGCATCCTTGGTTTCCGCGCCCAGGCGGCGCAGCATGACCGATCTGCGGCGGTTCACGGCGGCGGCGAAGAATTCGAACGGCTGCGCGCCGCCCGCTGCGCGCCGGTCGTTCAAAAATGCGAAGGCGGCGGCGAAGGCGGGCGTTTCGGCGCGGCGGCGTTTCAACTCGTTCCAAAGCCGGCCGGATCGACCGTGCGCCAGCGCGAACAACTCGTCTTCGCTCAAACCGCACAACGGCGAACGCAGCAGCGCCGCCAGATTGAGCTCGTCGTCCGGCGTCAGCGCAAAACGGCCGAGCGCGATCAGATCCATCGCCGCCGGCGTTTCGGCCAGCTTCAAACGGTCGGCGCCGGCCACCGGCACGCCGCGTTCCTTCAGGCGCCGGATGATCTCGCCGCCGAACGGTTCGCGCCGCGGCAGCAGGATCATAATATCGCCGGGATCGATCGGCTGCTCGTGCCCCGGCAGCTTGGTGCCGTCGTCGAGCCAGCCGGCAATGGTATCGGCGATGCGTTTCGCCAAGGCGACAAGGGGGCCGTCTTCGTGCAAGGCATCGACCGGGCGCAGCTCCCACGGATCGGGCGCATCGCGTTTTTCCGGCTTCAGCGCCGGCCAAAACTCGACCCGGCCCTTAAGATCGAAGCGCAAAGGTTCGTGGCGGACGGCACCGCCGCCGAAGGTCAAGCCGTCGCGCGCCTCGGGCGCCTCGAACACCTTGTCGACGAAGGACAGAATTTCCGGGGCCGAGCGGCGCGATACCGGCAGATCGACCGCGGTGAATTCGCATTCGGCCTCGCGGGCGCGCAAGGCGAAGAAATCGCGCCGTTCGGCGAACTGTTTGGGGTCGGCGCCCTGGAAGCTGAAGATCGACTGCTTCTCGTCGCCCACTGCGAACAGCGTGCGTTCCGATCGCGCGCCCAGTCCGGCGAAGAATTCCTCGGTCAGGCTTTGCACGATGTCCCATTGGCGGGCGCTGGTGTCCTGCGCCTCGTCGATCAGAATGTGGTCGATGCCGTTGTCGAGCTTGTACATCACCCAGGCCGAACCGCGCTTCAACAGCGCGTCGGTCTTGACGATCAGATCGTCGTAGTCGAGCGCGTTCAGCGCCCGCTTGCGCGAGGCATAGATGTCGCGCACCGCCTCGATCAGCGTCAGCGCCGCCTCGCACATCAGCGCGGCATGCAGGGCTTTTTTGCGTTCTTCGAAGCCTTGCAGCGCCTCGGCGGTTTTACGCAAGGCCGCATCGAGATCGGGGCGCGCCTTGACCAGCTTGTCGATGGCGAACTTGGCGCGCACCGCGCCGTCTTTGGTCAAAAGAACGCCGCGTAGCGCCGCCCCGTCCGCCGCTGCCACCGCCGTCTTCAGTGCCGCGGCGGTCTTGCGGTTGGCCTCGCTGCCGCCGTCCAGCCATGCCGCCGCCTCGCGTAAAATTCCGCCGTCGCGGTTCGGAAGGGCGGCGCATTCGGCCGCGATCCCGGCGAACGTGTCATCCTCGCGCGCTCCGTGGGCGAGGCGGATGGGTTTCGACCAGGTCTCGCCCGGATCGCCCAGCTTCGCGAACGCCGCATCGAGTTTGCCGCGGTCGAGGGTCAGCGCGCTATCGATCAGCGCGGCGATGCCTTCGTCGCCCATATGTTCGGCAAGATAGGCGATGGCGGCGGCGCGCGGGGCATCGCCGGACCCGGCGCGTTCGAACATGCGCGCACGTGCATCGGCCAACAAATCGCGGGCGCTGCGTTCGTCGAGCACGCGGAACCCCGCCGGCACCCCGGCCTCCAGCGGAAAGCGCATTAGCACGTGCTGGCAGAAGGCGTGGATGGTCTGAATCTTCAATCCGCCCGGCGTTTCCAATGCCGCCGCAAACAGCCGCCGCGCCCGACGCAAGGATTCGGCATCGCGCGCATTCCCGCCGATGGTTTCAATCTCGCGGCGCAAGGCATCGTCGTCGAGCATCGCCCATTTGCCGAGTTGGGCGAACAGCCGGCCCGCCATCTCGGCCGCCGCGGCTTTGGTATAGGTCAGACAGAGAATCTTTTCCGGTGGCGCCCCGGCCAACAGCAGCCGCGTCACCCGCGCCGCCAGGGTATAGGTTTTTCCCGCGCCGGCATTGGCGGCGACCCAGGCCGAACGCGTGGGGTCGGCGGCGATCAGGGTGGGGTTGGGCCGGCTCATTCGTCCTCCTGCCAGCCGCTCGCCGACCATTCGCGCACCCGCGCCAGATGATCGTAATCGCCGTCCGCTTTGGCGAATTTCGGCGCCACCCGCGACGGATAGGGCGTTTCTTCACGGTCGAACTGCGCGATGCGGCGGATCAACCGCTCCGTCACCTCTTTGGCCAGGATCTTCGCCTCGCCCGGCACCGGCATGATCTCGCCGGGCACGCGCCCGCCGGTGATGCGGGCATAGATGAGTTCGCTCGGCTCCAGCGCTTCCAGGTTTTCGAATCCGCCGGCGGCCAGCATCGCCCCTTCCAATGCCAATTGCGGGGCGAGAAATTTCACCAGCCACTCTTTGCGCGGCAGCGAGCCGGTCTTGTAGTCGAGGATGGCGCCGCCGCCGCTTTTCAAACGGTCGATGCGGTCGGCCCTTCCGGTCAGGGTGAAATCGCCCGCCGGTCCCTTGAAGATCGTCTTGCCGGCGATTTCCACCAGACTGTCGGCGATATTTTCCCGGCGCTTGCCTTCCTCGCCGACGAACCAGAAGGCGGCGCGGGCAAAGCGCGGCCGCCACAGCGCCAGCACCGCTTTGGGCGTACCGGAGGCGGCGAACAGTTCCTCGGCGATGGCGATCAATTTGATCGCGGCATCGGCGGGCAATTGGTGCGGAAAGGTTTTGACGAAACGCTCCAGCGCCGCGTGCAGAATACTGCCGCGCTCCAGCGGGCCGATCTCGGCATCCAAGGCATCGAGCGGGCGCAACCCCAGCACATGCTTGGCGTAAATCGCATAGGGATCGCGCAGCCAGGTTTCGATTTCGGTGACCGACAATCGCCGCGGCCGCGCCTTGACCGGCGGGCGCGGCGCCGGCGGCTTGATCGGGTTCGGCGTTCCGGCGGCATCGATCTCAGCGGCGATGGCTTGATAATCGGTTTGCGGCCGCAGCCGGTGGTAAAGGTTCAGTCCCTTCGACAACTGCTCCAGCCGCTGCAGCCAGCGCGAGGCGGTGGCGGGCGATCCGGCGGATTTGAGCGACCGGGTCAGCACCACGGCCGGGGATGCGGCGAATCCGGCGAAGTCGTGCGCCGAAAGGCCGATGGCGCGCTCGGGCTGCTCTAAGCCGAGCTCCCGGCGCATCGGCCGCGAGAACCACGGATCGCCCGCTGCCGCCGCCGGCCAGACGCCTTCGTTGAGGCCGCCGAGCACCGTCAGATCGAAGGATTGCAGCCGCGCCTCCAACGGGCCGAGAATGGCCAGCCGGGGATGGCTGCGATAGGCCGGACGTACCGCCACCTTCATCGCCAGATCGGAAAACAGCGGGGCATAGGATCGCGTATCGATATCGGGCACATCCGCCGCATCGGACATGTTCCGGATCAAAAGGTTTGCCGCCGCGCCGTCGTCGCCTTTCCACAGCGTCTCGCCGGCCAGGGCTTCGGCCGCTGCGGCATGGGCTTTTATCAGCTCGGCAAGCGGTGCCTCCGGCTTAGCCATCGCCGCGGCAAAGGGGGCGAGCACCGCGGCGACCTCGGCGAACCAGGCCGAAAGCTCGCTGTCTTCTTCGATGTGCCTATCGATGCCGGTCAGTCCGGCATCGGGGCGCGGCCCGCGCAAATGAAGATCGAGCTTGCGCGCCATGCGGCGGAAGCGGTCGGCATCGTCCATCGTCGCCAGAGGATGCTTCAGCAGCGCCAGCAGCGGCACCGGCGCGAAATCGGCATCGGCCGCCGCCGCCAAAAGACACAGGAACGATCCGGCTCCGGCATGCGCCAGCGGCCGGCCGGCGGAATCGTCGATGACGATGTCCCAGCGTGTCAGCGCCGCCGCGGTGCGCCGCGCCAGATTGCGGTCGCGGGTTATCAGCGCCGCCGTCCGCCCCGGCGTTTCCAGCGCCTCGCGCAAAATCAATGCGACGACGTTCGCCTCTTCGGCCGGATCTGCCGCTTCGATCAGCGCAAGTCCGTCGAAGCCCGCCGCCAACTCTTCGGCGCCGTGTTCGGCCAGCGTGCGCCAGGCATCGGTGGTGGGGGCGGGGCGCAAGGTCTCGCGCCAAAGAACATGGCGCGGAGAGGACGGCGTTTCCCCAATCCAGTCGAGAACGTCCTCGCGGCCGACCTCCATCCGCTGCAAAAGCTGCTTCAGCCCGTATTGCGGATGACCGGGATCGAGCCGGTTCCAACTCTCCTCATCCAAGTTGCGGTCGAGGCCGGGCAGCACCACCGCGCCATGCGGCAGGCGGGCGATGGTTTTCATCAAATCGGCGACGGCGGGCATGCTGCCGGTCGAACCGGCGGCGATGACGAAGCCCGAAGGCGGCGAGGCGGCAAGGCGCGCGGTCAACCCGGCAATGGCCGCCTTGCGCCGCGCTTCGGGATTGCCGCATTTCTCCGCCGCCAGAATGCCGGGCCACAGCTCGTTCGCCTGGACGAGAAAATCCTTCACCTCGGCCCAATGGGCGGCCAGCGATTCCGGCGCCAGATCCGCGAGTTTGGCGATGTCGGCGTTCTGGCGTTCGCATTCGTCGAAGAGGGCGGCGAGGCTCTCGGCCAATGCGGCGGCGGCGGCAAAGCGCATCGGATCGCCGCGGTTCAAGGCCCAGCGCCGCACCAGCGTCGCCAGCAGAAACAGCCGCCGATGCGGCGCCATCGCCGGCAGTGCGGCAAGCTCGTCGGATACAGCATCGAACGCCGCTTCGTCCTCGTCGACATCGCCGAGCGGTTTGAAATCGGGCAGCAGCGCCGCTCCGCCGGCCGCTTTCGAGAAACTTTCGGCAAAGGTTGCGGCGGCGCGCCGGGTCGGCAGGTAGATCGTCGCCTCGGCGAAGCGTACGGGATCGCCGACCCGCGTCAAAAGCCCGTGCGCCAGCGCGGCGGCGAAATCCTCCCCCGGCGCGATGGTGAAGACGTGTGCGTCAGACGGCGGGGGCAAGGCTTTTCAATTGCTTTTCGGCTTCGACCAGTGCGGAGGGGGTTCCGACGTGGAACCAGGTGCCTTCCAGCCGCATGCCGTAAAGCCGTCCCGCTTCGATGGCGTGGTCCCACAGCGGGTTGACCGAGAAGGTGCCTTTGGGCGCATCGTCGAACAGCCGCGGATGGATGATCTGCACGCCGGGATAGGCGAAGGGCGAAACCCGGCCGGGCGGGACGCGGCTTAGGTGGCCGTTGGTGTCCATGAAGAAATCGCCCTTGCCTTCGTAGCCGATCGAACCGATCAGCGGCGCCAGCAGCAGAAGCCCGTCCATCTCGTCGGAATTCCAGCGTTCGATCATGCGCGGCAATGCTTGGCCGTAGCCTTCGACCCAGATGGTGTCGGAGTTGTGGACGAAGAACGGCTCGCCGTCGAAACAGTGCAGTGCCTTGACGATGCCGCCGCCGGTGCCGAGCAGGCCCTCGGTCTCGTCGGAAAAGACCACATCGATATCGGTGCGCTTCGCCAGATGTTCGCGCAGCATTTCGGCCTTGTAGTGCAGGTTGACGACGAATTCCGTCACCCCGGCCGCCTTCAGCCGGTCGATGGCATGATCGATCAGCGCCTTGCCAGCGACCTCGACCAGCGGTTTGGGTCTGGTTTCGGTCAGCGGACGCATCCGGGTGCCAAGGCCCGCCGCCATGATCATAGCGCGGGTAGGTACGCTCATTTCGTTTCTCCTTCACGTGATGCGAAGCGCACCTCGTGCGGAACGCATCGCTCGTACCACGATTTGAGCGCCAAAAGCGCCGGATGTTCAAGATCGCGGGTCAAATACCCCCATACCCGGGGCAACAGCTTTAAATAGCGGGTTTTTCCGTCACGTTGGTGAAGGCGGGCGAAAATTCCCACGATTTTTGCGTTGCGCTGGGCGGCAAACACCGCCATTTCACTCCGAAAGCGGTCGGGATCGGCGGGATTGCCCAAGGCTTTCCGCGCGGCCAGATAGCGGGCGGCGGTCGCCTCGGCCAAGTCGGGTGCCACGTCCCGGCGGGCATCCTCGGTCAGCGAGATCAGATCGTAGGCCGGGCTGCCGGCCACCGCGTCCTGAAAGTCGATCATTCCCACGCAAGCGGGGCCTTTTCGTTCGGGCAGCCACATCAGGTTCTGGGCGTGATAGTCGCGGTGGACGAACACGCCGGGCGTTTGCAGATAGGGCGCCAGCGCCTGCTGCCACAAGGCGCGATGCTCGGCGATTTCGCTTTCGGCGGCGGGACGGCCCAAGCCCACCGGGAAAAACCATTCGGTCAGCAGATCGATTTCGGCGATCAGGGCCGCTTCGTCGTAAGCGTATAGCGGCAGGCCGGGGGCGATTTTATCCGGGGCGGGAACCGAGAGCCGCGCCAGCGCCTCGGCGGCGGCGCGGTAAAGCCGGCAGGCATCGCCGCCGTGCGCGATAACGTCCGCATACAGCGTGTCGCCGAGATCCTCGATCAGCACCAGCCCGTGCGCCGCATCGGCGGCATAGATCTCCGGCGCGCTCAAGCCTTGCGCGCGCAAGTATGCGGCGGCGGCGACGAAGCGGGCGCAATCGGCCCCGGCCAGCCGCGCCACCGCGTTGTAGCCGAGGCTTTTGCGCGTCTCTATCGTGGCGCCGGGCGGGGCGATCGGCGTTTCGGCGGTCTGCGGCTGGTCTAGCAGCATCGCCTTGCACCCTTTAAGCGTCAGGCGGGTATAGCGGCGGGTCGAGGCGTCGCCCGGCAAGGGGGCGCGCGCGGCGGTTTGCCAGCCGGCGGTTTTTAAGAATTCTTCGATATGCGATGGGCGGTCTTGGGTCATTTGTCGGTTAAGCGGTTGATTTGACGGCACGAGCCGATCATCTTACGCCTCTGTTGCTGCGAATGGAAAATGTCATGGCGGAAAAAATCGTTGTTATCGGGGCCGGCCAAGCCGGGCTGCAAGCGGTGCTCACCTTGCGGGCGGAAGGGTTTGCCGGAACCGTCACCCTGATCGGCGACGAGCCGTATCCGCCCTATCAGCGGCCGCCGTTGTCCAAAGCGTATCTGTTGGGAAAAATGGCGCGCGAGCGGCTGTTCCTCAAGCCCGACGCCTTCTATGCCGCAGGTGCCTGCGATCCGATCCTGGGCGCGACGGTTACCGCCATCGACCGCGCAGCCAAGACGGTGCGGCTGTCCGACGGGCGGGGTGTTCCCTACGACAAGCTGCTGATCGCCACCGGTACGCGGGCGCGCACGCTTGCCTGTTCCGGCGCCGAGCTTTCCGGCATTCATACTTTGCGCAGCATCGCCGATGTCGATGTCCTGAAGCCGCTGATGCAGGCGGGCACGCGGGCGGTCATCGTCGGCGGCGGCTATATCGGTTTGGAAGTGGCGGCGGTGGCGGTCACTCACGGGCTGAACGTGACGCTGATCGAGGCGCTCGACCGCATCATGGCGCGTGCGGCCTCGAAGACGGTGTCGGATTTCTTCGAAGCCGAACACCGCAAGGCCGGCGTGGACGTGATGCTTGCCGCCGGCGTCGAGGCGTTCGAAGGCGACGGGCGCCTGCAGGCGGTGCGGGCGGGCGGACGAACCATCCCGGCCGATTTCGCCCTGGTCGGCATCGGGGCCGTGCCCAACATCGAGATCGCCCGCGCTGCCGGATTGAAATGCGAAAACGGCATCGTGGTGGACGAATTCGGCATTACCTCCGATCCTGCCGTTTATGCGGCCGGCGATTGTACCTGGCATCGGGGCGGCGACGGGGAATGGCGGCGGCTGGAGAGCGTGCAGAACGCCATCGATCAGGCCAAGCACGCCGCGCTTGCCATGCTCGGCAAGCCGACGCCGTACCGGGAGGTGCCGTGGTTCTGGTCGGATCAGTACGATCTCAAGCTGCAGATCGCCGGCATCGCCCGGCCCGACGATAAGGCGGTGGTACGCGGCGATCCGGCATCCCGCAAATTCGCGGTGTTCTACCTGCGCGACGGGGTGCTGACGGCGGCGGAAACCGTGAACATGCCGGGCGATCATCTGATGGCGCGCAAGCTGATCGCGGCCGGTGCGCATATTCCGGCGGAAAGTCTTGCCGATGCCGCGGTGCCGCTTAAGACCTTTATCGTATAACGGATATTACCGTTCGTACCCCGCCTTGGCATAAATCGCATCGATGCATGCCATGTTGGCGACGGCATCGGCGCCGCCGGTCAAGGGCGCGGCGCCCCGCAGCAGCACGTCGCCGACATGGGCAAGCTGCGCCTCGTAGGTCGAGGGGCCGTCGGTCGGCTCGATGCGGGGGCGGCCGTTTGCCGTCACAATGAAATCGCAACCGTTCTGCGGCGCGAGAAAATTGGAGATCGTCAGCGATCCGGTCTCGCCGACAACGATCAGCATTGCCTTGAACGGCCCGGGGTGCATCGACGCATGCAGGCTGGCGCGCAGTCCGCCGGGGAAGACAAGGTCCGCCGCGGTGGTCTCGTCCACGCCGCCGGCGACATCGCAATGCGCCGCCACGACGGCCGGTTCGCAGCCGGCGATGCTGCGCAAGGCGTGGACGCAATAGCAACCCAAGTCCATCAGTGCGCCGCCGCCCAGTGCCGGCAGCCAGCGCAGTTCGGTCGGAGTATTGTGGATGCCGACATCGAATATCGCCTCGGCGGTTTTCAGTGCGCCAATCTCGCCGCCGCGCACGATGTCGATCATCCGGCGCATCACCCGGTGGGTGCGGTTGTGAAAGGCTTCGATCAGCGGTTTGCCGCAGCGTTCCGCCGCCGCGACCATAACGCGGGCTTCTTCGGCATTCATCGCGAACGGCTTTTCGCACAGCACCGCCTTGCCGGCCTCCAGCGCCTTGATCGTCCATTCGGCATGGGCGGAGGGCGGCAGGGCGTTGTAGACGAGGTCGATGTCCGCTCGTCCGATCAGGCCGGCGTAATCGGCCGCCATATGTGGAATGCCGTGCGCGGAGGCGAAAGATTGCGCGCGTGCCGGATCGCGCGCCGCCACCGCAACGACCGTAAATTCGGGATTGTTACGCGCCGGCAATATGACGGCCTTGGGCGCGATCTTTGCCGCGCCGAGGATGCCGATGCGAATGGGGTCCATATCCGGTTCCTTCCGTTGAGGCTTCATGATACGCATGGACTGCGGCGCCGAGCGATCCTATTCTGCACGTCTCAGCCAACCGACCGAAGAGAGGGTGTTCGATGTCTGTTCTATCGCGTTTCGTTCCGTTTCTGGTGCTTTCCGGCGTTTTGTTCGCTGCCGGGCTGGCTCCCGCCGCGGCGGCCGATCAGAACAAGCCGGCCAAGGTAAAGGCCGTCAAGGCGACAAAAACAACCAAGACGGGAGGAATCCCGCCGGCCAAGGCGGCGGACGACAAGCCGACCAAGGCGACCGACGAAAAGCCGACCAAGCTGGGGGTTACGAAGAACTGGACCGCCTTCACGCGCAACACGTCCGCCGGCAAGGTTTGCTATGCGCTGTCCAAACCGGTGGAAAGTGCGCCGGCCAATGCCAAGCGGAACGACGTGTATGTCCTGATCAACGACTGGCCCACCCGCAAAGTGAAGGGCGAGGTGCAGATTTCCACCGGCTATGCGTTCAAGGACAATGCGACGGTGACCGTGACGGTGGCCGACGTGCATATCGATTTCTTCACCAAGAACGAAGGCGACAACGGCTACGCCTGGATCAAGAACGCCGACGACGAACAGAAGCTGCTCGACGCCATGCGCCGCGGCTACCGGATGGTGGTCGAGGGCGCGTCCAAGCGCGGCACCAAGACCAAGGACACCTATTCGCTGGACGGGATCAGCAGTGCGCTCGATCTGGTCCACAAAGAGTGCGGAAAGTAAGCGCGCTTTGAGCGATATGGTTCCACTGATCGGCCCACTGATCGGCATGTCGGTCGATGCGTTGAAGACGGCGCTGGCGGAAGCCGGCGTGCCGGCGAAGGCCGTCGCCATGCGGCGCAGCCAGTTGTGGAACTGGGTCTACGGCCACGGCGCGCGCGAATTTTCCGCCATGACCAATCTGGCCAAGGATTTCCGCGCCGCGATGGCCGATGCCTTCGATTTGGCGCGCCCCGCGGTGGTGACCGAGCAGGTTTCGACCGACGGCACCCGCAAATGGCTGCTGCGCGGGGCTGACGGCCACGAGTTCGAGACCGTGTATATCCCCGAGCCGGGGCGGGGCACCTTGTGCGTCTCCTCGCAGGTCGGCTGTACCCTCAACTGCCATTTTTGCCATACCGGCACCCAGGCCTGGGTGCGCAACCTGACGCCGGCCGAGATCGTCGGTCAGGTGATGGTGGCGCGCGATGCCTTGGGCGATTGGCCGTCCACCGCGCCGGGGCGGCGCATCACCAATGTGGTGATGATGGGCATGGGCGAGCCGCTTTATAATTTCGATGCCGTCAAGCAGGCGCTGGCCATCGTCGCCGACGGCGACGCGCTGGCGGTGTCAAAGCGGCGGGTGACGGTTTCCACCTCCGGCGTGGTGCCGATGATAAAACGCGCGGGCGAGGAGATCGGCGCGGCGCTGGCGATTTCGCTGCATGCGGTGCGCGACGATCTTCGCGACGTGCTGGTGCCGCTGAACAAGAAATATCCCATCGCCGCATTGCTCGATGCGTGCCGCAGCTATCCGGGCGCGTCGAATTCGCGGCGCATCACCTTCGAATATGTGATGCTGAAAGGCGTCAATGATTCCTTGGCCGAGGCGCGCGATCTGGTGCGGCTTTTGGCCAAGATCCCGGCCAAGATCAATCTGATCCCGTTCAATCCCTGGCCGGGCAGCCCCTACGAATGTTCCGACTGGGCGCAGATCGAGAAATTCGCCGAGGTGGTGAACGCCGCCGGCTATGCTTCGCCGGTGCGCACCCCGCGCGGTCGCGATATCCTCGCCGCCTGCGGTCAACTCAAAAGCGCATCGGTCAAACTGCGCGCCAGCGAACGGTCGTAACCCGATTCCACGCCCCTTATATGGGGTGCCCGCAAGCGCAAGCGAAGCGGGGGAAGTGTCGCCCGCGGCGGGGGCGGTTTTCGGTCTCGCCTGAGAACGGAATTTATCTCGGTACTTCAGTCTGATGCGCCGCAAAAAGCCGAATTGAATTCCAAAAAAATACAAAATCGGGATAGCGGCTATTCTTTCCCCCGCCAGGTCCGGTTCGCTTTCGTGCGGGAGCGCACCTTCTTGTCGTCGACGCGTTTTTTCTTGGCGGCGCGCGAGGGGCGGGTTTTGCGCCGCAGCTTCGGCTCGATGCACGCCTCGAGGATCATCGCGATCAGGCGGGCGCGCGCGTCCTCGCGGTTGCGGCTCTGGTCGCGAAAGCGCTTGGCGGTGATCACGATCACCCCGTCGCCGGTCATCTTGGCGCCCGCCGCCGTCATCAGCCGGTATCGCACCGGCTCGGGCAAGCTCAGCGACGCGGCCGCGTTGAAGCGAAGCTGCACCGCGCTCGACACCTTGTTGACGTTCTGCCCGCCCGGACCGTCGGCGCGGATGAAGCTTTCCGACAATTCGGCTTCGTCAATCTCGATGGTTGGGTTCACGCGCATGACGTCACTTCTGGCATTTCGGGCAGTAAAAAGTCGAGCGGCCGGATTGCACGATCCGCTCTATCGTGCCCTTGCAGCCCTTACGCCGGCACGCTTCGCCCTCGCGGCCGTAAACGGTGAAGCTATGCTGGAAATAGCCCAGCGAGCCGTCGGCATGGCGATAGTCGCGCAAGGTCGAGCCGCCGGCTTTGATTGCAGCCTTCAGCACCGTCTTGATGGCGCGCACCAGAGCGGCGCAATTCTGCACCGTGGCGGCAAGGCGCAGCGGCGAAATGCCGGCATGATGCAGCGCCTCGCAGACATAGATGTTGCCCAGACCCGCCACCACATGCTGATCCAAAAGGGCGGCCTTGATCGGGGTCTTTTTGCCCGCCAGCGCCGCCGCCAGAACGCGGGCGTCGAAGTCGGGCGACAAGGGTTCCGGCCCCAGATCGGCGAACAGGGGATCGCGATCCGCCGCCGCGGTGGCCACCAGGGTCATCAGCCCGAACCGCCGCGGGTCGGAAAACACGATGGTGGCCGTATCGGTGGTGATGACCACATGGTCGTGCTTATCCGGCACCGGGGGCGTTTGGCATATGCTCATCCGGCCGGTCATCCCAAGATGGACCACCAGCGTCTCGCTGCTGTCCAGGTCGGCCAAAATGTATTTCGCCCGCCGGTGCAAGGCCAGCACCCGCTTTCCCGTCAGCCGGGCGGCGAAGCCCTTGGGAAACGGTGCGCGCAGGCCTTTCCGCCGCACCTCGCATGCACGGATGGTGCGGCTCTCCAGGGCGGGTTTCAGGCCCCGCATGACGGTTTCGACTTCCGGCAACTCGGGCATTATCTCATCCAGACGAGAATCGTTTGTTGTGGCGCAACTTTACGCGCAAAACCGGTTCCCACTTTTGCGCACGTTGCGCGTTCGGGCAACTCGGGCATTGTCTATTCCAGGCGAGAGGGTAAGTTCAAAATATGACCGAGCCGCATCATACTGCATCCTTCGGGTTTCGCGACGTGCCGGAAGGCGAAAAGGAACGCCTGGTGGGCGAGGTGTTTTCCTCGGTCGCCGGCCGTTACGATCTGATGAACGATCTGATGAGCGGCGGCGTCCATCGGTTGTGGAAGGATGCCATGATCGACCGGCTGGCCCCGCGGCCCGGCTGGAAGGTGCTGGACGTGGCGGGCGGCACCGGCGACATCGCCTTCCGCCTGGCCAAGCGCGGGGCCGCCGTGACGGTGTGCGACATCAACCCCGACATGCTGGCCGAGGGGAAAAAACGGGCCGAAGAAAAATCCATTTCCGTCGAATGGATATGCGGCAATGCCGAAAACCTGCCGTTTCCCGACAACCATTTCGACGCCTATACCATCGCCTTCGGCATCCGCAACGTGACGCATATCGACCGGGCGCTGGCCGAGGCCTATCGGGTGCTCAAGCCGGGCGGGCGGTTCCTCTGCCTGGAATTCTCGCATGTCGAAACGCCGGGGATCGATTGGGCCTACGACGCGTTCTCGTTCGCCGTGCTGCCCAAGCTCGGTTACGTGGTGACCGGCGATGAGGAATCCTATCGCTATCTGGTCGAAAGCATCCGCAAGTTCCCGCCGCAGGAAGATTTCGCCAGGCTGATCGCCGCGGCAGGTCTGGCCCAGGTCTCCTTTCGCAATCTCACCTTCGGCGTGGCGGCGCTGCATGCGGCGTGGAAAATTTGATGGGCATTGTTTCCAGTTCTGCGCGCCTGATGCGGTTTGCTTTGGCCACCGCGCCGTTCGTTCTTATCTCGCAGCGGCGGGGCGACAAGCTGAAGGCGGCGCTGGAAGGCTTAGGCCCGGCGGCGATCAAGCTGGGGCAGGTGCTGGCGACGCGGCCCGATATCGTCGGGTCCGAAATTGCCGTCGCGCTGGCGGAATTGCAGGACCGCTTGCCGCCGTTTTCCGCCCTTAAGGCGCGCCGCGCGGTCGAAGCGGCGCTGGGCGTTGGGCTTGAAGCGCGGTTTGCATCGTTCGGCGAGGCGGTGGCCGCCGCCTCGATCGCTCAGGTGCATCGGGCCGTGACCAAAGACGGCCGCGAGGTGGCGGTGAAGGTGCTGCGCCCCGGCATCGAAGAGGCTTTTGCCCGCGATCTGGCCGCCTTCGCCTTCGCCGCGCGTCTGGCCGAGCGGTGCTCCGCCGAAGCCAGGCGGTTGCGCTTTGCCGCGGTGGTGGAAACCTTGAAGGCATCCGTCGCCATCGAACTCGATCTGCGCATGGAAGCCGCCGCCGCCTCGGAACTGGCCGAGACCTGCAAGGTGGATGCGGGATTCCGCGTGCCGGCGGTCGATTGGTCGCTGACCGCCAAACGGGTCTTGACCACCGAATGGGTCGATGGGGTTTCCATCCGCGACGTCGGGGCGTTGCGGGCCGCCGGGCACGATCCCAAGCAGATCGCCGTGCGGCTGATGCGCCAGTTCCTCAAAATGGCCCTATGCGACGGCTTTTTCCACGCCGATCTGCACCCCGGCAACCTGTTCGTGATGGCGGATGGACGGCTGGTGGCGGTCGATTTCGGCATCATGGGCCGGCTCGATCTCAAAACCCGCAAATTCATGGCCGACACCCTGATGGGCTTTCTGTCCCGCGACTACGCCCGCGTGGCGAATGCGCATTTTGCCTACGGCACGGTGTCGAAGGACCATTCGGTCGATCTGTTCGCGCAGACCCTGCGCGCCATCGTCGAGCCGATCTTCGGCCATCCCTCGCGCGAGGTGTCCATCGCCGATCTCTTAAGCCGGCTGTTCGATACCACGCGGGAATTCGGCATGCAGACCCAGCCGCAGCTTCTGCTGCTGCAGAAGACCATGGTGGTGGCCGAAGGCGTCGCCCGTTCGCTCGATCCCGATTTCGACATGTGGGAGGCGGCGCGCCCGGTGGCGGAAGGCTGGCTGGCCGAACACACCGGGCCGCTGGCGAAATTGAAAGCGTTGGCCGAAACCTTGAAGGCGCTGGCCCGGCTGGCGTCCGAATGGGCGAAACGGGCAGGGTGATCCGTCGTTTAAACAAAACACATCGACCGACGGCGGCGGCGACCGCACCGCTATGCAACAGTTCGAGTATTTTTTCTCCGCAACGCCGGCATTCATTTAGCCGAAACCGGTCCGGCGATATAGCGAATGAGCGGGCGGTAGGACTTTTTTGTTCATGCGTATGGCGGTTTCGATGCTGGGAGCGATCCTGTCGGCGGCGGCGGTTTATGCCGAGCCGGCGATGCCGCCTTACGAGGTGGTGCGCGATCACGTCGCCGTCGAGGTGGCGGCCGACGGTTCCTACGTCGAAACCCGCGACGTGGCCTATCGGGTGCTCGACCGGGCCGGCCTCAAGCTCCTGCAGGAACGCAGGCTTTCCTATACCCAGGGCTTCGAGACCATCGAAATCGCCGATGCCTATACCCTGAAGGCTGACGGCAGGCGGATCGACGTTCCCCCGGGCAACATCGTTTCCGGCTACGGCCAGGCCCTGCCGGGCGGCTTTTCCGACAACCAAACCATCAGTTTGATATTTCCCGACCTTGCCGTCGGCGACCGGACGGTGCTGCGGCTTCGTCACAAGCTGCTCGTTCCCTGGTTCCCCGGCCAATTCGCCATCGGCTTTCCGTTCAGCCGGACGGTGCCTTCGCACAACCGGATGTATTCCGTCACCGTGCCGGAGGGCATGGCGCTGAAAATCGACGCGGTCGGTTTAACCGGCGGCGAGGCGGTACACGAAGGCGGCACTGTTCGCCGGGTTTGGCGCTTCGCCGACGATGCGCCGGAGCCGCTGGAAAACGATGCGGTCAGCGAGGCGGATTTCGCCCCCCACTTAAGCCTCACGACCTTTGCCGATTACGGCGAGGTGGCGAAAGCCTATCGGATTCGCGCCAGGTACAAGACCCGAATAACGCCGGAAATAGCCGCCTTGGCCGAACGATTGACGCGAAAAGCGGCCGACAAGCGCGAAGAAGCGCGGCTTATCTACGAATGGGTGGCTTCGCACATTACCTATGTTGCGATCGAGCTCGGTTCGAACGGCTTTACCCCGCATACCGCCCGCAACGTGCTGGCCAATCGCCTCGGCGACTGCAAGGACCATGCGGCGCTGCTCGAAGCGCTGCTGGCGGTCAAGAAGATCAAATCGACCGCGGCGCTGATCCGCATCGGCGACAGCGCCTATACGCTTCCATCCGCCGCTTCGCCGCACGCCTTCGATCACGTCATCACCTACCTGCCGGCCTTTGATCTGTTCGTCGATTCCTCGTCGGAACTGGCGCCGTTCGGCACGCTGCCTTATGCCGATGCCGGCAAGCCGGTGATTCTGATTGCCGACGGCCAGGAGATGCGCACGCCGGTGCCGACATCCGCGCAGTCGCAGGTCAAGGCGGAAAGCACGGTGGAAATATCCGCCGACGGTTCGGCCACGGGGCATACCGAATTGACCGCATCGGGCGCCGTCGGCTTGCAGATCCGCAGGATGGTCCAATCGATCGATGTCGGACGGGAAAACGGATTTCTGCGCAAAGCAATGGGCCTCGATGTCGAAGGAACGATCGCACGCGGCAAGCCCGCATCGCTGCGCGATCCCTACGCGATGTCGTTCGACTATCGGATGCCCGGCGCGCTCGTCCTTCCCGAAGGTGCGCTGTCGCCGTCGTGGTCTCCGTTGCCGGTTTCTCTTGCCGAATTGGTTGCCGGACAATTGCCGCCGTCGCGCGGCAGCGATTACGTCTGCCCCTCGCTGACGGTCGAAGATGCCGTAAAATTGGTTATCCCGGGCGCCGTGCGCTTTTCGACGATTCCCGAAGGCAAGGTGCTTGAGGCGGACGGCATCCGTCTTGCCGTCGACTACCGGCGCATGGATCCGCACACTCTGCTCAAGACGACAGCGCTGCGAATCGATCATCCGTCGGCAACCTGTTCGCCTTCCTACTATGCCGGCATGCGCGGTAGGTTGGTGGAAATGACCGAATTGCTAAGCCGGCAGGTACGTTATCGCAGCGCGAGCGAATAACACGATCGTCTTGTTATAAATTTGCGATCGGCCGGGCGGGCAACCCCGGGCAAATCGCCGATAAGGCGAATCGGCAATTCGCCTTGGCGATGTGTTTTTTCGCGCACTTTGCCGGAAAAATTGCGATGCGCGCCTCCGATGGCGTTCTTTTGCGCCAAGGCGAGGCTGCAACGCCTCCTCAACACGAAGTGACTGGAAGATCGCGGTCTTGCGATTTATGGTCGGGAAATGAAGAGGTTTCTTGCTTGGGCTGTTTTATCCTATTTGGTCGTCGCGGCGGCATCCGCCGACGGTCAGCGGCCGGTCGTGGTGGAGCTTTATACCAGCCAGGGCTGCGGCACGTGCGTATCCGCCGACAAACTGCTGGACAAGCTTGCCGACCGGCGGGACATTTTGGCGATGAGCCTGCCCGTCACCTATTGGGATATGCTGGGCTGGAAGGACACGTTGGCGACGGAAGCCAACACTTGGCGGCAGAAAGCCTATGCCAAGGCGATGGGACGCGGTGCCGTTTATACGCCGCAGATGATCGTCGACGGCGCCATCGACGTCGTCGGCAGCCGGGTCGACGAGGTAAAAAAAGCACTCGATGCCGAAACTGCTGCCGCTAAGGCTTGCCGTAACGTCAGGTCTCAGTCCCATCAGGACGGCTGTCCGTGTTCTGTCGCCGTCGGCGTGACCGCTAGGCGGTCGGACCGGTTGCGCATTGCCATTCCCGCCGCAACGGAAGGGTGCCGCAAGGCGAAGCCCGATGCCACGGTGTGGGTTTTCTTTCTGCGTGACAGTGCCAAAGTGAAAGTCGAAGGCGGCGAGAACAAGGGGCAGGTTCTAAAATACCGCAATCTGGTCGTCGGTATCACGTCTGCAGGCGCATGGCGCGGCGATCCCGTGTCGTTTACGGTCCCCGCCGCCACCAAATTTATCGAGCCGGGCGGCGTGGCGGTCGTGGTGCAGCAGGGCGGTTACGGTAGGGTGTTAGGTGCCGCCTATCTTCCCGGCCTTGAATACTACGCAAAGCAATGATGGCGATGGACCAGGGCATTCTGTGGTTCGCGCCGATATTGTTGCTGTCCGCCGTTGCCGTCTGGTTGCTGGCTGCCGGGGCGCGCGTAAACGCGCGCGGCTACTTGCGCCTTGCCGCCGTCATGGAAGCGGCACTGGCGGCCGGTGAAGGGCTAAGGATCGCGCCGACGGCGGTGGCGCCGCTGGCCTGCACCCTGGCAGTAGTGCTCCTCGCCTTCGCAGTTCATGCCAGCTTCCGCCGTCCGGCGAAGCCGGGGGTGGCGGCGCTGATTCTGACGGCGACACTGCTTTCCGCCGTCGGCGCCGCCTATAGCGGGGAAGTGCTGCCGGCGGTGGCGCCGCAGGTCGTCGGCGTGGCGGCAATCCTGGCAATAGCTAGGCGTGGGTTGATGCGTCTGCGCGGCCCAAGCATTCAATTGACTGCGGGCGGGGTGGCTCTGTTCGCCGCGTCATGTGCGCTGGTGTCCACGGATGCGGATGCGCCGTCGGCGTTGCTGTTGTTTTCGGCGGCGGGACACTTGGGCATCGCGTTGGCGGTAGTGCGGATTTCAGACACGTTCGTCAAACGCCGTCGCCCGCCGCGGATCGTAGGCGCGATAAGCCGTCAACGCTGAAGGCTGCGGAGAGGCGCTTGCCATCGCTTGCCCTATCACCTGTGCGGCGAAGGCCGAGGACAAACGCGGACCGTTCCAATTTGGGACGGTATTCCTCGTCTCGTTTTGGGACGCATTGCATACAGCCGGCGCCTTGTCGCCGCCTTGGCGCGATGGTTTGAAGCGCGGGGATTCACCGTAACGATCGTTGCCGGATGCGGGTTTTTCCGTCGAATGCACGCGCGTACCGCGGTGCGTCAAGGCGGCACCTGCTACGATGGGAAATGCGATCGCGCTCGTCATAATCCTTTGTTAAGGCAAAGCGCGGACCAGCCCTCCGTTAACCCGGCTTTCGGATAAAAGTTTCGAGTTTTTTAACAGGGCGCCGCCATCATCCTGCGA
Organism: Alphaproteobacteria bacterium UBA1303; assembly: GCA_002307315.1. GTDB lineage: Bacteria > Pseudomonadota > Alphaproteobacteria > Micropepsales > Micropepsaceae > Rhizomicrobium. The sequence continues at coordinate 122,742 of DBTZ01000054.1, forward strand.
TAGCGCCGGAAAACCGGCCGGGGATGGTGGAACGTGTTAGAACAGTCGCTTCAGATGAAGCCATCGAGTTATCTGGCGCCGCTCGAGGCGGTTGCCGGGGCGGAAATGCTTAAACTGGCGGTTATCGCCGCGGGCAGCGTCGCCTTCGACTGGAAACTGACCGACGATACCGTCCAATGGAACGGCGCCTTCAACATACTTCCCCATCAGGCCGATTCCTCCCGGCTGTATCGCGGCAGGGCACTGCTCGAGTTGATGAGCGCATCGAGCCGCAGTCAGTTGATGGGCCTGCTCGAGGGGGGGGCGGCCGCCAATGTGCCGTTCCGCCTCGAAGTCGAATTGGCCTCGCCGCTGGGATCGATGTGGTATGCACTGGCAGCGGTGCGTCTGACCGCGGCGGACGGCGGTGTCGAGCGAGTCTGCGGGCTGCTCACTGAAATTTCGGAATTGCGCCGCCAGAACCAGCGGCTGACCTATTTGGCCACTCGCGACGAGTTGACCGGCCATCTCAATCGCAATTCCCTGCGTGCCGAGTTGGCGGTGGCGATCGAAAAGGCCAAGGCGGAAAACCGCCATTGCGCGTTTTTGGTCGCTTCGATCGACCGGTTGGCGATGATCAACGACACCTACGGTTTCGACGCCGCCGACGAAGTGATCGTGGCGGTGGGCGAGCGGCTGTTGCGCTCCATGCGTGCCAGCGACGTCATCGGCCGGATGGCCGGCAATAAATTCGGGGTGATTCTGAAGAATTGCGGCGATTTTGAAATCTCCGTCGTCGCCGATCGTCTGCGCAGCGCGGTGCGCGATAACTTGATCGAGACGCGCGCCGGCCAGGTGGCGGCGACATCGACGGTGGGCGCCGTCTGGTTGCCCACTGGCGCATCGACCAGCCAGGAGGCGATGCTGCGCGCCGAAGAGGCGTTGGGGCGCGCCCGCGCCAGAGGCCGCGACGGTTTCAACCTGTATCAGCCGTCCGAACAGCGCGAGAACGACCGTCTCAGCTTGATGGCGTCGGCCGACGAAGTGCTGACGGCCTTGAAACAGCGCCGCTTGGTGTTCGCCTATCAGCCGATATTCTCGGCCAAGACGCGCGAAATCGTCGAGTACGAATGCCTGATCCGGATGAAGCGGGAAAGCGGCGAGGTGGTTTCCGCCGGCCAGTTCATTCCCGCCGCCGAGGAACTCGGCTTGGTGCGGCTGGTCGACTGGCATGCGTTGGAGATGGTGATCGAGGCGCTGGAGGCCGCGCCCGGTGTTTCGCTCAGCGTCAACGTATCGGGCACCACCTCGTGCGATGCGGTGTGGCTGCAGTCCTTCATCGATTACGTCGGCTCGCACGCCAACGTGGCGCCGCGCTTGGTGGTGGAACTCACCGAGACCGCCGCGCTCAACCATTTTGAGGAAAACGCCCGCTTTGTATCGCAACTTCGCGAACTCGGCTGCAAGGTGGCGATCGACGATTTCGGCGCCGGTTATACCTCGTTCCGCAATTTGCAGAAGCTGTGCGTCGATTTCGTCAAGATCGACGGTTCCTATGTCGCCGGCTTGTCGCAATCGCCGCAGAACCAGATGTTCGTGCGCACGCTGGCCGAACTGGCCCAAAGCTTCGGTCTTCAGACCACCGCCGAGTGGGTCGGTTCGGAAGAGGATGCCAAGCTGCTCGAAGGCTTCGGCATCGATCGTTTCCAGGGGTTCTTCCTGGGCGAACCGCAGCTTGACCCCGATTGGCTGAAATAGGGTTCGGTCCTTATCCCCATACGGCGGCGTACTCTCTCTTTTCCGGCGCGACGAGGTTGCCGAATACGACGGCAGCGGCAATCTGCTGCAGCGCTACGTGCCCGGTCCAGCGGTGGATCAGTCGGTGGCGATGGTCGATGCATCGGGCACCGCGTGTATTCGCACGAATAATTTTTAGGACGACATCTTGTCGCGGAATTTGCCATCCCCTCACAACATACTGAAATGATTTTATATTATATATACACATAAAAAATGTATATATAAGTAATAAACAACTAGTTGTTGACATATAAAAGTATATTTCAGACTATTATGTATTACAGAATATAACACAATAACAAGGTGTTATTTCTGTAATTGGCTGGGATGGCCAGACATGGGGTCGAACATCTCCGCGGGGTTTTGAGTGTGCAGCTTGCTCCGCGTCATCAACAGCTAAAGCGCATGTCGACGCCTGGACGGTTGCGGCCGTGCGGCGTCGCAAGGGGATAATTGTGAGTATCGATCATGTGCATATCCGTGACGGCGGTAAGCGTCGTCATATGCGGACAATTCTGCTCGGCAGCGTGGTTGCCATCGGCGGGTTAAGTGCTCCAGCCATCGCCGCCGATCTGGCGGCAGATGTCAGTGTTTCGTCTATCGAACAAGTGGTGGTTACCGGGTCGCGCATCGCCACACGCGATTTTCTTGCCAACAGCCCAATAACCACACTGAGTGTGGCGACTATCGATTCCACTGGGGCGGTGACATTGGAAGGTGCCCTCGACACCTTGCCGCAATTTACCGTTGGCAGCGGAGCCACCACGACGGGTTTTTACGCCAACGGCATGGCAACGGTAAATCTGCGTGGCCTGGGATCGACCCGTAATCTTGTCTTGCTCGATGGCAAGCGCCTTCAGCCATCCAACAGCCAGCAGATCGTCGATATCAATACCATTCCCAAGGCGATTATCGGGGATATCGAGATCATCACCGGCGGGGCTTCAGCGGTTTACGGTTCCGATGCCATAGCCGGGGTCATCAACTTCAAGACCCGTAAATTCGAAGGTGTGGAGGTCAATACCGAGTACAGCAGCTCGGGATATGGCGGGGGCACCCAGGATTACTCCGTTCTTTTCGGCGGTAATTTCTCCGGTGATCGCGGCAATGCGCTGATTTCGCTGTCCTATACCAAACGGGATTCCATTTCCTATCAGAACATACCGTTCTTCCAAAAGAACGAGGGTCAAGGCGATTTACGCACCGGCGAAGGCGTCTACAATCCCAGTACCAACGCGCCTAGCCAAGCGGCAATCAATACGCTGTTCTCCGGCTATGGCTATGCCGCGGGCACCGTTTCGGCTAGCAGCAATCTCAGTTTCAATACCGACGGAACGCTGTTCTCCGCCACCAACGGCGTAACCAACTTTAAGGGCAGCAGCGATAACGAACTATCGGTCAAGAATAGCCAAATCTACTACAAGAACATCTACTTGTTGAGCCAAACGCCGCTCGAACGCTACACGGTGTTCGCCAAAGGCAGCTACGACATATCGGAAAACATCAAGGCATTCGCGCAAGCCCAGTTCGTCACCTATACCTCGACCACACTGGCCGAACCCGGCAACACAACCCTTACCATTCCGTCCACCAACCCGTTCGTTCCGACGGCGCTGGCCACGCTATTGGCTTCGCGTTCCAATCCGACCGCAAGTTTTTTGCTAGACAAGCGATTTTACGAATCCGGACCGCGCGCCAACAACCGCGAATTCAATGTCTTCCAGTTGCAGGCCGGTTTAAGCGGGCAGGTCGCAGCGATCGACGGCGAATGGGAGGTTTATGCCAGCCACGGAGCAACCAGGGTGACAACCATCAGTCCCGGTTCGGTGGTCAAGTCGAAACTTTACACGCTGCTCAACGCCTCCGACGGCGGCGCCAGCATTTGCGACGGCGGTTATAATCCCTTCGGCCTTACGACGTTGTCCAGTGCATGTTACAACTATATTGTCGCCAGTCCGCAACAGCGCACAAACATAGATCAGAACATCGTCGAGGCGAATCTCCAGGGGCACGCCTTCAATTTGCCTGCCGGAGAAGTGCGTTTCGCCATCGGTGTCGGCTATCGCGGCGATAACTACGACTACAAACCCGACAGCGACATTGCCAACGGCACGACGATCGGCGTTCCCAGTGCCGGCGCCAGCAGCGGTTCGACCCATGTTTACGAAGGGTTCGCCGAATTGCGGGTTCCGGTTCTGAAAAATTTGCCGGCGGTCCAAAATCTGGATATCGATTTGGCATATCGCTATTCCGACTACAACCTGTCCGGCGGCGCAAGCACCTACAAAGTAGACGCCAATTGGTCGGTGTTCGACGCCTTGCGCTTGCGAGGCGGCTATCAACGTGCGGTACGGGCCCCCAATGTCGGCGAATTGTTTGTGGCGCCGACCAGCGGCAGCGCGGCAATTGGCGAAATTTCGTCGGGCGGCGGAGATCCATGCGCCTACAACAGTTCTGCACGCACCGGCGGCAATGCCGTCAAGATCAAGACGTTGTGCGTTGCTCAAGGCGTTCCTTCCACCTTGATCGATACCTTCGCCAACGCGCAGAACGATATCGTCGCCACCAATGTCGGCAACACCGCGCTGAAGCCGGAAATCGCCGGCACTTACACGGTGGGGACCGTGTTGTCCTCGCCGTTCTCGCACCCGCTGTTCGATCATGCGCTTTTGTCGGTCGACTACTACAGCATCGGCGTCAGCAATGCGATCGGGGTGATCGGCGGGCTACAGGCACTCGACAAGTGCTTCAATCTCGATGGGTCGAATCCGACGTATTCGGCGAACAACTATTACTGCTCCCTTTTGAACCGCAATACATCCACCGGCAAAATCGAGGGGGTGCAGCAGCCGACCGAAAACCTCGGTGCCTATAAAACCCGCGGCATCGACGTTCAAGCCGACTGGCAGACGGCTCTCGATGCCTTCGGACTCGACGTTCCCGGCACCGTTGGGCTGAATGCGACAGTCAGTTACCTGTTCTCCTTCCAGGTACAGTCGGTCAAAGGCGGAAGCTGGGGCAACTATACCGGCACCGTCGGATCGGCATTCAACGGATCGATCGGATCGCTGCCGCGGTGGAAGAGCGTGGCCAATGCCACCTATGCCAACGACGATTTCGGCTTTGGCCTGCGTTGGCGGCATATTGGACAGTTGCATTCGGCGGACAGGGCCAACAACCCATCGTCTACCACGCCCGATACCGATGCGTTCGATGTGTTCGATCTTTTCGCCAACTGGAAAATTACCGACAGTCTCGGCCTTCGCGGCGGCATCAACAATATCTTTGATCGCGATCCGCCGATCGTCGATGGAACCGCCGGCAACACCGAGGCCGGCACCTATGACATTCTCGGTCGCGTCTTCTACGCCTCGTTCAAGGTCAAGCTATAACCAACCGGAGTAAAATGCATGAGAACAATCGCTAATATCGTCCTGTCGGCGTTCGGGCTGATGGCCCTTGCCTGCCCGACGTTCGCGCAGGGCGCCAACGGCCGCGGCGACTGCAAACCCCAGGTCAGTATCGGCTACTACAAGATTGCCGCCGGCAAGCAGGACGAATGGCTGGCGCTCTATAAAAAGTGGCATTATCCGATCATGAAGTATTCGGTCGAAAATGGGGCGGTGCTGAGCGAACACATATACGCCAGCGGCACCCACATGGGGCAGCCGCTGTGGGACTTCGCGATCATCATTACCAAGCCGGCACCCGGTGAGGGCAAAAAACTGTCCTATAGCCGCCCCGACTTGATTCGTCACCTGTTCCCCGATCTTAAAGCCTATGTTGCCGGCGAGAAGGAACGATGGAGTCTGACCGAAGGGCATTGGGACGAGCAACTGAACGAACTCGATCCCAACGAAGAGCCGTTCTCCGTTTACTGGCCGGTGGACGGCGGCTGTAAGAAAGTGGAGAAATAAGCAAACGAAAAGCGGCGGGGTTTCCCCGCCGCTTTTGTTCTCGGGCAAGCAGGCGTACTCGGCGCCGTTGGATATCCAAGATCAGAAAAACGGGTGTAGGCTTTCGGTTTTTTGAAATCCGTATAGCGGAGCTGCTGCAATTTACCGTCGCTTCGGTACGGCGATAACGATGTAAGGGAAAGTCCTCCATTTTTAGACAAAAGGAATGGAATGTGGCGGGGGGAGGGGGCGGCAATGAGTGAAAACAAAGATCAATATTTTGATGAATTCACGCCGTCGTAGCCCTAGATGTTGTACCGGATGGGATGCTACTGCCGGGCCGTTACGCCGCCGCCACAGCGCTCAAGCGGTCGAAGGACAGCGAGTGCCGCTGCACCTCGACGACGATATGGACCAAGCGGACATCCGCTTCGACGCCACCGTATGCATATAGCGGAATATATCGGGAGGAATGGTGGAGCCAAGCTCCCCCGGAATCGAACTTCACCCCGTCTCATAACGTCTCAGAAAGCCATATTTGACGGGACTTTCCGTCACACGGTCTTCTCACGCCATTTCTTGACATCGCGCTGAATTGCGCATCGTATGATAGATGGAATGATGGATGGATTTGGCGAATGCGGAAAGCGAAAGAACTGAAGCCGCTGGCGATCAAGCAACTAACCAAGCCGGGCCTGCACTTTGTGGGCGGCGTTGCGGGTCTTGGGCTTCAGGTTCTGCCCACGGGAGGGCGGTCATGGGTTTTGCGCGTCATGATAGGCGACAAACGCCGCAACTTGGGGCTTGGGGGCTTTCCCGATGTGACGCTCACTGGCGCGCGTGAGGCAGCCCGACAGGCCCGCGAGAAGATCAAGGTGGGCATTGACCCTATCGCGGAAAAGAGGGCTGCCCGCAGCGCCCTGAGCGCTGCACGGGACAAGGCGCTGACGTTCCAAGCGGCAGCGGAGGCTTACATCGCTGCGCATGAAGCCGGGTGGCGGAACGCCAAGCACCGCGAACAGTGGGCACACAGCCTAGCCAGCTTTGCCTTTCCGAAGATCGGGCACCTGTTGGTGCAGGATGTTCAATTGTCGCACGTCATGGCAATCCTTGAGCCGATTTGGCTCGAAAAGACCGAAACCGCGACGCGCCTACGCGGCAGGATCGAACAGGTGTTGGATTGGGCGACGGCGCGCGGGTATCGCGACGGCCTCAATCCGGCCCGCTGGCGTGGGCACCTAGACAAGCTGTTAGCCGCACCCGCCAAAATCGCCAAGGTCAAACATTACGCGGCGCTGCCATATGCCGAAATGGCCGGTTTTATGAAGCGGCTGCGCACGATGGAAGGCATGGGCGCGCGATGCCTTGAGTTTACGATCCTGTGTGCCACCCGCAACGGAGAGGCGCGGCTTTCGGTATGGTCCGAAATCGACATGGAAGCGGCGGTGTGGGTCATTCCTGGCGATAGAATGAAGATGGGCAAAGAGCATCGCGTGCCGTTGTCGGACGCGGCCTTGAGCCTGCTTCGCGCGTTGCCCCGCATGGCGGGCACAGACCTAGTTTTTCCGGCTTCACGCGGCGGGCCGATGAGCGACATGACGCTAGTCGCGGTTTTGCGGCGCATGGAAGGCGTCAACGCTGTTGTGCATGGTTTTCGCAGTAGTTTCCGCGATTGGGCATCGGAAACAACAAATTATCCGCACAATGTTGCCGAAATGGCATTGGCGCACGCTATCGGAAACAAAGTTGAAGCCGCTTACCGGCGTGGCGATCTATTCGAGAAACGCAAATTGATGATGCAAGATTGGGCTGCATTCTGCGCAAAAACGGAAAGTGGCAATGTTGTTTCGATGAAACCCAAAAAGGTGCAGGCATGACAGGTCGCGATTTGTTGGGCTGCTTATACGAAAACAGCCTGTTGCCGCTAGATGCAATTCTAGAAATCAGAGATTACGGCAACGTTGAAGCATTGTGCGCGCTCATTGAACGGGAAGAAGTAGCGGTGTTGCACGTTAAAGAGGCTCGCGATCTAATTCTCAAAATCCTTAGAAGCGGCGGTTTGCACCGTGGCAACGGGAAGCGCACTGAAACCGCTCGCATCAAAGACCGCCGCGACGAATGGATTGTTAGGCAAATGCACTATTGGAAAGGCTTTGGACTAAAAGAATATGGTGGTTCCGACAAAAACACTTATGCCGTCGTAGTTGTAGCTAACGAATTAGAACGTGTTGCCGATAAATACGGATGGAAGGCGGTTGATGCCGATAGGATCATAAAAATATGGAAAGAGCACAAAAAACAAACCGGAATGCACGCCGCATCAAATGCTCTAAACGAAGCATACGGAATGATGCTCCGAAAAAAGGCAATTGACGATAGCGATTTGAGAAACAAGATAACGAAGGAATTTGACCTAAGAATTGATTGGACGAAACTAAAGCGGCAACCTTTGCCCGCGTGGTTAGACGGGTGCGGCTCAACCTGAAACTTGCCCACAAAGGCGTGAAGCTCAATCAAATTTAGAACGGGTCTAATGTTGACACAGTGAAGCGTTGTCCAATCGCCCGTTGCCAACAATAAGTTGCAGGACTAAGTTGCAACGCGGATCAGAGTTGAAATGTGAAGGCTCTGACTATTCTGGGGAAGAAAAATGAAACGCCAATATCTGATTGCGATAGCAGCGATCTTAGTTGTTGCAGGGTGCGCGACTGAAAAAACTTTGGAAGCCACTGGCGGAAGTCGTGCAGATGGTACTGTAAATCTCGCTTATGAATATGGCTTGTTTGAAGTGCCCAAGATTAATACAGAACAAGCCTTAATCACGGCCCGCCAACGCTGCCATGCTTGGGGCTACTCGGATGCTGAACCGTTTGGTGGCAGAAAAACGGAGTGTGAGCAACCGAGCAATAGCGGGTGCCTGAGATTTCTTGTTACGGTTACATATCAATGCACCGGCGGTTCGCATTAGACCTGAAAATTTCAGCTTGTGTATCTAATTGCAGGGAGGGGCAGATGATCAAAGCTGCTCAAATTGCACTCGCCGCGCTTGTGGGCGCATTCCTTGGAGTGCCCGCCGCATCGGCTCAATCTTGGGACGCGATTAACTCCAAGGACGCCATTACGGACGAGATCGCGCGCGAAGTATGTTCTACGCAATCTCAATTTCGCTTGTGTATGACGTTCAAAGATAATGGCATGTGGGTAAGAATGAGTTCGCTTGGTACGGACCTATTTGATAGTCAATTGTTTCCTGTGTTTAGAGTTGATCAAAACGCGGCATTTGAATTTGTGACCCCTGGTGTACTTAGTGCTGAAAGGTTACTTGGCTACCAGTTGTTTCCCCGTACATGGCAGCCAAGCTATGTTACTTGGCGAGCCCAAGTACTTTACAATACGGACAAACCGACCGACACCACACCACCGTTGCTTGTACGACAAATGATCTCGGGCAGGTCGCTCTTAGTTCGGGTTTACTTGTCGGGCGGCTTCCAAAAGGATGTGACCTACAGCTTAGCTGGCTTCTGCACCGCTGCTGCGAAGGTTTATGACGTGACTGCTCCGCCGCTCTCCTGCCCATAGTGAAAAGCGGCCCAACCCCCTCAATGCGTGCCCACAGAATTGGGTGCAGCGCCATTTGGACGCTCACGCAATAGCCCAGCACCAGCGAGCCTAGGAACTAGGCTGCTGAGACGCTTTGGGGTATTCTCTGATTTGGTGATCCGCGCGGCTGCCGCCAAGCTTCCCGCGCGTTGATGTGCCAATGCGACGACGCACCAGGCTAGATTAATCTAGCCGAAGAAAGGCACGTTGTCATCATGCTCACGAATTTATCGGTTCAAACTCAAGCGGCACTGTCAGACGCTCCATCACAGTCTCTACCGTCTCTTGAGAAAGCCTCTTTAGAAGAGCAAGTCCGCGTTCTACGGCGGCGCGTTCTAGATCTTGAACGGAAAGTGATGGGTCTATTGTCATCCCGATCCAAAGGACAGAAGATGGTCCGCTAAGCCCACCTTCCTGATTGGAGATGCAAATTTGGAGGCCAATGGAGAGTTGCGTTTCTCCCTTGTAATGCTCCAATTGGAATTGGTTGAAACTAGCGGACGTTAGCTTTCTCTCTGAATAATCAGTCATCATCTTCCCTATGTGTGAGTCCTCTGTGGAGTGTATGGCTATTCAGGAGGCCTTAATATGCCGCTGCCAATACCCGCTAAAGTCCACTGACGGCTTGCAGCCTAAGGCCACCGCACGCGACGCGGCTGAACTGATTTCCATTCAACGCGGCACCCCTCATGCCCACGCAGAGACTCGCTGAGGCCGTCCCGGGTGTCCGGGTCCACACCTAGCCGCTCTGTCGGCAATGGACTCAGGCGGGCCGCGTAGGGGCAGGTGAGCATGCCCCCAACGCTGGAC
>DBTZ01000051.1:0-2280 GCA_002307315.1 Alphaproteobacteria bacterium UBA1303
ATACGGACGTGCATAGGTTATGACCTATGCACGTCCGAGCGGCCAAACGGCCGTAAGCGCCATATGGCGCGAAGAAGCCCGCGTGGCGTTTGAACGCCATAAAGCTGCATGGGGTCTTTCCCATGCAGCTTGGTATTAGTCTTGTTGCCGCGCCCGCCTTTGCGCCGGGACGTTCCGAAGCTATGATACCCAAGGTTGGGTCTGGATGGGGGGACAAAGCGTGGATTCGAAGCTTCTGATTGCGTTGTTGTGCTTGATCGCCGCTGCCACGGTGGTCTCCTTCGTCATCAAGCTGGCGTCACGGCGTCGGGGCGGCGCCCCGGTGCAGGTTCCCAATTTGCGCGATGCCGCAGCGCCCTCGTCGGTGCATATACCGCCGCGCTTTGTGCCGGCGCCGCGTCCGGCCGGTCGGGCCGGCGTCAAGACCATCGCCGTCATCCACGATTTCGGCAATCCCGGATCGCCGCCGGATGCCCGCGACAGTCTGTCGGTGCGCGAGGCGTTCGAAGTCCTCGCCGCCATTCGCGAGGCCGGCGACGGCACGCCGATCGATCTGGTGCTGCACACGCCGGGCGGCAGCGCTTTTGCCTGCGAACTTGTCGCCGGTGCGCTGAAGGATAGGCCCAACACCACCGCCTATGTGCCCTATTGCGCGATGTCGGCGGGCACCATCTTGGCGCTCGCCTGCGAAAAAGTGGTGATGGGGAAGAATGCCTGTCTGGGGCCGATCGACAACCAGTTCATGGGCATTCCCGCCGACGCCTTTCAGCGGCTGATGAAGGAAAAGCCGATTCAGGCGGTCGATGACTTCACCGCGCTGTTGTCCTACATGGTCGACAAAGAGCAGAAGAACGCCAAAGCGCAGGCTTGCGCACTGATGAACAAGAGCCATTTCGCCGCCGACAACGCTTGCATGATTACTGATTTCCTTTCCAGCGGCGACTTGCCCCATTCCGAGCAGATCAGCCGCGAGCGGGCCAAGGCGCTCGGCGTTAACGTCGCCGACGGCGATTGCCCCGAAGAGATCTACCGGCTGGTGGAAATGCGGCTCGATCTGCTCGGTTTGCGCCCGCTGCACGACGAAGGGTATGATCCCGATTCCAAGGCCGGCGAGGGGCCGGTCGAGCCGTTGCGGTAAGTCATGTGAAAACCATCGTCGTCGGCGCCGGGCCGGCCGGCTTGATCGCGGCCGATATTTTAAGCGCGGCCGGGGTGGATGTCGCCGTGTACGAGCGCATGCCGTCGCCGGGGCGCAAATTTCTGATGGCCGGGCGCGGCGGCCTCAATATCACCCATACCGAAGACTTCGCAGCGTTTCTTGCCCGCTACCTCGAGGCCGCCGCGTGGCTGCGCCCCCATCTCGAAGCCTTCGCGCCGTCCGCCTTGCGTGCCTGGGCCGACGAATTGGGGGCCGAAACCTTCGTCGGCACCTCGGGGCGGGTGTTCCCCAAGGCGATGAAAGCCTCGCCTTTGCTGCGCGCGTTGCTGCAAAGGCTCGAGCGCCAGGGCGTGCGCTTTTTTTTTCGTCACGAATGGCGCGGCTGGAACGAGGTCGGCGAACTGGCGTTCTTTGCCGATGGCAAAAGCGTGGCGATATCCGCCGATGCGACGCTGCTGGCGCTGGGGGGGGCAAGCTGGCCGAAGCTGGGGTCGACCGGCGCCTGGGCCGACATCCTGCGGGCGAAAGGCGTGGCGGTGGCGCCGTTCAAGCCGGCCAATTGCGGCTTCGTGTGCGCCTGGAGCGAACGGTTCAAGGCGTTTGCCGGCGAGCCGCTGAAAAGCCTCGCCCTGTCGTTCGGCGGTCAAACGGTTCGCGGCGAGGCGGTGATTGTCGGGACCGGCCTCGAAGGCGGCGGGGTATACGCCTTGAGCCGGCCGTTGCGCGACGAGATCGAACGGGCCGGCTTCGCCGTGCTTGGGCTCGATTTGCGCCCCGAAATGGCGGAGGCGGATATCGCCGCGAAGCTTAAGGCGGTGAAAAAAGGGGCATCGCTGTCCAATGCCTTGCGCAAGGCGCTGCATTTGCCGCCGGTGGCGATCAACCTGATGCGCGAGGCGCACGGCCTGCATCTGCCGAACGATCCCGACCGGTTGGCCGCTTGCGTCAAGGCCGTGCCGTTGAGGCTGATCGCGCCGGCGCCGATCGAGCGGGCGATTTCGTCGGCGGGCGGTATCCGGCTTGCCGAACTCGACGGGAACCTGCAACTGCGCAAGCTGCCGGGGGTGTTCGCGGCGGGCGAAATGCTCGATTGGGAAGCCCCCACCGGCGGCTATCTGCTG
>DBTZ01000051.1:2522-5454 GCA_002307315.1 Alphaproteobacteria bacterium UBA1303
TGGGAAGCCCCCACCGGCGGCTATCTGCTGACCGCCTGCTTCGCCACCGGAGCGGCGGCGGCAACGAGAGTGCTTCAGTCCTTGGCGCGTTCGACGTAAGCGCCGTCCGCGGTCATCACCACGACGCGGGTGCCGGCATTGATGTGGCCGGGCACGGTGGTGCGCACGCCGTTGGACAAGAGCGCCGGCTTGAACGAGTTGGACGCGGTCTGGCCCTTGACCACCGGTTCGGTCTCGACCACCTCCAGCGTCACCCGCTGGGGAATGTCGATGGCGACCGCGGTGCCGTTGTAGATCGACAGGAACACTTCCATGCCTTCCTGGAGGTAGGGTGCGGATTCGCCGACCACATCGGCATCGACGGTCAGTTGTTCGAACGTTTCCGGCTCCATGAACACGAAGTGCTCGCCGTCCTGGTAGAGATAGCCGTATTTGCGCTCTTCGACGAAGGCCCGTTCCACCGCGTCGGTGGTCTTGTAGCGCTCGTTGACCTTGACCCCGTCGCCGATGCGGCGCATCTCGATCTGGGTGACCGGCGTGCCCTTGCCGGGATGGATGCTTTCCGCCTTGAGAATGACGTACAATTTGCCGTCCTTTTCGAGGACATTGCCTTTGCGCACGGAGCTGGCGATAACCGAAACCACGTTGAACCCTCGTCGATGATGGCGCGGGGACGATCCCCCGCGGAAGCGGCTTGGCCGCGAATTTGTGGGGGCTTTTAGCAGGAGCTTTCGCCTTGGCCAAGAGCGCATCGATCTCTCCTTGGTGGGATAAGGGGCGCCATGCCGACCGCCGCCCGGCGCTGGTTTTGCGCGGGGCGATCAAGGCGGCGATCCGCAACAGGTTCGAAAAAGCCGGGTTTACCGAGGTGGAATGCGGCGTTTTGGCCGTTTCTCCCGGCAACGAGGCTCATTTGTCCGCCTTCGCCACCGAGAAAATCGCCCCCGACGGCGAAAAACGTCTGCTTTACCTGCATACCTCGCCGGAATTCGCCGCCAAAAAGCTGCTGGCGGCCGGCGAGACGAAGATTTTCGATTTCGCCCGCGTGTTCCGCAACCGCGAGGCCGGTCCGCTTCATGCCAACGAATTCACCATGTTGGAGTGGTATCGGGCGGGCGCGCCCTATGCCGCCGTCATGGGCGATGCGGTCGATCTGGTCCGCTTGGCCGCCGAGACGGCCGGAACCAGGCAATTCGTCTTTCACGGCGGGGTGTGCGATCCGTTCGCCGAGGCGGAAGAGCTGACGGTGGCCGAGGCGTTCTTTAGATACGCCGGCATCGATCTGGCCGCCACCTTGACGGAAGGCGGCGAGGGCATCCGCGATGCGTTGGCGGACGCGGCGCGCATCGCCGGGATCGCGCCGGCGGCCGACGATACCTGGGCAGACATTTTCTCCAAGGTGCTGGTGGCGGAGATCGAGCCGAGGCTGGGCGAGGGGCGCCCGACGCTTTTGGACCGCTATCCGGCGTGCGAGGCGGCGCTGGCCCGCCGCGCTCCCGACGACCCGCGTTTTGCCGAACGCTTCGAGCTTTATGTCTGCGGAGTGGAACTGGCCAACGGCTTCGGCGAACTGACCGATCCGGAGGAACAGCAAAAGCGCTTCGAGTGCGAGATGGACGAGAAGGAACGCATCTATGGGGAGCGCTATCCCTTGGATGAGGATTTCCTCGCCGCGCTCTCGCACATGCCCGAGGCGTCCGGCGTGGCGCTCGGCTTCGACCGGCTGGCGATGCTGGCAGCGGGTGCGCGGACCTTGAACGACGTGATCTGGACGCCGTTGGCTGGGGAATATGGGCCATGACGCCGATCAAAACCGTTGCCGCCTTGATCGACGAAGGGCTGACCGCGCCCGGCACCCGCGCGACGCTTGAGAATGTGGTCGCGCGCTATGCGATGTCGATCACCCCCGATATGGCCGCACTGGTCGACCGCGACGATCCTGGCGATCCCATCGCCCGCCAGTTCGTGCCGAGCGAAGCCGAGCTTGCCGCGGCGCCGGAGGATCGGCCAGATCCCATCGGCGATGCCGCCCATTCGCCGGTTCCCGGCATCGTCCATCGCCATAAGGATCGCGCGCTGTTCATGCCGATTCTGACCTGCCCGATTTTTTGCCGCTTTTGCTTCCGTCGCGAAAGCGTGGGCAAGGGCGAAAGCGCGCTGTCGCCGGAAGCATTGGCGGTGGCGTTCGCCTATATCGAGGCGCACCCCGAGATCTGGGAAGTCATCCTCACTGGGGGCGATCCTTTCGTGCTCAGCGCGCGACGGGTCGGCGAAATCGCCCGAAGGCTCTCGGCCATTCCCCATGTCAGGATCATCCGCTGGCATACCAGGGTGCCGGTGGTCGATCCTTCGCGGATCACCGACGAATTCGTCGCCTCCTTGATCGTGCCGGATGCCACCACCATCGTCGCCTTGCATGCCAATCATCCGCGCGAATTTTTGCCGGCGGCGCGCGTGGCTATCGCCCGGTTGATCGATGCCGGAATCCCGCTGGTGAGCCAGAGCGTTCTATTGAAGGGCATCAACGCCGATGTCGATACGCTGGAAGCCTTGATGCGAACCCTGGTCGAAAACTGCATCAAGCCGTATTATCTGCATCATCCCGATCTGGCGCCCGGCACCGCGCATTTCCGCCTTTCGATCAAGGAAGGGCAGGAATTGGTGCGGAGCTTGCGGGCGCGGGTCTCCGGCTTGTGCATGCCGACCTATGTGCTCGATATTCCCGGCGGCTTCGCCAAGGTTCCGTTGAACGAAGGCGACGTCGAAAAGACCGGAGACGGCTGGCGCATCCGCGACCAGCAGGGCAACTGGCACGATTACCCCTGACGTAAATTATGTCGGTCCCACTTCGCCGATGCCGGCTGGCTTGCGGACTGATACCAAGCTGCATGGGAAAGACCCTATGCAGCTTTATGGCGTTCAAACGCCACGC
>DBTZ01000022.1:0-12200 GCA_002307315.1 Alphaproteobacteria bacterium UBA1303
AGATCGCCGGCGAACAGCGCCGCCTCGTCGCCACCGGTGCCGGCGCGGATCTCCAGAATGGCGGACGACGAATCCGCCGCATCCTTGGGCAGAAGTTGAATCCTCAGCTCGTGTTCGAGCGTTTCCAGCTTGTGTTTGAGGTTGGCGGCTTCTTCGGCGAACATGTCGCGCAATTCGATTTCGCCGCCTTCTTCCGCGAGAATTTTGGCATCGGCCAACTGTTTCTCGGTCTCGCGGTAGGCCCGTGCCGCCTTCACCACCGGATCGAGCTCGGCATATTCCTTCGACAGCTTGACGAACGATGCGCCCGCCACACCCGAGGCAAGTTCGGCTTCCACCGCAGCGAAGCGGTCGAGCAGGCGTTCGAGTTTGGCGGTCGGAATCATGTTGAGCGAATAGCGGGTATTGAATGGCGAACGGCAACTGCGGCAGCGAACGGTATCCCATTCGCAAATTGCCTCTCGCTACTTGCCGTTCTTGGCCTCGATCTCTGCCGCCTTCTTCTCGCACAAATCGACGATATGCTCGATCAGGTCATCGTTTTCGACGCGATGCGACGGCTCGCCGTTGAGAAAAACAATGCCGTGCCCCTTGCCGACGCCGCCGCCGGTAAAACCGATGTCGGTCTCGCGCGCCTCGCCGGGACCGTTGACCACACAGCCGAGCACCGACAGTGACATCGGCGTAGTAATGTGCTGCAAACGCTCTTCAAGCGTCTTGATGGTCTTGATCACGTCGAACCCTTGACGCGCGCAAGAGGGGCAAGACACGATGCTGACCCCGCGCGAGCGCAGGCCCATCGTCTTCAGAATGTCGAATCCGACGCGCACTTCCTGTACGGGATCGTCCGAGAGCGAAACCCGGATGGTGTCGCCGATACCGTCCCATAACAGCGCACCGAGACCGATCGACGAGCGTACCGTACCGGTGATCAGACTACCCGCTTCGGTGATGCCGAGATGGAGCGGACAGTCGATGGCTTTGGCCAGAGCGCGATAGGACGCCACCGCCAAAAACGGATCGGACGCCTTCACCGAAATCTTGAATTCGTGGAAATCGTTGTCCTGTAGAATCTTGGCGTGGCCCAAGGCGCTTTCGACCATCGCCTCGGGGCACGGCTCGCCGTACTTTTCCAACAGATCTTTTTCCAGCGAACCGGCGTTGACGCCGATGCGTATGGAACAGCCGTGGTCTTTGGCCGCCTTAATGACGTCTCGCACCCGATCGGCACTGCCGATATTGCCGGGATTGATGCGCAGACAGGCCGCGCCCGCCTCCGCCGCCTCGATGGCGCGAATGTGATGAAAATGTATGTCGGCAATGATCGGCACCTTGGCCGCCTTGCAGATTTCTTTCATCGCTCTGGTGGAGTCTTCGTCGGGGCACGACACCCGAACGATATCGACACCGGCCTCTTCTGCCTTGCGAATTTGGGCAACGGTGGCGCTGACGTCTGCCGTAAGCGTATTGGTCATGGTCTGTACGCTGATCGGCGCATCGCCGCCGACGGCAACTTTTCCCACGTGAATCTGCCGGCATTTACGGCGCTGAATTCCACGGTACGCACGAACGCTCATATCATCCTACCCGGATTTGAGTTACACGTAAGACCTAAATTCGGTCCGCTAATGGTTGTAACGATCCATGATCGCCTGCGGATCCAACGACAGACCGTCCGCCGGTTCCGCCTTGCGTCCGATGCGGCCAACCACCTGTCCGTCCAGATCGACTTCGACTGCACTGGCATCCGACACGGTCATCTTGATTCCGACAATGTTGGGAACCTGATAGATATCGCCCGGTTTGAGGATTTCGTTGAGCAGCCAGGGATACTGACTTCCCTTTGGCGGCGTAATCAGAATGCGCACGGTTTGAAGCGCACGGAGCACAACCCGCGCATTCTTGTTCTGCACACCGAAGACGCGTCCCTGCGGCAGCGGTTCGCGCGGCGGCGATGCGGCGGCACCGGACGGCAGCAACGCCGTATCCTTCAGCACGGACAGCGCGGCATCCGACGAAGTCGGCGTCAAACCGGGGGCCACGTCGACCGCCGGCTGAGGTGCAGTCAGCACCGGCTGCGGTTTCACCACCGGCTTCGGCACCGGTTTCGGCACCGGCATGTTCGCTGCCACATCCTGCGGCTCGTTCACGCTCAGCGCGTCGTCGGCCTTCTCCATCAGCTTGAAGGCCCCGTAGATCACCAGCAGCAATACGACAACCGCTGCGATCCACCATCCTTGCGGCAGCTTCTTGTGCTCGTCCTCGTCGATCACGGTGACCGGAGGCGTAGCCGTGTCGTTGCGCCCGGCAATCTCCGCCTTATAGCGCTCGACCAACAACACCGGGTCGAGACCGAGATAATCCGCATACGAACGAACGAAACCGACCGCGTAGGTACGCCCGGGCAACGCCTCAAGACGATCATCCTCAAGCGCCTCAAGATGCTCCTTGCGAATTCGAAGCGCGCGCGACGCAACACCTACGTCCTCGCCGCTTTTCAGGCGCGCGGCCCGCAAATCCTGGCCGACGGTCTCGAGCGGGGCATCAAGGTCGCCGGAAATCTCTCGCAGGTTTATGCGCTTGCGATTCAGCCCGCCGTCTTCATTCAATGTCAGCCGCGTGACTTGTGTCATCTCGTAACGATTTCGTGCTTCTGCATAGCATCCTTCAGTGCCGACACATCTTGCCGCACCTTTACGCAAATTACCCTATTACCTATGACTTCCACAATCAAAAAACTCACGCAACCACTGGAATAAACAAGATTATTTAATGACGATGCCTTGTCCGGCGGCAAAGGCGGCAAGCTGAGGACGCAAGGAATGATCGGTACGACCGCATAACTTATCCACAAATTTTTCTACTACGGCAAGATTCATACTGCGAATCATCATCTTGACCTGCCCGATTTGTCCCGGCGACATCGAAAGTGTGCGCAAGCCCAAGCCGATCAATGCCATGGCGTCGAGAGGGTGACCCGCCATTTCCCCACAAAGAGAAAGGGTTCCGCCTGCCTCGCGCGCGCTGCCGACGATCAGGCGAATCAGGGCCAACGTCGCCGGATTCAACGTGTCGTAACGGCGCGCCACCCGGGGATTGGTGCGATCCACCGCAAAAACCAGCGACAACAGATCGTTGGAGCCGATCGAAACGAAATCGGCGCTGCGCATGATCTGGCGAAGGGTGAAGGCCAGCGCCGGCACCTCCAGCATCGCCCCCACCAACACCTGCTTGGGCAGAGGCTGCGACAGCAACCGCCCCCGTTCGATTTCCTTATCGATCAGGACGCGGGCGGCGTTGAATTCGGCCACTTCGCTGACCATCGGCAGAAGAATGCGCAAAATCCGCCCCGCGGCGGCTTGCAGCATCGCCCGTACCTGGATGCGCAATAGTGCCGGACGGTCGAGCGCAATGCGGATCGCCCGCCAGCCGAGCTCGGGATTTTCCTCGCGCTCCCAGCGGGCATAGGGCAGCACCTTGTCGCCGCCGAGATCGAGGGTACGAAACACCACCGGCTTGTCGCCGGCCGCGTCGAGTACGTCGCGATAGAACGACATTTGATCTTGCATGCGCGGCATGGTCTCGCCGACCATGAATTGCAGTTCGGTGCGGAACAGGCCGATCCCGTCCGCCCCCGAAGCCGCAAGGTTCGGCATGTCGAGCATCAGCCCGGCATTCATCAACAGCTTGATCCGCACCCCATCCTTGGTGACCGCCGGCAAATCGCGCACCGAGGCGAAATGCGCCGCGCGGTCGATGTGCAAGGCCTGTTTGTTTTCGAACAGAAAAACGATCTCCGGCGGCGGGCGCAAATGCACCTCGCCGGTCTCGCCGTCCACCGCGATGGTATCGCCCGGTCGCGCCGCATCGGCAACGCCGTTCGTCGAACCGACCAGCGGCACCCCCATCGCCTTGGCCACGATGGCGACGTGCGAGGTCGAAGCCGCCTCCTCCAGCACCAACGCAAGCAGCCGATCGCGGCCGTAGTCCAAAAGCTCGGCCGGTCCCATTGCCCGCGCCACCAACACCGTGGCGGGCGGCAATTCCTGCATCGCATTATGTCCGCTGCCCGCCAGATGGCGCAACAACCGCCGCGCCAGATCATCGAAATCGTGGGCGCGTTCGCGCAAAATCGGGTCGCTGGCGCGCGAAAGGCGAAGCCGCATGTCGTCCTGTACCCGTTCGACCGCGGCTTCGGCGGTCAGTCCGGCGCGTACCGCATCGCGCATGCGCTGACGCCACCCCTGATCGTGAGCAAAAGCGCGATAGGCTTCGATGATTTCGCGCCCTTCCCCCTTGAGATCGAGGTCTGAAGAAGACAGCATCTCGTCTACCGCCTCGCGCAACGCACCGATTGCGTCTTCCAGGCGGGCCAGTTCCTCCTCGGCGTCGTCGGCGATCATCTTCTCGACCTTGACGCGCGGCTCGTGCAAAACCACGGTGCCGACCGCCACGCCGTCCGAAAGCCCCTCGCCCTTGAACTGCAGCGGCTTGTCGGCGGAAAGCTCCGGTTCGTCGAGTTCGGCGACGTCGAACAGGGTGCCTTGGGCCACCAGTTCGGCCAGCACCATCGCCACCGTCTGCATTGCCTCGACTTCTTCTTCCGCATATTGACGGGCGGCGCGGTTCTGTACCGTCAGAACGCCGAACACCTGACCGCCGCGCACGATCGGCACGCCGAGGAAGGAATGATAGGGATCTTCGCCGGTTTCCGGCCGGTAGGAAAACCGCGGATGATCGGGCGCGTTGCTTAAGTTCACCGCCTCGCCGGTTTCGATCACCAAACCGACCAGCCCCTCGCCCTCCGTCATCCGGGTGCGGTGGACCGCTTCCGGATTGAGCCCTTCGGTGGCGAACAGTTCCAACACCTTGCCGGCGCGGCGCAAATAAATCGAACAGACTTCCGCCACCATATTGGCGGCAATGACGGTAACCAGCTTGTCGAGCCGCCCTTGCGCGCTGCCCTGTCCGGCCATCACCTCGCGCAGGCGCCGCAAGAGAATGCGTGGACCGCCCGCCGCGACCGGAGGCATCAGGCGGTTCCTTCCCGCGTCATACCTTGTCCAATTCGTAGGCGGCATGCAGTGCGCGCACCGCCAGTTCGACGTACTCCTCGGCGATCAGCACGCTGACCTTGATTTCCGAGGTCGAAATGACCTGGATGTTGATCCCCTTGTCCGACAGGGTGGTAAACATGGTCTGGGCCACGCCGGGATGCGCGCGCATACCGATACCGATGATCGAAATCTTCGCCATGTTGGCATCGCTCGTCAGCTCGCGATAGCCGATGGCTTCGCCGGCCTTTTCCAGCACGTCCAGCGCCTTGGCGAGTTCGCTGCGGCCGCAGGTAAAGGTCAGATCGGTCTTGCGCCCGTCTTCCGACACATTCTGGACGATCATGTCGACGTTGATGCCGGCGTCCGCCAGCGGCCCGAAAATCGCCGCGGCAATGCCGGGATGGTCGGGTATGCGCAACAGCGTAATTTTGGCTTCGTCGCGCGAATAGGCGATGCCAGTGACCGGTTTCTTTTCCACGATGTCTTCCTCGTCGCACAGAAGCGTGCCACCCGCCTTCGGATCGAAGGTCGAAAGCACCCGGGTGGGCACGCGATGTTGCATGGCGATCTCGACCGAGCGGGTTTGTAGCACCTTGGCGCCCAGCGAAGCCATTTCCAGCATTTCTTCGAACGAAATCTTTTCCATTCGCCGCGCCTTGGCGACGATCCGGGGATCGGTGGTGTAGACGCCATCGACATCGGTGTAGATGTCGCAGCGATCCGCCTTGAGCGCCGCCGCCACCGCCACCGCCGAGGTGTCCGAACCGCCACGCCCCAAGGTGGCGACGCGGTCGCCCGGCGCAATCCCTTGAAAGCCGGCAACCACGGCGACATAGCCGTCTTCCAGGCTTTTGTTCATCTCGGTCGGATCGACGCCTTCGATCCGGGCCGATCCGTGCATGGCCGAGGTACGCATCGGAATCTGCCAGCCCAGCCACGAGCGCGCCTTGACGCCGATGGCGTTCAGCGCAATGGCAAGAAGCCCTGCGGTGACCTGTTCGCCCGCCGCCACCACGGTGTCGTACTCCACCGCAGGAAAAAGCGGGTCGAGTTCCTTGATCCAGCCCACCATCTTGTTGGTCTCGCCGGCCATCGCCGACACCACCACGGCGACCTGA
This sequence comes from Alphaproteobacteria bacterium UBA1303, assembly GCA_002307315.1. Classification (GTDB taxonomy): domain Bacteria; phylum Pseudomonadota; class Alphaproteobacteria; order Micropepsales; family Micropepsaceae; genus Rhizomicrobium. Next base: position 6,176 of record DBTZ01000022.1, read on the forward strand.
TTGCCCGCTTTAACCTCGCCGGCGACCAGTTCGGCAACATGGCGGATGCGGTCGAGATCGGCCACCGAGGTTCCGCCGAATTTCATCGCGATCTTAGCCATAGCCCGTCCGTTTGCACGCTGCTCTTTCCTGCTGCATACATAGACGGCACTTTATTGCCGACAAAGCGAAAAATACGCCATGAAAGACGCACCCTCGGTCGACCCGGCTGAAATCGCCAAATTTTCGGCTATGGCAGCCGAATGGTGGAATCCCGAGGGAAAATTCGCCCCCTTACACCGGTTTAACCCGGTCCGGCTGGCGTTCATCCGCGATACTTGTGCCGCCCATTTCGGCCGCGAGTGCCGGATTCCGTTCGGCGGCCTGACATTGCTCGACATCGGCTGCGGCGGCGGGCTTTTGGCCGAACCGATGGCACGTTTGGGGTTCGGCGTTACCGGCGTCGATGCATCGGAAAAGAACATCAAAACCGCATCGGTGCATGCCGTGGCATCTGAAGTTGGCATTGCCTACAAGGTTGGCTCAGCCGAGGAATTGGCTGGGCTTGGCATCGCTTACGATGTCGTCCTCAACATGGAAGTGATCGAGCATGTCGCCGACCTGCCCGGGTACATCCGTGCCTGTGCCGCTCTGATAAAACCTGGCGGTCTAATGTTCGTGGCGTCGTTAAACAAAACACTCAAGTCTTTGCTGCTGGCCAAGATCGGTGCCGAATATATCCTTCGCTGGCTTCCAGTCGGCACCCATGACTGGGAACGCTTTGTTCCACCGGCAAAACTTTGCGCTTTGCTTGAGGAAACAGGGTTCAAGACGTTGAAAACCCAAGGCGTGTCTTTCGACCCCTTGAACTGGATGTGGCGGCTGTCGGCCGATACGGACGTGAACTACATGATGGTGGCGGAGCGCAAATAAGCGGTCAATTTGCCACTTCGTCCAAATCCGGCGGCAAAGGGGCGACCTCGACCCCTTCGTCGATCAGTTCCTTGACCTCGGTCATGCTGGCCTCGCCGTAGATCTGGCGCTCCTCGGCGTTGCCGTTATGAATCGCCCTCGCCTCCTCGGGGAAGCGGCGGCCGACGTTTTCGCCCTCTTCCAGCACTTTCTTGCGAATGCCGCTCATCACCTTGCGCATCTTGTGGATTTCGTCGGTATTGAGAGTCATTTTTTTTGCTCCGGAAACAGCCGGAGCCATGATCGCCTTCTCCACCTTGTGGGAATTGCACATCGGACAGATCAGCTTGCCGCCGGCCACCTGCTCGTCATAGGCGGCCATCGAGGCAAACCAGCCCTCGAATTCATGCCCATTTTTGCACTTCAGGTTATAGACGATCACGATATGCAGCCTATCTCGGGAAGCAACGGCATGCCCCGGCACACGGCGGGGCTTCGCCGGCGGCGGCAATCGGACAGCCGTCCGGCGCAGCCTTTGCGGAACCCGCAACGGAAGGGGCCATGGGGGCTTTCTCGATATGAGGCGAACCGCAAACCGGGCATACAACCGCACCGGCCGCAGCATCCCGATCGAACGCCGCGCTCGATGAGAACCATTCCTCGAATTCATGGCCGCTGTCGCAGCGAAGCGCATACACAATCATGGTGTTAACATGGGCACTTCAATTCGCTTGTGCAACCCTCGAGAATTAACCAATCTCTTTTCGAAGCGGAGGGGGCAAGCCTCGAGCGCACGATCACGAGAAATCCCGGTCGTGCATCAGGCTGGGAATGAGCGCCCGCGCCTGCAGCGCCTTGGCAGGATCGATTTCGGCAATGAAGACGCCCGGCTCGTCGCCCCCTTCGGTCAGCACTTCGCCCCAGGGCGAAACGATCAGCGAGTGGCCGAAGGTCCGCCGTCCGCCGGGATGCACGCCGCACTGTGCCGGGGCGATCACAAAGGCGCCGTTTTCGATTGCCCGCGCCCGTGCCAACACATGCCAATGCGAAGCCCCGGTCAGTTCGGTGAAGGCGGCTGGAACGGTGAGGATAATCGCCCCTTGATGCGCCAATGCGCGGTAGAGCTTGGGAAAGCGCACGTCGTAACAGACCGTCATGCCCAGCCTGCCCCACGGCAGTTCGGCAACGACGGTACCGTTGCCGGGCTCGACGGTGTCGGATTCGCGATAGCGCTCGCCGTTCGGCAGATCGACGTCGAACAGGTGGATCTTGTCGTAGCGCGCGGCGACGGTGCCGTCCGGCGCGATCAGATACGAACGGTTGACGGTTTTGTCCTTGCGCACCAGAATCGCAATCGATCCGATCAGCAGCCAGATTTTCAATTCGGCGGCAAGCGTGCGCAAGACCGGCAACGCCGGATCGTGCGCTTCGATTCGGCATTTCGCCAACTTGTCGGTGCGTTGCTGCGCCATCAAGGTGGTATTTTCCGGGGTGGCGATAAAATCCGCGCCCAGCCCCTTCGCCTCGCGAATCAAACCCGAGACGGCGGCGACATTCGCCGCAACGTCGTCCCCGGCATTCATCTGCACGCAGGCGGTACGGAACGCACTCATGCCAGCAGCGGATCGAGCTTGCCGGCCTTGTCGAGGGCATAGAGGTCGTCGCAACCGCCGACATGGGTGTCGCCGATGAAAATTTGCGGCACGGTCCGCTTGCCGCCGGCTTTCGCGACCATAGCCTCGCGTAAGGCCGGATCGTCGGAGACGTCGATCTCTTCATAGATCGCCCCCTTCTTTTCCAGCAGCTTCTTGACGCGGACGCAGTAGGGACAGACTTTCGTGGTGTAGACGACGATCTTGGGCATGACCGAACTCGCTTTCGAACGCTCGATCTATACCGCATCGGCCGGCAGCCGCACAACGCGCGCCAGCACCAGCACGAAAACTTTATCCGCGCCGGCCCGCTTCAACGCGCGAGCGCAGGCATCAGCCGTGGCACCGGTCGTCATTACGTCATCGATCAGCACAATTCTTTTGCCTTTTGCCGCCGCTTTGTGCGCCGCAGAAACCGCAAACGCGCCGTGGACATTGCGCCGCCGCGCCTTCGCCGAAGCCATCGTACCTTGGCTGGGGGTCGGCCGCCGCCGCACCAGCAGATCGGGTGCGAAAGCCACGTTGGCATCATGGGAAATCCGGCGCGCCAGTTCGGCCGCCTGATTGAACCGCCGCGTCCACAACCGCCAGCGATGCAGCGGCACCGGCACGATCAGATCGGCTTCGGCGAACAGTTCCTTGCCGGCACGCGTCAGCCAGCGCACAAATCCCGGCACCAGATCGAGTCTATCTGCGTGCTTGAGCGCCAGGATCGGCAGCTTGCCGGTCTCGTCGTAGCGCATCACCGCCCGCGCCTTGTCGAAGGCGGGCGGATGGGCCAGACAATATCCGCATTGCGACGCCGCGCCGGGATCGATCTCGAACGGCAAACCGCAGGTCTCGCACACCGGGCCGTCGATGAACTGCGCCGCCGACCAGCATTCGGCGCACAAACTGCCGGTTTCTTCGACTTCGTTGCCGCAGACCATGCACAACGGCGGAAATGCCAGATCGAGGAACCCGCGCCAAAGCCGGTGTGCAATTGTGCCCGTCACGTTCATGCTGCTAATCTAGTGCAATGACGGGTAATCCCAAACGGATTTTCGACGCCAAACGGCGGGCGCGGCATGGCGCCCGCGCCATGCGGATGACGGGCGACCGCTTTATATGGCGCGAGGCGGCAGACGGTATCGCCGACCGGCTGGCGCCGCTCGCCAAGCAACGCAGCGTCGCGCTGGCGACCGAGTATAAGGCGGCCGAGTATCTGCACGAATGCGCCGATACCTGGATCGTCGCAGGCTTCGACGATGACGAACAATTGGCGGCGGAAGGAACCTTCGATCTCATTGTCAGCTTGATGTCGCTGCACGGGCTGAACGATCTGCCCGGCGCGCTGGCGCAAATTCGCACGCGGCTGAATACCGGCGGGTTCTTTGCCGCGGCATTGTTCGGCGGCGAGACCTTGCGCGAAATGAAAGAATCGTTGGCCATCGGAGAATCCGAGATCTGCGGCGGCGCGGCGATGCGCGTAGCCCCGTTCGCCGATGTGCGCGACCTCGGCGGTCTCATGGTGCGGGCCGGCTTCTCCCATCCGGTGGCCGATGTCGAACGTACCGTCGTGCGGTACCGCGCCTTCGAAACCTTGGTGGAGGATTTGCGGTTGATGGGCGAAACCGGCGGATTGACGGACCCTCGTCCCTTGCGCCGCGATGCGCTGGCGGCGGCGCTGGCGCATTATCGAACCGCGCACGGCGAGGACGGCCGCCTCCGCGCCACGTTCGATATCGTCTATCTTACCGGCAGCGCAGGATAATCCGTATACCCTTTTGCTCCGCCGCCGTAGAAGGTCTCCATATCCCACGGGGCGAACGGCGCGCCGGTTTTTATGCGGGTAACCAGGTCCGGGGTAGAGATGAACGCCTTGCCGAACGCCACCGCGTCGGCCGTGCCGTTTACCACCGCCAGTTCGGCGGTTTCGGCGGTGAAGCCTTCGTTGAAGACGAACCCGCCGCCGCCCAGCCTTAGGAATATCTCGCGCATCCTCGGTGCCAGGCTGTCCTCGGCCGTCTTCTCGCGCGTGAAGATGAAGGCGATTTTACGCTTTCCCAACGCGCCGGCAACATAGGTGAAGGTAGCGGCCTTGTCGGAATCGCCGATGTCGTGGGAATCGCCGCGCGGCGCCAGATGCACGCCGACCCGCCCCGGTCCCCATACCTCGATCAAGGCATCGACGACTTCCAGCAGCAGCCGGGCACGATTTTCCACCGGGCCGCCATACCTGTCGGTACGCGTATTGGTGCGGTCTTGCAAAAATTGATCCAACAGATAGCCGTTGGCGCCGTGCGCCTCGACGCCGTCGAACCCGGCCCGCTTGGCGTTTCTCGCTCCCCGGCGATAGGCGGCGACGATGCCGGGAATTTCGTCCGCTTCCAGCGCCCGCGGCGTCACGTAAGGCCGCATCGGCCTGAGCAAACTGACATGGCCGGATGCGGCAATGGCACTGGGCGCCACCGGAAGATTGCCGCCGAGCAGTTCGGGATCGGAAATCCGGCCGACATGCCAAAGCTGCATGACAATCTTGCCGCCGGCGGCATGCACCGCCTCGACGACCGGTTTCCAGCCCTCGACCTGCTCGTCGCCATAGATTCCGGGGGTTGCGGCATAGCCCGCCCCCATCGGATCGACGATGGTCGCCTCAGTGAGGATCAGCCCGGCGGAGGCGCGCTGGCGGTAATATTCCGCCATGACCGGCGTCGGCACGCGGGTATCTGCCGTGGCGCGCGACCGGGTCAGCGGCGCCATGACGATACGGTTGGCAAGCTTCAAGTCTCCGAATTGGGCAGGGGACAACAAACCGGGCATCGGGCAGCCTTTCTGTAAGGGATATTGTTACAGAAGATGGGGACTGTCTCGTCCGGGGTCAAGGGGCGAAATCTACTTCGTCAGATAGATTTCCGATCCCTTGGCTTTGAATTCCTCGGCCTTATTCGCCATCGCGGCGCGGATTTCGGTGGTGGACAGCGTATCGTTCTTGCGCCGGGCCTCGTCCTGCACCTCTTTGGAAATTTTCATCGAGCAGAATTTCGGCCCGCACATCGAGCAGAAATGCGCGATCTTCGCCCCGTCTGCCGGCAAAGTCTCGTCGTGGAAGCTTTCCGCCATCTCGGGATCGATGGACAGCGCGAATTGATCGCGCCAACGGAATTCGAAGCGTGCCTTGCTCATGGCATCGTCCCACAGCCGCGCCGCCGGATGGCCCTTGGCCAGATCGGCGGCATGGGCGGCGATGCGATAGGCCACCACGCCGGCGCGCACATCGTCGCGATCCGGCAGGCCGAGATGCTCTTTTGGCGTGACGTAGCATAGCATCGCCGTGCCGAACCAGCCGATCATCGCCGCGCCGATAGCCGAGGAAATATGATCGTACCCTGCGGCCACATCGGTCACCAGCGGCCCCAGGGTATAGAACGGCGCCTCGTCGCAAGCGGCGAGCTGGCGGTCCATATTTTCCTTGATTTTGTGCATCGGCACATGGCCGGGGC
>DBTZ01000022.1:12471-21944 GCA_002307315.1 Alphaproteobacteria bacterium UBA1303
CTTCGATCATCACCTGCACATCGTACTTTTGCGCAATCTTGTTCAACTCGCCCAGCGTTTCCAGTTCGGCAAACTGCGCCGCGTCGTTGGCATCCGCCGTCGAGCCGGGGCGCAAGCCGTCGCCCAAGGAAAACGCCACATCGTAGGCGGACAGAATTTCGCAGATCTCCTCGAAATGGGTGTAGAGGAAATTCTCCTGATGGTGCGCCAGGCACCATTTGGCCAGAATCGAGCCGCCGCGCGAGACGATGCCGGTGACGCGATCCACGGTCAGCGGAATATGCGCCAGCCGAACCCCGGCATGCACGGTGAAGTAATCGACGCCCTGCTCGCACTGTTCGATCAAGGTGTCGCGGTACAAATCCCAGGTCAGTTCCTCAGCGATGCCGCCGCATTTTTCCAGCGCCTGATAGATCGGCACCGTGCCGATCGGTACCGGCGCGTTGCGGATCAGCCATTCGCGGATGGCGTGGATGTGGCGGCCGGTGGAAAGATCCATCACCGTGTCGGCGCCCCACCGTATCGACCACACCATCTTTTCCACTTCCTCGGCCACGCCCGAGGCAACGGCGGAATTGCCGATGTTGGCATTGACCTTGGTGAGAAAATTGCGGCCGATGATCATCGGCTCGGATTCCGGATGATTGATATTGGCGGGGATAATGGCGCGGCCGCGGGCAATTTCGCTACGCACGAATTCGGGCGTGATCGCATCGGGGATCGACGCACCGAAATCCTGCCCGTCGCGCGATGCGGCACGGCCAAGGTTCTCGCGAGCGGCGACGAATTTCATTTCCTCGGAGACGATCCCGGCACGGGCATAATGCATCTGGGTCGCCCGCCTGCCCGCCTTCGCCCGCAAAGGCAACAAGGCGCGGCGGTCGAATTCCGGCACGCCGACGGATTCGCCTTCCTTAAGGCCGTTGTCCCTGTAGTGGACCGCCCGCCCCGCATATTCCTCGACGTCGCCGCGGGCCAGAATCCACTCGCGGCGCAGGGGTTTCAGGCCCTTCTCGATGTCGATCTCGGCGGCCTCGTCGGTATAAGGACCGGAGGGATCGTATAGCCTCACCGCCGGTTCGCCGCCCGACAGCGCCACCTCGCGAAACGGCACCCCATCGACATAGACTTTCTTCGAACCGGGAAACGGCCCGCGGGTAACGGCGGTGTTATGCAAATTCAAAACGGGCTTGTTCATGATGCCTCTCCCTACGCCGGCATGATCCGGGTCAGGTTTTAAGGGACTCGCGGGATTGCGATCTCAGCCCTGTCAATTCAGGACGCCCCCGGACAGAGTGATAATCGCCCAGTCGGCCGCTATGTCAAGTACGGGAAACGCGTTGGGATATTGTGGTTTTTCCACAGCTTGCTATCCTTCGAGCCATGAACTGGTCTGTCCTTCTCGCCCCGTCGCTCGACGATATCGAAGCCATCGCCCGCGTCGAGTTCGACCGGCTGCCGGAAAAGTTCCGCGACTTATGCGACGGCGTGCTGTTTGCGGTGCAGGACTTCCCCGACGAAGACGTGATGGACGAAATGGGCGTCGAGACCGAGTTCGATCTCTTGGGCCTGTTTCAAGGCGCCGACCTGACGGAACGCGACTCCGGCCATGCGCGGCCCGAGCCGACGATGATCTTTCTCTATCGCCGTCCGATCCTCGATTACTGGGCGGAGAATTCCGTCACTCTCGGCGAGGTGGTCCGTCATGTCCTGGTGCATGAAATCGGCCACCATTTCGGCTTGTCCGACGACGACATGGCAGCAATCGAAGCGAGGTAACCAAGGCACGACGGCACGGGGCCGGCGAATGGAATTCACGTCGCCTCGAACGCCTTGAATTCGGCAATCAACCCCTTCACCGCCACGGTGTAGATCTGTCCGCCGGCAGCGGACGATGCGCGCGACGGGTCGGAACCGATCCGCCCGTCGGGGAAGCGGCGTTTAAAGTCCTCGGCATCGTGAATCGGGCCGGATGCCGCCACCGGCGGCGACAGCGGCGCGACCTTGTAGGTTTTGGGCAAAAGATAGCGGGTCAGCGAAATTTCGCTCGGCGTAGCATGATTGCCCTCTTCGGCCGAGAACAGCGCCTTGCAGGTTTCGGCAACGCCGGGCAGTTCCCACCAATTGCGCATCATGCAATAGGCGGTCGGCCGGCCGGCGGCGAAACTCTTCTCGTGATAGACCTCGGCAAAGGCGGCATTGATGGTGGCGATGTTGCCGCCGTGACCGTTGAGCCAGTAAAGCCGCCGAAAGCCGTGGTGGATCAAGCTGTCGGCCCAATCGCGGATCGCCGCGATCATGGTCGATGGTCTGAGCGTGATGGTCCCGGGAAACTGCATGTGATGCTGGGCGACGCCGACATCGAACGTCGGCGCCACCAGGAACCCCGCTTCGTCGCCCGCCGCCCGGGCGATCAGTTCCGGGCACAGCGCATCGGTGCCGATCAGACCGGTGGGACCGTGCTGTTCGGTCGATCCTATTGGGATGACCAGCGCCTTGCTGATCGCCAGATAGGATTCGATTTCCGGCCAGGTCGAAAGCTGAAGTTGCATGTGCGCACCTGCACGGCCGCGAAGGACCGATTCAACTCAACCCGGCAATATTGGGGATTATCCGCCGCAGGGGCAAGGCGCCGCAGCCGCACATCGCGCAATAGTAGTAAAAAATTTCGAATTCTCGTATATATACATATGGCTATGGGGCGAAAGGGACGACAAAGCCACACCGGCAAAGGGAAAACATGCCGACGCCGGTTTTCGGACGCGTCGTCGCGAGAGTGACATGTACGACACACGATACTGTCATGAGTATTCCTTAGCGAAGAGCAGAATGCGCTTGCGTGCGCATGAGTGTTCGCAAATTGAGGGGTTTTGCATGTCCGTCTACAAGAACGCTGTATCGCTGGCCGTGCTCGCCGTCGCCATGACGCCCGTCGGGGCTCTGGCCGAAGCGATCGACGACCAATCGCTGATCGAAACCGTGGTGGTAACCGCGCAGAAGCGCGAACAGAACCCGGTCGATGTGCCGATGGCGATTACCGCCTATTCCGGCAAGTTCATGACCGACGTCGGCATCCAGGAATTCGACAAGCTGTCGCTGTTCGTGCCCGGCTTCGTGGTGCAGAATCAATCGCCCAACAACCCGGGTTTCGGGTTGCGCGGCCTGACGCTGGACTCCGGCGAAGCGGCGCAGGAACCGCGCGTATCGGTGTTCGAAGACGACGTATCGATTTCGACCACCCGCGCCACCTACATCGAACTGTTCGACATCGAGCGCGTCGAAGTCGTGAAAGGGCCGCAAACCACCCTGTTCGGCCGCGCCGCGCTGATGGGCGGGGTCAACGTCATTCAGAACAAGGCCAAGATCGGAAAATACGATTATGCCGCTTCGCTCGAAACCGGCGATTACAATTACCATATGCTCGAAGGCATGGTGAACCTGCCGGTCAGCGACAGCGTGGCGGTGCGTCTTGCCGCCCGCTACAAAATGCGCAACGGCTATATCGAAAATCTCGGCGATGGTGACGACTACAATTCGGTCGATACCCTTGCCGGCCGTCTTTCCGTCGCCTGGAAACCGATCGAGAACTTTACCCTCGACGTCATCGTCAACGGCGAAGTCGATCGACCGAGCGGTACCTCCTTCAAGTCCGGTACGTTCTACCCTGCGGACGTCAACGGCACCATCGTCGGCAACCTCGGCCATACCTCCGGTGCGGCCCTGACCGACCATATCGCCGGTTTCGAGAACGGAAAAAGCCTTGGCCTCAGCCGTAAGGTTTGGGACGTCAAGGGGCTGACCGACTATAAAATCGGTCCGCAACTGACGTTATCCACCGTCACCGCCTATCGCCGGTTCGACTCGCTGGAAGTCTTCGATCCCGACGGCTTCGCCCAGCCGATGCTGCAATCGGCCGAAGACGAGCGTGGCGATCAGTTCAGCCACGAGATGCGGCTCAACTACGATTACGGCGACCGGCTTACCGCCTTCGGCGGCGTCAGCTACTTCTACAGCAACGTGTCGCAGCGCGTACCCCTGCAGTTCAACGAAAACATGGCGCTGGCGCTGATCAGTGGTCAGTCCGCATTATTGCAATACCAACCCGCCAGTTTCTTCAGTTCGAGCACCTTTACCGGCGGTTATGCGCCGGCGCTTATCAAGGGCATCGCCAAAGCGACGGTCTATTCGAAATATTACAATGCAATGGTCGGCAATTATGGCGCCGCCGCCGCCGCCGCCTATGCTACGTCGCAGGCCACCGCCTACGTTACCGCCAACAACGCGATACTCAATGCGGTCGCCGCCGGCCTCAAATCCAACCATTGGGAAGAGGCCACCAATTACGGCAAGACCAAGTCGGTCGATCTCTACGGCGACGTCACTTATCGCCTTACCGACCAATTCGAGCTGAACGCCGGCGCACGCTATACGCACGACGACAAGACCACGTCCTTCGCTGCCCAAACGGCCGACACATCCTATCTCGGCATGTTCCTCAAAAACGCCGCCAGCGGCACCGGATGGGGCATCATCTACCAACCGACCAAGAACAACGGCGATAAAATCTCCCGCGATTTTTCGGACGACGGTCTTTCCTGGCGCTTTTCCGCCCGTTACGCACCGGAAGATAACACCAGCTTCTACGCCACCTATGCCCGTGGTCGTCGGCCAGAAGTTCTGAGTGCAAAATCGCCGACCGCTCCCAATGGCGACCCGACGTTTACCCCGGCGCCTGCCGAACTCGTCGATTCCTACGAAATCGGCGCCAAGACGTTTGCTATGGACGGCAAGCTCCGCCTCGACGCCGCGCTGTATTTCTACGACTACACCAACTTCCAATCTTCTCGGTTGGAAAGCGGCGAGTTCGTTTCCTTCAACGCCGGCAAGGCGGAGGCCTATGGTTTCGAAAGCACGATGGAATGGGCCGTCGCCGACCGGGCCGATCTATTCGCCACCTACACCTACAACCGCGCCCGCTTCGTCGGCGCGTCGATATACCAGGGCAATAAATTCCGCCTCAACCCCGACCATAAATTCTCGGTCGGCGCATCGATCCGCCAAGACCTGTTCGGTGGAACCTTCAACTTCCTGCCGACCTATACCTGGCAGTCGAAGATATATTTCGACGATGACGACGATATTGCCTCCGAACAGGACAATCTGATCGCCGACACCAAGCTCGACGAGTTCCAGAAACCGTATGGTCTGTTGAACCTGCGTCTCACCTGGCAGCCGGAAGGCCGCCCGTGGAGCATTAGCGCATACGCAAGTAATGTTCTCGATCAGAAGTACATCAAGGATGCCGGAAATTCGGGCGACAATCTCGGCATTCCCACCTTTATCGCCGGCGAACCGCGTTTCTTCGGGATGAGCATCTCGCTGAAGATGCAGTAAAAACCGCATCGAGTAGCGAAAAGCCACGGGGAAGAATGCCTCCCCCGTGGCTTTTTTGCATGCGGCGACTGGAGATTATCGAGCAACATATAATCGTAAATTCGTATATTTGTACATACATATTTTGTTTAAATTGACATTTCACATTCTATTTTCGCATCGCCTGGATATTATCAACACAGAAACTGTTTTATTGAGGATGCACCATGAAAACCAAGTTCCTTGCCGCCGCTGCGTTGTCGGCCCTGGCCCTGTCGTCCGTTCCTGCCGCCGCCGAAGAAGCGCCCGGCACGATCCTGTTGCGACTGCGCGCAGTGGAAATCGTCCCCGACGTCAGTTCGCATGTCGGCACCGCCACAGGATTGGTGAGAATCACCGACACCACTATTCCGGAAGCCGACATTACCTACTTCATCAACGAGCATTGGGCGGTTGAAGCCATTGCCGGCACCGACAAGCATTCGATCTATCTCAAGAACGGCACCTCCCTCGGCACTACCTATCTTCTGCCGCCGGTTGTGTCTTTGCAGTACCATTTCGATCAGATCGGGCCGTTCAAGCCCTACCTCGGCGCCGGCCCGCAATACACGTTCTTCTACAACAAAAGCGCCAGAGGCGCACTGGGCAAACTGCACCTAACCGACGGCTTCGGGTTTGCGCTTCAGGCGGGCACCGACATTCCGGTCAGCGAAAACTTTTTTCTCAACATCGATGTCAAAAAAGTGTTTCTGCAGACTACCGCTTCGTTCGGCTCGTCCAACGCCATTGCCGGACATGTCAACATCAATCCCTGGCTGATCGGCACCGGGGTCGGCGTCAAATTCTGATTCCCTCCGTCCGTTTTCGGAAGGCCGCGCCTTGGCGCGGCCGTTCCGCCCGCTACGTTCGCCCCAAGGTTGACTTGGGGCGTTAAAGTTTATTCGTGTCTTTTGTACCAAACCTCTGCGTTTTGCGCTCCAATGGAGCGAGGAGCCGCCGAGGAACAACACGATGTCGGAAAATGCGTTCGACACCGACGAAGATGGCATCACCCGCAGAGGCCGGTTGCGGTGCAATCCGGTATTTCTGATCTGCGTAACGTCCTGCTTGGTTTTTTGGGCCCTGGTCGTCGTCGGAGGGCTGTTGCTGCTATAGCGACCTTGCGGAAGGCTTCGCGGCTGATCGCGGCGCATTATCCGCTCGACGCCTCGCGCTTGAGCTCCAGTTCCAGCCAGCGTTCCTCAAGGGCTGCACGCTGGGTTTCCGCCTCGGTAAGCTTGGCCGAAAGGTCGGCGAATCCGGCCGGGTCGCGGGCGTAAAGCCCGGCGTCCGAAAGTTTCCCATGCAGGACGGCGACGGTTTTCTCCAGCGCCTCGATCTCGCCGGGAATGGTCTTCAGTTCGTGCTGTTGCGAAAACGTCAGCTTCGCCTTTGCCGCCGTCTTTTCGCGCGCCGGCTTGCTTTCCTTCCTCGCGGCGGGCTTGTCCGTCACCCCCAGCCCGCGCTGGGCGATCATGTCGGTATAACCGCCGGCATATTCGACGAAGCGGCCGTCACCCTCGGCGAAAAGAATGGCCGAAACCGTACGGTCGAGGAAATCGCGGTCGTGGCTGACCAGCAGCACCGTCCCCGGATACTCGTCCACCAGTTCTTCCAGCAGATCCAAGGTTTCGAGATCGAGATCGTTGGTCGGCTCGTCGAGCACCAGAAAGTTGGCGGGTTTTGCCAGCACTTTGGCCAGCAACAGCCGCGCCCGCTCGCCGCCCGACAGCACCGATACCGGCGTCTTGGCCTGGGCGGGCGCAAACAGAAAGTCCTTCATGTAGCTCATCACATGCCGCCGCTCGCCGCCGACGTCGAGCTTATCGCCGGAATCGCCGGTCAGCGTCTCCTGCAAGGTCTTGTCGGGATCGAGGGCGCGGATCTGTTCGAGCGCCGCCATGACGATGTTGGCGCCGATCGTCACCGCGCCGGCATCGGGCTTTAGCTTGCCGGTCAGAAGATTGATCAGCGTGGTCTTGCCCGCGCCGTTGGCCCCGACGATGCCGATGCGGTCGCCGCGCAAAATGCGGGTGGAGAAATCCTTGACGATGGCGCGGTCGCCATAGGCCTTCGACACCGTCTCCGCCGCAATCACGCAGGTGCCGGCCTTGTCGGCTTCGGTAACGGTGAAGCTGACCGTACCCAGGCTTTTGCGCTGCTCGCGGCGGTTCTGGCGCATGCCTGCCAACAGCGCCATGCGCCGCACGTTGCGCTTGCGCCGCGCGGTGACGCCGTAGCGCACCCAATGCTCCTCGGCGGCGATCTTGCGATCCAGCCGATGGCGTTCGACCTCTTCCTCCTCCAGCAGCTTGTCGCGCCAGGCTTCGAACGCGCCGAAGCCTTGATCGAGGCGAAAGCTGCGGCCGCGGTCGAGCCAAACCGTGGCGCGCGACAGGTTCTGCAGAAAGCGCCGGTCGTGGCTGACCAGCACCAGCGCGCCCTTCATGGCCTTCAGTTCCTCTTCCAGCCAGAGGATGGCGGGCAGGTCCAGATGGTTGGTCGGTTCGTCGAGCATCAGGATGTCGGGACGCGGCGCCAGCACGCGGGCAAGCGCGGCGCGGCGTGCCTGACCGCCGGAAAGCGACGCAATCGGTTCGTTGCCGTTGAGGCCCAGCTTGCCCAATAGATAATAGGCGCGGGATTCGTCGCCGCCGTGGCTCAACCCGGCGGCAACGTAAGCCAGCGTATCGGGATAGCCGGACAGATCGGGTTCCTGCGGCAGATAACTTGCCGTAATGCCGGGCTGCAGGAAACGGCGGCCGGAATCCGGTTCCATCATACCGGCGGCGATTTTCAGCAGCGTCGATTTGCCGGCGCCGTTGCGCCCGACAATGCACAGCCGTTCGCCCGGTTCGACGAACAGCTCCACGCCGTCGAGAAGTTCCGTATCGCCGATGCGAAGGCGAACATCCTGCAATGTCAATATCGGTGCGGGCATGGGGTATTTCTATTTTGCGGAAAAAAATCGTCATTCTCACCGACCGACCGGACATAATACGACGGCCTTGCCGGTGCGGGAAAAGACGGAACAACAGGCATTTTTCGGTAAAGCGCTCTATACCAACCCTCGGCTTCCCGGCTTCACCGCCGGTGTTCCCTGAAGATGCGGCGGCAGCCGGTCGGCCGGCCATGTCGGCAATTTGAGGGCCGCAAGAGAAATCAACGGCACGCCGACATCGGCCGCGCCCCCCGAACGGTCGATGACGCAAGATGCGGCCACCGGCACGCCGCCGTGTACCCGGATCGCCTCCAGGCATTCGCGCGAGGACAATCCGGTGGTGACGATGTCTTCCACCATCAGCACCTTCTGCCCCGGTTCGAGACGGAAACCGCGGCGCAAGATAAACTGCTTGTTTTCGCGCTCGACATACATGGCGGGCAGCCCCATCTGGCGGCCCATTTCGTAGCCCGGCACGATACCGCCGACCGCCGGCGAGACGATGGCGGTGATTTCCTCCGCAACCGCCGCCCGCACCTTTTCGGCCAGCGCCCGGCACAGCTTGGCGGTCGTTTCCGCGTTTTGGAACACCAGCGCCTTTTGCAGAAAGGTATCGGAATGCAGCCCGCTGGACAGAACGAAATGTCCCTTCAAGAGGGCGCCGGCGGCTTCGAATTCCTGTAGAACCTGTTCGGGTGTCATGCTTGCTCGCTATTTTCTTCCGGTCCGCGGACGCGATCAACTCTTTCGACCACCGCGTTGACCCGCATGGCGCCGAGAATGTTCTGCAGGTGCGACACGTCGCGCACCATGACATCGACCTCGAACTCGAAAAACAGCGCGTTGCGGTTGGTGGTCTTGAGGTTGAAGATATTGCCGCCGTTGTTGCCGATCACCGTCATCACCGCCCCCAAGGATCCGAAGGTGTTCTTCACCCGCACGTTAAGCCGCGCCACCGACGGGCCGGCCTCGGCGGCGTTGCTCGACCAGGCGACGTCGAGCCAATCGTCCATGCTCGATTGCGCCTTTTCCAGTTCGCCGCAGTCGATGGTATGGATCACCACGCCCTTGCCCGGCTCGCGAATACCGACGATGCGGTCGCCCGGCAGCGGATGGCAGC
>DBTZ01000022.1:22116-43678 GCA_002307315.1 Alphaproteobacteria bacterium UBA1303
TTTCCAGTTCGCCGCAGTCGATGGTATGGATCACCACGCCCTTGCCCGGCTCGCGAATACCGACGATGCGGTCGCCCGGCAGCGGATGGCAGCAGGTGCCCAACCGGTAGCCGACCCCGGCGGTAAGCCCCTTGATCGAAATCGGTTTGTTCTCCGGCGGCGATTCCGCCAGCATCACCTGCTTGCGCCGTTCGGGATCTTCCTTGATTTCGGGATAGACCGCCAAAAGCACGTCGGAGCCGCGCAGCGCGCCCGAGCCGACGTCGGCGAATACGTCTTCGGCCTTGGAAAGCCGCAAACGCTTGGCGACGTCGTCCACCGCCTTGTCGGTCAGATCGAAGCCTTCGTCGGCAAATACCTTCTGCAGGATCTTGCGGCCGAATTTGACGTGCTCGCCGCGCTGGGTCTGACGCAGGTAGCGTTTGATCTCGGCGCGCGCCCGGCCGGTGACCACAAACTGCTCCCACAACGGCGACGGCGTCTGCTCCTTGTTGGTGATGATCTCGACTTGATCGCCGTTGCGAAGCGGGGTGTAGAGCGGCACATGGATGCCGTTGACCTTGGCCCCCACCGTGCGATGGCCGAGGTTGGTGTGGACGTAATAGGCGAAATCGATCGGTGTGGCGCCGCGCGGCAGCGGGATCAAGTCGCCCTTGGGGGTGAAGCAGAATACCTGATCCTGATAGAGGTTGAGGCGGGAATGCTCGAAGAACTCCTCGGCGGAATCGCCGCTTTCGAGCAGATTGACCATCTCGCGCAACCACTCGTAGGCCTTGATGTCGCCGACGTCGCCTTCGATGGCCGGAGCGTGGTCGCGATAGCGCCAGTGTGCCGCCACCCCGCGCTCGGCGATCTCGTGCATCTCTTGGGTGCGAATCTGCACCTCCAGGCGCTGATGCTCCGGTCCGATCAGGGTGGTGTGCAGCGAACGGTATCCGTTGGGCTTGGATACGGAAATGAAATCCTTGAACCGCGCCGGCACGGCCGGCCAAGCCAGATGCAGGATGCCGAGGGCGCGGTAACATTCCTCCGGCGTCGCCACGATCACCCGAAAGCCGAAAATGTCGGACAACTGCTCGAAGCTGATCTGCTTTTCCTTCAGCTTGCGCCAGATCGAAAACGGCCGTTTCGATCGGCCGTACACCCAGGCTTCCAGACCGTTCTCCGCCAGCTTGCGCTTGAGTTGGTCGGCGATGCGGGAGATCAATTGGGTGTTGGTGGCATCGAGCCGCTCCAGCCGGGTGACGATCGAATCGCGCGCCTCCGACTGCAATTCGCCGAACGCGAGGTCTTCCAACTCTTCGCGCATATGCTGCATACCGATGCGCCCGGCCAGCGGTGCGTAGAGTTCGAAGGTTTCCTGGGCGATGCGGCGGCGGCGTTCCGGTTCCTTGATGAACCCGAGGGTACGCATGTTGTGGGTGCGGTCGGCCAGTTTCACCAGCAGCACCCGAATGTCGTTCGACATCGCCAGCATCAATTTGCGGAAATTTTCCGCCTGTTTGGTGCGCTCTGAGAACAGCTCCAGGGCCGACAGCTTGGTCACCCCGTCGACCAGATCGGCGACCTCCTGGCCAAAATTTACTTTGATGTCTTCGTAGGTTGCGACGGTGTCCTCGATCGTATCGTGAAGCAGTGCGGTGGCGATGGTCGATTCGTCGAGCTTCAACTCGGTCAGAATGGCGGCCACTTCCAGGGGATGGGCGAAGTACGGATCGCCCGAGGCGCGAAACTGCTTGCCGTGCGCCTTCATGGCGTAGACATAGGCTTTGTTGAGCAGGGCCTCGTCCACTTCCGGGTCGTAGGCCCGGACCCGATCGACCAGTTCGGTCTGACGCATCAGCCGTTTGCGCGCGCGCGGCTTGGGCGGCGTTTCAGAAACAGGCTCCGTTGGGGCGACAGGCACATCCGTCTGCCCCGAATTCTGCGTATCAGGTGCGCTCATTCACGTAATATAAGCCGCCTACCGCCCAAACGGGAACGGTCCAAACGCAACAATGTCGAAAAATTACTCGTCGAAGTCGGTATCGGGCTCCGGCGTAGGCTCGGCACGGCGCTGCGCTTCGCTGGTCATACCCCGCAAGAGGTCTTCTTCGGTAATCTGACGATACTGGGTATCCTCGCGCACATCGTCGGCGTCGGAACGCGCCTCTTCCGGCTCGTCGACCTCGGCATGTTTCTGCATCGACTTGATGTGATCTTCCTTGAGCCCTTCCGGCACCAGCAGCCTCCCCGCGATTTCGCGCAAAGCCACCACCGGGTTCTTGTCGCGGTCGCGATCGACCAGCGGCTCGGCCCCGCCGGAAAGCTGGCGGGCACGAAACGAGGCAGCCAAAACCAGTTCGAAACGATTGGTAATTTTGTCAACGCAATCTTCGACGGTGACGCGAGCCATAGGCAATCCTTGCGCGAAATGACGTGAGGGGGGCGAAAACTATAGGAAACATCTCGGTGGGGCAAGGCGTTATTCCTTTTTGCCGCCCTTATCCGGTTTCGGCATAATCGCGCATAACTATTTGATTTTACTTTATATTGTTCAAGTTAGGCCAAAATCGCACTAATGACAAAAACACAAATTCCCATCGGCGATTCCGTCACGGCCGCTTGCGCACGGTAAAATCCGCGCCGCCGCCGCTTTCGAAAAAGTCGATCCAAAAACGATAGGTCTCACCCTCTTGATACCGCGAGGCATCGAGCGGAAACGACAACGCGAATTGCACGGTCTGATGGCCTTCGAGGGTTAAAGTCCCGTCAGGCTGATTGGCGGAGCAACGCGTATGCTGCTCGACCGCGTTGTCCAGCATCACCTCGGTGTCGCCGTCCGGCAGCGTCTTCCGGCTAAAGACTAGCGACCGCGTTTTTCGCACCACAGCCCAAACATGCGTGCTGCAACCATGCGGATCGCTCAACCGCACCGGCTTGCCGTATTGCGCCGAGACCGTCAGCTTGACCGACACCATCGCCGTGCCGTGTGCGGGCATATCGACAATTTTCGCCATCTCGGTTTCGACGATCAGCGGCGCCGGCACGGAAATCAACGGCACGATCTCTCCGGTCTCTTGCCCTGCGGCAACCTTCGACAGCAAAACGAACGCAGCGAAACCCGACGCCAATGTCTTCATTCCGATTTGTCCCACCTTTTCTGCATACGTCTATTACATTTACAGTTCAGACTGGCCGTTCAAGCCGAATTGCCGAAGCGCGGTCTTCGTCCGGCAGCGCCGCAACGAGATCGGCGATGGGGCGCCCGTCCGCCGGATGGCGCCAGGTCGGCGCGATTTCTTCCAGCGGAATCAGAACAAATGCGCGTGCCGCCAGGCGCGGATGCGGAAGCACCACCTTACCATCCATCGATTCTCCGTTGTAATCGATCAGATCCAAATCGAGCGTTCGCGGCGCGTTGCATCGTTCTCGTCTGCGGCCGAATTCGGCTTCGACCGCATGCAGGGCAGCCAACAGGGCGGCCGGCGGCAATGCAGTCGTCACCAGCGCAACGGCGTTGACGAACGGGGGATCACCGGGATCCGGCCATGCCGGCGTGCAGTAGAAAGAAGAGACCCGCTCGATGCCGATGCCCATTCTGCGCAATGAAATAAGCCCCGCCGACAAAGTCATGTGCGGCGTTCCGACAGGGGACGGAAGATTGGCGCCGAGCGCGATCACGATCATCGCTACTACTCCTCTCTTGCGCCCCCGGAATAAATGTTTAGAACAGATACGGGCATTTGGGGGCGCTTAATCCAAATAGTCCGGATATTTTGACGGAGGTCATTATGCTATTCTACCCACAGGAGAAATTAGCGCTTTTCATCGACGGGGCGAATTTGTACGGTGCCGCCAAGGGCCTGCAATTCGATATCGATTACAAACGTCTGCTGGAACTGTTCGCCCGCAAGGGTATCCTGGTGCGTGCATTCTATTACACTGCGGTGGCGGAAGATCAGGAATTTTCGCCGCTTCGCCCGCTGGTCGATTGGCTCGATTACAACGGCTTTTCGGTGGTCACCAAACCGCTGAAGGAATTCACCGACGCGCAGGGGCGCCGCCGGGTCAAAGGCAACATGGATATCGAGTTGGCTATCGACGTGATGGAAATGTCGGAGCGCGTCGATCACATCGTCATCTTCTCGGGCGACGGCGATTTTCGCCGGCTGGTCGAGGCGGCACAACGCAGGGGCCGTCGGGTCAGCGTGGTTTCCACCATCCGCACCCAGCCGCCGATGGTATCGGACGAACTTCGCCGTCAGGCCGACAACTTCATCGAACTCGACGAATTGAAGGCGATGATCATGCGCGAGGGCGGTCGTCCGCAGATCGCCGAAGAACCGGTAGCGCAATAGTTGCCGCACGCGGACCCCTTGCCCGATTGCCGCTTGTGTCCGCGGCTGGCGGCGTTTCGCGACCGCAATCGCGAGCTTTATCCCGAGTATTTCGACGCGCCGGTGCCCAGCTTCGGCGCAGTCGATGCCCGGCTCCTGATCGTCGGTTTGGCGCCCGGACTGCATGGCGCCAACCGCACCGGCCGGCCGTTCACCGGCGACTATGCCGGCGATCTTTTGTTCAAGATGCTGCTCAAGCATGGCTTGGCGCAAGGGGCCTACGATAAGCGGATCGACGACGGATTGAAGCTCGCCCGGGCCTGCATCGCCAACGCGGTCCGCTGCGTACCGCCCGAAAACAAGCCGACGCCGGCCGAAATCAAGACCTGCCGCCCGTTCCTCGCCGCGCAGATCGCCGGCATGAAGAACCTCAAGGTTATCCTGGCGTTGGGAAAAATCGCCCACGACAGCGTGTGCGATGTGCTGAAGGTCAAGAAATCCCTCCATCCCTTCAAGCACGGCATCGCCTATGAAATTGGCGGTCTGACGATGATCTCCAGCTACCACTGCTCGCGCTACAACACAAACACCGCGCGCCTGACCGAAGCCATGTTCGACAAGGTGGTGGCCGAGGCGGCAGCGCTGGCGGGAATACATGTTTAACGTCCGCTAACCATTGGCCGCGTACCATCCGCCGATGAAAAACGCGTCTGGCGACACGACCTACGATTTGATCGTCTGCGGCACCGGCTTCGCCGGCAGCTTCTTCGTCAAGAAGTACCTGCAACGCCGGCCCAAGGCGAAAATCCTGGTGCTGGAACAAGGCGACGCCAAGCCCTATCTCGACCAACTGGCCGAACGAAAACTGTCCGACCTTAACTATAAGACGCTCTATCGCAAAACCGGTCTTGCAAGCAAAGACTGGATCTTCACCGTGGCGCTGGGCGGCGGCAGCAATTGCTGGAACGGCCAGGTGCCGCGCTTCATGCCCGAGGATTTCGAACTGAAGACCCGCTACGGCATCGGCGTCGACTGGCCGTTCGGTTACGACGAGGTCGAACCGTATTACTGCGAGGCGGAAAAAATCATGATGGCGGCGGGGCCGAAGATCGTGCCTTGGACCATGTCGTCGCCCTACCCCTTGCCGCCGCATCCGACCAACGCCTTCGACCGCAAGATGATCGAACTGGTCGGACCGCAGAACTGGATCGCCTCGCCCAACGCCCGCGCCTCGCAGGCGATTCCCTCGCGCGGCAAATGCTGCGCCAGCGGCGTGTGCAAGCAGTGCCCGGTCGACGCCAAGTTCCGGGTGATGAACGGACTGGCCGAACTCTACCAGAACAATCCGCAGGTCAGCTTGCGTCTGCACACCGAGGTCAAGGCGGTCGATGTCGAAGGCGGTGTTGCCAAGGGGGTCATCTGGGAGGACGGCGGCAAGCAAGTTCGCGCGCGCGGCGATCTGGTCGTCCTCGCACTCGGATCGATCTTCAATCCGACGATCTTGAGGAATTCCGGCGACAGCCATCCGCAGCTCGCCAAGCGCCTCGCCGATCAGGCCGGTTTCATTATGACCGCCGACCTTGCTTCGTTGAAAAATTTCGACGGCGGCACCGCGGTTACCGGCCTCGGCTACATGTATTACGGCGGCGAGGCGAGAAAGCGCCGCGCCTCCTGCCTGATCGACCAAACCAACGCCCCGCCGTTCCTGCGCTTCGAGAACGGCAAGTGGCGCTGCCGGGTGATCCTCAATTTCGCCTTCGAAAATCTGCCGGAGGAACGCAACCAAGTGATCCCCGGCGAACCGCCCACCCTGCACTTCGCCGACCATTCGGACTACGCCAAGGTTGGCATGGCGGAGGTGAAGGCGGATTTCGAGAAGTTGCTGTCGCACGTCGATATCGTCGAAAAAGTCGAATATGTCGATGCCTGGACCGAATGGCACATCTTGAGCACCGCGGTGATGGGACACGATCCTGCCACGTCCGTGGTGGACGGCGACTTCCGCCATCACAAGATAAGAAACCTGCTGGTCGCGGGCGGATCGGCCTTTCCGACCATTTCGGCGGCGGCGCCCTCGCTGACCATCGCAGCGCTTTCGTTGCGCGCCGCCGACCGGCTGACGGCATAGGGGGAGCGATGAAAAAACTCACCCGCCGCCTGTTCATCGGTGCCACCGCCGTCATCCTCGGTGCCGGCGGCAAGTGGTGGTACGGGGTAAGCCCCACCGCCTATGCCCGCAGCCTGATCCTCGAACGGCTGCCGTACTTAAAGCTTGCGCCCGGCGCACTCGACGCCTTCGTCAAGGATATCGCCGCATACGAACACCCGAGCGGCAACCAGCGCTTCGCCACCCTGTTCGGGCTGCATCTGGCGCACGGTCTGACCCATCTGACCGGCGGCAATTTTCGAAAGAAGCTGGACTACTACGAAACCCAACTGGTCACATTGTTTCTGATGTCCACCGATTTCTTCCCCAACGGCGAAGACATATCCAAACCGGTACAATATCTGGCGCTGGCCGATCCCTACGTCGCGGCCTGTTCGAACCCCGTAGCGGTGCTGGCGGAATAGGCGGTTCGTGATACAACCCGCGCCGCATCACGACGAAAGAAGACCCATGGAAATCGGATTTATCGGCTTGGGCGCGATGGGCGCCGGCATCGCACGCAACCTGATCAAAGGCGGCCACCAGGTGACGGCGTGGAACCGTTCGCCCGGTCCGCTCGAAACGATCAAGCGCGATGGCGCCAAGGCCGCCGCCACGCCCGCCGATGCGATGAAAGGCGAAATGGTCTTTTCCATGCTGGCCAACGATGCCGCCTTGGAACATGTCGGGTTCGCCGGTCCGTTGCTGAAGGAGGCCGCACCCGGACTGATCCACATCAACATGGCGACGATCTCGCTGCCGCTGGCGCGGCGGCTGGCCGAGGCACACGCGAGCGCCAAAATCGGTTATGTCGCCTGCCCGGTTTTCGGCCGTCCCGATGCCGCCGCCGCCGCCCAGTTGCAGTTGATCGCGGGCGGCGATGCCAAGTTGATCGAAAAAGTCCGCCCGGTGCTGGAACCGCTCGGCCGGCGTCTGGTGATCGCCGGCGATAAGCCGGAACAGGCCAATCTGTTCAAGATCACCGGCAACTTCATGACCGCCGTCAGCATCGAAACCTACGGCGAGGCGATTGCGTTGTTGCGCAAAGGGGGTGTCGATGTCGAAGCCTTCTACGGGTTGATGAGCGAGATGTACTATTCCGGCTCGATCCATAAACTCTACGGCCGCATCATCGCCGACGAGAAATACGATCCGCCCGGCTTCAAGCTGAAACACGGTTACAAGGATGCCGGGCTGGCGCTGGAATCGGCCAAACTGTTCGAAGCCCCGCTGCCGCTGGCCGGCCTGGTGCACGACCATTTCCTCGAAGCCATGGCCGCAGGCCAAGGCGACAAGGATTGGGCGCTGATCGCCGATATGGCCGCCAAACGCGCGGGTTTGAAATAAACGTCGCAAGGGGCGCGCGTCATCGCCACGCGATCGCGTAATGCCGCCCGTCGGTAGACTTGATCGCCGCACCGGCGACGACGCAGGCGTCGAGAAACCGGCGGCCGGTCGAGCGCGCGAAATCCCGACCCAGCGCTGCGGGCCAGGAAAAGGCGATGCGCTTGATGCCGCCGGGCACCTCGAACCGCAAAGATATCCGGTTGACCGTCAGCACATGCCAAGCCGTCCTTGCGACCTCTACCGAACGGACGGCCGGCAAGGGAATGCTCAAGACCGCCTTGGCGGTCTGTCCTACGGCAAAAGGATAGGGCATCAGGCTGTGCAGGAACGCCATCTGGGTTTCGTCGACCAGCGTTGCGAAGAAGTCTTCGGCTTCGGGCGGTGTCGGCACCGCAATCCTTCGGTTGGTGACGATAAGACCGATCTCCCCACCGGCTACGGGAAAAAACCTCCCCTTGCGCCATCTGGCATGCGCCACCGTCCGGAAAATTGCATACTCGTCGCCAAAGAACGACGGACCGCCGGCAAGTTCCGCCGCCTTAGGCATGGTGAAGGAACTTCCCGAGCTGCGCTTCCCAGATGGCAAAGCAACTGCGCAGGTAGGATTTGGTCACGCCGCTCAGCAGAAAATCGTAATCGACGCAGACATCGCCATCGCCGTCGTTATACGCCTTGAGAAATCGCTTATCGCGGTTCCAATCGTTAGTCTTGGCCAAGGGCCAGTTCGATCCCCGAATGCCCATAAAAAACTGCGCCGACAAATAATCGTCGTCGCGCGGTCCTTTGTACAGAAAAACGACGAATTTGACCCCGCTGGCACGCGAGACGATGAACTTGCTGCCGTCGGTAGCGGTTTCGACGATGGCGCCGAAGCCGAATTCCTGCATGACGGCGCCGAGCTGTTCGGCGGACATGGACTGGTAAACCTCTTCAGGCACGACACCCCCCCACGCATTTTTTTTTGCTGGCGTCCGCTCGACCGCCCCGCTCTTGGCGTCAAAGCAAACTGACGTCGCCGGCACCGGACAACATCGCCTTGCGCTCCGCGGGGCTTAAGTTGCGCAAGGTCGGCAACAACGCCTCCGTCGCATCCGGTTCGTCGGTTTTCCATTGCGCACGGCTTGGCTTGCGACCATCGCCGTCACCCAATTTCTCGACCGCGGTTTCGCTATGCAGCCCGCGAGCCCCGTCGCGCAGCATATGCAAGGCGCTGCGCGCCTGCTCCAGCCTGCGTTCGTCCCGTAGGCGCACGGCATTTTTTCCACCGCGCACGAAAATGCCCCAACGGAAGAGCATTCCCTCCTGGCCACAATCCAACCGTTCGAATTCCCGGGAAAACTTTGCAATGCGTTTCTCGCAGCCGACTACCGATCGTGCGAGCGAACGCAAACGCCTTTCTCTCTTCATCAAGAAGCCCCAAGCCCCGCCCGGAATATATATAGGCGCACTACCGCTATAAGGCAATATTATCGGGACACCATGCAAAATTGAAACCGTCGATGCCAGGCAATATCCGGGTTTTACCCTTTTCCCCGCATCAGGCGGGCCTTGTCGCGCTGCCAGTCGCGCTGCTTGGAGGTTTCGCGCTTGTCGTGCAGTTTCTTGCCCTTTGCCACGCCGATTTCCAGCTTGGCGATGCCCCTGGGGGTGAAATACATTTTCAGCGGTATCAACGTCATGCCCTCGCGCTGCACCGCGATAGACAAACGCTTGATTTCCGTTTTCTTGGCCAGCAGCTTACGGATGCGCTTGGGTTCGTGGCCGAAGCGGTTGGCCTGAACGTATTCCGGGATGTTGGCGTTGATCAGCCAGATCTCGCCATCCTTGGCCTGGGCATAGGATTCGGCGATAGTCGCCCGCCCCTGGCGCAAGGATTTCACCTCCGATCCGGTCAGCATGATCCCCGCCTCCATCGCGCTTTCGATGGCGAAGGAGTACCGGGCCTTGCGGTTTTCGGCGACGATCTTCCGTCCATCGTCGTCTTTTTTCTTCGCCATATCAGCCGATCAGACCGAGCGCGGTCATCGCCAGCTTGACCCGGGTGCGGGCGGCTTCGGTCGCCGCCATCATCGGCAAACGCACCTCGTCGGTGGCGCGCCCCAAGAGCGACACGGCATATTTCGCCGGCGCCGGCGACGGTTCGCAGAACATCGCATCGTGCAACGGCATCAGCTTCAACTGCAACGCCAGCGCCGCTTTGTAATCGCCCGCCATCAGATGCCTATGCAATGCCGCACACTGCGCCGGCGCGCAATTGGCGGTGACCGAGATGCACCCCTGGCCGCCGTTCGCGACATAGGAAATGGCGGTGCCGTCCTCGCCGGACAATTGCACGAAGTCCGGCCCGCAAATCTGCCGCTCGCGCAAGGGGCGCGCCAGATTGTTGGTGGCATCCTTGACCCCGACGACGTTGGCAAGCTTGGACAGCCGCCCCATCGTCTCCACCGACACTTCGACCACCGCGCGGCCGGGAATGTTGTAGACGATGATCGGCATATCGACGGCGTCGGCAATGGCGGCATAGTGGCGATAGAGGCCTTCCTGCGACGGCTTGTTGTAGTAGCCGGTGACCGACAGCACCGCATCGGCGCCGACCGATTTGGCGAATTTGGTCAGTTCGATCGCCTCGCGGGTGGAGTTGGACCCCGCCCCGGCGATCACCGGCACGCGGCCGTTGGCTTCTTCGACGCACATTTCCACCACCCGCATGTGCTCGGTATGGCTCAAGGTCGGCGATTCGCCGGTGGTGCCGCACGGCACCAACCCGTTGCTGCCCTGCTCGATTTGCCAGTTGACCAGCTTTCGGAAGGCCGCCTCGTCCACCTCGCCGGAGCGGAACGGCGTGATCAGGGCTGGAAACGAACCTTTGAAATCCTTAGGCGAAAAGGTCATGGCGACACCTGGAGCAAGTTGTTGTGAGACTGCATAAAAATCGGCCACAAAATACAGCCCATTTCCGGCATAGCAAGCGTTGTGACGCAGGTTTGTCTGGACACGACGCCGCCCGGGACTATTGTCCGTCAAATATGTCGAGACTGGAGTTGATGCGTTACCGCCGCCCTTTTTTCGTGATTTGCGCCGCCCTGCTTAGCGCAGCCGCCTTAGCGCAGGATATGCACCCCCCCTCCGATTCCGACCTGCCGGGCGACGATGGCGCCGGACAGACGGTGGAATTGCGCAGCGGCGGCTATCGCGTACTGGCGCCCGCCGAACACGATTTGTTCGCTCGCGCCTTCGCCGCCGCCGGTAGGGGCGATTGGCGTGCCGCGCGCGCTTTGGCGGCGCAGGGGCACGATGCGCTGGCCGCCAAGTTGATCGAATGGCGGTACTTAAACGACCGCACCGGCGACGCCTCGTTTGCCGAAATCGACGCCTTCCTCAAAGCCAATCCCGACTGGCCGAACCGCGATGCCCTGTTCGCCCATGCCGAAAAGTTGCTTCAACGCGATCAAAACCCCGGCTTCGTCGTCGGCTGGTTTGCCGGACGCGAACCGGTCAGCGCCATCGGCAAGATCAGACTAGGGCTGGCCGAATTGGCGGTCGGCAAGCTCGATGCCGGCGTCCGTCATCTCAATCGCGGCTGGATCGAAGGCAGCTTCGATCCGGCGGAAGAGCTGTACATCGTCCAGAAAGGCGGCAGCCACATTACCCGCGCGGCCGACCGGGAGCGGCTCGACGCGCTTTTGTGGCGCGACGACATCGCCTCGGCCAAACGGCAAATCGCCCGGGGTAGCGATGCCGACGCGAAAATCGCCGCGGCGCGCATCGCCATTCGGGCCGGGCGCAAGAATGCCACCCGCATCGTTTCGGAATTGCCCCAGGACTTGGCCGACGATCCGGGGCTGCAATTCGATCGCGCCAAGGCTCTGCGCACGGCCGGCGACGCCAAGACGCCCGCCATCATCCTTCGCCGCATCAAGCTGGCAGATATCGCCAAGGCGCGGCCGTCGGCGGTGTGGAAGGAACTGTCCATCGCCATCCGCCAATTGCTGCAGGACGGCGACGCCAAGGGCGCCTACGAACTGGCCAGCGACGCCGGGTTTGCGCCCGGCCCCCGCTTCAACGCCGATACCGCCTCGGGCGCCGCCACCGAATACGCCGAGGCGCAGTTCATGGCCGGCTGGATTGCCCTGCGCTTTCTGCACGATCCGAAAGTCGCGCTGGGTCATTTCAAAAAGTTTTCCGACAACGTCGCCCGGCCGATCAGCGCGGCGCGCGGCGACTACTACATCGGCCGCGCCCTGGAAACGTTGGGCGACATTCCCGCCGCGTGGTCCGCCTACAATCGGGCCGCCAAGCACGAAGAAACCTTTTACGGCCAACTGGCGCTCGCCCGCATCGACGATACCCCCGTGCTGCGCATCCGCCAGACGCCGGCCGGCCCCGCCTATGCCGGCTTCGACCGGGACGAACTGGTTCGCGCCATGAGCGTACTGGCCGATTTGGGCGAACAGGCGCTGCTCCGCCGCTTCGCGCTGCATTTTCAGACCCTGCACCCCGAACCGGGTACGACAAAAAAACTGGCGGCGTTAATGGCGAAAATCGGCTACCTCCCGGTGGCGATCCGGGTTGCCAAAGCCGCCGCCTATGACGGCGTCGATTTTCCCGTCCATACCTATCCGGTCATCGATGTCCCCGCTTACAGAGGATCGAACGCTCCTCCCGAGAAGGCGCTGGTGCTCAGCCTGATCCGCCAGGAAACCGAATTCGACGTCGCCGCGGTTTCGCACGCCGGCGCCCGCGGCATCATGCAGATCATGCCCGCGTCGGCCAAAGCGCTGGCGCGGCGGATCGATTTACCCTATCGCCCCAACGACCTGACGGCGGACGCGCAATACAACATGCAGTTCGGCATGGCGGAGTTTTCCGGATATTTGAGCAATTGGAACGGCTCGGTGGCCCTCGCCGCAGCCGCCTACAACGCCGGTCCGGGCAACGCCAGACGCTGGCTTGCCCAAACCGGCGATCCCCGCACGGTGGCGGTCGACCCCATCGACTGGATCGAACAGATCAACTACGGCGAAACCCGCAATTACGTTCAGCGCGTGCTGGAAAACCTGCAGGTCTACCGCGCGCGGCTGAACGGCGGTTCTGCCCCTTTGCGTATTCTGAAGGATCTGTACGGCGACAACCCCGCGCCCAAAGCCATCCGCTACGTTCCGCCGCCGCCCGAGCCGAAGCCGGCAGCCGGCAGGAAGAAAAACTGACCGCCTTGCCGACGCGGCAAAGATCAGTGGAAAAACGACAGCCACTCGCGGGCCAGGCGTTGCGCCTCGGCGATCTGCGACGGCTTCAATTCTCGCGAAATCTGCGCGCGCCAGGATTTGGCTTCCTCAATCCCGCGCATTGCCGCGAGATTGAACCATTTATGGGCGGCAATGTAATCGACACCGACCCCCTGGCCGGTGGAATAGGCCAGCCCCAGATTATAAAGCGCTTCTGCGCGACCTTCCCTGGCCTCGGTCTCGAACTGCGTCAGCGCATCGACTTCTACGTACGCCATGCCACTTCCCTCGGTTGCCCCTGAGCGGAAGGATCGTTGCGCGGGAGAAGCTAAAACACAGTTAATGTGGCGAACGATGGGGTTAAGGAAGCGTTAGCGGCCGGCTTGCCGCTCGACACAACTCTTTGTTTTGTCACGCTTCATATCCGAAAAACGGATTTCGCGTATCGGTGAAGAGTTTTAAAACAGGCTGGCCGCGGACCCCACATGAAAGACGAATATCGTCATACATGTGAGACCGCGGCCATTGCCTTTGTCATCGGTAACCCCTTCGCATCAGCGGGAGCACCGTGAACTACCCGCAGGCATAGCCTGCGGCAGATGTAAGACGTTCCGGCTTACTTCGCGACTTTCTTCGCGGCCTTCTTCGTCTTCTTCACCTTCTTCGTCTTCTTCACGGCCACCTTCTTCTTGGCGACCTTCTTGGCTTTCTTCTTCGCAACTTTTGGCATGAGTAACGACTCCTCTAACGTTTGTCCGGGCCAGGCAGTCAGTACCGCCCCCCAAAACGCAAACAATATGAAGGAGTTGCCGGGCGGAATGCAATACTGTCCCATTTCGGGGGAAAACCCGCGCACCCGAAGATTGCATGAAAATGCGATGGTTACTGGATTAAATCGTCTTCATCCGTAAACGGATGAAGACGCCGATTTTTCGCCCTCGCCGGTCCTCTACGCTTGCAAATGTACGAATCACCCCTACTCGGTGATTCCAAGCCGCGCCTTGAGGAGGGCATTGACCGCCGTCGGATTGGCCTTACCGCCGGTCGCTTTCATCACTTGGCCGACGAACCAACCGATCATCTGCGGCTTCGCCTTTGCCGCCGCGACCTTATCGGGGTTGGCGGCGATCACCGCATCGACCGCCGTCTCGATCGCCGAGGTATCGGTCACCTGCTTGAGGCCGCGGGCATCGACGATCCGTTTCGGATCGCCGCCCTCCGCCCAAACGATGTCGAGCACGTCCTTGGCGGTCTTGCCGTTGATGGTTCCGTCCGCCACCAAGCACACGATGGCGGCATTCGAAGCCGCCGGCACCGGCCCGGCGGCAATATCGATACCGGCTTTGTTGAGCCGACCGAGATATTCGTTGTTCAACCAGTTGGCCGCGGCCTTGGGTTCGGCCCCCGCCGCTAGCATCGCCTCGAAATAATCGGCGATCTCCTTTTCGCCGACCAGCACGGTGGCATCATAGACCGGCAGACCCAAGGCAACGAGGCGCTCCCGCTTCTCGTCGGGCAGTTCGGGAAGGCTGGCCGCAATCTTATCCACAAACGCCTGCTCGAATTCGAGCGGCAACAGGTCGGGATCGGGGAAATACCGATAGTCGTGTGCCTCTTCCTTCGAACGCATCGAGCGGGTCTCGACGTTCTTGGAATCGAACAGTCGGGTTTCCTGATCGATGGAGCCACCAGCTTCGATGATGTCCACCTGACGGCGGGCCTCGTAGTCGATAGCCTGGCCGATAAAGCGGATGGAATTGACGTTTTTAATCTCGCAACGGGTGCCGAGCGGCCCGCCCGGCTTGCGCACCGACACGTTGACGTCGGCCCGGAGCGATCCTTCCTCCATATTGCCGTCGCAGGTGCTTAAGTAGCGCAAGATGGCACGCAGTTTCTTGACGTAGGCGATGGCCTCGTCGCTTGAGCGCATGTCGGGCTTGGAGACGATCTCCATCAGCGCCACGCCGGAGCGGTTGAGATCGACGAAGGAAAAATCCGGGTGCTGGTCGTGGATGCTCTTGCCCGCATCCTGTTCGAGATGCAGCCGCTCGATGCCCACCTTGGCGGTCCCGCCGTCCGGCAGATCGATCAGCACCACGCCCTCGCCGACGATGGGATGCTTGAACTGGGAAATCTGATAGCCCTGCGGCAGGTCGGGATAGAAATAATTCTTGCGGTCGAAGATGCTGAAAAGATTGATCTTCGCTTTGAGGCCGAGACCGGTCTTCACCGCCTGCTCGACGCAGAACCGGTTGATGACCGGCAGCATGCCGGGCATTGCCGCATCGACGAAGCTGACTTGGCTGTTGGGATCGGCGCCGAACTGGGTGGCGGCGGCGGAAAACAGCTTGGCCTTCGATAAAACCTGGG
The DNA here is from genome assembly GCA_002307315.1 of Alphaproteobacteria bacterium UBA1303. Taxonomy (GTDB): domain Bacteria; phylum Pseudomonadota; class Alphaproteobacteria; order Micropepsales; family Micropepsaceae; genus Rhizomicrobium. The sequence continues at coordinate 37,524 of DBTZ01000022.1, forward strand.
CGTGAACCTCCAGCCCGATGACGATCTCCCACGGCCCGGTGGAACCTTGGATGTATTTGCTCTTGGCCGCAGCGTTGCTCATGACGTCATTCCTTGCCATCGTCGACTACGGCATCGACTTCGATCTCGACCAACCAATCGGGATCGATGAGCCGGCTGACTTCCACAAAACAGGTGGCCGGGCGGATTTCCGAAAAAATCTCGCCATGCACCTGCGCCACGGCCTTCCAATCGTCGATATGACGCAGCATGACATGCGTCCGCACCACATGCTTCAGCGATGCCCCGGCGCCGTCGAGCGCCGCCGCGACGATTTCGAAGATGCGCCTCGCCTGCCCGGCCGCATCGCCGGGGGCTGCCACCGAACCATCCGGCGCAACCGGAGCGGTTCCGCTGACGGAAACGTGGTTGCCTACCCGCACGGCGCGGGAAAAGCCGATGATCGGTTCGTAAGAGCTGCCGCTGGAAACCAGGGTACGTTTCATTCTTTCCACCATTCCGTCGGTTTTGCGGTGAAGTTCGCCGCCACTTCGAGGGCACGGCCGGCGCGGAACACGGTCTCCTCGTCGAACGCCTTGCCGATGAACTGCAACCCCAGCGGCAGGCCGTTGGCCGACAGCCCGGCCGGTACCGTCATGCCGGGAAGTCCGGCAAGATTCACCGTCACCGTGAACACGTCGTTGAGGTACATCGCCACCGGATCGTCCTCGTTCTGACCGAAGGGGAACGCCGGGCCGGGGGTCGCCGGCACCAGCAGCACGTCGCATTTTTCGAACGCCCGGGCGAAATCGCGGGCGATGAGAGTGCGAACCTTTTGGGCGCGCAGGTAATAGGCGTCGTAATAGCCGGACGAGAGCACGTAGGTGCCGATCAGAATGCGGCGCTGCACTTCCTTGCCGAAGCCCTCGGCCCGGCTTTTTTCGTACAGCTCGGCAATGTCGTGGATGCCCTCCGCCCGGCGGCCGTAGCGCACCCCGTCATAGCGGGCGAGATTCGACGACGCCTCGGCCGGCGCGATGATGTAATAGGTCGCCAGCGCATATTTGGTGTGCGGCAGTGAGACCTCGACGATCTCGGCGCCTTGGCTTTTCAGCCACTCGGCGCCCTTCGACCACAGCGCGTCGATCTCCGGCGGCGCGCCGTCCACCCGGTATTCCTTGGGGATACCGATGCGCAGACCTTTCACGCCCTTGTCCACCGCCGCCTCGTAGTCGGGCACCGGCAGATCGACCGAGGTCGAATCCTTGGCATCGACCGAGGCCATCTCCTTGAGCAGAATAGCGCAGTCGCGTACGTCGCGCCCCATCGGCCCGGCCTGATCGAGCGAGGAAGCATAGGCGACGATGCCCCAGCGCGAGCAGCGCCCATAGGTCGGCTTGATGCCGGCAATGCCGCTAACGGCGCAAGGCTGACGGATCGAACCGCCGGTATCGGTGCCGGTCGCGGCCAAACAAAGATGCGCGGCGATCGCCGCCGCCGATCCGCCCGACGAACCGCCGGGCACGATCTTGGCCGTCGAATCCTTGGCCCGCCACGGGCTGACGGTCGGCCCCCAGCAACTGGTTTCGGTGGACGAACCCATTGCGAACTCGTCCATGTTGAGCTTGCCCAGCATCACCGCGCCGGCATTCCACAGATTCTGCGTCACGGTGGATTCGTAGGGCGGCACGAAGTTTTCGAGGATCTTGCTGCACGCCGTGGTGCGCACGCCTTTGGTGGCATAAAGATCCTTGATGCCGAGCGGCAAGCCTTCGAGCGCGCGCGCCTCGCCGGAAGCGATGCGTTTGTCGGCGGCATCGGCCATCTTTAGGGCAGCGTCCGGCGTCTCCAGCACATAGGAATTGAGTACGCGCGCCGCCTCCATCCTTTTAAGGAAGGCTGCGGTCAATTCGCGCGAAGAAACCTGTTTGGAGCGGACCGCGTCGCGGGCCTGGGCCAAGGTGAGTTCGGTAAGATCGGAGGGAAGCGCCATCGGTTACTCCACCACCTTGGGTACGACGAAGAAGTGATCCTCGCCGCCGGGGGCGTTGACCATCAACTCGTCGGCCTTGTCCCCGTCGGCCACCACGTCGTCGCGCATCTTGAGGCGCTGCTCCACCACCGAGGTCATGGGCTGCACCCCCTCGACGTCCACTTCCTTAAGCTGCTCCACCCATTCGAGGATTCCGTTGAGCTGCTTGACCATGGGGGCTTCGCGCGTTTCATCCAACGCCAGCTTCGAGAGCTTGGCGATGCGACGGACGGTTTTGGTATCGACGGCCATTTTCGTTCCCTTGACTGGGCCGGCCCTTGACTGGGCCGGTTTTGACCCGTCTTCTTGCTATCAAGCGGGGGGGGAACAGGCAAGCAACATCGCCCGCCGGGACGCCGCGCCGGCCGAAAACTGCGACATTTCTGCAGACTCCGGCAACATTCGGGGGCGACGGCAAGGCCGTCACCCGCCTGTGCCAAAGACGTAAATCTGCTAAACACCGCACATGAGCATTGTTCCCCTCGACGCGCTGAAAGCCGCCCTACCTCCGGGCGCACGCCTCCTCGGTCTCGATCTGGGCGAGAAGACCATCGGGCTGGCGCTCTCCGACATCACTTTATCCATAGCTACGCCGATGCAGACCCTGAAGCGGAGCAAGTTCTCCGCCGATGCGATTGTTTTGGAAAAGATTATTGCCGAACAAGGCGTCGGCGGCTTGGTGATCGGCCTGCCGCTCAATATGGACGGCAGCGCCGGCCCTTCGGCGCAAAGCGCCCGCGCCTTTGCCCGCAGCTTCGCCGCCCGCGTTCCGCGGCCCATCGTCATGGTGGACGAGCGGCTGTCCACCGCCGCGGTGACGCTGACCCTGATCGAGGCCGACGCCTCGCGCAAACGCCGTAGCGAAGTCGTGGACAAAATGGCCGCCGCCTATATCCTGCAAGGGGCATTGGATCGGATGCGGGCGGGCTGATGGCGGCATACATGGAGAACGGCGAACGCGCGGCCAAATTCTATTGGCTGCCGCCGGGATTGCGCCCGCCCTGCAAAATGAGCGCGCAGCAGGAACGGGTGTTCCTGCTGGTCGGCATGGCGGCGCTGTTCGCCGGCTACGACATGAACGTGTTCGGCTATACCCTGCCGCAGATTCAGGCCTCGCTCGACATTCCCGAAGACAAAATCGGCATCACCGTTTCCATCTTCCGGCTGGCGGCGCTGGTGGCGCTGCCGCTGGTGTGGACCGCCGATCTGGTCGGGCGGCGGCGGCTGTTGCTCGTCACCATTTTCGGCCAGGCGCTGGCGACGCTGGCCACCGGGTTCGTCCAGGATTACCACCAATTTCTCGCCTGCCAGTTCGTCACCCGCGCCTTCGGCTATGCCGAGGAGATGCTGTGCTTCGTGGTGGTGGCCGAGGAAGTGGCGGCGCGCGCCCGCGGCTGGGCCTCGGGCACGCTGGCGACGCTGGATTACGCCGGCGCCGGCATCGCCGCGCTGATCTTCGCCGCCATCACGTATATTCCCTACGGCTGGCGCTCTTTATATATCATCGGCTCGCTGCCGATCTTCCTGGTCGGGTTCTTGCGCCGCTGGCTGCCCGAGACCAAACGCTTCGAAACCCGCAAATCCGACCAAGCCTTTTCCACCCGCTTCGGCGCCGCCCTCGACATGCTGGGCAAGCTGCGCAAGGAGCATCCCAAGCGCCTCGCTTGGCTGTTGATCGGCGTCGGCGCCTTCGGCTTTTCGCTGTGGCCGGCGGTGGTGCTGGGGCCGAAATATCTGCAAACCGCCCTGCACTTCACCCCGCCCCAGACCACGCTACTAACCGTGGTCGGCGGCGTCGTCGCCGCAGTCTTCAACATCATGGCCGGCCGGATCAGCGATCGCATCGGCAGGCGCACGGTGTGCATTGCGACCGCCGTCATCGCCGTGGTCTGCTACGGCACCTTCTACAGCGGATGGGAATGGCGCTACACCGCGCTGATGTGGGCGCCGGGCTTTTTCGGCTTTCTGTGCGCCGACGCGTTGTTCGCCGGCCTTTCGGCCGAGTTGTTCCCCACCGCCTATCGCGCCACGGTGTCGGGCTTGCGCTATTTCGTGGGAATCTTGTGCGGTGCGGTCAGCATGGCGCTGGAAGGCGTGTTCTACAATTATTTCGGCGGCCACGGTCACGCCATTATCGCCATGATGGCGCTCACCCCCATCGCCCTGATCGCACTGTTCATGCTGCCCGAACCCGCCGGCAAATCCCTGGAGGATGTGGCGGACATGGCGGATGGAAAGGTAAAGACGGATGTTTGACGGGCTGAGATGGTGGGGATAAGCCCCGAAAATCGATCGGAAATCCCCGCCCATTTCCGCCATCCCTTGCCCCCGCCGCGCCTCCCGCCTATAAGCCCTTTCTCGATGACCGAGACAGACACCCCGATTCTGAACGCTCGCCACCTATTGGGCATCGAGGCTCTGTCGGTGGGCGAGATTACCGGCCTTCTCGATTTGGCCGAGGAATACGTCAAGCTCGGGCGCGCCCCCCAGAAAAAGCTGGCGCTGCTCAAGGGCCGCACCGTCATCAATTTGTTCTTCGAGCCTTCGACCCGCACCCAAAGCTCGTTCGAGCTGGCGGGCAAGCGCTTGGGCGCCGACACCATGAACATGTCGGTGCGCACCTCGTCGGTCTCCAAGGGCGAGACCCTGGTCGATACCGCCACCACGCTCAACGCCATGCGGCCGGACATTTTGATCGTTCGCCATCAAGACTCGGGCGCGGCCGAATTGTTGTCGCGCAAGCTGGATTGTTCGGTGGTCAACGCCGGCGACGGCTGCCACGAGCACCCGACCCAGGCGCTGCTCGACGCCCTCACCATCCGCCGCCGGCTCGGCCGGCTCGACGGGCTGACCGTGGCGATCTGCGGCGACATCGCCCACAGCCGGGTGGCGCGCTCCAACATCCATTTACTGACCAAGATGGGTGCAACCGTGCGGCTGATCGCGCCGAAAACGCTGCTGCCCGCCGACGCGGCAAGCTTCGGCTGCGAAATATTCACCGACATGAATAAGGGCGTCGCAGACGTCGACATCGTAATGATGCTGCGCCTGCAGATGGAACGCATGGCCGGCGCATTCGTACCTTCCGCCCGCGAGTATTTCCGCTTTTGGGGGCTGGACAGAAAAAAACTGGCGCTGGCAAAACCGCACGCTTTCGTCATGCACCCGGGGCCGATGAACCGCGGCGTCGAAATCGACTCTGCGGTGGCCGACGACATCGAAGTGAGTTTGATCCAGGAACAGGTGGAGATGGGCGTCGCCATCCGCATGGCGGTTCTCGATGCGCTGTCGCGCGGTTTGAGCGGAGGTTCGGCATGACCCGCACCCTGTTCGAAAACGCGCGGATGATCGACCCGGCGAGCGGCCTCGATGCCCCCGGCGATCTTTTGGTCGCGGACGGCAAGATCGCCGCAATCGGACCGCATATCGAAGCCGATGCCAAAGCCGTGGACTGCAAGGGGCTGATCCTTAGCCCCGGTCTGATCGATATGCGGGTGTTCACCGGCGAGCCGGGGTCCGAGCATCGCGAGACGCTGGAATCGGCTTCGCGCGCGGCGGCGGCCGGCGGTGTCACCACCATGATCGTGATGCCGAACACCGACCCGGTGATCGACGAGCCGTCGCTAGTGGATTTCATCCGCCGGCGGGCAGCGGCCACCGCCTCGGTGCGAGTGCTGCCGATGGCGGCGCTTTCCCGTCACCTTGCCGGCGAGGTGATGACCGAGATCGGTCTTTTGAAGGAAGCCGGGGCCATCGCGTTCACCGATGCCGATCGCACGCTGGCCAATACGCGGGTGATGCGCCGGGCGCTGGCCTATGCCGCCGGGTTCGACGCCCTGGTGGTGGGCCATGCCGAAGACCCGGAATTGACGGCCGGCACATCGGTCACCGAAGGCGCATACGCCACGCGCTTAGGCATTCCCGCCGCACCCGCCGCGGCCGAAACCATTATCGTCGAGCGCGACATCCGCTTGGTGGAACTCACCGGCGCGCGCTATCACTTCGGTCAGATTTCAACCCGCGCCTCGCTCGAAGCCATCGTCGCTGCGAAACGGCGGGGCTTGCCGATCACCTGTGCGGTGTCGGCCTATCACCTTCTGCTCAACGAACGCGACGTCGGCCCCTACTACACCTTCATGAAGGT
>DBTZ01000022.1:43728-75137 GCA_002307315.1 Alphaproteobacteria bacterium UBA1303
CCCGCCGCGGCCGAAACCATTATCGTCGAGCGCGACATCCGCTTGGTGGAACTCACCGGCGCGCGCTATCACTTCGGTCAGATTTCAACCCGCGCCTCGCTCGAAGCCATCGTCGCTGCGAAACGGCGGGGCTTGCCGATCACCTGTGCGGTGTCGGCCTATCACCTTCTGCTCAACGAACGCGACGTCGGCCCCTACTACACCTTCATGAAGGTCAAGCCGCCCTTGCGCTCGGAAGACGACCGCGCCGCAATGGTCGAAGGCGTGGCGAACGGATCGATCGACGTCATCGTCTCCAGCCACGATCCGCAAGCCGCCGACACCAAGCGCCAGCCCTTTGCCCAAGCCGCGTTCGGCGCGGTCGGCCTCGAAACCCTGCTGCCGGCGGCATTGCAACTTTGTGGCGACGGCCATATCGGCCTGATCCGGGCGCTTCATGCGTTGACGGCTGCGCCGGCTGCCATCCTCGGTCTCGAAGGCGGCAAACTGGCCAAAGGGCTTCCCGCCGATCTGACGCTGATCGACCCCGATCTGCCGTTTGCCGTCAGTCTGGACGGTTTGCATTCGCGCGCCCGCAACAGCGCCTTCGACGGCCGCAAGCTCAAGGGTCGAGCGGTTAAAACCTTCGTCGGCGGCGAATGTGTGTTCGACCTCGCGACGGAGGCATCGTCATGACCGCCGACGCCGCCCTTCTCGCCAGCGCGCCGATCGATTTGCTCGGAGCATTCGTCGTCGTCGCTATCGGCTATGTGCTCGGCTCGGTGCCGTTCGGTCTTCTCGTCACCCGTTTCGCCGGCCTGGGCGATGTGCGCACCATCGGCTCGGGCAATATCGGCGCCACCAACGTGTTGCGCACCGGCAAGAAATGGGCGGCGGCGCTGACCCTGCTGCTCGACGGCGGCAAGGGTGCCGCGGCCGTGTTGTTCGCCCACCATTTCTACGGCATCGAAGGCGCCGGGCTGGCCGGCATCTCCGCGCTTTTGGGCCATATTTTTCCGGTGTGGTTGAGATTCAAGGGCGGCAAAGGCGTGGCGACCTCGCTCGGGGTGATGCTCGCCGCTTTCTGGCCCGCCGGACTGGCGATGGTGGCAACGTGGCTGGCGACGGCCTTTTTATCGCGCTATTCGTCGCTGTCGGCGTTGATCGCGGTGCTCTTGGCGCCGTTCTTCTGCATCCTGCTCGGCAGCCTGCATTACGCACTTTTGGGGCTGGCCATTACGGCGATAATCTTTACCACCCATCGCGGCAACATCGACCGGCTGCTGCGCGGAGTCGAGCCGCGCATCGGCGAGAAGAAATAGATGCCCGCCTTGTCCGAAACCGAGCGCGTCGCCTGGCTTAAGCTGGCGCGCACGCCGACGATCGGCCCGGTGGCCTTCGCCGGACTTTTGGCGCGCTTTGGTTCCGCCGCAGCGGCGATCGAGGCGGCACCGCGGCTCACCCGCCGCGCCGGCGGCGCCTTAAGCATTCCCGCCGCCGCCGACATCCACCGCGAACTCGACGCCCTGGAGAAGCTGGGCGGCCGGATGCTCTTAAGTTGCGATGCGGAATATCCGCACGGGCTGGCCGTGCTGGAAGCGCCGCCGCCGATCCTTGCGGTTATCGGCCATCCCCACATTCTGCGCCGCGAAACCGTCGCCATCGTCGGCGCACGCAACGCCTCGGCGCTGGGGCGCAAGCTGACGCAGATATTGGCAGCGGATTTGGGCAAGGCCGGACTGGTAGTAGCGTCCGGTTTGGCCCGCGGCATCGATGCGGCGGCGCACGAAGCATCGCTTCAATCCGGCACCTGCGCGGTGGTCGCAGGCGGCGTCGATATCGTCTACCCGCCCGAGAATGCCGTGCTCTACGACAAGATCAAGGCGCAGGGCGTTATCGTTTCGGAAATGCCTTTGGGCCAGCCGCCGAAGGCACAGCATTTCCCCCGCCGCAACCGGATCATCTCCGGCCTCTCGCGCGGAGTGATCGTCATCGAGGCGGCGGAAGGCTCCGGCTCGCTGATTACCGCCAATTTTGCGCTGGAGCAAAACCGCGAAGTGTTCGCCGTGCCCGGCTCGCCGCTCGATCCCCGCGCCAAGGGAACCAACCGGTTGCTGCGCCAGGGCGCGATATTGACCGAATCCGCCGACGACATATTGGCCGTGCTGGCACCGATGATCGGCGGCGATTTCGGCGAACCGCCGCGTACGACCGATCCGCCGCCTGCCGACGAGATTTCGGATGCGGACGCCGCCAAGCTGACGGCGACGATCGAAGAGGCGCTCGGTCCGGCTCCGGTTGCCGTGGACGAACTGATTCGCCTGACCGATGTCCCGCCGGGTGTCGTTCTGTCGATTTTGCTGGAATTGGAGTGCGCCGGTAAAATAACCCGGCACTACGGCAATAAAATATCCTGGTCCTGAGATTTTCCCAAAGACTTCGCTTCCAAGGCCGCCAGATCGAGCAAATGCGCCAGGAGGAGCTGGCGCTGCTGGACCGCAATTTTTTTAAGGGATTCAAGCATCTCCCCGGTGTATTGCGCGGTTTCGGCCGGATCGGGGGTTCTCAAGTCGGGATTGAGGTTCGGTACGGACATCGAAAGCAGACCGTGGCTAGAGGTTGACCGGCGCATATATAAAGTAAATGAGTACACTATGCAACTAAGAGTTACATATATGGCGATTTTGGCACACCCTTCTATTTTAGGTACCCATAAAAAAGGAAAACGCGCGTTGACACCGCATCCAACCATCCATCAGTGTCGGGCTAACCTTATGACGAATGGCACAGATGACGGTTTTTCGGCGTCTGGATCGAGCCGAGAACCAGGTAAACAGCACACGCGATGAACGCCCCTTTCAAGAATGTCTTGGTCGTCGAATCCCCCGCCAAGGCCAAAACCATCAATAAATACCTCGGCGCCGACTACACGGTTTTGGCCAGCTTCGGCCATATCCGCGACCTGCCCTCCAAGGACGGTTCGGTAAAGCCGGACGACGATTTCGCCATGACCTGGCAGATCGACGACAAAGCGCAGAAGCGCATCAAGGATATCGCGGACGCGGTCAAAGGCGCCGACAAGCTGATTCTCGCAACCGACCCGGATCGCGAGGGTGAAGCGATCTCGTGGCATGTGCTGGAAGTGCTGAAGCAGAAGAAAGCGTTGGGCAAGATCGCGGTCGAACGCGTGGTGTTCAACGCCGTCACTAAGACGGCAGTGCTGCAAGCGATCGAAAACCCCCGCCAGATCAACGGCGAACTGGTCGACGCCTACCTTGCGCGCCGGGCGCTGGATTACCTCGTCGGCTTCACCCTGTCGCCGGTGCTGTGGCGCAAACTGCCGGGCGCGCGCTCGGCCGGACGGGTACAGTCGGTGGCGCTACGCCTGGTGTGCGAGCGCGAACTGGAAATCGAGGCCTTCAAGCCTCAGGAATATTGGAGCATCGACGCCGACGTCGCCGTCAAGACCGGCGCGTTCTCCGCCCATCTGGCGCAGCTCGACGGCAAGAAAATCGACCGGCTGGCCATTGCCGGCGAAGCCGAAGCCAAGGCCGCGGTGGCGGCGATCGAGGCGGCGGCGTTTTCCGTCGGATCGGTGGATGCCAAACCGGTCAAGCGCCACCCCTCGCCGCCCTTCATCACCTCGACCTTGCAGCAGGAAGCGGCGCGCAAGCTCGGCTTCAACGCCAAGCACACCATGCGGGTGGCCCAAGGCCTATACGAAGGCGTTGCCGTCGGCGGCGAGACCGTCGGTCTCATCACCTATATGCGTACCGACGGCACGACCATGGACGGCGGTGCCGTGGCCGAGGCCCGCCGCACCATCGGCGAGGTATACGGCGCCAACTATGTGCCTAGCGTGCCGCGCGCCTATACCTCGAAGGTAAAGAACGCGCAGGAAGCGCACGAGGCGATCCGTCCCACCTCGTTCGCGCGCCTGCCGCAAAAAATCGCCAAATATCTCGATGCCGATCAGGCCAAGCTGTACGAATTGGTGTGGAAGCGGGCGATGGCCAGCCAGATGCCGAGCGCCGAGATGCTGCGCACCACCGTCGATACGGTTTCCGGCGACGGCAAGATCGTGTTGCGCGCCACCGGCTCGGTGGTGACCTTCGACGGTTTCTTGACGCTCTATCAGGAAGGCCGCGACGACGAGACCGACGAAGACGGCGCCCGGTTGCCGAAAATGTCCGTCGGCGAGGCGGCACAGATCTCAGCCGTCAAGCCGGAACAGCATTTCACCGAACCGCCGCCGCGTTATTCCGAAGCCAGTCTGGTGCATAAGCTGGAGGAGCTCGGCATCGGCCGGCCTTCGACCTATGCCTCGATCCTGTCGGTCTTACGCGAGCGGGCCTATGTGCGGATGGACCGCAACCGCTTCATCCCCGAAGACAAGGGGCGGCTGGTTACCACCTTCCTGGCCAACTTTTTCGAACGCTATGTCGAATACGGCTTCACCGCCGATCTGGAGGAAAAGCTCGACGAGGTCTCCGAAGGCAAGCTCGACTGGAAGCAGTTGATGCGCGATTTCTGGAAAGACTTCTCGGCGGCGGTCGGCGGCACCAAAGACCTGAAAATCTCCAACGTCATCGACGTGCTCGACGAAGCGTTGGGACCGCATATTTTTCCGGCCCGCGAAGACGGCGCCGACCCGCGCGTTTGCCCGACCTGCGGCACCGGACGCCTCAGCCTCAAGCTCGGCCGTTTCGGTTCCTTCGTCGGCTGTTCGAACTATCCGGAATGCCGCTACACCCGCCAGCTCGGCCAAAGCGCCGAAGAAGCCGGCAGCGGCGAACCGAAAGCGCTCGGGGTGTTTCCCGATACCGGCGAGGACATTTCCCTGCGCAACGGCCGCTTCGGCCCCTACTTCCAGCTCGGCGAGGGCGAAAAGCCCAAGCGCGCCAGCCTGCCCAAGGGCGTCAGCCCCGCCGAGGCCACGCTGGAAATGGCGATCAAGCTGTTGTCGCTGCCGCGCGAAATCGGCATTCATCCCGAATTGCAGAAACCCATCGTCGCCAATTCCGGCCGCTTCGGGCCCTATGTTTCCTGCGACGGCCAGTACGCCTCGCTGGAGAACTTCGAAGAGATGTTCACCGTCGGCATCAATCGCGCGGTGACCTTGCTGGCCGAAAAGAAGGCGCGCGGCCGGTCGTTCCGCGGACCGGAACCGTTGAAGGAACTCGGTGAAGGCATAAACGGCGCCAAGATCAAGCTGATGAAGGGCCGCTACGGGCCTTACGTCACCGACGGCGAAGTCAACGCCACGGTGCCCAAGGAGAAGAACCCGCTGGAGGTCACCCTCGACGAAGCCAAGGCGCTGATTGCCGAACGCGCGGCCAAGGGACCGTCGAAGAAGAGACCCGTCAAGAAGAAGGCGGCGCCGAAGAAAAAACCGGAAAAAACCGCAAAGCCCGCCAAGGCCGAAAAAGTGCCGGCGGCCAAAAAGACGGTGAAAAAGAAAGCCGCGCCGAAAAAGAGCAAGAAATAGGTGGCGCGCAAGGATAAGACCGTCATCGACCGGCAGCGCGTACTCGATGCGCTGGCGGCGCAGCCCGGCGCCACCAAGCGCGATCTGGTCAGGCTGCTGAACGTCAAGGGTTCGGACCGCATTATCCTCAAGCGCGTGCTGAAAGAGATGGCCCAGGACGGGCTGATCGAGGGCACCCGCAAACGCGGCTTCGCCCCGCCCGGCGCGCTTCCCCCCGTCGCGGTGCTGGAAATCGTCGGCCCCGACGACGACGGCGAGCTTGTCGCCCGTCCGATGAATTGGGAAGGCGACGACGAGCCGCCGAAGATTTTCGTATCGTCCGGCGAGGATGCTCCCCCCGGCATCAAAGAACGCGTGCTGGCGCGGCTCACCCGCCACGGCGAAGAATATGACGCCAAGATCATTCGCCGCCTGGGCACGGATGCCTCGCGCATCCTGGGCGTCGTGCGCATGACCGGCGGCGAAGCGCGCCTGGCGCCGGTGGATAAGAAAGCGAAGTCCGATCTATCCGTCGATGCCAGGAACCTGAACGGCGCCAAGGAAAACGAACTGGTGCTGGCCGAGCCGCTGCCGGGCCGCCGCGCCCGGGTGCTCGAACGGCTGGGCGATCTCGATGCGCCCAAATCGATCAGCCTGATCGCCATCCACGCCCACGGCATCCCGTGCGATTTTCCCGCCGACGCGGTGATCGAGGCAAAATCGGCCACGCCTGCGGATTTAAACGGGCGCGAGGATTTGCGCGGGATTCCCCTGGTCACCATCGACCCGGAAGACGCCCGCGATTTCGACGATGCGGTTTTCGCCAAGCGCGACGGCGACGGCTATCAATGCATCGTCGCCATCGCCGACGTGGCGCATTACGTGACGCCCGGATCGGCGCTGGACAAAGAGGCCTACAAGCGCGGCAACTCGGTCTATTTCCCCGACAAGGTGGTGCCGATGCTGCCCGAGGAGCTGTCGACCGATTTGTGTTCCTTGCGCCCCAGCGAAGACCGCGCCTGCATGGCGGTAAAAATGCACTTCGATGCCGGCGGAAAACTGCGCAAGCACAAATTCGTGCGCGGCATGATGCGCTCGGCGGCGCGGCTGACCTATGCCCAGGCCCAAGCCGCCTTCGACGGCAAGCTGGACGATGTGCCGGCAGCGGCGCACCGGCCGCTGGCCGATCTGTGGATTGCCTATGCGGCGATGGCGAAGGCGCGGAAAAACCGCGATCCCCTGGACCTCGATCTGCCCGAGCGGCGCATCAAAATCGGCGACGACGGCAAGGTTTCCGCCATCGGTTTCAAGGACCGCCTGGAATCGATGAAGCTGATCGAGGAATTCATGGTGATGGCCAATGTCGCCGCCGCCGAAACCCTGGAAAAGCTCCATCAGCCGCTGATCTATCGCATCCACGAGGAGCCGTCGAAAGAGAAGCTGCACGCCTTCGCCGATTACATGAAGGTCATCGGCTTCCCCTTCGCCAAGGGGCAAGTCATGCAGCCCGCCTTGTTCAACCGCATCCTGGAAAAGGCCAAGGGCACGCCACACGAGCTGACCCTCAACGACGTGGTGCTGCGTGCCCAAGCCCAGGCGGTCTATTTCGCCCAGAACCTCGGCCATTTCGGCCTGCATCTGGCCAAATACGCTCACTTTACCTCGCCGATCCGCCGCTATGCCGATCTCATCGTCCACCGCGCCCTGATCAAGGCGCTGAAACTGGGCGACGACGGCCTGAGCGAAAACGAGGAAAAACGCCTTATCGCAACCGCCGAGCACATCTCGGGCACCGAACGGCGGGCGATGGCGGCAGAACGGGATTCGACCGACCGCTACGTTGCCGCCTATATGCAGGATCGCGTCGGCGCGACGTTTGCAGCGCGCATCGTCGCCGTCACCCGCTTCGGCCTGTTCGTGCGGCTGGCCGACACCGGCGCCGAAGGTTTGCTGCCGGCCCGCAGCCTGGGAAGCGAATTTTTCCACCACGACGAACGCAAACAGGTGCTGATCGGCGAGCGCACCCGCACCACCTATGCCTTGGGCGGCACCGTCGCGGTGCGCCTGGCCGAGGCCACACCCTTGACCGGCGGCTTGCGCTTCGAACTTGCCGAGGCGGAAACGCCGAAACGGCGCAGCGCCACCCCGCTCCGCCCGCGCTCGAAACGGCGGCGGTGAACCGGGCTCCCGGGCTTTTTTGCACCGGACTTTTGCAACGAAATATCGGCGCGAAATCAATGGGCTAATTTTGGTGCGAAATTCTTGAGATGTGCACCAAAAAGATCATGTCGCCTTCATAAGCAGGCCACGGGTCTCTTCGAGCGCTCTGGCCGTCCATTCGCAATTGCGCTCCCGACGCAGTTCACCCCAAAGATTCCGAGCGCCACTCAAAACTGTCCGCGTTTTGCTTTCGAAATTCGAGAATTCTTCGGGGTCTGAAAATGCTTTCAGGTTCGACGAAATGTTTTCAAAAGTGGACTTTTCCTCAGAGCTTAGCGCGATACTTTCCAGATTAGAGAAAGCGTCTGGCCGTCGTGGAACGACATCAAGCTGTCCTCTGTTACCGAGGTAGCAATACGATATTGCCTGAGCCACGAAAACAATGTTGCGCTGTGCCTTCACGATTGCTTGCTTCGTCGGAACATCTATTTCGCTGTTCGTGTTCCGATCAGCCGTGTGTGCGACGCACTTATCGACGTAGTGTTTAATCGCCTTCAATTCAGAATTTTCGTCGGGATCAACTTTTTCTTCGAGACCACTGAGGAATTCACACTCTTGGTCGGTGCGCTCGATGTCCTTTAGTAATCTCCAAAGAGACACCACTTCCCTGTGTGCCTGTTTTTCTGGATTTTTTGCCCGCCCGCTACCATCGAGGCCTTTATCGGTTAGCCGCCGAATACAAAGATACTGTGTTGCAGCATACCCTTGAGACAGCCCCCGCCAAACCATCGGATTATGGAGGATCGTCTCTTTGTTGTTTTTGAAGATGAACTCCAATGTCTGAAACGCGATGTCATCATGAAGCATGGATCGGATTTGCGCCAAAATATCGGTCTCAAACCACACCACCCATCTGAGCATGTCGCAGCCAGTTGGTGTTTTGAATTCTTCCATATTCGACTTGGCAATTGTCACGCTGTTCACGGCCCAAGAAAGCAATAATTAACGAGCGTCAATTTGAACGGAAGAGATGCTTAGTGAGGCTGAAGGCCATACCTCTCTCGCAAGCCGTCAGCTATACGCAATGCTTCATCACGTAGCTTTCCACGATCTTCATTGCACTTATCCGACATGCTGTGGTCATCGAGGCAGGCCGTATTTCGACCAATCCCCGATCTTTCAAGGTCATTTAGAAAGCCCAAGGCACGCGCCGCATATTCGTTGTCTATGGCACGCCATCCATCAGCATCATCGGGATATTGTGGCATCGCGGGGAATTCTATAAGCGGCGCTTTTTCATTGGCATAAATCTCGTAGTCGCTCGATTGTTTTTCACATTCGATGGCAAAGCGTTCGAGGGAACAAGCAATCCTGTGAGCGAGGTAGGTCGCACTGCTTTTGGCCTTCCTATTATCCTGTAGATGAGCAATCCACCCGCCAAGCACAACGCCAGCCAATCCGCTACTGGCGGAGATCATGGCAGTCCATATTTCTCCACAGGCCATTTTACACCCCTTCCAAACCACAACCTTTAGTTTGTATGCGCCGGTAATCGACTATTCAAGGTCGGCCCTGATGCTTGCGAAAAATTGGACTGCTGGCAAAGAACCGCGATGTACGGCAAGGGGGGGCTAAATCGAAAAATAATCCCACCACATAAGCCTTTTCCGCGTGTTGCAAAATTCTTGATTTCTGCACCATGCGATACCCCCATTTTTCGCAAATCGCCGTAGTTTATGCGGCAAGGCACTTTCACCATTTTTGTCATTCCCGGCCGAGCGCGCGCGATAGCGATGCGCGAGGGGATGTGCCCGACCGGACCCTGGTCTATGGCATTACTTGCCATTTGTTGCCATTTGTGGCACACTGCAAGGGACCAGGAGATCGCAATGCAAAGCATGAACATTTCGCTGCCTGAACCGCTGAAGGAGTTCGTGGACGGCCAGATTTCGACCGGACGCTATAGCAGTGCCAGTGAGTACGTCCGCGAGTTGATCCGCAACGACGAGAAGCGCAAGGCCGAAGAACAGCTTGAGGCAATGCTGCTCGAAGGCCTGTCCGGCACGGAAACCGAATTGACCCCGGCGGACTGGACGGCCATTCGCAAGGAAGCCTTGGCAAAGGTTGATGCGAGAAAGCAGAAACGCTGATGCCCACTGTCACCAGCTACGAGGCGGCTCGGCGCGACCTGGTCGAACACTTCGTCTATCTGGCAAAAGAAGCCGGGCTGGATGTGGCGGAACGTTTCCTCGCCAATGCCGAAGCCAGCTTCAACGATTTGGCGCGGCAGCCCGAAATGGGCACACCGCTAACGCTGAAGAACCCCGCCCTGGCGAACCTCCGCAAGGGACGGGTCAAAGGCTTCGACAATCACCTGGTGTTCTATGAGCCGCGCCCCGACGGCGTCTCCATCGTGCGCGTTCTCCACGCCGCCAGCGATTGGTGGGGCTTGTTGGGCTACGCAGATTAGGTGCTGCCTGCACAAGCGCCGGGCGGTTTCCGCGGCGCGGTACGGGAAGGGTCAAAATCGCAGAATAATGCCACCGCATAAGCCTTTTCCGCGTGGTGCGAAATTCTTGAATTCTGCACCATGCAATAAGGCCCGTTTATCATCGTCCAACCGGCGGCGATCATAATGGGGTGTGTTTTCGACGTGACCGTTGACAAAATTCCGATGCCATAGTATCGTTACATGTAACAATTTCGGTGTTGCCATGCCGCCGATACCCCTCACCGAGCGCGTTCAAAAGCGCCGGGCCGCGTTGCGCGCCGCAGGCCTGCGCCCGGTGCAGATTTGGGTGCCCGATACAAGCCGCCCCGGATTTGCCGAGGAGTGCCTTCGCCAAACCAAGATGGTCGCCGAAGCCGATATGGCCGATACGGAGTTGATGGGTTTCCTGGATGCGGCCCTGCTCGATCTGAGCGGCGAGAACAAGGCGTGAAACGCGGCGATCTGATTACCGTCGCCATGCCGGGCGATTTCGGAAAGCCGCGTCCGGCACTGGTCATTCAGTCCGATCAATTCGCAGCCGCCGCCACCGTTTCGGTGTTGCTGGTATCGGGAACGCTGGTCGATGCGCCCCTCATCCGTATCCGCATCGAACCATCGCCGGAGAACGGGCTGCGCAAGCCGTCGCAAATCATGGTGGACAAGATCGTGACGGTGAGGCGCGACAAAGCCGGGCCGCCCATTGGACGGCTGGACGACGAGATCATGCTTACGGTCAATCGTGCCCTGGCGCTGTTCCTCGGCTTTGCCTGATCGGCGGCGCGCTTATCCAGGATGGCCAAAATGGATGTAAACTTCCGTTCCAAGAGCATTTCACTGTTTAACGAAAAACACTGAAATGCACTAACTCCTTGAAGCGCTTTGGAAATCCATATGGCGGCGCAAGGCTAAACCGGATGTGGGGGGAGCCCCCCCAAATGAGTGCAAACAAAGATCAATATATTGTGGGTATTGGATTTGAGCGATCATCATATAGTATTCTTTAGCGCCGCCCCATGCTTGAGAATCTTGCGCATGACGGTCGGCAGAGCGGCGCCGGGCAAGGCGTCTTGCGAAACCCAGTACGACTCGCCCGCAGCGGAAGGGCCTGCCTTTGCGGACGGTGACGGCGGATGGGAGACCGGACAAACCGCATACACCTCTATCTCCAGCTCGAAATGGGTGAAGGTGTGGCGCACGATACCGGGCAGCTTCTTCCATTTTGCCCGGAACGGCGCCTGGGCCGGCGCCTCATCCGCAGACGGAAAATTCTCGCCCCACGGCCCCAACGGCGGTTGCAGCATGCCGCCGAGCAATCCCTTCTCGGGCCGCTTTTCCAGCAGCACCCTGCCCGCCTTGTCCGTTGCCACGAAAGCCGCGCCGCGCCGGAGCGGCCGCGCCTTTTTCGCCGCCTTGACCGGCAGGCGCATCGCCATGCCCAACCGCCGCCCCTCGCACCATTTTGCCAGCGGGCACCGCGCGCAATCCGGCCGCGGGGTGCAGACGGTGGCGCCCAAATCCATCAGGCTTTGGGCAAAATCGCCGGGGCGATCCGCCGGCACCATCGCCCGGCACAAATCGCGCAGCCGTTTCTTGGCGGCGGGCAACGGCTCCTCGATGGCGTAAAGGCGGGCGATCACCCGTTCGGCGTTGGCGTCCATCGCGGATTCGCGCGCGCTAAATGCGATGGCGGCAATCGCCCCGGCGGTGTAGGCGCCGATCCCCGGCAGCGCCATCAGCCCCTCGACCGTCATGGGGAACGTGCCGCCCGCCGCCGCCACCTTTTTGGCACAGGCGTGCAGATTGCGGGCGCGGGCGTAGTAGCCCAGCCCCGCCCAGGCCCCCAGCACCTCGTCGAGGCCGGCGGCAGCAAGCGCTTCGACGGTGGGCCAGCGGGCAATGAATTTTCGGTAATATCCCGCCACGGCGGCGACCGTGGTCTGCTGCAGCATGATCTCGGACAGCCAGACGCCATAAGGATCGGCCGGCTTCCCCGCCTTGGCCCGCCACGGCAAATCGCGGCGGTTGACGTCGTACCAGGTGAGCAGAACGCCGCTCCATGGTTTGCCGGTTTTCTTTGCCAAGCGCCGCATCCGTTCTTGCCCGCCCCCACCTTTGGCGGATAAAACCAAAAGCCGCATAGGGAGCCTCACATGACCACCGATAACCAGGATGTCAAACCCCGCCGGCGCATGAACCGGTGGCTGATTGGCATCGAGATCGCCGCGCTGCTGGCCGTGATCGCCGCCGGGATCTACATCCTGACCGGTGGCGATATCGGCGGCAGCGTCGAAGCCTCGGCACCGCAGCGGAACACCGGGATCTACAAAGACGACCACACACTGGGCAATCCCAACGCACCGGTGACGGTAATCGAATACGCCGCGCCCTCCTGCCCGCACTGCGCCCACTTCTTCCTGACGGTATTTCCCCAGTTGAAGAAGCAATACATCGATACCGGAAAAGTCTATTTCGTATTCCGCGTCTTTCCGCTGATGGCCGCCGACGGCGCCGTCGAGGCGGTGGCCCGCTCGCTGCCCAAGGAACGCTACTTCGGCGTCGTCGACCTTGTGTATCGCACCCAACCGAAATGGGATCCGGAATACGGCGTCACCAACGTCCGCGATGCCTTGGTTGCGGTCTTGAGCGAGACGGGCGTCACTGCGGCGCAGTTCGATAAAATTCTGGCGGATCAAAACATGCAGAACCGCATCAATCAAATCGCTCAGGACGGCGAAACCAAATACGATATCCACGCCGTTCCCACCTTCGTCGTCAACGGCAAGGTCATGGAGAACAAGGGCGACGTCTGGCAGGATATGAAGGCAGCCATCGACGCCGGTCTTTCCCGGCACTGACAATCTGTGGATGAACCGCCCGGAAGCACTGCGCGGCTTTGCCGCCGCCGTCTTCTTCGGCGCATAATCGGGCCATGAGCGAAAACCCGTCGAGCGATGCACCGAAACGGCGCGGCCGTGCCGCCGCGGCCGATGCCGATGTATGCGCCGTCGCCAAAGCGGCATTTGCCGGCAAGGGGTTCTCCGACCCCAGACTGGCGCTCGACTGGTCGACAATCGTCGGCGAAGATGTCGCGCGCCTGACCCTGCCGTTGAGGCTTTCGGGCGGGGCGTTAACTCTGAAAACCGAGCCCGGTGCCGCCGCCTTCCTAAGTTACGAGACCCGCACGCTCTGCGAACGCATCAATACCTATTTCGGCCGCACCCTGGTGGTACGGCTGAAATTCGTGCAAGGATCGCTGCCCTCCCGCCCCCGGCCACAGGCCCGCTTGGTTCCGCCGCAGACTTTACCGGAAAACGATCCCGTCCTTAACTATGAAGGCCCGGATCGTCTGCATGCGGCACTGGTCAAGCTTGCCCGCGCCCGGCGCTCTCGGTCTATAATGCCCGGCAATTCTCCTGATCAATCTTGTGGAGCGACGAATGTCCCTCAAGGACCACATCAATGACGCGTTGAACGCGACAACCCCGGACAACGAAACCCGCCGGGAGACCTATCGTGAAATTCTATCCGCCGCCGGAGACGACAATTCCGACGCCGGTATCGTGAACGTCGTCACCCGGATCATCACCGAACGCGAACGCAAAGCCGGCTCTTACGTCCTGGCCGGGCACACCGATATGGCCAAGCGCGAGCGCGAGGAAATCGGCGCGCTGCGCGCCCTGCTGCGACAGGGACCGTTGCCGACGGAACCGACGACGCCAACGGCGGCCCCAAAAACGGAGCCGGCCCAAGCGGCCGCTGTGGAGGCCGAAAAGAAACCGCTGTTTTCGCGCCCACAAGCGGTTGTGGCCGCGGCGGTGGCCGGCGTGTTGATCCTGGCGGTGGGAATATGGTTCTGGATCGGCTCGGGCAATCGAGAAGCCGGCACCGATGCCGCCGCGCATCAAAATATCTTCACCTACCCGGACGATCATGCGGTAGGCGATCCCAAGGCGCCGGTGGTGCTGGTGGAATACGCCGCACCGGCCTGCCCGCATTGCAGCCACTTCTTTGTCACCGTCTTTCCGACAATGAAGAAGGAGTACATCGACACCGGCAAGATCTATTACATCTTCCGCGTTTTCCCGATTATGGCAGCCGACGGCGCTGCCGAGGCGATCGCCCGCTGTTTGCCTGAGGATAAGTATTTCCAGTTCCTTGACCTTCTGTTCCGAAATCAAGAGAAATGGGATCCGGAGTATAAAGTAACCGACGTACGCGGTGGGTTGGTCCGGCTGTCACGGATCGCGGGATTGAATGCGGCGCAGGTGGACAGTTGCATCGCCGACCCGAAGATTCAGGGAAGGATCAACACCATCGCCAAGGATGCAACGGACAAGTTCGACCTGCAGGCGGTGCCGGCCTTCATCGTCGATGGGACGTTCTGGCGCTCCGGTGGTGTCACTTGGCCCGAGTTGAAAGAGAAACTCGATGCCCAACTGGCAAAGAAAAAATAATCTGTATGCGTAACGCGAGGCGCGTCCATTGAAGTTCAACAGACTAAGACTTTCCGGCTTTAAATCCTTTGTCGAGCCGACAGAGCTCCATATCGATCCCGGCCTGACGGCGATCGTCGGCCCGAACGGATGCGGCAAGTCCAATCTGTTCGACGCCCTGCGTTGGGTGATGGGCGAGAACCGCCCCTCTTCGGTGCGCGGCGGCGAAATGGACGACGTAATCTTTGCCGGTTCGGCCGGCCGTCCCGCCCGCAACATGGCCGAGGTCGTGCTGGCGGTCGACAATGCCGACCGCTCGGCCAATCCGCCCTACAACGAATACGAAACCATCGAAGTATCGCGGCGGATCGAACGCGAGGCAGGTTCGGTCTATCGCATCAACGGCCGCGACGTGCGCCAGCGCGACGTACAGTTGTTCTTCGCCGACGCATCGAGCGGCGCCTCGTCCACCGCTTTCGTCCGCCAAGGGCAGATCGGCCAGTTGATCGGTCAGAAGCCGCAAGGCCGTAGAGCCATTCTGGAAGAAGCCGCCGGCGTTTCCGGCCTGCATCAGCGCCGTCACGAGGCCGAAATCCGTCTTAAGGCGGCGGATACGAACCTCGGTCGCCTCACCGACGTGATCGGCGAAGTCGAGGGCCAACTCGCCAGCCTGAAGCGGCAGGCGCGGCTCGCCTCGCGCTATCGCAACCTTTCGGGCCATATCCGTCGGGCCGAGGCCCTGGCGCACCATTTGCGCTGGACGGCGGCGAAGTTGCGGCTGGAAACCGCCAATGCGGCGCTGATCCAGGCGACCGAAGCGGTCGAACTTTGCACCCAAGCGGCAGCGGCCGTATCGGCAGTGCAGGCAAAGGCGGCCGAGGCTCTGCCCCCGTTGCGTGAGTTCGAAGCGGAAAAGTCGGCGGCGCTGCACCGGCTGGTGCTGGAGCGCGAGGCGTTGGACGCCGAGGAAACCCGCGCCAAGGAACTGACCGCGTCCTTGCGCCAGCGCATCGTTCAGACCGAGACCGACAAAACCCGCGAAGCTGCGCTGATTCAGGATGCCGAGACCGCCCTGGGCAATCTCGACGGTGAAACGGCGGACCTTTCAGCGGCGCAGGAAAAATCCGCCGGAGAGGTTGCCGAAGCCGAAGCCCGTGCGGCCGAATTCGCCGAAACCCTGAACGAAGCCGAACGCCTTTTGGAACGGTTGACGTCGGAGTTGGCAATGCGCAGTGCCCGCGTCGCCAGTCTGACCCATTCGAAAAAGGTGTCCTCGGAACTCGCCGAAACTAGCGCCGAACAACTGGCCGCGGCGAGAGCCAAGCTGGACGCAGCGATGCAGGGCGCTGCCGGGGTGCCCGATGTGCGTGCAGCGGAAGACGCGGCAGAAGAAGCACGTAAAATTGCGGAAGCTGCCGCCGCCGAAGCGGCGGAGGCGCGAAGAGCCTTCGCCGAGACCGAACAGACGGAAACCGCCTTACGCGGCCCGCTGGAAGAAGCCGAACGCGAGGTGCAGCGCCTTTCCGCCGAAACGCGCGCCCTTGGCGATTTGCTGCGTCCGCAAGGCGCCAGCCTGTGGCCGCCGCTGGTCGATGCGGTCAAGGTACAGCCGGGATACGAAGCGGCGCTGGCCGCCGCATTGGGCGACGATCTCGAAGCCCCGCTGGACGAGGCGGCACCGAAAGCTTGGCGCGATCTCGGAGGGTTCGACGGTTTTTCGCCGCTGCCTGACGGGGTTGTGCCGCTGGCCAATTTCGTGCGCGCTCCCGAGGCGCTAGCCCGCCGACTGGCGATGACTGGCTTGGTCGAACCGAACCAGGGCAAGGATATGCAGGCCTTGCTCACGCCCGGTCAGCGTCTGGTGTCGACGCGCGGCGACTTGTGGCGGTGGGACGGCTACCGCTCTTCGGCCGACGCGCCGACCGCCGAAGCGGTACGTTTGGCGCAACGCAACCGGTTGGCCGAACTGGAAGAGACCCTCGCCACGGCCAAGGAAACCAAGGCCGCGCGCTTTGCGGAATACTCTACTGCCAAGGACAAGTCCGCGAGCGCCCGCGACGCGCTGCGGCAGGCCGAGCAGACCTTACGCCAGCGCGAGCATGCCATTTTGGCGGCCCAGAACGAAGCTACCAAGGCAGCGCGCGCGAGCGCCGAACGCGCCTCGAAGCTGGCTTCGTTGGAAGCGGAGATCCGCCGTCTGACCGAGACACACGACCGGGCGCTGGAATCGGAGCGTCAAGCTGCGAGCGCGCTGGAGGAAATGGGCGACGGTGCAGAATTGCAGCAAAACGTCGCCGATTCGCGCGAGAAAACCGCCGAAGCGCGCGCCGCCGCCTCCAATGCCAAAACTCAGCTTGCCGGGCTCAAGCGCGACGGCGAAGCCCGTGAGCACCGCCTTACCGCCATCGCCGTCGAGAAGACGCGCTGGAACGAACGGCGCGAGGCTGCCGCCGCCCATATCGGCGAACTGGAAGGTCGGCTTGAAGGATTGAACGGCGAACTCGCCGCGGCCGAAGCTCTGCCGGCGGCGATCGCCGAAAAAAGAACGGCACTGTTGGAGGCAATTTCCGTCGCCGATGCCGTGCGTAAGGAAGCCGCCGACGCGCGCAGCCTTGCCGAGACGGAATTGGCCGAAGCCGACAAGGAAGCCAAAGCTGCGGAAAAAGCCCTGGGGGCCGCACGCGAGGAACGTGCAAGAGCAGAAGCGCAATACGAAGGCGAAAACGCCCGCATAACCGAAATGACGCAGCGCATTCGCGACGAACTCGACTGCGTACCCGAAGAACTGCCCGAACGGGCAGAACTGAAGGAAGATGCGGAGCTGCCGCCGCTCGACATTGCCGAAAAGAAGGTCGAGAAGCTGAAAACCGAGCGCGAGCAGCTAGGCGGCGTCAACTTGCGCGCCGAAGAGGAAGCGGCCGAGCAGGAAGAACGTCTCAAAGGCCTGATCG
Organism: Alphaproteobacteria bacterium UBA1303; assembly: GCA_002307315.1. Taxonomy (GTDB): domain Bacteria; phylum Pseudomonadota; class Alphaproteobacteria; order Micropepsales; family Micropepsaceae; genus Rhizomicrobium. Next base: position 61,210 of record DBTZ01000022.1, read on the forward strand.
CCGATCGCGACGATCTTACCGGCGCCATCGAAAAGCTGCGCCGCGGCATCCAAAGCCTCAATCGCGAAGGACGCGAACGGCTGGCGGAGGCATTCGAAAAGGTCAACGCCAATTTCCAGTCGCTGTTCGCCAAGCTGTTCCAAGGTGGCGAGGCCAAGTTGACCTTCACCGAATCGGAAGACCCGTTGGAGGCCGGCATCGAGATTTTCGCCCGCCCGCCGGGGAAACGGCTGCAATCGCTGTCGCTGCTTTCCGGCGGCGAGCAGGCGCTGACGGCGATGGCGCTGATCTTCGCGGTGTTCCTGGTCAACCCGGCACCGGTCTGTGTGCTGGACGAAGTGGACGCCCCGCTCGACGACGCCAACGTCGAGCGATTCTGTACTATGCTGGACGAAATGACGCGGCTTACCGACACCCGCTTCCTGGTCATCACGCATCACGCGCTGACCATGTCGCGGATGCACCGGTTATTCGGCGTAACCATGAGCGAACGCGGTGTCAGCCAACTGGTTTCGGTCAGCTTAGCCGAGGCGGAGCGGGTGGCGGCGGAATAAACGCGCGATCAGTCGCGAACCGGCTGCTGGCCCGGTGGATGAAGGAACTCCTCTTCCACCTCGTCGGCTCCCTTGCGGTAGAAGCTTTCTTCATCTGGCTGCAATTCCTTAAGCAGACGCAGGAACTCGCCGGCATGAACCTTTTCCTCGTCGGCCACATCGCGTAAGACTTTTTGGGCCAATTCGTTGTCGATCGATTCTGCCAATTGTTCGTAAAGTTGCATCGCCTCGTATTCTGCCGAGACCATAAAACGGATCGCCCGCACCAGTTCGGCGTGAGACAGCTTCCGATCATGCTTCAATACGCTGAACGGATTACAAAATTCCGGCATAGCATCCCCCACCCGTTCCGGCAGATTTCAAGCTGAAGGCATCCGCCCGTGAAATTACCATTAACACGATCACGACGTTTGCATACCATAGTCATGCCTGCGCAAAACGTCGAGCCTGGCGAATATCTTCGTCCATATCGCCGCGTCAGAGATTCGCATCATTGTTTCAAAGAGTTGCGTCAAAATGCGCGGCTTGACGCATTAACCTCGTACCCCTATGGTCCGCCGGATTCGCGTCACTACGGAATACGTTTTTAAGTCCCTTGGTTCAACGCGTTAGGGGGTAACGCATGCCTCCCGATGAACACGACGACTTGAAGCGCCTCGGCGAGCGAATCGCTGAAGCTGGCCGCGTCCGTCGGGAAGCGGCCGAAAAGGCGGCAGGAAAGGCGTCGCCGACCCCGGCCTGGATCGCCATCCGTTTCGTAGCCGAAATGGTGGCGGCCTTGATCGTCGGGGGATGCATCGGCTGGTGCGTCGATTGGGCCTTTGACCATTGGTCGCCTTGGCACACGCGGCCGTGGGGTATAGTCATCTTCTTCGTGCTTGGCGTCATAGCCGGGATCAAGAACGTTATGGCCGCCGCAAAAGAGATCAACGCCGAAATGGCGAAAAGAGATTCGGAGAAATAGCCGTGGCCATGCATCCGATGGAGCAGTTCGAGGTCAATCCGGTGTTTGACCACCCGCTACTCGTGCTCGGCGGCCATCCGATCTATTTGACCAACCAAGCCGTGATGATGTTCGTGGTGATCGGGGTGGCGTCGCTGTTCTTCACCCTGCCCTTTGCCAAGAAGCGCCTAGTCCCTACCCGGGTGCAATCGATGGCCGAGGTCACCTACGAAATGATCCAGAACATGGTGGATTCCAATATGGGGAGGGATGGACTGAAGTTCTTCCCCTTCATCCTCACCCTGTTCCTGTTCATCATTTTCTCGAATTTTCTGGGGTTGATCCCCTATACCTTCACGGTCACCAGCCAGATTGCGGTCACTTTCGCGCTCGCGGTATTCGTCAACGTGATGATGATCGTCGTCGGCTTCTACAAGCACGGGCTGGGCTTCTTTAAGCTGTTCGTGCCCCACGCGCCGTGGATGATGCTGCCGCTTCTGGTGCCGATCGAGGTCATCTCGTTCCTGACCCGCCCGATCAGCCTGTCCGTCCGTCTTTTCGCCAACATGCTCGCCGGCCACACCATGCTACAAGTCTTCGCCGGCTTCGTCGTGATGTTGGGCGGTACTGCGAGCGTACTGGCGATTTTGACTGTGCCGACGATGGCGCTGATCATTGCCATCTACATGCTTGAGATGCTGGTTGCGTTCCTGCAGGCCTATGTGTTTACGATCCTGACCTGCATCTACCTGAATGAAGGTCTTCACCTCCACGAAAGTCATTAAAGAAGGAAGTTTAACATGGATGTTGCTGCAGCAAAAATGATCGGCGCGGGCCTTGCGTGTATCGCGCTGGCCGGTGCCGGCGCCGGTATCGGTGCGGTGTTCAACGGCTATCTCCAGGGCGCGCTGCGCAATCCGGGTGCCGCTTCGACCCAGGTCACCAACCTGTTCCTCGGGTTCGCGCTGTGCGAGGCGACGGGTCTGTTCGGCCTGGTCATCGCCCTGATCTTCATGTTCACCTGAGATTGAAGATCTAGATGTCGAATCCTGCCACATCCGCGGGAACGGAGGCCCCTTCTTCCGGCTTTCCGCCGTTCAAGACGGATACGTTCCCCAGTCAGTTGTTCTGGTTGACGGTCACTTTCGTCGTCTTGTTCGTCGTCGTGTGGCGTATCGCCAATCCGATGATCCAGACGGTGGTCAAAGGGCGTAAGGACAAGATCGACGGCGACATAGCCGCCGCCGCCAAAAACAAAGCGGACGCCGAAGCGGCCCTGGCCGCCTACAACGCCGCGCTTGGCGACGCCAAAGTCCGTGCCCATAAACTGGCCGACGAAACCCGAAAGAAAATCAACGATGAAGTGGAGGCCGCCAAGGCCCAGGCCGACGTGCAAGCCAAGGCATCCACTGTCGAAGCCGAAAAACGCATAGCCGCCATGCAAGCCGAGGCTGCAAAACATGTCACAAAAGCGGCGCAAGATGCCGCGGTGGCTATTGTAGGCCGGTTGATCGGCGATGTGGTACCTCCTGAAGAAGCCGAGCGCGCCGTCAAAGCCGTGGGAGCATGACGATGGAGGTATGCGGTGTCGTTTTTTCGCCTTTCGGTTTCGGCGCTTGGCGTAGCGGCGACCGTCTTTGTTTTGAGCATCTATCGCGCTGAGGTTCCGGGTATCGTCATGGAAATACTTACGGAAGCGGAATTCTGGGTTGCCGTCGGGTTTTGCGGCGTGTTGGCGGTCTTTCTGTATTTGAAAGTCCCCAAGCTGGTCGCCGACATGATGGACAAGCGCGCCGCAGAGATCACCAAGCAACTCGACGAAGCTCAGAAGCTTCGCGAGGAGGCGGCGGAACTTCTCGCCGGCTATGTCCGCAAGGGCGCACAGGTCGATGCCGAGGCGGCAAAAATCCTCGAGGCCGCCAAGGCAGAGGCGGAACACTTTGCCAAGGAAACCCGCGCCCAGCTTCGCCAGCAGATCGATCGCCGCGCACAGATGGCAAAAGACAAGATCGAGATGGCGGAGCAACAGGCGCTAGCGGAAATCCGCGGGCTTGCCGCCGATGCCGCATCGGCAGCGGCGGAAAAATTGATCCAAGCGCGTATCGACGAGAAACGCGCCGCCTCGCTCATCGGCGAGAGCATCAAAGAGTTACCGGGAAAACTAAGCTAAAAAGCACGAAATCCGGTGGGGTTGGAAAGGCCGTGTCTCACGACGCGGCTTTTTCTTTGGCCAATCCCCACGCCCGCAGGAAAAGAAGCGAACGGGTTATACCCCCTCTTCCTTCTTCTTTTTCGGAGGTGGTAGCTGCTTCGGCTTGGGCGGAAGCTGTTTGGGTTCGTCGGTAAGAAATTCGAACACCAGCTTGTCGGCGGCTTCGTCGAGCAGCACCCGCACGGTGCCGCCGTGCTGCAATTGCCCGAACAGGATTTCGTCGGCCAGCGGCTTTTTGATGTGATCCTGAATCACCCGCGCCAACGGCCTTGCCCCGAAGGTATCGTCATAGCCCTTGAGGCCGAGCCAGCGCGTTGCCGCCACGGACAGATCGAAGGTCACGTCGCGGTCGATTAATTGCGCCTCAAGCTCCAACACGAACTTCTCGACCACTTTGTCGATCACCTCATGGGTCAGGGCGGCGAACGGAATCACCGCATCCAACCGGTTGCGGAACTCGGGCGTAAACAGTTGCTTGATGGCCTCCTCGTCCTCGCCCTCGCGTTTTCCCCGGCCGAAGCCGATGGCGTTTTTCGCCGCATCCGACGCGCCGGCGTTGGTGGTCATGATCAGCACCACATTGCGAAAATCGATCCGCTTGCCGTTGTGGTCGGTAAGCTGGCCGTGGTCCATGACCTGCAGCAGGATGTTGAACAGATCCTGATGCGCCTTTTCGATCTCGTCGAGCAGCAGCACCGAGTGGGGATGCTGATCGATACCGTCGGTAAGCAGCCCACCCTGATCGAACCCGACATAGCCGGGCGGCGCACCGATCAGCCGCGAAACGGTATGGCGCTCCATGTACTCGCTCATGTCGAAGCGCAGCAGCTCCACGCCGAGTACCGAGGCAAGCTGGCGGGCCACCTCGGTCTTGCCCACACCGGTGGGGCCGGAGAACAGATAGCAACCGATCGGCTTTTCCGGTTGGCGCAAGCCGGCACGCGCCAGCTTGATGGCGGACGTCAGCGCCTCGATCGCCTTGTTCTGACCGAACACCACCCGTTTGAGATCGGCCTCCAACGTGCGCAAGGATTCGGCATCGGTCTTCGACACCGATTTAGGCGGAATGCGCGCCATTTTGGCGACGACATCTTCGACGTCCTTGACGCCGATCACCTTCTTGCGCCGGCTGACCGGCAGCAACATCTGCGCGGCACCGACTTCGTCTATTACGTCAATTGCCTTGTCCGGCAGCTTGCGATCGTTGATGTATTTGGCCGAAAGCTCGACGGCGGACGCGATCGCATCGGCGGTATAGCGGACCTTATGATATTTCTCGAAATATGGCTTCAAGCCTTTGAGAATCTTGACCGTATCGGGAATGGTCGGCTCGGCCACGTCGATCTTCTGGAACCGGCGGACCAGGGCGCGGTCCTTCTCGAAATACTGGCGATATTCCTTGTAGGTGGTCGATCCCATGCAGCGCAGCGTGCCAGCCTGAAGTGCCGGCTTCAAAAGGTTGGAGGCATCCATCGCCCCGCCCGAAGTGGCGCCGGCACCGATCACGGTGTGGATTTCGTCGATGAACAGAATGGCATTGGGCATGCCTTCCAGTTCCTTGACCACGGTTTTGAGCCGCTCCTCGAAATCGCCGCGATAGCGCGTTCCGGCAATCAGCGAGCCCATATCGAGCGCGTAAATGGTGCAATCGGCCAGCACCTCGGGAACGTCGTTGTTGACGATCTTGCGTGCCAATCCCTCGGCAATGGCAGTCTTGCCGACACCGGGATCGCCGACGAACAGCGGATTGTTCTTCTGGCGGCGGCAAAGGATTTGAATGGTGCGCTCGACCTCGGCATCGCGGCCGATCAACGGATCGATACGGCCCTGCTTCGCTTTATCGTTGAGGTTGACGCAATAACTGTCGAGCGCACCGTTCGCTTTGGTCTGCGGCTTCTCGCCGTCTTCGTCCTCGTCGGCACCGCGCGCCGGCTTCTGTTCGCTCAATCCCGGCCGCTTGGCGATGCCGTGACTGATGAAGCTGACCGCATCGAAACGCGTCATGTTCTGTTCGCGCAGGAAATAGACCGCATGGCTTTCGCGTTCGGTGAACAGCGCCACCAGCACATGGGCCCCGGTCACTTCGTCGCGGCCGGAATTCTGCACATGCAATACCGCACGCTGGATCACCCGCTGAAAGCCGGTGGTCGGCTTGGCATCCTCACCCTCTTCCGCCGCCGGTGCCGCCAGTTCATCGTCGATAAACTTGACCAGAGCGTCGTGCAGTGCCGTAGTGTCGACGCTGCAGGCCTTCATGACCTGCGTGGCATCGGCATCGTCGATCAGCGCCAGCAGCAGATGCTCCAGCGTGGCATATTCCTGATGCCGGTCGCTGGCGAGCTTGATGGCGTTGTGCAACGCGACTTCGAGACTTCGCGACAGGGAGGGCATTATTCCTTCTCCATCGTACATTGCAGCGGATGTTCGTGACGGCGGGCGATGTCGATTACCTGTGCCACCTTGGTCTCGGCTACCTCAAAGGTATAGACGCCGCAAACCCCCACGCCGCGATGGTGGACGTTTAGCATGATCTCGATCGCCTCTTCGCGGCCTTTGCCGAAAATCTTTTCCAGGATATGCACGACAAACTCCATCGGGGTGTAGTCGTCATTGAGCAGCAGCACCTTGTAAAGGCTGGGTCGTTTGGTTTTCTGCCGCGCCTGAGCAACCGCACCGGCGCCAGGGCCGCCGCTATCACCGCTCCGATCGTCTCTGCCGCCGCTCATCGCTGTACCAGCATATCCGTTACGTTCGACATTATAATGAATATAAGGGGATGATGATAAGTATCTTAATCCGGAGGGGGTACGGCAGCAAAATATGGCCCGTGAAGGCCGAAAAAAATGTATTAGGGGCTGCCGAACTGAATGAAAACAAAGCAGAAACAAAAAAAGTGTCTATTTAGAAGGCGAACCCGGGGGGGGCGAGGATCGGGTTAACGGATACGGATGTCAAGACTTGCACATCCAGCCGCGATTTGTTCCTATTGCCATATGGTGACGCAACGGTTCCGGGGGGTATGGGGTACCGAATGATTGACCGGTCGCGCGGCCGTTTCGGCCGAAACGCAAAAAAAATGTTTTCTGCGGCCTTGGTATTCGTTCTTGGGCTGACGGTGGCGTTTATTCCCGCTGCAGAAGCGCGCCATCGGGTGCGCTCGACGGCGGCGCGCATGCCGGCCAGCCGAACCGACCCGATCAAAGACGCGGCCCTGATCGTTGACGGCGTCAGCGGTAAGGTACTTTTTGCCCGCAATGCCGACGCCGCTCGCCATCCGGCTTCGCTCACCAAACTGATGACCGTCTATCTCTTGTTCGACGCCTTGAAAAAAGGCGCGATCAAAATGGACGACAATCTGACGTTTTCCTACCACGCGGCTAGGCAGAAGCCGACCAACATGCACATTGCCACCGGGGAAAAGATGACGGTCGATACCGCCATCAACGCGTTGCTCGTGCGTTCGGCCAACGACGTGGCGGTAGCGGTGGCCGAGGCACTGGGCGGAACCGAAGCCCATTTCGCCGATATGATGAACGCCAAGGCGCGGGCGCTTGGCATGACGGACACATTCTATCGCAACGCTTCCGGCCTTCCCGACAATCTTCAGATCACCACCGCCACCGACCTTGCGGTGCTGGCGCGGCATGTGGCCTACGATTTTCCCGAGTATTTCCACTATTTTTCGAAGCGCGATTTCACCTATCGCGGCAATCGCTACGAAGGCCACGACAACCTGCTCGGCCGCTATGTCGGCGCCGACGGCATGAAGACCGGCTATACCGGCGCATCGGGTTTCAATCTGGTGACGTCGGTGACGCGCGGCAACGTCCACATCATCGGCGTTGTTATGGGCGGACGCACGGCGCCGCGTCGCGACTACGAAATGATGGCAATGTTGGACAATACGTTCGATTCCATCGCCAGAACGCCGACGCTGGTCGCGCACGCAAAGCTGCCGTGGGCTAACGGCAGAACCGGTGAAGCGACGGTTGCCTCTGCGGGTTTCGATATCGCTCGCCCGATCACCGGCAGACTGTATAGGGTGTCTCCCGACCCGGACGACGAGGAGGCCGCAGAAACCCGTCCCGATTTTGAAGACGGCATAGTGCCGACACCGGCACCGCCCAAGCCGACGGTGGTCGCCGCCGTTCAGCCGGCGGAAAAGAACGTCCGCGCCGCCAAACCGATGTTGCGGCCGAAATCGGCCGATATCGATACGTCGGCGTTCGGGTTGCACGATTGGACGATTCAGATCGGCGCCTTTGCCGACCTTAAGCAGGCGCGGGCGCAGTTGTCGGCCTATGCGGAAAAATCGATGGACGTACTGGGGCAAGCGCAGAGAATCGTCGTTCCCTTCCAATCGCTCGACGGCAACTGGCTCTACCGTGCCCGGTTCGGTCCTTTTCTCGAACACGAGGCGCGCCGCATCTGCGCCCGATTGACCGACCGCGGCCAGACCTGCTTCGCCGCCATCGCCACCCGTTGATGCGGCAGAATACGCTTGGCCGACAGGTCGAACCGGCATATCAATGGCCGCAGGATGACTGAAGACTTTCCCATTGTATCTGGCGTGTGCGAATTGCGCCAAAGTGTTGCCGCTTTCCGCAAAGCGGGGATGCGCGTCGGTCTGGTGCCGACGATGGGTGCGCTGCATGACGGGCACCTGTCGCTGTTGCACGAAGCCAAAAAGAGGGCGGATCGCGTTATCGTCAGTATTTTCGTCAATCCGACGCAGTTCGCACCGAACGAAGATTACGATTCCTATCCGCGCACGCTGAACGCCGATGCGGACAAGATTGCCGAAACCGGGGCTGCGGATCTGATTTTCGCACCGTCGGCCCGCGAAATGTACCCGACGAACTTCGCCACCGGTATTCTGGTCGGCGGCCCGGCACGGGGATTGGAAAGCGATCATCGGCCGCATTTTTTCGCCGGCGTCGCCGTCATCGTCGCCAAGCTTCTGATCGCCGCGACACCCGACGTCGCCGTCTTCGGGGAAAAGGATTACCAGCAGTTGCTGGTGGTGCGGCGGCTGACTGCCGATCTCGGATTGCCGGTCGAAATCGTCGGCGCCCCGATCCTGCGCGATGCCGACGGTTTGGCGATGAGTTCGCGCAACGTCTATCTGTCCCAAGCCGAGCACGCCGTCGCAGTGCGGATGAATGCGGTGCTCAAGCAGACGGGCGATTCCTTGCGCCGAGGAACCGCAATCGTTGAGGCCGAAGCGGACGGCAAGCGCGCCCTTCTCGATGCGGGTTTCCAATCGGTCGATTATGTGGCGGTGCGCGATGCCGCGACGCTGGGCGCGCTGGAAACGCTCGACCGGCCGGCCAGACTGCTTGCCGCCGCCAAGATCGGCCGCACCCGTCTGATCGACAACATGGCGGTGTAACCGGATCATTTTCCGGTCCAGCGATTCAGCCAATCGAGCACCGTTTTATGCCACAGCACCGAATTTTGGGGTTTCAGCACCCAGTGGTTCTCGTCGGGGAAAAATAGGAATTTGCTTTCGATCCCCAGGCGTTGCAACGCGGTGAAGGCGCCGATTCCCTGCGCCAGCGGAATGCGGAAATCCTTATCCCCGTGGATCACCAGCATCGGCTTCTTCCATTGCTTAACGTGGGATGCCGGGTTGAATTTTTCGTAGTTCTCCGGCACGTCGTAGAAAGCGCCGCCGCGTTCCCATTCGTCGAACCACAATTCCTCGGTCGAGTAGCCCATACCATGCGCGTCGAACACCCCGTCGTGATCGACCAGACATTTCCACGGTTCGTTCCACTGGCTGGCGATCCAGGCGACCATGAATCCGCCATAGGAAGCGCCGAGCGCACAGGCGCGGGTTTCGTCGAGAAACGGGTACTTGCCGAGCGCATGGGCCCAGCCTTTTTTTAGATCTTCCAGCGGCCGGTCGCCCCAGTGCCCGCTGATCGAGTCGGTGAAGTCCTGGCCGTAGCCGGTCGAGCCGTGGAAATCGATCATCACTACCGCATAGCCGGCGTTGGCGAAGATTTGCGGGTTCCAGCGATAGCTCCAGCTATTGCCGAACGAGCCTTGCGGCCCGCCGTGAATCAGAAACGCCACCGGATATTTGACACCGGATCGGTAACCGGCCGGCTCGACCACGACGCCCTGCACCTCTTCGTCGTTCCAGCCTTTGAAGCGGAAACGTTCCCTATCGCCCCAAACCACGCCCGTCAGCGCCTCGACATTGGCGTTCGTAAGCTGCTGCGGTTTGCCGCCGGCAAGGCCGATGGCGAACAATTGCGCCGGGCTATGCAAATTCGTCGATGCATAGACAATGCCGTTCGTGCCGACATCGAAGGCACCGACGGTGCCTTTATCGGTCAGCGCCGCAACCGTCCCGCGCGCCATCTCGACGGCGAACAGCTTGGCCTGCCCTTCCTCCATAGCGGTGACGTACAGTGTTTCGCCGTCGGGCGAGAATGCCGCGCCGTCCGCCGAACGATCCCACGTCGGCAGCAGTTCGCGGCTGTCGCCCGTCGTAAAGTCGCGCACCATAATGCCGAAGCGATCGGATTCGAAGCCGGGACGCTTCATCGCGCGATAGACCACCGTCTTGCCGTCGGGCGAGAATAGCGGCGCGGCATCCCACGCCTTATTGGCCTCGGTCAAATTCTTTGGCCTGGCGGAAGCGTCGATCGGCACCTGCCAAATGTCGAAATTGGTGGTCCACGGCTCGTCTTTGCCCGCCCATTTGGCCGAGAACAGCACGATCTTGCCATCCGGCGAAATCGCAAAATCGACATTGCCGCCGAACGGCTTGTTCGGACAATCGCCGTCGAACCCGGGCATCAAATCGACCGGACTGGCGCCTTCGATCTTCATCGCGAACAAATGGTTGCGGGTGCCGTCGGCCCAGGCGTCCCAATGGCGCACGAACAACCGGTCGTAGAGCTGTCCCGACACCTTGGACTTGGACTTTGCGTCAAGCCGCGCCTTGGTACAGGCGATATCCGGACAATCGGGAAATACCGCCATCGACAACACCAACGTCTTGCCGTCGGGCGCAATCGAAAAGGCACCGACATCGAGCGGCAGCGCAGTCACCGCCTCGGCTTTTTCTCCGTCAAGATCGGTGCGAAAAATCTGCGCCGTATCGCCGTTTCGACTCGACAGAAAATAAATCGACTTGCCGTCGGGCGACCAGCGTCCGGCGGACGCACCGCCTTGGGAAATCGCCAGTTTCCGCGCCGCTTTGGTCTTGGTATCGACGAGCCATAGCGACATCACGCCCTGATTGCCCTCGTAATCGACCGAGCGCACCGAATAAAGAACAGTGCGCCCGTCGGGCGAAACCTTGGGATCGTCGATCCGATCCAGCGTTGCCAATAGGCGGGCATCGAACATCTTCGCCGGTGCGGCGGCAACCGGCGCGATTGCACACAACGCTGTGGCGGCGGAAAGGGCAAACAGGAACATGGCGTTCATCTTGGGCGAGCTTCCGAGGGCGGCGGTTCTTCATACTGCCCTAAACGGCGGACGAGAACCGCAAAATATGCACGACATTAGGCGAACAAACGCAATATCTTGATCTTTGTTTGCACTTTTCCCGAATCCCCCCCCGGCAACAGTCTTGGCATTGCGAAGTTTCTCGAGGACATTCTATGGCGGGTTTCGCCGGCTTGGATAAGCCGGAGGAAAAGCGCTATGAGATTCGCCGCAGGCAGCAACGTCGATCCCTCATGGCAGTTTTCGTCGCCCTCTTGCGCGGCATCAATATGGGTGGGCACAACCGGCTCGCAATGGCGGATTTGCGTGCGCTGGCGGAGGAAATCGGTTTTGCCGCACCGCGGACCCTGCTGAATTCCGGCAATCTGATCTTCGCAAGCCGCAACCGCCTCATCCCGGCGCTGGAAGCAACCATCGAACGAGAGATCGAAAACCGATTCGGCCTAAACGGCAGCGTTATGGTTCGGACCTTGATGGAATGGCGCGGTATCGTCGCCGACAACCCATTTCGCGTCGAAGCGAAAGCCGGTAAGCTGGCGGTGATTTTCCTCAAATCCAAACCGTCGCGCGCCGCCGCCCGCGCGCTGGAGGCCGCAGTCACCGGCAGCGAATATTTCGAAATCCGCGACCGCGAGTTGTACGCAGTTTATCCCGACGGTTTCGGTAAATCGAAATTCACTCTGCCGGCGATATGCCGCGTCTTAAACACCGACGGCACCGCGCGGGGCTGGAGTACGGTGCTGAGAATCGCGGCGCTGCTCGAACCGCCCGAACCTCCGCTGCCGCCGAAGCCATTACCGAAGGCCCTGCGCCTCCGCGCGGCCTATGCCAAGTGCAAAATGCCTCGGTGACCGGCAACAGAGTAATTTCGATACAAAAATAAAGGTCAATTCACGCGACGCGACACGTGGAACGGTCTATTCCTGCGTGGGCTTGGGGAACGAAGGAACGAACATGCCCGATTTTCCCAAGGTTGCCGTCTGTTTTCCGTCCGCCGATCAAGTGCATGCCGCCTTTGCCTTGTCGCTGGCCGGTTTGTGTCAGGAACTCCACCCGATAAAAGCAACGGTGGTCAACGCCAAAAGTTCCATCGTCGCGGTGGCGCGCAACAACGCGGTCGAAAAGGCAAAAACCTTCGGTGCCGATTACCTGCTGTTTCTCGACAGCGATATGGTGTTTCCCAAGGACACCCTGCGTCGCCTGTTGAAGCACGACAAGGACATCGTCGGCGCCGTCTACACCAAACGCCTGCCGCCCTACTCGCTGCTCGGCGATGCGCTTCCCGTCGAACCGCCCGCGCCCGCGCACACGCCGGAACTGGCGGAGATGGTCAGACTGCCCACCGGATGCATGCTGATTGCGATGCGCGTTTTCGCAGCGCTGCCCCAACCCTATTTCCGTTTCGGCATCGACGCGGCGAATGGTGCCATTCTAGGCGAGGATTACGCCTTCTGCGACGATGCGCGAAAGGCCGGATTCCACATCTGGGCCGATTTGAAGCTGTCGCTGGAAATCGGTCATATCGGACAGCAGGTGTGCCGTGTCCCCCGCATTCTGATGGATCAGATGCGGCCGGAGGAGGCGTAACGGGAGTTACTTCTCCGGCGCGACCACCCGGATGTGCAGCTCGCGCAGCTGCTTCAGTGTGGCTTCGGCCGGCGCGTTCATCATCAGATCTTCCGCCTTCTGGTTCATCGGGAACAGGATGACGTCGCGTAGGTTATCCGCACCCGCCAGCAGCATCACCATGCGGTCGATGCCCGGCGCAAAGCCGCCATGCGGCGGCGCGCCGTAGCGGAACGCATTCAGCATGCCGGCGAATTTCTCTTCGGTTTCCTCGCGCGCATAGCCCGCAATCTCGAACGCCTTCAGCATCACCTCGGGATCGTGGTTGCGGATGGCGCCCGAAGAAAGCTCGATGCCGTTGCAGACGATGTCGTACTGATAGGCCTTGATGCCCAAAAGGGTGTCGCGGTCGTCCGGCGACAAGCCGAGGAATTTTTCGCGGTCGAACTGCGGCATCGAGAACGGATTGTGCGAGAAGATGATTTTCTTCTCTTCCTCGTCCCATTCGTACATGGGAAAATCGACGATCCAGCAGAATTTGAAAGCGTTCGGCTCGATCAGGTTCAGATCCTGGCCCAGCCGGATGCGCGCCTGCCCCGCCACCGTCGCGGCCCGGTTCGGCTTGGCGTCGGCGACGAAGAACACCGCATCGCCAGCCTTGAGACCGGCGGCCGCCGCCAGCGCGGCTTGCGCTTCCGGGGCCAAAAACTTGGCGATCGGTCCCTTGCCGGTGGGAACGCCACCGACATCCTCGAACACGATATAGCCGAGGCCGGGCACGCCCAAATCGCTGCGCGCCCACTCGTTAAGTTTGTCGAACCACGAGCGCGGCTGACCGGCCGCCCCCGGCGCCGGAATGGCGCGCACCGTCTTGCCCTTGAACGCCTTGAACGACACATCCTCGCGGGCGAACACCTCGGACACATCCGAAATCACGATGGGGTTGCGCAAGTCCGGCTTGTCTATGCCGTATTTCAGCATCGCTTCGTCATAAGGAATGCGCGCAAAAGGCGCCGGCGAAACCGTCCTGCCGGCGGCGAATTCCTCGAACACGCCGTGCAACACCGGCTCGATGGCGGTGAACACGTCCTCTTGCGTGACGAAGCTCATCTCCAAGTCGAGCTGATAGAACTCGCCGGGCGAACGGTCGGCGCGGGCATCCTCGTCGCGGAAACACGGCGCG
>DBTZ01000022.1:75455-112778 GCA_002307315.1 Alphaproteobacteria bacterium UBA1303
TGCTGCGGCGCCTGCGGCAGCGCATAGAACTTGCCGGGGTGCAGACGCGAGGGCACCAGAAAGTCGCGCGCGCCCTCGGGCGACGAGGCGGTGAGGATCGGGGTCTGAAACTCGGTAAAGCCGATTTCGATCATGCGGCGGCGGATCGACGAAATCACGGCCGAACGCAAGACGATGTTCTTATGCAGCCCTTCGCGGCGCAAATCGAGGAAACGGTATTTCAGCCGCACGTCTTCGGGATAGTCGAGATCGCCGAACACCGGCAGCGGCAGCTCCTGCGCCACCGACTGCACCTCGATGCTTTCGATGCGCAGCTCGATCTCGCCGGTGGGCAGATCGGGATTTACCGTGTCTTCCGTGCGGGCCACGACCTTGCCCGTCACCGTAATCACCCACTCCGAGCGCACCTTGTCGATCGCGGCAAAGGCAGGCGAATCGGGCTCGACTACACATTGCGTCAGCCCGTAATGATCGCGCAGATCGATGAACAAGAGGCCGCCGTGATCGCGCCGCCGATGGACCCAACCGGACAGCCGGGCCGTAGCCCCGACATCGGTTTTCTTGAGCTGGCCGCAGGTATGAGTACGATAGGCGTGCATGGCTGATCCCGTAAAATGCTGCGCACAGATCGTCTTTGAAACCCGGCATTCGGATTTCGAGGCCGTGCGGACAGAAATTCGGCCGTTTGTGGGATTTTGAACCGGGCCGGTCAAGTCGGATTCGCGTTTTGGGCTTTGTTTTGCCGTGCAATTTGCAGGAAAACCGCTTTGCACTTTTCCCATCGGACTTTTCCGATTGCACTTAATCTGTCGCAAAGAGCGGTTAAGTTCGCCAGGTCGATTTGAGGACTTCCCAGATGAAGCGCCAAATGAAGCGTATGTCGGTGGCGTTAACCTTTGTTCTGATGTGTACTGCGGCGGTCCATCCCGCCCTGGCCGGGCCTGCATCCAAGCACAATCTGGTCGTCTTTGTGCCCGACGGCCTGCGCTACGATGCCGTGAACGAGAAATCCGCCCCGACTTTTGCCGAAATTCGCAAAAATGGGGTCGATTTCTCCAACAGTCATTCGTCGGTCCCTACCCTGACCACGGTCAACGCCGCGGTGATCGCCACCGGGCATTATCCCGGCGATACCGGCAACTACGGCAATACGCTGGATTTCGGCCGACCGATCCCCTGCGCCATGAATGCCGAGGTCACCTTCATCGAGGACGATTGCATCCTGCGCGACGTCAAAGCCGCCTTCCCCAACGATTACCTGGCCCAGGAGACACTGATACAGGCCGCCCGCAAGGCCGGTTACAACACCGTGGTAGTGGGCAAGCTCGGCCCCGCGGCGATCCAGTTCCTACCGGCGCTGGACAGCAAGAACAACGATGTCGAAGGGCCACTCGGCATCTTCATCGACGACGCCACCGGGCACCCGACCAATCAAAGCGGCCAGCCGACCAAAAGCACCGCGTTGACCGGCGCCATCGCCAACGAGGCGCTCTCCGCCACCGGCGTCGGCACGACGCCCTTTCCTTCGAAACCCAACCTGACCCAGCAGGCCTACGAACAGTCGGTGGTGGCGCAGGTATTGATCCCGCGTCTTAAGACCAGCGGCAAACCCTTTGTTTTATTTTTCTGGTCGCGCGATCCGGACACCACCCAGCACGGGGCCGAAGACAGCGACGGCAAGCTGATTCCGGGCATCAACAGCGTCAATCCGTACGCCGCCGTGTACAATGCCGATACCACGCTGAAAAACATCCTGGGGGCGCTGGAGCTAAACGGGCTAAAGGCGGACACCAACATCATCGTTGCTGCCGATCACGGTTTTTCGACCGTCGCCAAGGGCATTCCCACCGATGACGGCCACATGGGCCCCATCGGTCTGCCCCCCGGTTTCCTGGCCGTCGATATTGCCCGCTGGTTGAACGCCAAACTGTTCGACCCAGATCGGGCAAATGCCGAGGTCGACATCAAAAACGGGGAAAAACCAACGCAAAGCAACGGGTTGGTAGGCGATACTGCCGCAACGCCTAAAGTCCGGGTGGTGTCGAACGGCGGGGTCGATTACCTCTATTTGCCCGAAAGCCCCGACCGCGTAGCCGCTGCCAAAATGCTGATAGCGCATCTGATCGAGGCGCCTTATGTTGGCGGTTTGTTCGTCAATGATGCGCTGCTCAAGGGCCATGAGGCCGATTTCGCCGGGGCACTGCCAATGAGCGAAATCCGCTTGATCGGCTCGTCAAAACTGCCGCAACCGGCCATCGTGGTGGCTTTCCGCTCGTTTGTGGTCAACGGCTGCGCCCTGGGCGACCTTTTGTGTACCGCGGCGATCTACGACACCGGCTACCATACCGGTCAGGGCATGCACGGCAGCCTCAGCCGCGCCGACACCCGCAACTTCATGGCCGCGATGGGGCCAGATTTCCAAGCCGGCGTAAAAATTGACACTCCGGTTGGCAATGTCGACATCGCCCCCACCGCCGCGCGTCTGCTCGGTGTATCCCTCAGCGGTCCCGGCACCCTCAAAGGCCGGGTGGTCGAAGAGGCGCTGATCGGCGGCAAACCTCCGACGGTTGCCAAGCGGAGAATAGAATCCGCAAAGGCGGCCAATGGGGTACAAACCGTTCTTGATGTGCAGGACGTGAGCGGCGTCCGCTACATCGACGCTGGCGGCATTCCCGGCCGGGTGGTCGGACTGCAAACGCAATAATGTTTTAGGATAATTTCAACCGGGCGATGTACCGTACTTGCGGCGCATCGCCTTTTTTTTGGGAAATTCACACATAATGCGGGCGGGTTACGGGCGAATCCGCTACACCGCTTTCATGCGTATCGTGAAAAACACAGAAGAACTAAGGGAATTTACGGCCGAACTCAAAGCCGCCCCCTACATCGCCCTCGACACCGAATTCATGCGCGATTCGACCTATTGGCCGAAGCTGTGCCTGTTGCAGGTCGCCGCCCCCGGCATCGAGGCCATCGTCGATCCCCTGGCCGAAGGAAACGACCTATCCGTTTTCTTCGAGCTGCTGAAGGATCCCAAGATCGTCAAGGTGCTGCATGCCGGCCGCCAGGACATCGAAATTTTCTGGAACCTCGGCAAAGCAATTCCCGATCCGCTGTTCGACACCCAGGTCGCGGCGATGGTGTGCGGCTTCGGCGAAGCGGCGTCCTACGAGACGCTGGCGCGCAAGCTGGCCGGGGTGCAGCTCGACAAGTCCGCCCGCTTCACCGACTGGGCGCGGCGTCCCTTGACCAAACGCCAGCTCGAATATGCGCTTGCCGACGTCACCCATCTTCGCGTCGTCTACGAAAAGCTGTCGGAGCAACTGGTGCGGTCCAAGCGCGAACTTTGGGTGGCCGAGGAAATCAAGGCCTTGCAGAACCCGGAGCTTTATACCCTCGAACCCGCCGACGCCTGGAAGCGGCTGAAGCCGCGCTCCGCCAATAAGCGGTTTCTCACCGCCTTGGTCGCCGTGGCGGCATGGCGCGAACGCGAGGCGCAAACCCGCGATACGCCGCGCGGCCGCGTTCTCAAAGACGAAGTGCTACTCGAAATCGCCGCCAATCCGCCCGCCGGGCCGGAAGCGCTGGAACAGATCCGTTCGGTGCCCCGGGGATTCGGCACATCGAAAATGGGCAAGTCGCTGTTCGAAGCGATCGAAGCCGGCCGCGATGCCACGCCTCCAACCCTGCCGCCCGCCGACCGCAAACGAAGCCGGCGCGAGCCGTCGCAATCGTGCGTCGATCTGTTGAAGACGCTGCTGCGGCTCAAGGCGCAAGAAGCGGGCGTCGCCCCGCGCCTGATCGCTACCACCGACGACATCGAAGCCATCGCCGCCGGAGATACCGCACCGGCGCTTTCCGGTTGGCGCGCGGACGTGTTCGGCAAGGACGCCTTGGCGCTGCTGTCCGGCGCCATCGCCCTCACCGTGGAGAACGGCGAAGCACAGGTGGTCGATCTGGAAGACGGCGAATTGGCAAATACCGAATAACGACCTGCTCTGTTACGGCTGAGGCGGCGGCGTTACCGGTGTTTCTTTGGGCGGCGGCGTATAGGGCGTAAAATCGCCCAAGAAACACGGCGTCCAGCGGCGCATAACGTAGAACACCTGCATGTTCGAGCAGAGCGAGCCGCCGCGGATTTCATAGGCGATCCCCCTTTCGAACTTCATGCCGTGGCATTCGCGCTTGAGGTCGTTGCGCCAGATGCGCACTTTGCCGAGATTCATATGAAACAGGATGGTCTTGTCGTCGGGAAACGACAGATGATCGATGTTGCCGGGGTTGAGACACACGCTTGCCGGCTTGGGCGGCTGCGGCGAAGGCGGATCGGCGAAAGCCGCTACAGATGCAGCCGCGCCGAAAGTACAAGCAAGCAATGCCGAGGCGATCTTCATTCCACGCTCCCTGATCTACGGCGGCGCGGCGGAAGCTCCACCGGAGGGCATACTACCTCAAATCCGGGGGCGACATCAACAAAGGCGACGCATGCATCCGACGGTCAGACCGGCCCGGGCGGCAGGTCAAGTTCACCTTCGTCGACAACTTCCTCCGGTTCGTCGCCTTCGTAAGGATCTTCGTCGGGAGCGAATTCTTCGCTGGGCGCCGGCACGTCGAATCCCGACGGCGGAACGGACTCCAAGAACCCTGCCGCTTTAAGCTCGTCCATGCCGGGCAAATGGCCGACATTCTCCAGCCCAAACTGAACCAGAAACGCTTCGGTCGTGCCATAGGTGACCGGCCGGCCGGGGGTGCGCTTGCGGCCGCGGATCTTGATCCAGCCGACCTCCATCAAAGCATCGATGGTGCCCTTCGACAACGCGACGCCGCGGATATCTTCGATTTCGGCGCGGGTCACCGGCTGATGGTACGCCACGATCGCCAGGGTTTCGATCGCCGCCCGCGACAGGCGCTTCTGTTCGGGCTTTTCCCGGCGCAAAAGGAACGCAAGATCGGGCGCGGTGCGGAACAGCCATTTGTCGGCGACGCAGACCAGGGTTACGCCGCGAAGTTCGTAAACTTTCTGAAGTTCGACCAGCAGAGCGGGAACGTCGGCGCCTTCCGGCAATTGCGCGGCAAGAGATTTGGCGTCGAGCGGCTCGCCGGAGGCAAACAACAATGCCTCGGCCATCCGCAAATGCTCGGTGTTAACGCCGCTTACGACATCGTTCTGTTCAACCGATTCCACCGCTGCCTCTTGCAACTGAATGATGTTATTCATGAAACAGCCCCGTTATTGCTGTTTCTATCCTTGATGTAAATTTCTTCGAACGGCGCCATCTGACGAAGCTCCAGCCTGCCGTCGCGCGTCAATTCCAGACACGCCAGCAGCGTCGAGGCGATCGCCGAACGCCGCCGATCTCCGCCCGACCATTCGAACGGCACCAACGACCTCAGGCCGCTCCAATCGGGAATTTTTCCCAGCATCCGTTCGAGGCGGTTTCTTGCTTCCTCGATCAGCACGACCGGCTGAACGGCGGGCTGATAGGTCGTGCCCTTCAGCGCCTTCACCCGCCCGCCGGCATAGGCGGTGAGAAGATCGTAAAGCGAATCGGTGTAGCGGTTGAGCTTCAGCATCACCACCGGCTCCGGGGCGCCGCGGGCGAACACATCGCGGCCCAGCCGGTCGCGCGCCATCAGCCGTGCCGCCGCTTCGCGCATCGTCTCCAACCGCAGCAACCGCCAGCGCAGACGCGTAGCCAACTCGCCGGCATCCGGCTCGTCGTCGGATTCCGGCGGCTGGGGCAGGATCAGCCGCGACTTGAGATAGGCCAGCCACGCCGCCATCACCAGATAGTCGGCCGCCAGCTCCAAATTCATCCGCTTGGCGCTATCGACGAATTCGAGATACTGCTCGGCCAGCTTTAGGATAGAAATCTTCGCCAGATCGACTTTTTGGGTGCGCGCCAGCGCCAACAATAGATCGAGCGGACCTTCGAAGCCGTCGACCGTCACGGTGAGCTGCTCGTCGGGCGCGGCCGGCGGCAGTTCGATTTCGCCGAAAGGTTCGCCGCTCTCGCTCATACGATCGTACCCAACAATTCGGTCAGCCGCGCCTCGGCCCCGGCGGGGTCGAACTCGGAGGGTTGGCTCAAATGCGCCAGCGCATGATCGGCCCGACGCTGCACCATGCCTTCGATCGGCTTCAATTCGGAGGCGACCTCGCGCATCTCGTCGAGGCTGCCGTTGCAGTGCAAAACGATATCGCAGCCGGCGAACAGCGCCGCTTTGGCGCGCGCGGCCAGCGTGCCTTCCAGCGCCCCCATCGACAGATCGTCGGTCATCAACAAACCGTCGTAACCGATCTCGCCGCGGATGACGTCGCGCACCACCTTGGGGCTGAGGGTTGCCGGCCGATGAGGATCGACCGCCTCGTAGACGACATGAGCGGTCATCGCCATCGGACATTGGTTCAGACTGCGGAACGTGACAAAATCGACGGCGCTGAGCGTTTCGACGTCAGTCGTAACCTTGGGCAGCGCCTTGTGGGAATCCAGCAGTGCCCGGCCGTGACCGGGAATATGCTTCATCACCGGCAGCACCCCGCCGTCGAGCAACCCTTCTATCGCCTCGCGCCCCAGGGCGATCACCGCCGAAGAATCGCGGGCGAACGCGCGGTCGCCGATGATGTCATCGGCTCCCGCCACCGGCACGTCGAGCACCGGCAGGCAATCGACGTTAATGCCGAGATCGGTGAGATCGTGAGCGATCAGACGCGTATTGAGATAGACCGCCTCGCGCGCCGCCTCGACATTGCCGGCAAAGATTTCACCGAAGCGGGCGGCGGGAGGGCGCTCGCACCACGTCGGCGGTTTCAGCCGGGCGACACGTCCACCTTCCTGATCGATCAATACCGGAGCAAGGGCGTCGTTCACCGTCTCGCGTAAGGATTCGACCAAGGCGCACACCTGCGCCCGGTCGCGGACGTTGCG
The DNA here is from genome assembly GCA_002307315.1 of Alphaproteobacteria bacterium UBA1303. GTDB lineage: Bacteria > Pseudomonadota > Alphaproteobacteria > Micropepsales > Micropepsaceae > Rhizomicrobium. Next base: position 82,385 of record DBTZ01000022.1, read on the forward strand.
GGCAAACAAAATGAACCCCCAGGGACGTACCTCCCTGAAGAATTCCCGCTCCGCCGCTTCCAGCGCCTGGCCGGAACAGCCGAATATCGCCCTCATCCGCATGCGTATTCCAAATCCGCTACTTGCCGGGGAAGCAAGAGCCGCCTTCCGCCTTCAGCTTGTTGCACACCCCCGCAGCGGCATCCTTATCCGAAAAACCGACGATACGCAGGCGGTACCACACGCCCTTGGGCCCAAGATCGGCCTTCTGGACATTCGAGCCATAGCCCGAAAGCACCCCCGAATGCTTGGCCTGAACGCTTTTCCAAGCCGCCTTGGCGTCGCTTTCCGAGGTATAGGCGCCTATCTGCAACACATACGCCCCGCTCTTGACGGCCGCGGTCTTAGCCGGTTCCGGTTTGGGAGGCGCAGAAACAGCCTTGGGTTGAGTCGGCACAGGCTTGACCGGTTCGGGCTTCGCCGGTGCGGCAACCGGCTTGACCGGAACAGTCTGGGCGGGCGCCGTTTTTTGAGCCGGCCTCAGCTTGGCGGCGGGAGGCGGAACCAGTTTCGGCGTTTCGCTCTCGGGCGCCGTCGGCATCAGCTGTGCCGGCGGTTTGGTCGCAACCGGCGCCTGTTCCGCCACTTTGGTCGGCGCGGACGACGGATGCGATGCACTCTCGTCCGCATCGCTTGCCTGCAACTGATAGGCTTTGGCCTGTTTGGACTGCGGCAGCGCACCGTCTCCCGGCGCGACGGCGGCCTCTTTGGCCGGCGCGGCTTGCGCCGCCTGAACGACGGAATCGCCCCGACCGTGCGCGACCCCGTTGTTATAGGCCACCCAGACCACGCCACCGAACGCCGCCAACACCAAAAGGGATATGACAATCACCATCGGCAAGTTGGAGGTATCCGGCTCTCCGGCATCCTCGCCCCCATCGAAGGGTTGAATCTCGCTGCGTTCGTTGAAATCCCGATTGAAGCCGGCCATTCGAATAATCCTGGAAACTTTTGACGCGAATCTACTGCCGACAGCTTAGCACCCGAATCGGCGGGTTTCACGACGGCGTCGCATCAAAGCGTAATTTCGCTGTGGAAGATGCGTACATATTCCTTGAGCGCGAAGCTGTCGGTCATGCCGGCGATGTAATCGCGCACGATGCCGCAGGTGACGGCGTCGCGCGATGCCCCGCAGGCGGCGGCCCAATCGCGCGGCAACAAGCCGGGATCGCCGGCATAGGCGCCGAACAAGCTGTGGACAATTTGTTTTTGCTTCTCCCGGGAAACTACAACCCGTGGATGACGGTACATGCGGAAAAACAAAAACTGCTTCAGCGCCGCCGCTTTTTTGGCCATGCCGGGGGAAAAGGCGGCGACGGGGCCGCGGTTGGCGCGCACCGCCGCCGCCGAAGCCGGCTTAGCGGCGTCGAGGTTCGCTTTCGTTTCGGTCAGCAGATCGGATGTCATGGCGCCAATCAGGGTACGGACGAATTCGCCGATGAATCGGGAAAGATCAATCCGCCCGCGCGCCTCCAGCACCCGGCGCACGGTGTTGCCGGCCAGCGGGGCCTCTTGCAGCTCCTCGATGCCGAACAGACCGGCCCGAAGGGCGTCGTCGATGTCGTGGTTGAGATAGGCGATGTCGTCGGACAATGCGGCGATCTGCGCCTCCAGGTTCGGCCAGGTGGAAAGCTCCAGCGGCCAGCGGGCATCGAAGCGCTCGATCGGCGCCGGTGCCGGGCGCACCACCGGGCCGTTGTGCTTGACCAGCCCTTCCAGCGTTTCCCAGGTCAGGTTCAGCCCGTCGAAATCGGCGTAGCGGTGTTCGAGCTTGGCGACCAAACGCAAGGCGTGGGCGTTATGATCGAAGCCGCCGATGTCCTTGGTGCAGGCCTCCAGCACCTCCTCGCCGGTGTGGCCGAAAGGGGTGTGGCCGAGATCGTGCGCCAATGCCACGGTTTCGGTGAGGTCCTCGTTCAATCCCAGCACCCGCGCCAGGGTACGGGAAATCTGCGCCACCTCCAGCGAATGGGTCATGCGAGTGCGGAAATAATCGCCCTCGCCTTGGATGAACACTTGAGTCTTGTGCTTGAGACGGCGAAACGCGGTGGAATGGATGATGCGGTCGCGGTCGCGGCTGTAGCAGGTACGGGTGGCACTTTCCTCTTCGGGAAAAAGCCGTCCCCGGCTTTCCGCCGGATGGGCCGCGAACGCCGCAGGCGGGGGCGGTTCGAACACGGGGCCGAGCAAGCGGCCAGCGGGTGAGGAACGGATCAAGGCCTATAGCCCCGGCGGCCGAAACGTTTCACCGCCCGCTCTATGATATGGGCGAACAGAACGCCGATGACCGCGCAAGCCAACCAAGCGACCCCATACACCCAAACGGCACCGCCGTAGCGAAGCTCCGCCCCGGCGGTGAGCCAGGGCGACAAGGCGGCCGCCATGAACGCCGCCAGCAGTACCGCCGGTCTGGGAACCTTGATTTTCACCATAGGCACGCCGGGCTTCAGCATAGCCACCTCGCTCTTTATTTGGCGGCGGCAGGGTATTACATATGCCCCATGAGCGAAACCATTCCTTTGCCGGCCTGCGACGGCGGCGCCGACTGCTCGGTATAAGACGTGAAGATCGCCACCTGGAACGTCAATTCGGTCAGGGCGCGGCTGGCGGCGGTGGAAGCCTGGCTGCGCGAGGCCCGGCCCGACGTGCTGTGCATGCAAGAAATCAAATCCACCGACGACACCTTTCCGGCGCAAGCCTTCGAGGATCTCGGCTATAACTGCGCCGTACACGGACAGAAAACCTATAACGGCGTCGCCATCCTGTCCAAGCGCCCGATAGAAGACATAACCCGCGGCCTGCCCGGCCCGGATGGCGACGAGCAGGCCCGCTACATCGAGGCGCTGATCCCCGGCGATACCGGCATGGTGCGCATTGCCTCGATCTATGCCCCGAACGGAAATCCACTGGAAGCGTTTTCGGGAAAAGTGGGAACCGGTTTTCCGCCCGAAACCGCGACAAAGCAAAAAAACGAAACAGGCAAATTCGCCTACAAGCTCGATTGGATGAAGCGGCTGAAGGCGCACGCCGAAGGCCTGCTCGCCCTCAAGGAACCGCTGGCCTTGATGGGCGATTACAACGTCATCCCGGCGGACATCGACTGTCACGATCCGGCGGTGTGGGCGAACGATGCCCTCGCCCAGCCGCAATCGCGCGCCGCCCTGCGGGCCATCGAGCATCTCGGCTTCACCGACGCCTTCCGCGCCCAAACCGCCGCCGCCGGGCACTACAGCTTCTGGGATTATCAGGCCGGAGCCTGGCAGAAAAACCGCGGCATCCGCATCGATCTGATCCTGCTGTCGCCCCAGGCACTCGACCGGATGACGGCTTGTACCATCGACAAACCGGTCCGCGGCGGCGAAAAACCTTCGGACCATGTGCCGGTGGTGTGCGAATTGAATATCTGACCTGATACCAAGCTGCATGGAAAAGACCCCATTCAGCTTTATGGCGTTCAAACGCCACGCGGGCTTATCCGCGCCATGGGGCGCGGCGGCCAAGGTACGCAAAAATGGCGGCCGCTCGGACGTGCATAGGCCATTACCTATGCACGTCCGTATTATTCCGCGCCGCCGAAGCGCGCCTTCCACGCCTCGACGAATTCGTCGGTGATTTTGGCGACTAGCACGGCCGGCGGCGTCACCGCCGCACCGGCTTCAAGACCGTCGAGATAGTCCGCCATCGGACGATCCGGCCACGGCAACGTTTCCGGCGCCGGCGCGAACGCCTCATAGGCCGCCTTGGCGATGGTGGGAATCACCGGCGCCGAAAGACAGGCGAACAGCCGCACCAGATTTAAACCCATGCGCACGCCCACCGCCGCCTTGGTCGTGTCGGTCTTGAAATGGGTCCACGGCGCGGCTTTGGTGAGGTATTCGTTGCCCGCCACCCAGATCGCGCGCAGTTCGGTCAATGCCTTGCGGTATTCGATGTCGTTCATATAGGCCGCGTACTTGGCGATGCGGGAATCGAGATCGGCTTCAAGCGCCTTTTCGTCTTCGCCGTATTCCCCCTCGCCCGGCACCTTGCCCTCGAAGCGAGAGGCGGTGAAGCGGGTGATGCGATTGACGAAGTTGCCGAACACATCGGCCAAATCCTTGTTCACCGTACCGGCGAAATGCTCCCAGGTGAACGACGAATCGGCGCCTTCCGGCGCATTGAAGGTCAGATACCAGCGCCAGGCGTCGGCCGGCTGTATTTCCAGCGCCTTGTCCATGAACACGCCGCGCTTCTGCGAAGTCGAGAATTTGCCGCCGTAATAGGTCAGCCAGTTGAAGCCTTTGATGCGATCCACCAGCTTCCAGTTTTCGCCCGAGCCCATGATGGTGACGGGGAAACCCACGGTATGGAACGGCACGTTGTCCTTGGCCATGAATTCGACATAGGTGACGTCGGATGGATTTTCCGGCCGCCACCATTTCAGCCACTCGTCGCCGCGGCCGTTCGCGTCGGCCCATTCCTTGGTGGCACCGATATATTCGATCGGGGCATCGAACCAGACGTAGAACACCTTGCCCGCAAGCTGGCCGTCGCCGATATCGTCGGGCACCGGCACGCCCCAGCTTAAATCGCGGGTGATGCCGCGATCGTTGAGCCCCTCGTCCAGCCATTTGCGGGCGATGGATTTGACCAGCGCCGGCCAATCCTTCTCGTGCCCGTCGATCCACTCGCGCAAGCGCCCGACGAATTGCGATTGCTTGAGGAACAGATGGGCGGAATCGCGGATCTCGATTTCGCGCGAACCGGACAGCGCCGAACGGGCATCGATCAGGTCGGTGGGATCGAGCACGCGGGTGCAGTTCTCGCATTGATCGCCGCGCGCGCGCTCATAGCCGCAATGGGGACAGGTGCCGATGACATAGCGGTCGGGCAGGAAGCGCTTCTCGGCGTGCGAATAGACCTGCTTGGTGGTGCGCACTTCCAGTAAGCCCTGTTTCCACAATGCCCGTGCGAAGTGTTGGGTCAATTCCCGGTTTTGCGGACTGGACGAGCGGCCGAACACCGCCCACGAGCAGCCGAAACGCTCGCCGAGGGATTTCTGAATCTCATGCTGCTCGGTGCAATAGGCCTCCACGTCCTGCCCGGCTTCCAGCGCGGCAAGCTCCGCCGGCGTGCCGTGCTCGTCGGTGGCGCAGACGAACATGACCTCGTCGCCCCGCGCCCGGCGATATCGGGCGTAAACGTCGGCCGGCAGCATCGACCCCGACAGATTCCCTAAGTGTTTGACGCCGTTGATGTAAGGAAGAGCGCTGGTAATCAGAATACGGGTCATGGGGGCCGCCGGCAAAAGTCGAGGTTACGGGAATGGGGCTGCAATCTATCCTTCCGCCCCGCTTTGTCCAATCGAAACAACGGGGTTCTACAACCGGGACGACACCATTTTGGCCCTCGTCGCTTGTGCCGTTACCGGAATGGGTTGCGCCGCCGATTGCACCATCGTATCCAAATGACGGGCCGGCTTAGCTCAGCTGGTAGAGCACCTGATTTGTAATCAGGTGGTCAGGGGTTCGAATCCTCTAGCCGGCACCATTTAAATAAATATTTTCAATGTGTTATATATATTCGGACGGAGATCCGTAGAAACGCGGCCGTATAACATACGCGAGTTATCGGCATGAGGTTTTAAGGACCGGATTCGCCAAGGAATTCCTACTCCACCCCTTTAGCGATGAAGAAGGGATTCAAGAATTTTTCCGCCGCCTTGCCGTAGGTAAACGGCTTGCCCTCCGGCGTGGTCATGCTGCCGCCCGCCGCGAGCAGAACGGCGTGACCGGCGGCGGTATCCCATTCGCAGGTGTGGCCGAAGCGGGGATAAATGTCGGCCTCGCCGTTGGCGACCAGACAAAACTTCAGCGACGATCCCGCCACCACCGTTTGCTTGACCTTGAAGGCCTTCAAGTATTCGTCGGATTTCTTGTCGGCGTGGCTGCGGCTGATGGCGATGATCAGCCCGTCGGGTGCGGGCTTGCGCGTCGCAATCCGCCGCCCCCGGCTGTAATCGGGTGCCCCGCCGGGTTGCGCCGCAATGGCGAAGGCGCCCGACGAAACTTCGCCGTAATACATCCGGCTCACCGCCGGGGCATAGACCACGCCGCGCACCGGTTTGCCGTCGATGATCTCGGCGATGTTGACGGTGAACTCGCCGTTGCGCTTGATGAACTCCTTGGTGCCGTCGAGGGGATCGACCAGGAAAAACCGCCGGCCGATCTTCGGAATGCGCCCCGCCGCCACCGCCTCTTCGGCGATGACGGGCACATCGGGGGCTAGCTGCGACAGCCGCTTGAGGATGAAACTTTCGGCTTCCTCGTCCGCGATAGTCACCGGCGATGAGTCGGCTTTTTCGCGCACCTTGACCCCTTCGGCGTAATGGCCGAGCAGAATTGCCCCCGCATCGTAGGCGATCGCAACCAGGGCTCTGAGAATCGGCGAAGACATATGCGCGTCTTGGTTTTCGGTCATGGCGATTTTCCGAATGGACTCGGGTTCATAATTAAGCCTTCCTTAAGCCGCCGAGTCGATGATAACCAGAAGATAACGAAGGCTCATAACCCAATTGGTGTGGATGTCCATGACCGACCTCGATTTTTCCGCCCTCCTTGTCAGCAAGGTCTGCCACGATCTGGTCGGACCGCTGGGAGCCGTGGTCAACGGCCTGGAAGTGCTCGAAGAAGAACGCGACAGCGCCATGCGGGCCGATGCGCTTAAAATCGTGATTTCCAGCGCCGACCAGGCCCTGGCGCGGTTGCAATTCATGCGCCTCGCCTTCGGTGCGGCGGGATCGGCGGGGGCGGAACTCGATCTGGCCGAAATCGACCGGCTGATCCGCGGCATGCTCGACGGTGGCCGCTTGCACATACAATGGCAGCCGCCGGCGGTTCGTTGGCCTAAGGATTGGGCCAAACTGCTGATGAACGGCGCCCTGATTGCCGCCGACAGCCTGCCGCGCGGCGGCGAAATTTGTATAGAAACCAACACCGATCCTACGATCTACAATTTCCGGATTACCGCTACCGGTTCGGGAGCGCGGATTTCCGAGGATACCGAGCGGGCCCTGCGCGGCGATCCGGCCACCACCGTTTACGACGCACGCGGTATCCAGCCGATTCTGTCCTACCGGCTTGCCAAGGGGCTTAACGCCGGACTAATCGTCACCGCAAGTGCCGAAAAAGTGGAAATCGCAGCAGGTTGATGCCGGGCGGTAAAGCGGCATTTACCTGTCGTCGGTAGGTTTGACGATGGTAGGGAATTCAATTCGTTCGCTTAAAGAAGCGGCGGAGCCGATGCCGATGAAACAAGGGCTGGTCATCGATGATAGCCGCGTCATCCGTCAGATCGGATGCCGCATCCTGCAGACGTTTGCCTTCGCGACCGACGAAGCGGCGGATAGCGAAGGCGCCCTGACCTGCTGCCGGCGCGTCATGCCGGACGTGATCATGCTCGATGCCAACATGCCGAATGCCGCCGCACTGAATTTCCTTCGCGCCCTTAGGCAAGAGGTCGACGGCGATCGTCCCTACGTACTGCTTTGTACCACCGAAAACGACGTCGCCTGTATCGCCGAAGCGCTCAACGCCGGCGCCAACGAATATGTTATGAAACCGTTCGACCGCGACCTGATCGAGGCAAAGTTGAACGAAGCCGGCCTAATTGTCGACTGAGGCGGCCCCCCCGTGAAAGACAAAGACGATTTCGGTTTCCTCGCGGAACTTCTCCGCCGACGTTCGGGCTTGATGCTGGGAAACCAGCGGCCGCGCTTCGCCGAGACCCGGCTTGCTCCGGTCGTCCGCCGCTTCGGCTTCAAGAGCACGCACGAACTGGTGAACGATCTGCGCCACGGTCACGAAACGCTGGCGGAAGCGGTAGTCGAAGCGATGACGGTAAACGATTCCGCCTTTTTCCGCGACCGCAAGATGTTTGACGAATTCCGCGACGGCATGCTGCCCGGACTGTTGGCCAGACGGGCCGACAAAAAGCGCCTGCGCATCTGGTGCGCCGCTTGTGCCTCAGGCCAGGAACCCTATTCGGTGGCGATGCTGCTTGAAGACGCCGCCTTGCGCTCCCTCGGCTGGAAAATCGACCTGATTGCCACCGACATCAGTACGGATTCCGTCGCCCGGGCGGAGAACGGCTATTATTCGCCGTTCGAAGTTCAGCGCGGACTTAGCGATTGGCGTTTGAACGAATACTTCACCAAGGAAGGCGATGGCTGGCGGATCAAGGATTCCATCCGTCGCATGGTGGTATTCCGCCAGTTCAACATTCTCGATTCCCTGGGGTGGCTGTGGGAAATGGATGTCGTATTCTGCCGCAACGTGTTGATGTATTTCGATCACAAGATGCGGGCTTCGGTGCTGGAACAGATATCCGACATTATGGCGCCGGACGGCACGCTGGTCACCGGTTCCGCCGAAACCATCGTGCCGCCCGCATCATTTTATTCCCGCCCCGAGCGCATCCCCGGCCTGTATTCCAAGCTCAGGGAAGCGCCGGCGCGGCGCCGGACCGCGAGTTAGATTTTTGCTCGAATGCCGAAGGTCGCGGAAATTCCCGGCGTGCCGTAATAGGTCACGCGTTCGGTGCGATCGTCGAACAAATTGTCGATACGGCCGTAGACTTGCCACATATCGTCGAGCGCATAATCGGCGAAAACACCGGCCGTCTCGAAGGCGCCGAGCTTAGTCGCATTGGCGGCATCGTTGAACCGTTTGCCGGTAACGTTCACGCTGGCCCCCAGGTTCAACGCGTCCAGCGGATGCCAGAACAGCGCCACATTCGCCGTTTCTTGCGGCCGGCGGGCCAGATCGAGCCCCGTCGTGCGGTCGATGGCGCTCATATTGGTGTAGTTGGCGGTCAGTTTCAGCGTGTCGCTCAACGCCGCGCTCAGTGCGACCTCGACGCCCGAGGTCTTGGTGCGGTCGATGTTGACGTAATAGCCGTACTGCGTCAGCCGGAAGGCACAGCCGGCGGCATCGGCCGCGCTGTAGCAAGTCTGGAAGTCGATCTGATTCCAATTGCGTCGCTCGAAATACGTCAACGACGCCGCGATGCGTCCGTCGAGCCAGTTCTTATCGACGCCGGCTTCCCAGCCTTTGGCGGTTTCGGGCTTAAGCTTTGCGATCGGATTCGAGTAGTTCGAATAGAGTTGATACAGCGTCGGCGCTTTGAAACCGTCGCCGTAGTTCGCGCGCAAGGTCAGATTCCATTCCGGAACTTGCCACGCCGCCGCGATCTTCGTCGAGGTATGGCCGCCGAATTCCCCATCGTGGTCGTAGCGCACGCCGGCGGTAAGGGTCAGCACGTCGAACAGCGTCTGCTGCACCTGACCGTATCCGCCGGTGACGGTTTTGCCCCCGGAAACACGTTCGGCAGCCATGTAGGAATAGACGCTTTCGTTGACGAAAGAAACCGCTTCGCTTTCCGCCCCGAAGGTGACTTGCGTGGCGTCGAGGTCGACGGTGCCTTGATATTCGAAACGGGTGCTGCCGCTCGAATAGGCATAATTGAGATGTTCCGTATCGGAGGCGGAATCGTAATAGTCGCGCGTGCCGGATGTCGCGATCAGCGCCAGCCGATTGCGTAAGCGCCCGCCGAAGGCATCGGCATTCGCTCCGACATAGCCGGCATAGAGCGAATGAATGTCGTAGGCGGCGGAATCGGTCAGCGCATAGGGCGCGACCCATTGATAGCCGTCGTCGTAATCGGTTTGCGCGTGGGTATAGTAGCCGCGAAGGTCGAGGCTGACCCCCTCGACCAGGCGGGTGCGGGTGTTGATCGTCGCCCCGATGTTGCGATACCCGTCGGCCTCGGCATTGCCGCGGCGGGAATTGGCGGCGGAGATACCGTTGGTACCGAAATCGTTTAGCGCCACGCCGTAGTCCACCCTGCCGACGCTGCCGTTGGCGGCCGCGTTCAGTCGCCAAGACGCATACGAGCCGCCTTCGACGCTGGCGGCCAGCGCAAAGGGACGGTCGCCGCCACGGCGGGTGGTTATGTCGACCACGCCGCCGATGGCATCCGAGCCGTAGAGCGTCGACTGCGGCCCGCGCAAGACTTCGATTCGTTGGGTGTTGTTGAGCAAAAGATCGCCGAACGGCACGGCGCCCGAAACGTCGGAAGGATCGTTGAGGCGGATGCCGTCGATCAGCGCGACGGTTTGGCCGGATTCGGCGCCGCGCACCGAGACGGTGGCGGTTTGCCCCGCGCCGCCGACGCGATTGACGGCAATGCCGGGGGTCATGCCCAAGGCGTCGGTCAGCATCACGGTTTGCCGGCTGGTCAATTCTTCGCCGCTCAAAACGGCAAGCGACGTGCCGGTGACTTCCAACTTCTGCGCACTGCGGGTGGCGCTGACCACTACGGTTTCCGACGGCTCGGCAAGCGCCGGAACGACGACCGCAGCTAAGGCGGCCGAAAGCAATAAACGGTTTTTACGCATGACGTTCTCCTGGATGATAGCCAAGAGCCGGCACACGGGATGCGATAGAGCAACGACAACAAGGATCCTGCACCGGGGCCTCCCGCAGCGACGACTCGAACACCTGTCGTCGCGACGGATTCCCGCAGCTTTCGGCGCTCCCCGGCCGAAAACAGGACGACGGCACAGGGCAGGTCTCCTGGCTCCCGGGTTTTCGATCACCGCCCGCCTTCCCAAGGCATAAGCCCCAGTGGCATGATGGGCGGCAATCTCGCCGGTAACAGTTGCGGGGGCAGCCGCGGATTTGAACCGCGTTCCCTTAACCTCGTGCAGTGGGACGAAATAAGCGCGCCCGCCGGCTTGCCGTCAACCGCCTCAGCGCGATTATTGTATTTCCCTCACAACCTGTTGCCCCAAGGTCAACATCGGACAATAATGCAGGGCGTGTATAGGGAACGAGCCGAAGGCATGGGGGGTACGGCAACATCCTGGGCGGCGGCAAGCCTCGAAGAGGCGCGCACCCGCCTGACGGGTCCCGGCGGGGTTTTCGAAGTCGAGGAAACATTAATCCGCGGCATCCCGACCAAGACGTGGAAACACGCACCCGCCACCATTCGCGATCTTTTTCTCCATGCGCGCGGCTATGGATCGCGCGAGTTCGTGACCTGCGGCGAAACCCGTATCGGCTTCGAGGATTTTTCCCGCGCCGCCTTGGCGATTGCGGCGGCGCTCAAGCGGCGCGGCATCGGCAAGGGCGACCGGGTGGCGCTGGCGATGCGCAACACGCCGGAATGGGTGGCGGCGTATTTCGGCGCGGCCTTGACCGGCGCCGTCGTTGCGCCGCTGAACGCCTGGTGGTCGGCCGAAGAGCTGGCGTTCGGACTGAACGACAGCGGCGCACGGATCGCCTTCTGCGACGAGACCCGCTGGAGACGCATCGAAAGCCGCAGCGATCTTCCCGCGCTGGAACATGTCTTCGTCTGCGGCGAAGACGGCCCCCTGCCCGATTTTGCCTCGCGTCTCGAAGCGGACATCGGCACGCCGGGCGATTGGCACGCCCTGCCGCCCGGAGAAATGCCGGATGCCGATTTCGCTCCCGACGACGATCTGTGGCTGTTCTACACCTCCGGCACCACGGTGCATCCGCGCGGCGCCGTCGGCAGCCACCGCGCCATGCTGTCTTCGATCCAGGCGCTGGGATACGCACTGGCGCGCGACATCGTGCGCGCCGGCGGCGCGGTGCCGCCCGGAGATTTCCTCGACACACCGCAGCGCGCCATATTGCTGACCATCCCGCTGTTCCATGTGCTGGGCTGCTTCGCGGTACTGGGGCCGTCGCTTTATATCGGCGCCAAGCTGGTGCTGATGACGGATTGGAACGCCGCCGAAGCCTGCCGGCTGATCGAACGCGAAAAGATCGCCCAGGTCTGGGGCGTGCCGGCGGTTGCCTGGGAACTGCTCGAATGTCCGGTTCGACCGGCGCACGATCTGTCGTCGCTCAGGCTGATCTCCTACGGCGGCGCGCCGTTCTCGGCCAAGCTGGCGGACGAGATTCGCCGCACCCTGCCGCACGCTTTTGCCGCCTCGGGCTGGGGCATGACCGAAACCGCGGCGATCTGCACCAGTCACAGCGGCGGCGATTATCTCGACCATCCGGCGTCGTGCGGTCTGCCGGCGCCGGTATGCGATCTCAAAGTGATGAGCCTCGACGGCACACGCGAATTGACATACGGCGAGACCGGCGAATTATGGGCGAAGGGACCCAATCTCGCCCGAGGCTATTGGAACCGCCCCGACGAAACCGCGCAAAATTTCGTCGACGGCTGGATGCGCACCGGCGATCTGGCGCAGCTCGATGCCGACGGATTCTGCACCGTCGTCGGCCGGGTCAAGGACATGCTGATCCGCGGCGGCGAGAACATCTACTGCGCCGAAGTCGAGCACGCCTTGTGCGAACACCCGGCGGTAAGTGAAGCGGCGGTGGTGCCGATCGAAAACCGCATTCTCGGCGAGGAACCCGGTGCGGTGGTGCGCTTGAAGGCCGGTTGGAAGATCAACGAAACCGAACTAAAGGAGTTCGTCAAAAACAAGCTGGCCGCGTTCAAGGTGCCGGTCCAGATCGCCTTTTGGCAAAAACCCTTGCCGCGCAACGCCGCCGGCAAATTGATCCGCAGTCTGCTCAAGCAAATGTTTCCCGGTTCGGAAAAGAAAACCGATGGCTGAGCGCTTGCTGTTCGACACGCTAAAGACACCGATCGGAAAAGCGGTGATCGCCTGCGGCGAAGACAGGCGACTTCGTCTGCTCGACTGGCGCGATAACGAAACGCGCTGGCGCGGGATGCTTGCCAAGCTCTACGGCGGCCCCGAATACATCGGCGCGCGCGATCCGTTCGGATTGACGAGCGCGCTCGAATCCTATTTCGCAGGAGAGCTTGCCGCCATCGATAAACTGCCGGTGGCCTATGACGGAACCGCCTTCCGCAACACGGTGTGGAAGGCCCTGCGCAAGATTTCCGCCGGCAAAACCTTAAGCTACGGAGAATTGGCGGCCAAGATCGGCAGCCCCCTCGCCGCCCGCGCCGTCGGGGCGGCCTGCGGCGCCAATCCGGTTTCCATCGTGGTGCCGTGCCATCGCGCGATCGGTATGGGCGGCGCACTCACCGGCTATGCCGGCGGATTAAGCCGCAAGCGCTGGCTGCTCGACCACGAAGGAGCAAAAGTCGGCGAATAGCGAACCGGAGGCCCCATTCGTGACAACCGGTGCATATAGGAGAGATAATGCCCCTGGTTGCACATCTGTCGCAGTGTGACCATATGATGGACGGGTATTCGATTCTCGACGGCAGATGATGGCGATCTGGGATAAAATCCATTGCATATTATGGGCGGCGGCCGTGGGCCTGGCGGTCGGGGCCGGTCTGTTCGCCTGGGCGGGGGGTAAGGCGCTGTGGGCGGTTCTGCTGCTGGCCGCGGCCGCGGCGGCTGCCGGTGCGCTGATCCGGCGGGCGCGGCCGGAAGTCAAGCCGATCGAGCGCGCGCCCAACGTACCGGTGCTTTCGCCGCTGGCGCGCGAGACCATCGAACAATTGCCCGATCCGCTGATGATGATCGACGCGTCGGAAAAAATCCTGTTTGCCAACCGGGCGATGCGCGACGCGATCGGCGCCAACGGCGAGGTCGAACGCAAACCGGTGGCATCGCTTCTTCGCATGCCCAGCGTGTTCGAAGCGCTGACGCACACCACCGCCACCGGGGAGGCTGCCTCCACCGAATTTTCCATCCGCGTGCCGGTCGAACGCCATTTTCAGGCCTATACCGCCAAGGTCGGCGACAAACATCCGGTGATTGTGCTGTTGCTGCACGATTTGACGGCGCTCAAGCGCGCCGAGCAAACGCGGGTGGATTTCGTCGCCAACGCCAGCCACGAATTGCGTACCCCACTCGCCGCCGTTTCCGGTTTTATCGAAACCTTGAAAGGACCGGCCAGGGACGACCCCGAAGCGCGCGACCGTTTTCTCGACATCATGCTGGTGGAGGCCGAGCGGATGCGCCGGCTGATCGAAGATCTTTTGTCGCTCAGCCGCATCGAGCTCAACGAACACGTTACCCCGCGCGACGAAGTGGCGATGGAGAATTTGGTTCAGGAGGCGGTTGCCGCTCTCGGTCCGCTGGCCAAAGCCGAGGACATGAAGGTCGTGATCGACGCCGAAGAGAATTTGCCCAAAGTGGCCGGTGAACGCGACGAATTGATTCAGCTTTTGCAGAATCTGATCCACAACGCCATCAAGTACGGCCGGGAACACGGCACCGTGGCGATCGGCTTGCGCAAGACGTCGGCGGCCGGACGGTCAAACGGAAACGGTCGCGGCAAAACCGACTTGGTGGCGATCTCGATCAAGGACGACGGCGAAGGCATCCCCCAAGAGGCGATCCCCCGCCTGACCGAACGGTTCTACCGGGTAGACGTCAAACGCAGTCGGGAAAAAGGCGGCACCGGGCTTGGGCTTGCCATCGTCAAGCATATCGTCAACCGTCACGGCGGCAAACTTCAGGTCGAAAGCCGCCTAGGCGAAGGCAGTACGTTTACCGTCATCCTGCCGGCGGCGCGCAAACCCCTGGAAAAGACGGAAAAAATCGCGGATTCCCCTGCTGTCACGGAAGTGTAATAAAATCGTCACAAAGTCATGACGATTGCCGTTCACATCATGGCATAGCGAAAGACGCGAGATCTAACCCGGACGAGGATCATGGCCGACCACACGGTAAAAGCGTTCACCGAACAGTTGGAGCAATTGGCGTCCACCGTGGCGCAGATGGGCGGGCTGTGCGAAGACCATCTGGCCGACGCCATCGATGCCATCGCCAAACGCGACACCCAATTGGCCGAGACGGTCATCGTCGGCGATGCCAAAGTCGATCTGCTGCAGCAGCAGATCGAGGATCAGGCGCTAAAGCTGTTGGCGCTGCGCCAGCCGCTGGCGGTCGATTTGCGCGAGACCCTCGGCGCGATCAAGTGCAGCGGCGAATTGGAACGCATCGGCGATCTGGCCAAGAACATCGCCAAGCGCGCCATCGTGCTCAACCGCGAGCCGCCGATCCGGCTGACCCAAGGCCTGACCCGCATGGGCAAACAGGCACTCGGCCAGCTTAAAGTGGTGCTCGACGCCTTTTCCGACCGCGACGCCGAGGCCGCCGAAGCGGTGTGGCGCCAGGACGGCGAAATCGACGAAATGTACAACAGCCTGTTCCGCGAACTTCTGACCTACATGATGGAAGACCCGCGGACTATCGGGCTGTGTACCCACCTTCTGTTCATCGCCAAGAACATCGAACGCACCGGCGACCACGCCACCAACATCGCCGAAACAATCTATCACATGGCCACCGGCGGCCGGCTCGATTCCGATCGTCCCAAGGCCGACACCACCAGCGAAACCAGCATCGAGAGAAAGACCTCTTTATGACCCCCTCGATTCTCGTCGCCGAAGACGAAGGCGCGCTCGTCACCCTTTTGCGCTATAACCTCGAACGCGCCGGGTACAAAGTGTACGCGGCCATGGACGGCGAAGAGGCGCTGCTGGTCGCCACCGAAGAAAAGCCCGATCTGGTGTTGTTGGACTGGATGCTGCCGCAGCTATCCGGCATCGAAGTCTGCCGCCGCCTGCGCAGCCGACAGGAAACCCGCAACGTGCCGATCATTATGCTGACCGCGCGGTCCGAGGAAACCGACCGCATCCGCGGCCTCGACATGGGCGCCGACGATTATCTGACCAAACCGTTTTCGATGACCGAGCTGTTGGCCCGCCTGCGCGCGGTGATGCGCCGCATCCGTCCCAGTCTGGCGGAAGATGTGGTCACCGTCGGTAACATCGAGATGGACCGCGCCGCCCATCGGGTGAAACGCGCCGGCAAGGGAATCCATCTCGGCCCCACCGAATACAAGATGCTGGAACATCTGATGCAGCATCCCGGCCGGGTGTTCTCGCGCGAGCAACTTCTCGACGCGGTGTGGGGATCGGACATTTACGTCGAAGCCCGCACCGTGGACGTGCATGTCGGCCGCCTGCGCAAGGCGCTCTCGGCCGACGGCACCGACGATCCCATCCGCACCGTCCGTTCGGCCGGCTATGCGCTGGAGGACGGCGCGCCCGCGACCGAGGCGGCCGACTGAACCGTTCAGATTTCGATTGCATGGACCGCGCCGCAGAATTCGCATTTGGCGCGGATGACGCCGTCCGGATCGGCCAAGTCCGTGCGACTTTCGTGCGGATAGCTTTGCAGCACGGCGCGGATGCTTTCGAGATTGCAGTCACAACGGAAGGAAATCGGCTCGACCGGCAAGAGGCGAACCTCCTCCTGATTGAACAGCCGCCACAGCAGGGTTTCTGCCGCAAGTCCGGTATCGACCAGTTCGACGGCTTCGACGGTCGAGGCCAGCATGGTCAAACGGTTCCAATCGTCGGGGTCGCGCTTGGCGCCGGGCGTGACCTGCAGCAACAGCCCGCCGGCCCGCCAGCTCGGCACCTGCATCGGCATCACGAATTGCGCCGCCGTCAGCCGCACCATCGTGTCGAGCTGTTCGGACTGCCTGAAATAGTTTTCCGCCGAAGCGGCAACCCCGTCCGAAACCAGCGCAACCACGCCTTGATACTGCTTGTCCTCTATGCGCGGACGGACGGTGATCGCCAGCGAACCTTCGCCGGTCAGCGCGGCAAACGACGGTTGCCGGCCCAGCGCGGCGATGCTTTCGGCATCGGCACGCGCATAACCGCGTAAGCCGCGGGGATCGGTTTCGCTCGCGCCGTAATAGTCGGCGACCGCCAGATCGAGCGGGCCCTTGGCTTGAAGCTGAACCGTCAGTTTGCCGTCGAGTTTCAACAGCGATCCCAACAGCACAACCAGCGCCAAGGCTTCGCCGGCGACGCGCCCCGCCGCCTCCGGCAAATCGTGATGGTCGAGCGCGCGCGAGGACGAGGCGTCGAGCCGGACCAATCGGCCGCGCACGCCGGCTTCCGGCAAATCGAACGGCAACACGAAATCGCCCGGCGGAGCGGAGATGTAATCGGCGGCAAACATAGCATTCTCGCAAAATGTGCCGCCAGATATGCGGCAGCGGACGACCGTGCGCAAGGCATCAAATACGGATCGGCTAGCAGGCGGCTATTGCCGCCTGCCACCCCGGCGCTATTTCATGCACCAGTGCAGGATCGCCTTTTGCACATGCAAACGGTTTTCCGCCTCGTCGAACACGACGGACTGCGGGCCGTCGATCACCTCGTCGGTGACCTCCTCGCCGCGATGGGCCGGCAGGCAATGCATGAAGACGGCATCTTTCGCCGCCAGCTTCATCAACCGTGCGTTCACCTGATAGGCTTTCAAAAGGTTATGGCGTTTGGTGGTGTCGGCATCGCCCATCGACACCCAGGCATCCGACACTACACATTCGGCCCCGGCAACCGCCTTCTCGGCATCGAAACCGAATTCGACGTCGCCCTTGTTGGCCTTGACCCATTCCTTCAGTTCGACCCGCGCCGACAGTTCCGGCGGCGAGGCAATACTCAAGTGAAAGCCGAATTTCACCGCCGCATGCACCCAACTGGCGCAGACGTTGTTGGAATCGCCGCTCCAGGCGACGCGGCGGCCCTTGATGGAACCGAGCTTTTCTTCGAAAGTCATCACGTCGGCCATCACCTGACAGGGATGCGAAAGCTTGGTCAGTCCGTTGATGACCGGGATCGCCGCATTGGCGGCCAGATCGCACACCATTTCGTGATCCAACAGCCGGATCATGATGGCGTCGACGTAGCGCGACATCACCCGCGCGGTATCGGAGATGGTCTCTTCGCGGGCGAGCTGCATCTCGCTGCCGGTCAGCATGATGGTGGTGCCGCCGAGCTGGCGCATGCCGACATCGAACGAAACGCGGGTACGGGTCGACTGCTTGTCGAAAATCATCGCCAGCACGCGGCCTTTGAGCGGCGCATCGGCATCGGGGGCGCCGTGGGGAAGTCCTGCGCGCGCACGTTTCCTCGCCGTCGCCTCGTCGAGAATGGCGGAAAGCGCTGCGGAATCGAAATCGCTTAAGTCGAGAAAATGCTTAGTGCTCATGGTCGGGGTTCCGCTTAAGACGTGAATTTTTCGGCGGCGGCGGAAAGCATGTCGATGCCTTCTCGCACGTCTTTCTCCGTTATGATCAAAGGCGGCAGGATGCGGATGACGTTTTCACCCGCCCCCACGACCAGCAGACCCTGGCGGTACAATTCGGCCATGAAGTCGGTATTGACGACCCGCGATTGCAGTTTGAGGCCGAGCATCAGCCCCTGCCCGCGCACTTCCGCAAATACGCTTGGGAACGCGTCGATCTGACCGGCAAGCTGCTGAGCGAAGTAATTGCCGACCTTGCGGACATGCGGCAGAAAATCCGGCTCCAGCATCATGCCGACGGCCTCAAGCCCCACCGCCATCGCCAGCGGATTGCCGCCGTAGGTAGTGCCGTGAGTGCCGAAAGTCATGCCCTTGGCCGCCTCGGCGGTGGCGAGGCACGCCCCCAGCGGGAAGCCGCCGCCGATGGCCTTGGCGATGGGCATAATGTCGGGCGTGACGCCAACCGTTTGATAGACAAACAGGCTGCCGGTACGTCCCAAGCCGCATTGCACTTCGTCGAGTATCAGTAGCAGACCGTGCTTGTCGCACAACGTGCGCAGACCGCGCAAAAACTCCGGCGCCATCACATGAATGCCGCTCTCGCCCTGAATCGGCTCGATCATAATCGCCGCGGTTTCCGGCCCGATCGCCGCCTCTACGACCTTCAGATCACCCGCGGGGATGGAGTCGAAACCTTCCACCTTCGGCCCGAATCCTTCGAGGTATTTCGGGTTGCCGCCGGCGGCGATGCCGGCCAGCGTGCGGCCGTGGAACGCCCCCTGAAAGGTGATGATGCGGAAACGTTCGGGACGACCCGAGACATACTGATAGCGCCGCGCCATCTTAAAGGCGCACTCGCACGCCTCGACGCCGGAGTTGGTGAAGAATGCGGTCTCGGCGAAGCTGTTGTCCGCCAGCAACTTCGACAGCATTTCCTGCCCGGGCACCCGATAGAGGTTGGAGCAATGCCAGATCTTTCCCGCCTGCTCGGTCAGAGCCTTGATCAGACGCGGATGGGCATGACCGAAGGCGTTGACGGCAATGCCGGCCCCGAAGTCGAGATAACGTCGGCCATCCACGGCATAAAGGTAACACCCTTCGCCACGGACGAACGCGATATCCGCTCTCTTATAGGTCGGCAAAACTGTCGGAAACACCTGATCCTCCTTCTCGGTCTCGGCCTGCGCCGAAAATCCGGCGCAGATGGACGGGCTTTATCCTCTTTCTGCCTTGCCGGGGCAAGCCAAGCCTGTTTTGACGGCTTATCCACAGGACATCTTTTTGAAAGCACGGGAAAAAACCTTCCGGTTGCGATTTGTTGGGGACAAAGCCTCGACTGATTCCGTTTCTGTGGACTAAGGGCTTGCGCCCCCTCCGCATCCCTTGTGCTCCGCCGTGCTCTTGCTACGATATTTTGTGCCTAATGGCGGTCACATCCGGAGGAAAACGGCATGACACAGGCGAATTGGACCGACGATCGCGTCGATCAGCTCAAATCTCTTTGGACAGAAGGCCTTTCGGCAAGCCAGATTGCCCGAGCTCTAGGTGGCGTAACCCGCAACGCGGTCATCGGCAAAGTCCACCGTCTTGGATTGGCCGGCCGCACCACCCCGGCACGCAACGAAAGACCGAGACTGCCGTCGGCCCCCAGGGTCAACGTCCGCCCGCGTATACCTGCCCCCCCCATTGTCGAGGAGGAACCGTTGACGCTGGAAGACGGCAATTTCGCTACGGTGCTGACCATCACCGAGCACATGTGCCGCTGGCCGATCGGAGATCCCGCAGACGGCGAATTCCATTTCTGCGGCCGCAAGACCAAGCCCGGCTCGCCCTATTGCGAAGCCCATGCCCGCATGGCCTATCAGCCGCAGCAGCAACGCCGCGACAAGGACAAAGACAAGCTTACCGGCTGAGTGCTTGGGCGCCGCGCCGTCGGACAAAATACGCGCGCCGCTTAGATCCTCTTGTTCGGTCGCAGTCTATCGCTTTGGCTTCGTTGCGTAGCCAATTTAAGCCCGCTTCTTGCGCTCCCCCTCCCGTTGCGCAGAAGCGGGTTTTCATTTTTGCAACCGGCAATACCGATCCGGTTGCAGAAGGGTTAACTCCGATTTGGCGATTTTCGGTCAGCATGGCGACAACGGAAAAAGGCGACATGCATGAACAAGCACGTAGACCCCAAGGAATTTAAGATCGACGGCGAACTCAAAAGCGACGTACGCGAGAAAGCCCGGGTCGAACGACGCTGGCACATCCTGGGCGACGCCAAGCCGCCGACCCCGCCGCGCAAGAAAAAATACTCCTACATCGACGAACTCGCCCGCATGCAGTTCGAACTTCTGAAAATGCAGGAATGGGTGCGGCTGCAGGGATTGAAGGTGGTGGTAATCTTCGAAGGCCGCGACGCCGCCGGCAAAGGCGGCGTCATCAAACGGATTACCGAAAGTCTCAATCCGCGCTTTTGCCGGGTGGTGGCGCTGGCCACGCCCACCGAACGCGAACGCACCCAATGGTATTTTCAGCGTTACGTCGAACACCTGCCGGCGGCCGGCGAGATCGTGCTGTTCGATCGCTCCTGGTACAATCGCGCCGGGGTCGAACGGGTGATGGGTTTCTGTACCGAGGCCGAATACAAGGAATACCTACGCGCCTGTCCGCTGTTCGAGGAGATGCTGGTGTGCTCCGGCATTATTCTGCTTAAATACTGGTTTTCGGTCAGCGACGAAGAACAGGAAAAGCGTTTCCGCGATCGGATGAAGAACCCGATCAAGCGCTGGAAGCTCAGTCCGATGGATGTCGAATCGCGCGAACGCTGGGTGGAATACTCCCGCGCCAAGGACAAGATGCTGAAGCACACCGATACGAAAATCGCCCCGTGGTACATCGTCAATGCCGACAAGAAGAAAACGGCGCGGCTCAACTGCATCGCCCATCTTCTCAGGCAGATTCCGTACAAGGATCTTCAGCCGGTGCAGTTCGATCTGCCGCCGCGCCAACCCGACACCGGCTATCAGCGGCCGAAAAAATCGAATCAGCGCTGGGTGCCGGAACGGTACTGATCCCCGCGGCGGCAGACTGCCACGGCATCAGCCGACGGCGGCGAGCGTCCCATCCTTTTGCGCGACGGCTTCGGCGATCGCCTTGTCGATCAAGTTCTGGGTATCGTCGTCAAACCGCTTACGCTTGTCGAACTGCGAACAGGTATTGCAGGGAACCGGCTTCTTGCCGGTAGACAGAACGTTGATCCGCCAGTCGGTATATTTTTCGTTGGCGTAAATATCGAACAGGGAGGCATCGGCGACATTGCCGACGACGTACGGCCGGTGCTCGGGGATGTCGCCGACGAAATCGCAGCAGGGAACGACATCGCCCCGGTAATTGACGATGAAAAACATCATGGGGTGGAAGCACGGGCGCGTTCGCTCGTCGACATCCTCGCCGACGGACGGCAGCAGATTGCCGCGATTGCTGCCGAAGTCGTCGTAATTCCCCTCATGAATGCTCACGGTCATATTCGAACCGAGCAGCAGGAATTTCATGTACTTGCCGGCGTCATATTCGGTCAGCATCGCCTTCTGATCGAGTTCGTTGGCCTTGTCGAAAATGCGCTGCAGGACGTCGCGTTCGTTCCACGGTTTGTTCGGCGGCATGTGAACGGACAAAATGACGGCATTGATCCCGCTGTCCTCGAGTTGGCAGAACATATCCTTGGTCAGGTAATCGCCGTTGGTAAAAATGCACAGACTGGCCTTCGGCAACCGCTTCCGCGCGGTCTGAATTCGCGTCACAAGATTGTCGAAATGCATCAAAGGTTCGTTGTAACCGTGGAAATGCAGGCGCCACGCGTAGTCGACCGACGCCAGATCGTCGATAACCCGGTTGAAGACGGCGTCGCTGATGTAGGTATTGCCGGATATCCGATCGTATTTGCTGTTGGGGCAATAGTGGCAGCGGCGGTTGCACTGGCTCGACGTTTCGAGTTCGACCATGCGGACACCGCTCAGAAACGCGACCTTCTTTTCGTACTCGTTCAGATTGCTATTGAAATGCAGTGTGCTAACGACATGATCGCCCACGAATGCGATATGCCGTTGCCCCGGCAGATCGCGCGTCGCCGGATCGAGAGCATCATATGCCTGCATAATGCGTCTGAATTTATCGATTCCGACGGCGTGGCCGTCGGCGGCCATATTCCGGTAGATTTGCAACGCTTTGGCAACCCAGCCGTTGGCGAAAAGTATATCGGCGGCAACGAGATAACGTGTTGCGTCTTCTTCGGTTTCCACTGTTGATACCCCCTGCTTACAAAGCTATCGAGCCGTCGGTTTCGGCGTCGTTGGCGACAAAATTACGGATGCACAATAAGGTTGAATTCCTTACGGTTGGTTAAGGTTACCGATTGCCTTTTTTACCTTCAAGTGGCGCAAGAAAACCAATGCTCTCCGGTAGAGATTGACGTTCGCCGTCTATGCGGCGTCGGCAACGACCTTGTTGCGGCCGGTACGCTTGGCGCTGTAGAGCGCCTGATCGGCACGGTGCAGCAGCGCCTCGGCACTGTCGGTGTCGCCGTCCCATTTGGCGATACCGATACTGACGGTGACGTTGAGGACATCCGGCGCACAGCTGATTTCAACCGGTGTGGTTTCGATATACTGGCGCAGGCGTTCGGCCACAGTATAAGCGAAGGCGACATCGGTATCCGGCATCACCACCACGAATTCCTCGCCGCCATAGCGGCAGGCCAGATCGATGCCGCGGATATTGGCGGAAATCCTTTTGGCGAATTCACGCAACACTTCGTCGCCGACGTCGTGGCCGTAGGTATCGTTGACCGCCTTGAAGAAATCGATATCCAAAATGAGAAATGCCAGCGGACGGCCGGTCGTTTTCGCCTGGGCAATCAAATTATCGAGATGGCGGCTCATGTAACGGCGATTGTGCAGTCCGGTGAGCTGATCGGTAATAGCCATTTCCAAACTGAGCTGCACATTGTGGCGCAAATGATCGGCATAGCGCTTCTTGCGCAGTTGGGTACGCACCCGCGCCACCAGTTCGTTCTTGTCGATCGGGCGGGTAAGATAGTCGTTGACTCCCATCTCCAGCGCCTGATTGAGCTTGCGGCGGTCGCCGTCGCTGACGATCACCAGAATCGGCACATGGCGGCCTTGCGGCAACGAACGCAATTGCGAACACAAACGTAGACCGTCGAACCCGCGCACACCGAGCGAGACGATGATCAAATCGTAATCGCCGCCGCGCACCCGCACCAGCGCTTCTTCGAAGGTATCGACGGCGGAGACCTCGTGTTCCGGTTCGAGTGCGCCGTTCATCCAAGCGATGGAATCCGCCCGGTCTTCGATGATGAGTATACGGCCGGAACCGGCGGCGCTGGTCAGTATCGAGGTCGGATCGAGCAGTCCCATACTCTGCCCGGTGGATTCCCGCATGCGCAGTTCGTCGGTCATCATCTTGAGGCGGACCAGCGAGCGCACCCGCGAAAACAGCGCGGCTTCGTCGACCGGTTTGGTAAGGAAATCATCGGCGCCCGCCTCGATACCGGCCACCCGGTCGGAAGACTGGTCGAGCGCGGTAACCATGACCACCGGAATATGTGCGGTATTGGGGTTGGCCTTGATGCGGCGACAGCACTCGAAGCCGTCCATGCCGGGCATCATCACGTCGAGCAGCACGATATCGGGCTGCGCATCCTCGATCTTGGCCAGCGCTTCGGCACCGGAATACGCGGTGACGACCTCGAAATATTCGGCAGTCAGCCTGGCTTCAAGCAGTTTGACATTCGACAAAATGTCATCGACGACAAGCACACGCGCCGACATCGCAAAATCCTATCCGATGAAACGACGCACGGTATCCAAGAAGCTGGTGACCGAGATCGGCTTTGAGATATAAGCCTCGCATCCGCCCTGACGAATAACTTCCTCGTCGCCCTTCATGGCAAAGGCGGTGACCGCCACCACCGGGATGGACTTCAGCGTATCGTCTTCCTTCAGCCATTTGGTGACTTCCAGCCCCGATACTTCCGGGAGCTGAATATCCATCAGGATCAAATCCGGCTTGTGCTCGCGCGCGATGTCCAGCGCCTCCATGCCATCCTTGGTCTGCAGGATGTTGTAACCGTGTGCGTCCAAAAGATCGTGAAAGAGCTTCATGTTAAGCTCGTTGTCCTCCACGATTAGGACCGTCTTGGCCTGGGCATCCATCGTTCCGGCACTCCCAAATCCGCCCTCGCCATGCTCGGCACTTAGCGGTTCTCGCTATGGCGAATCGACGTATCATCGCTCTCGCTTGGTATTGTTAGACCGGATGTCTTAACAGCCTGTTGACGTTTCTATTCACTTTAGGGTTGAGTGCCGCGAGCGAGACGTTAACCATTCGCGAAAGTTAACCATGACCTTCGATCAAGCTTCGGCGGTTGGACTGGCGGGACTGACCTATCTGGCCGGTAAAGAAGACGCCGTTGCCGTTTTTTTGCGCCTATCCGGCCTGCAGCCGCCCGACTTGAGAAATCGCGTCGATGATCCCGACCTACTCCTGGCGGTACTGGAATTTCTGCTGACCGACGACGAAATCGTTATGGACTTCTGCCGGGAACGCGATTTATCGCCGCGCCGGATTCATCTGGCGCAGCATGTGCTGGAAACCCGCCAACCGAGCACATGACTGCACCGCCGCTTTTCTAACCGCGATAAACATGTCAGGTATCCGGCACGCCGAATTAAAACCGAGAGGACGACATCATGCGCTTCGGCATCGATCTGGGCGGAACCAAAATCGAGATTCTCGCGCTGGACGACGACGGCACGGAAATGTACCGCCATCGCGTGCCCACGCCGAAAAACAGCTATGACGACACCGTAATCGCCATCCGCGATCTGGTGGCGGGCGCCGAAGCGAAACTAAGCTGCCAGGGCAGCCTGGGCGTCTGCATTCCCGGCGCGATCAGCCGCAAGACCGGCCTGGTCAAGAATGCCAACCAGACCCGTTTGATCGGCCATCCGCTCGACAAGGATTTGGGCGCGGCGCTGAACCGCCCGGTGCGGGTGGAGAACGACGCCAAATGTTTCGCCCTGTCGGAAGCGTCCGACGGCGGCGGTGCCGGCTACGATATCGTATTCGGGGTCATTCTCGGCACCGGCGTCGGCGGCGGCATCGTCGTCAACGGCAAAGTGCTTTCCGGCGCCAATCGCATCGCCGGCGAATGGGGGCACAATTACCTGCCCGCCCCGACGCCGGCGGAATACGCGGCGGCGCCGCGCTGCAACTGCGGCCGTTTCGGCGACATCGAAAGCTGGTGCTGCGGCCCGGCCTTGATACGCCAATACAAAGCCCGCACCGGCAAGGACGTCACGCCGAGGGACATCATCGAAGCGGCGCGTAGCGGCGACAAGGTGGCGCTGGAGGAAATGGAAGGTTTCTACGACCGCCTCGCCCGGGCGCTGGGCAGCGTGGTCAGCATCGTCGATCCCGACATCATCGTGCTGGGCGGCGGCGTTTCCAACATCGACGAACTATATGCCGAGCTGCCCGAACGGGTGGAGCGCTATGCCTTCAACCCGGAAGGCCCGGTCAACATCGTCAAGAACATGCACGGCGATTCCTCGGGCGTGCGCGGCGCCGCCTGGCTGTGGGGCACCAACGAAGTGCCCTACGCCGTACCGAAGAAAGAATAACGGTGCTATTGCGAGGTTTGGGATGCCTGTTCCTAACCTGTGCAACGCTGTTCTTCATCCCGGCGGCACAAGGCGGACTCGTCGTTCGCGCTCGGCCTCCACGCCTTGCGCGAAATCTTCGCGGCCGGCAATGCCGGAGCAAGCAATCGCCTTCCTCCGTCAACGCCTCTTGTCCAAAATCATGATCGATAAACTGAACCCATTCACACGAAATAAGTGCGAGTCCGGGACAAAGGTCTGGCACGGAAATAGGCCAAACAAAAAAACAACATAACTCTTTCAAAGAGTTATGGCGGGAGCGACGGGGCTCGAACCCGCGACCTACGGCGTGACAGGCCGTCACTCTAACCAAACTGAGCTACGCCCCCGCGGGCGCTTGCGGCAACGGCCGCAAGGGACGGCCGATGTAGGGCCATGTCCCATTCAAGTCAAGCCGGGAGCACGCGAATTTCTCCTAATTCCTTAGCCGCCGGGGCCGCCCCCGGGGCCGCCCTGGCCACCGCCGCGTCCACCACCGCCCGGAGGACCGCCGGAGCCGCCGCCACGCGGGCCGGATTTGCCTTTCGGCGCGTCCTGTTGCTTTTCCGTTTCCGGTTTCTTGGGTAGCTGCCGCAATTCCACGGACGAAAGCACGCCGTTATGGTCCGCATCGAGCTGGACAAACAGCGACCTCGCCATGCCGGCGAATTCGTCGAAATCCACCAATCCGTCGCCGTTCCAATCGGTCAACGGCGAGGAGGCGGCCCCTTGTTCGAGCCACCGCTGGTGATTGACGGCGCGCATCTCATCGGGTTCGAGCTTGCCGTTGTGATTGGTGTCGGCGGCATCGAAATCGGCTTTCAGCCCGGTTTCGAGTTCGGCACGCGTCAACGAGCCGTCCTTGTTGGTGACGTATTTCCGCAAAACCTTGAGCGCGGAAAAGCGATCGTCGCCCTGCTGCGCATTCTGCTTGCCTATCGGACCGTTGGCGCCGGGGTCGGCCGGATCGACCGGACCATAGCCGTCGTCGGGTATTTCGGCACCGCCGGGACCGCCGGGGCCGCCCGGGGGGGCGTCCGAGCCGCCGCAGGCGGCAAGCAACACAGCCGTCGCAAGCGTACACACGATCGCCGTAACCTTGCGCATGACGCAGCTCCCTTTGTCGGAAATGTACTCTCCGTTCCGTCGCAAAAGTATCTCCGGCGGATTACGGGAAGGAAACGGACGCATCAATGCCCGAACGGCATATTGCCTCGAGGCCGGAGCAACGTGCGCAAAGTTGTGTTCGCTTTTGCGCGGAAAGTTGCGACCAAACAAAAAGATAGAGCGACGCGCCGATTCTGTTCCGATGGCGCGGCGCTCTATGGCATGGACGCTTCGGCGAATGCCGCCATGGCGCGTTCGGGATATATCGCCCAGACCTCGCCGGCTTTTTCCTTGGGAAGGTAGAATAGAGCGGTTTTCGCGGTATCGGCGTTTTGGACGAACGCTTCGCAGCGGCTGCGAAAAACGCGTTCCACTTCGTCTTCGATCCGCTGCGGAATCTCGCGATTGGTGCGCAGGCGTTCGGCGCGGATGGCACGCATCACCGACCAGCGGCGCAGGCCGCTCGGATGTTGCGACAGTACCTTTACCAGATCGGACAGAGTCGCCGGATCGATTTGGCGCTTGCCGACATGGGCTGCGGTTTCTTGCATGGCAGTGGACATTTCAACACAAGTTAGAGGTGACGGATAGCGGCTTTCTTTCGGCCGCGGCCCAAACAAAAACGCGGCGGCTTATGCGCCGCCGCGTTTTTCATGTAGGGGGTATTATACGGCTTTCAGGTTGACGGCTTTGGGGCCCTTGGCGTCCGGCTGGACGTCGAAGGAAACCCGCTGGCCTTCCGCCAGAGTACGCATGCCGGCCATTTCAACAGCGGTGGAATGGACGAAAACGTCCTTACCGCCGGTTTCCGGCGAAATGAATCCGAAGCCCTTGGAGGAATTGAAGAATTTCACGGTTCCGATAGTCATTGTACGTGCTTTCATATAGGAAAATTCGCTCCAACCCATGTTGGTGCGGCGAAACAATACAATCAGTTCGGAAGTTCTTCTGTTTCGGCCAGGCGCGCTTCAGAGCGGGTCGGGAGTACCACAGCGCGCTTCATCTGACGCAAGGCATCGCGCGTGATACATAGGCGGTATGGGCGCGAAAGACCAGCTACATTTTACAAATATAAATAAACCCATACATTATAATGGGTTACCGGATATTTCCGGGCGACCGTTCAGGTTGCAGCCGCCGCCGCGGTACGGTGCGCATATATCTCGTCCCAGCCGGCGGCGATGGGCAGTCCTTCTTTGGCCGCACATTCTTCGCGCACGTCCTCCTCGGCGGAGAAGGCCCTAAGTTCATGCATGATCTGAACGGTCGACGGTATCGGCCAGCGCTTGCCGTATCGAACGAAGGTATTTCTCATGTCCGCCGCCTCATCCTTGATGGTGTTCTAACGTTCGAGCGCCGCTACGAACCCCGCGCTCCAGCGCGACTTCTCGGGCTCTTTGGTATACGGATTCAACTCGCCTGCACGCGCTTGAATGTCGTCGGCATCGTCGTTCGCCGGGGTTGCGCGCGCCGCTGCCCAGCCTTTGGCGAAGATGCGGCTCAACTGGTATGTTCCATCGATCATGATTTCGTCTCCTTGCAAACGTAAGGATAAAAGGAGGCGGCGGAGGGGACCTCCGCCGTTTCCAACCGAAAATTACACGGCTTGCAGATTGACGGCCTTGGTCCCTTTGGCGTCCGGCTGAACGTCGAACGAAATCTTTTGACCTTCCGCCAGCGCACGCATGCCGGCCATCTCGACGGCGGTGGCGTGAACGAATACGTCCTTGCCGCCGTCTTCCGGCGAAATAAAACCAAAGCCCTTGCTGGTGTTGAAGAATTTCACTGTTCCGATAGCCATGATTGCTCCTTGTGCATCGGGTTGCACCCGAGCAAATGCCCGGGCGATGCGAACGACGACAATCAGGCTGCAAGTGTGGCTGTCAGGGCCGAACGCGCACTATGCGAGTAGGGAACGAAACAGTGCGCTACATCTGACGGAAATCCGTCGCCTTATACATATGGGGATCGTAAGGGGAAATTACAAGGTGGGCCGCAAGGATACCCCGCGGCAAAGATTTAACCGTTTTTTCGTAGCGGTTCGACCCCCGAACCGATTCGCCATCCCCTTCTTCGGTGCATCGTTTTTCGCCCGCGCTGCCCGGTTTTCAGATACCTTGAAACCCTGCGGTGCGTCCCCCATGTTACTATTCTGTTAATCGGCCCATTCCGGGAGATAAAACCCGCGAACCGGCGCTCATTTGAGGTACGGTTTGCTAAGCCGCCTGTGCCATAGTGGCAGGGCGAGGAGATCACATGTCTGAACAAGAACCCGTCCCCCCCGTCGAGACCAAAGATGGCGAACTGTTGGCGCCGGTACTGCCGCTTCGCGACATCGTGGTGTTTCCCCATATGATCGTTCCCTTGTTCGTGGGCCGCGAGAAATCGGTGCGCGCCCTCGAAGAGGTGATGGGCGAGAACAAGCAGATTCTGCTGCTGACTCAGAAGAATGCCGCCGACGACGATCCGACGGCCGACGGGCTCTAT
The DNA here is from genome assembly GCA_002307315.1 of Alphaproteobacteria bacterium UBA1303. Taxonomy (GTDB): domain Bacteria; phylum Pseudomonadota; class Alphaproteobacteria; order Micropepsales; family Micropepsaceae; genus Rhizomicrobium. The sequence goes on from DBTZ01000022.1 coordinate 111,782, forward strand.
ACCGTCGGCACGCTCGCCAACGTGCTGCAGTTGCTGAAACTGCCCGATCAGACCGTACGGGTGCTGGTGGAAGGCAAAAGCCGCGCCCGTATCGAGGGGTTTGTCCCGCGTACCGATTTCTTCCAGGCGATCTACGAGCCCCTGCCCGAATCCGAGGGCGAGGCGCGCGAGACCGAGGCCCTGGTGCGCACGGTCAAGACCAATTTCGAGCAATACATCAAGCTCAACAAGAAAGTGCCGCCGGAGACGCTGGCTTCGGTGGTGCAGATCGAGGAGCCGGCCAAGCTGGCCGACACCGTGGCGGCGCATCTGTCGGTGAAGATTTCCGACCGTCAGGCGCTGCTGGAAACGCTGGTGACCGCGGCGCGCCTGGAGGGCGTGCTGTCGCTGATCGAATCCGAGATCGGCGTCTTGCAGGTCGAGCGCAAGATCAAGAGCCGGGTCAAGCGCCAGATGGAAAAGACCCAGCGCGAATATTACCTCAACGAGCAGCTCAAGGCGATCCAGAAGGAACTCGGCGAAGGCGACGACGGTCGCGACGAACTCAACGAGCTGGACGAGAAGATCCGCAAGACCAAGCTGTCGAAGGAGGCACGCGAAAAGTGCCAGGGCGAGATGCGCAAGCTGCGCCAGATGTCGCCGATGAGCGCCGAAGCCACCGTGGTGCGCAACTATCTCGACTGGATTCTGTGCCTGCCGTGGAACAAACGCACCAAGATCAAGAAGGACATCAAGCTCGCCGAGGACATCCTGGGCGAGGATCATTACGGCCTCGAAAAGGTCAAGGAACGCATCCTCGAATATCTGGCGGTGCAGCAGCGCGCCGGCAAGATGAAGGGGCCGATTCTGTGCCTAGTCGGACCGCCCGGCGTCGGCAAGACCTCGCTCGGCAAATCGATCGCCCGCGCCACCGGGCGCGAATTCGTCCGCATGTCCTTGGGCGGCGTGCGCGACGAAGCGGAGATTCGCGGCCACCGCCGCACCTATATCGGCTCGA
>DBTZ01000041.1 GCA_002307315.1 Alphaproteobacteria bacterium UBA1303
GCCGCTGCGCTTCCGCCTCGGCCTTCTTCTGCGCCGCCTCGTTGGCAATGCGGTCGGCTTCGGCCTTCTTCTCCGCGTTCTCGCGGTCGATGATGTCCTGCTTCATCCGCGCCAGGGTCTGGGCGATGCGGCCGGTCTCGTTGGTATCGTCGAGATAGGGCACCTCGACCGTCTTGTCGCCCTTGCCAAGCCGGGCCATCGCCTCGTCGAGTTCCTTGAACCGCTTGGTCAGGCCCAGCGTGATGTAGACGATCAACAGCAGTGCCGGGACGACGATCGCCATCGTCACGCCCAGAGTTTCGTACATGCCGATTTGCGCGTTATCGACATGGCTGCCGACCATGCGGACGAATTCGTTGCCGGTATTGTCGATCAGATCGTTGAGCTTGGCTTCATAGACGCTACGCGCCGCCAGATAGTTCGCGTCTTTTTCCTTGGTTGCCGCGAACGATGCGGCGATAAAGCCGGCGGATGCCGCCTTCAGCGCCTCGACTTTCGGTTTCAGCACGCGGGCGGCATTGCCCGACGCATCGTTTTTGAAAACCATGTCGTAATCGCTGTAGATGCGTTTCTCGAAGGCCTGATAGCGGTCGACCGCCGCTTTGACGGCGACGCCGCGTTCGACCGGCTGCTCGAGTTTGTTGGCCTGAAACATGTTGTTGATCGCACCGACCCAGGTGCCCATGTCCTTGGCGTAAACCAAGCCGACGTAATAACTGTCGGAATTGGGATCGAGTTCGATGTTGGCGTTGTTGGCGATCTTGGTCAGCAGCGGCACGGCGGCGATGCGTCGCGAAGAATTTTTCGGCGCGGCCAGCATGGCCGCGGCTTCGGCAGCGGTGCCGAATTCGGCGTCAAATCGTTGATGCCCGTTCATCAAGGTGGCGTCCGCCTTCTGGGTCGCCAGTTTGGAGCTTAGAACATAGCTCCAGACCTGATCGGCGTAACTGGCGCCGCGCAGCTCCTTCTGGGAAAAGGCGATGTTGTTCAGCCCTTTCATGACGTTTTGCGTGGCGACGCCCGCGGCAAACAAAAAGAATACTCCACCGACGATGGACAAACGAAACCCGATGGATAGTCTCTGGTTGACGAAGCCCAACATATTCGTTTCCCCAAGATTGATGCGTATGGAGCATGGCCTATAACCCGCTGAGGGTTTCTTAAATTACCCATCAAAAGATGTAACATATTCATAATACAATTGTTACCGATTGGTCGGCCCCGCGTAACATAACATATTGATTTACAATTATAATTTTTAAAATACGCCGATATTATCGGGTTTGCCTTGATCCCGGGGCTCCGGGACACGATATTATGCTGAAAGACCGCTTCGTTTCGGAAAGGAATAACTATGGCAGACTTCGACAATCGCACGGTTCGCGCACGCCCCTATGCGGACGCCGGGCTTTACGATGCCGGACTGCGCGCCTATATGCTGCGCGTTTACAACTACATGCTGGTCGGCTTGGTGCTGACGGGCCTGACCGCCTACAGCTTCTTCTCGGCTTCGGTGGCGGTCGATCCGGCGACCGGCCAGCTCGGTTTGACCCAATTCGGTCAGACGCTGTGGGGTTCGCCGCTGAAATGGGTGCTGATGTTCGCCCCGCTCGGCGCCGTGTTGTGGCTCAATATGCGTATGGACAAGATGAGCGTCGGCGGTGCCCTGGCGGCATTTTGGGTCTTTGCCGGGCTGATGGGGGCTTCGCTGTCGATCATCTTCATGGTCTACAGCGGCGCCAGCATCGCCAAGGTGTTCTTCATCACCGCGGCGGCCTTCGGCGGCTTGAGCCTTTACGGCTACACCACCAAGCGCGACCTGGGGCCGATCGGATCGTTCCTGATTATGGGCGTGTGGGGCTTGGTGATCGCCTCGGTGGTCAACATCTTCATGCATTCGAGCATGATCGACTGGATCGTCTCGGTGGCCGGCGTCGGCATCTTCGCCGGTCTGACCGCCTACGATACCCAGCGGGTAAAGAACATGTACTTCGCCGTCGGCCGTGACGGCGATGTGGCGCAGAAGACCGCCATCATGGGCGCCTTGGCGCTTTACCTCGATTTCATCAACCTGTTCCTTTATTTGCTGCGTTTTCTCGGCGACCGTCGTTAAAGACGCGACAAGAATTGAATACGGATCAACGGCCCCGGGAACCCGGGGCCGTTTTTTTTAAATAATCGGAGCGCTTACGACAAAACAGCAAATGTCATGAAACTGCCATCTTTGAACCATGACCCAGCCTCGTTTGCGGGCGACACAGTGACGGTCGGTTGGTCTGAATTCGTGGATCGCTTTGCGGCAATAAAGCCCCCCAGCCCCCTGCCGCTGGTAGTTCCTTTTCAGGCCAGCCGACCTCTTCCCTCCCTTTGCTATATTTTCCGAATTGGGTGCCGGTCGGACGATGGCGGATTCGTAACCATTTGTGGGGTTGCGGGCCCCGGCCGTTTTCACTAAGGAATTTTTCTCAAAGTGTCGTGGTTTCGAAGTTCGTCTTATTTTCTGTATCGGCACGGGTAACGAATTTCGAAACCGAAACGACACTGGGATCAATAGGTTGACTAGTGTCCTGACGATTCTGAAATCCGAAAGAGCCTGATATCGGAATAAAGCGGATTTCGGAATCGGGACACTAGGGTGGGCAGACTTGCCGGCGATGATCGAAATCGAGAATTTGAACAAGCGCTTCGGCGCGGTGACCGCGATATCCGGCCTCGATCTCAAGGCGGGCAGGGGCGAGGTGCTTGGCTTTCTCGGTCCCAACGGGGCGGGAAAATCGACCACCATGAAGATGATTGCCGGCTTTCTGGCGCCGGATTCGGGCCGCATCCGGGTCTGCGGCCACGACATCGAAACCGATACGCTGGCCGCGCAAGGCTGCATCGGCTATCTGCCCGAGGGTGCGCCCGCCTACGGCGACATGACGGTCCGCGGCTTTCTCGCGTTTATTGCCGAAGTACGCGGCTTTTCGCGTGCCGAGGCCAAGGCCCGTATCGCCGACGCCGTCGGGAAAACCGCGCTGGGTGCGGTGACGGAGCGATCGATCGATACCCTGTCGAAGGGTTTCAAGCGCCGGGTCGGTTTGGCGCAGGCTATTCTGCACGATCCGCCGGTGTTGATCCTCGACGAGCCGACCGACGGCCTCGACCCCAACCAAAAATATGCGGTGCGGAAATTGATCCGCGTCATGGCCAGCGAAAAGGCCATTATCGTCTCCACCCATATCCTCGAAGAGGTCGAGGCGATCTGCACGCGCGCGGTGATCATCGACCGCGGACGGCTGGTCGCCGACGGCACGCCGGCCGAATTGTTGGCCCGCTCGCGCTATCACAATGCGGTTACCATTCTGTGCGACGGCGACGTCGCCGAGGCGGCCGAGAGCAGGTTGAAGCAGCTCCCCGCCGTCGCCGGAATCGAGAAAACGGCGGAGGGCGGTGCGGTGCGACTGACCGCCTTTTCCAAGGGCGGCGCGCTGTTGATCGAAGATGTCGGCGCGCTGGCGCAGGCCGAGCGGTGGAAGCTTACGGCGCTGTACGCCGAACCGGGGCGGCTGGACGAGGTTTTCCGCGCCATCACCACCGACGATGCCGCGAACGCAACGGAGGCATCGCCATGACCTCGGTCTTCGCCGTCTTCAAGCGCGAATTTTTCGCCTATTTCGCTACGCCGCTGGCCGTGGTGTTCATTGTCATTTTTCTGTTCGCGATGGGCGCCTTCACCTTTTACGTCGGACGGTTCTTCGACAACGGCGTTGCCGACCTCTCGGTGTTCTTCGGCTATCATCCTTGGCTTTATCTGTTTCTGCTGCCGGCGCTATCGATGAGGCTGTGGGCCGAGGAGCGCAAAAGCGGCACCGTCGAGCTTCTCACCACTTTGCCGATCCCGTTGTGGGCCTGCGTGGTCGGAAAGTATCTCGCCGCGCTTGCGGTTGCCGCCATCGCGCTGTTTCTTACGTTCCCGATCTGGCTGACGGTGAATCTGCTCGGCGATCCGGACAACGGAGTGATCGCCGCCGGGTATCTCGGCAGTCTGTTGATGGCGGGCGGCTACCTTGCCATCGGGTCTTGCGTCTCGGCCGCCACCGAAAACCAGGTGGTCGCCTTCGTCGCCACGGTAACCGCCTGCTTTCTGTTTGCGCTGGCCGGGTCGCCTCTGGTGCTCGACGTATTCCGTGCGGTGCTGCCAGATGTAGCGGTCGAGGCGATTGCGTCGTTCGGGTTTCTCACCCATTTTACCGCTATCGCCGCCGGGGCGCTGGATGTCCGCGACGTGGCGTTTTTCGTTTCGCTGATCGCGCTGTTCCTGTTCGTCAATACCGCGATCATCGATCTTAGGAAGGGGGGGCGTTGAAAATGCGTCCTATCCCCCGCCGCCTGTATGCCGTCGCGGTAGTCGTGTCGGCGGTTTTGATCTTCGCCGGTTTCAACATCGCGCTTGACGCCGGCGTGGCCAATGCTCGCCTCGATCTTACCGAAAACGGCCGCTTCACCCTTTCGCACGGCACTCGCAATGTCATCGGCAATCTCAAGGAGCCGGTCCGTCTGCGCTTTTTCTATTCCAAGAAGGTTGCCGCCGATTACGCTCAGACCAGGGCCTATGCCGACCGGGTGCGCGATCTGTTGCAGCGCTATGCCTCGTTAAGCGGCGGCAAGATCGTACTGGAGGAAGTCAATCCCGAGCCGTTCTCGCCCGAGGAAGACCAGGCATCGGTCTTCGGTTTGACCCCGGCTCCGACCGACAGCGGCGAGACGGTTTATTTCGGTCTGGTGGGCACCAACCGGATCGACGGGCGCGAGACCATCGCGTATTTCTCTCCCGAGCGCGAAACCTATCTCGAATACGACATCACGTCGCTGATCTATCGGTTGGCCTCGCCGGAAAAGCCCAAACTGGCGATTCTGTCGTCGCTGCCGCTGGACACCGGCATGGGCGGTATGGCGGCGATGGTACAGGGCCGCTCCCGTCCATTCGCGATCTACACCGAAATCGCCCGCAACTACGACATCGCGATGCTGCCGCCCGATTTCGCCGCCATTCCCGGCGATGTCGGCGTGCTTCTGATCGTGCAGCCCGGCAAACTGGCCGACAAGCAGCTCTATGCCATCGACCAGTTCGTGATGAAGGGCGGACACGTCGCCGCCTTCGTCGATCCCGACAGCGAAATCGTCAGCGGTGGATCGCCGGCAAACGGTGCGGCGGCATCCGATCTGCCGCGGCTGTTCCGCGCCTGGGGCGTTGCCTTCGCTTCGGGCAGGGAGATTGCCGATCTTAAATTGGCGCAAAAGGTACAGACCTCGACCGATCCGCGCAGTTCGGTCACCCTCTATCCGATTTGGCTGCACCTGACCGCCGACAGTTTCGACCGCAACGATCCGGTTACCGCCAGCATGCAGTCGCTGAACCTCGCCGGTGCCGGAGCGCTATATCCGTTGAAGGACGCGACGACGAAATTCGTTCCGCTGGCGACGTCGTCGGACCGCGCCGGCCTGCTCGATCCGGCCGTGGCGAAGCTCGGCCTCAACGACATGATCGGTTCGCTGGAGTCGTCCGATCGTCCCTTGGTTATCGCCGCGCGGATTTCCGGTCCGGCCCGAACCGCTTTTTCCGTTCCTCCGGCGGGCGAGACCGCGGCACCGGTAAAGGAGACCAAGAACGTCAACATCATCGTGATGGCGGACAGCGATATTTTCGACGACAAGTTTTGGGTGCGGACGACCAATATGATGGGGCGGCCGATGGCGGCGGCCTTCGCCGACAACGGCGCTTTCGTGATCAACGCGATCGAGAACCTGATGGGGTCGGACGACCTGATCTCGCTGCGGACCCGCAGCGTCGGCGAGCGGCCGTTCACTCTGGTGCGCGCGCTCGAAGCCGATGCCCAAATGCTGTACCGCCGGAAGACCGAGGCGCTGGAGATGCGCCTGCACGAAACCGAAAACCGCCTCAACGCTCTGCAGCAGGGCGAGGGCGGCCCCAAGGCCAAGGGTATCGGCAATCTGATGCAGTCGCCGGAGCAGCGAAAGGAAATCGAACGCTTCAAGCACGAGTTGATCCAGACCCGCGCCGCGTTGCGCGACGTGCAGCGCGACTTGCGCAAGGATATCGATTTGCTCGGCGGGTTTCTCGCTTTCGTCGACATTGCGCTGATGCCGCTCATGGTCGCCGGGATCGCGATTGCCGTTGCCGCATGGCGCCGCCGCAAGCGCACGCGGAAGGCGGTGCGGAAATGACCGGTTTCTTCGCCGATCCGCGCCGTCGTATCCTGACGATCCTGGCCGCCGCTGCGGTGTTGGCGTTGGCGTTGGCGGCACTGGCGCTTATGTGGCGTGCGGCCAGAATAGCGCCGAAATATCCGTCTCATCCCGTCATCGCCGGTTTCGGCGAGAGGCTGCACGGGGTGACGTCCATCCGGATCGAGTCGCAGAAAAACGGCACGGTCGATGTCGCCTTTCTGCCGATGCGGGGGTGGGTGTTGCCCGGCAACGACAATTTTCCCGCCGCCTTTGAGGTTGTGCGTCGAACTCTGAACGCCCTGGCGGCGATGCAATCGGTCGAACCGGCGACTGCCACCCCGGAATGGTTTCGTTACCTCGGGCTCGATGCACCGCCCAAAGGAGCCGGCACCCGCATCACCGTACGCGACGGCAAGGACAACGTGCTGGCCGCACTGATCGTCGGCAAGACCGCGGACATCGGCGATCAGAGTGGGGGTGTCGGGCTTTACGTGCGCCGGGAAGGCGAAAATCAGGGATGGCTGGCGCAGGTTCCGGCGCCGCTGCCCACCTCGATATCCGATTGGATGGACAAGGACGTGATCGCCGTCGACCGCGCCCGTATCGCTTCCGTCGAATTCCGGCCGTCTGCGGGGCCGTCCTTTACCCTGATGCGCGGCGCCAACAATGCCGACTTTCGCTTCAAGACCCTGCCGCGCGGCCGTACGCCGGTAGCGCCCTATGCCCTCAATCTGGCGGGAGCGGCGTTGGCGAATTTTTCCTTTGAAGGTGCCCGTCCGCGCGCCGAACTGGATTTCGCCGGCGGCGCCCACGTGATCGCCCGCACCTTCGACGGTCTGATAGTTGCCGTCGATGTCATTAAGGACAACGGGGAATACTGGGCGCGAATCTACGCCAACGCCGTTCCAGGCAATGCCGAAGCGGGTAAGACGGCCAGAACCATCAATGCCAGGGCTTATGGCTGGGCCTATCGTCTGCCGGCCGAATTGGGGGCGGCATTCTCGTCTACGCTGGAAAGCCTGCTTTCTCCCCAAAACGGTTAACGGCCTCGGTTTTTCTGCGGGCAATGCGAAGGTCGAAATCACGACACTCGGTGTCGCGATTTTTCCGTTTCGATGCTAAGCTGGCTGCGGCGCGGGAGACCGACATGGGCACATCGAGAGAGCAGATCCAGAGCGAGATCGACACCAATCTCGAATATTTTTTGCGGCAATTGCCGAAGCTTATGAAAACCCATCGCGGACAATATGCTCTGATGCGTAAGGGGGAGGTCGTCGGTTTTTTCGCGTCCGCCGCCGGCGCTCGGGAAGAAGGCATGAAAAAATTCGCCGACGAGCTTTTCTCGGTGCAGAAGGTCGTCGACGTGCAGGCTGATATGGGGTTCTTTTCGCATGCCGTGCATCTGGGGTAGACACGACCGCTCGCAAGTCTTTCTCAATACCGCCATTCTCAGCGATCCGCTGATCGCCGCGTTGGCGGAGGCGAGCCATTCCGGCGGCGTCGCGCAACTGCAAATATTCAGAACTTTGATCGATACCGGTTCGCAGACCACCTGCATCACCCGCGCGGTGGCCGACGCCATCGGCCTTAAGCCGATCGGCAAGGTGCCGATCCGCGGCGTCGCCGGCGTCAGCTATCACAACTACTATGTCTTCAAGGTCGGCTTTCCCTTCGGCAGCGGCGGTGACGGGGATGTCACTAATCTGCACGTTTCCGCAACCGCGATCGAGGGGATAGAAATGACCGTGGGCGGCGACTTCGATGTGCTGCTGGGGATGGACATCGTCGGTCTCGGTTCTCTCAAAATCGACGGCGACGGCTCGTTCAGCTTTAGTTTTTGAGACGTCTTCATTCGTCTATCTAGTGTCGTGGTTTCGAAGGTCGGTTTATTCTCTATATCGGCACGGGTAACGAACTTCCAAAACGAAACGACACTAGCATCAATAGGGTGGGTAGTGTCCTGCCGACTCTAAAAACCCGTAAGCG
>DBTZ01000004.1 GCA_002307315.1 Alphaproteobacteria bacterium UBA1303
CCTATTTATGAGTATGTCACCTAGAACGCCATAAAGCTGCAAGGGTGGGGCTTTCCCCTGCCGCTTGGCATAAGCGGAATACCGCAGCAAAGACACCCAAGAGCATGAAAAAGAAAGGCCGCTCCGTAAGGAGCGGCCAAGTTCAGGGAGGAAACGCCCAGGAAGGGCCGCGGCGACGCGAAGAGGAAGTTCGCAATGCCGCGCTGCAGCAATATGGCATTGTTGCACTGCGCTATCAAGCCCAATCGTCAACCGAATCTAAATTTTTTTACGGGTAAGTCCCGTGTTTGTTGAGAATTTTTAACAGCACAGTTTTTAAGCACTCGACGATGCCTATTTGTGCGCCGCAAGATGTCACCGGTGTCATGCAGTAATCCGATCAGGCACTTAGCAATATTCATCGCTTTGTCTTCGCACTGCAAAAAAAGAGTCGCGTAAAGCCGGTAGCAAAGACCAACCAAGTTTGTTGGCGATTCGAACGAAGAGGGGGAAGTCTCGTCATGACCGATGCCGCTTGGAGTACCAATGCCTTTCTCGGCCATGAGCCGGCCGCCGCCCCATATCGCACGGGGTATGGCGCCCGAATTCCTCCCCTCAATCCCGCCAACGCCCCCCGCACCCGGCCGATCCGCCGCCATCGCACCTTGTTCATCTCCGACGTCCACCTCGGTACGCGGGGCTGCAAGGCCGAACTTTTGGCCGATTTCCTCCGCCACAACGCATGCGAGACCCTGTATTTGGTCGGCGACATCTTTGACGGCTGGCAGCTCAAGCGCCGCTGGTACTGGACGGCGGACATGAGCGAGGTGGTGAGGCTGATCCTGGCCAGTGCCGATGCCGGCACCAAAGTCATCTATATCCCAGGCAACCATGACGAGTTTCTTCGTCCGTACTGCAACCGGACCATCGCCGGCATCGAAGTCGTGGCGGAAGCGGTGCATGTTTCCGCCGCCGGCAAGCGGTATCTCGTATTGCACGGCGACACGTTCGACGGCGTGGTCGAATGCGCCAAATGGCTGGCTCATGTCGGCGACCGCGCCTATTCGCTGGCACTTGCGCTAAACGACCGGCTGCATGTCTTGCGTCGGCGGCTCGGTTTGCCGTATTGGTCGCTGTCTGCGTATTTGAAGCGTAAGGTCAAAAAGGCCGTAGAATACGTCTCCCGCTACGAAACGGCGGTGGGACGTGCCGTTCAGCCGCTCGGGGTGGACGGCATCATCTGCGGCCACATTCACCAAGCGGAAGTGCGTAGGTTGGGGAACGTCTCGTATCTCAACGACGGGGACTGGGTTGAAAGCTGTACCGCCCTTGCCGAAGATGCGCTGGGGAATATGGAGATTCTTCAGTGGTCGTCTTCTTGTTTGGCGGACGGTCTTGCCCGCGCCGGTGAACACACCCAAACGGCGGCGTTTATACCCGTTTAGGCGTCGCGCCAGACGGCCGATGCCGCCTGGCATCGGCTATGCCAGTCCGATTCCCGAATCCCAAAGGCTGAAAGTTCTGATCGTCACCGACGCTTGGGCGCCGCAGGTCAACGGGGTGGTGCGCACGCTGGAAATTTTGGGCCGCGATCTTACCGCGCTCGGCCACGAGGTGCGCTATGTTACCCCGGAGGGACGCGTCACCATCCCCCTGCCCACCTACAACGAGATCCGCCTGTCGCTGTTTTCCCAGAAGGAACTGGAAACGGAGATCCGCGATTTTGCTCCCGACGCCATCCACATCGCCACCGAAGGCACGCTGGGATTTGCCGCCCGCTCCATCTGCCTGAAATACGCCATTCCCTTCACCACCTCGTTTCACACCCGCTTTCCCGAGTATATCCACACCAGATTTCCCTTCATCAAGGAGAGGCAGATCTACCGCCTCTTGCGCTGGTTCCACGCCCCCGCCACCACAATGATGGTGGCCACCGAGTCGCTCCGGCGCGAGATGGAGGCGCTGGGGTTCCGGAACGTGCGCATCTGGTCGCGCGGTGTGGACACCGAGTTGTTCCGCCCGATGCCGGACGCAGGCATGCCCTACGCCAAGCCGGTCTGGCTTTATGTCGGGCGCATTGCGGTGGAGAAGAACATCGAGGCGTTCTTAAGACTCGCCCTTCCGGGCACCAAGGTGCTGGTCGGCGACGGGCCGGCGAAGGCGCAGTTGGAACACGCCTATCCCGAGGCGAAATTCCTCGGCCCCAGGACCGGAGAAGCGCTCGCCCGCACTTATGCCGCCAGCGACGTGTTCGTATTCCCCAGCCGGACCGATACCTTCGGCCTGGTGGTGCTGGAGGCGCTGTCCTGCGGCACGCCGGTGGCCGCCTATCCGGTGCAAGGACCGCTGGACGTGGTCGGCGACGCCCCCGTCGCGGCCCTGGACGACAACCTTACGGAGGCCTGCCGCCGGGCCTTGATCGTTCCGCGCGAGACGGCGCGGGAATTCGCCCTCGATCATTCGTGGCGGACCTGTACGATGCAATTCATATCCAATCTCGCGGTCGAAGGCGAAACCGTATGAGTTGCGATTTTCTTCCCGCGGAATACGCGGTAGAAACCAGATCGATATTCAAATTCCGGTGTACGCTTTGATGCCGACGCTATCCCCCACGCCCTCCGGTTTCCGCCTTACGCGGCAGGAAGGGATATTTCTCGGGGTGTCGGTCCTGGTCTGGGCGCTCTATGTGGTCTTTCTCGGAAAAGACACCTCGTGGGACTTCCGCAACTACCATTGGTACATTCCCTACGCCCTTTTGAACGGCCGACTGGAAATCGACGTGCTGGTCGCCCATCAGGGCAGTTACTACAATCCCTTCCTCGACGTACCGTTCTATCTGCTGGCCACCCACACGCCGTCGTGGTTGGCGATTTTCGTGCTGGGACTGTTCCAGGCCGCCAATATCGTGCCGATCTATTATCTCGCGCGCGAGGGTTTGCGCCTGCCGCAGAACCGTCTCGCCGCCGCCGGCATCGCCTTCTTCAGCCTGACCGGCGGCATGACCCTCAGCCTCTTCGGCACCCACTACTACGACAACGTGATGAGCCTGTTCGTCATGAGCGGGCTTGCCATTCTGGTAGTCAAGCGCGAGGAACTGGCCGCGGGGCCGCTGCGATCCGTCTTTCTGTGGTGCGCACTGGGCGGCTTTCTGCTCGGCGGCACCGCCGGCCTCAAGCTGCCCGATGCGCCCTTTGCCGTGGGCTTTGGGGCGGCGCTGTGTGCGCTGGGCGGCGACCGCAAGCATCTGTGGGTGCGGCTGGCCGGCGGCTTGGCCGGCGGGCTGATCGGCTTCGGAATGGGGGCCGGCCCTTGGATGGTGAAGATGGCGGCGCTGACCGGCAACCCGCTATTCCCCTATTTCAACCAATATTTCCACTCGCCGTTGGCGCTGGCCTCGCCCTACCGCGACATGCGGTTTCTTCCCCACGGCTGGTTCAAGACGTGGCTTTATCCCATCCTGTTCGCCATCGACTGGCGGGTGGCGGACGATCTGCCTCATCGCGATATCCGCATCGCTATGAGCTATGTCGCGTTGATTTCCGCCGCCCTCGTCTGGCTTCTCGGCAAGCGTTCGAAGCGGCCGCTGGCCGATCTGGTCGCCGTGCGCACCGTTTTCGTCTTTGCCGCGGTTTCCTATTTCTGCTGGATCAAGCTGTTTGCCATCCACCGCTACATCCTTACCCTGGAAATGTTGGCACCTCTGATTGTGGCCTTATCGGTGGCGCTGATGCCGTTCGCGGTACGGATTCGGCTGATCGTCATCGCCGCCCTGTTCTTTTTTGCCATGCTGTTCACCCGCAGCGCCGAACTCGACCGCGCGCCGCTCGGCGATCCCTACATTTCGGTCGACGTGCCGGCGATAGCGAAGCCGGCCGAAACCATGGTGCTGATGACCGGCGAGGCCCCGCTCGGCTTCATCGCCCCCTCGCTGCCGCCAGCGGTGCCGATCCTGCGCATCGACGGCTGGATGGTGGAGCCCGGCGACGGCACCGAGCTGACCCGACAGATGAAAACCAAGGTATCCGCCCATAAAGGTCCGCTGTACCTGATCGCCGACGCCTACGACATGAACCGAGGCGAAGAGGCGCTGGCGCAATACGGCCTTGCCATCGACTGGCCCGCATGCCGTATATTCGAGACCAACCTGATCGGCACCTATCAATGGTGCCCGCTTAACCGACCGGCCCGGCCATGACCCAAGAAACAGCGAAAATTGCGGTTCTGATTCCCTGCTACAATGAGGAATCCACCATCGCCAAGGTGATCCGCGATTTTCATGCGGCGCTGCCGGCGGCGACGATCTACGTCTACGACAACAATTCGCGCGACGACACCGTCGCCCGCGCCGTCGAGGCCGACGCCGTGGTACGCAAGGAGGCGCGTCAGGGCAAGGGCCACGTCATGCGCCGGATGTTCGCCGACATCGAGGCCGACATCTATGTGATGACCGACGGCGACGACACCTACGATGCGACGGACGCACCGAAGATGGTGGACAAGCTGATCGACGAAGGGCTAGACATCGTCGCCGGCAAGCGCGATGCCACCCAAGCGGCGGGGGTCGCCTACCGGCCCGGCCACGTGCTGGGCAACCGCCTGCTCACCGGGCTGACCGCGATGATGTTTTCGGTCAAGCTGCAGGACATGCTGACCGGCTACCGGGTGATGTCGCGGCGCTTCGTCAAATCCTTTCCCTTTACCTCGACCGGGTTTGCCATCGAAACCGAACTTACCATTCATGCCGTGCGCATGCTGGTGCCGGTGGCGGAGGTGCCGACCCGCTATAAAGAACGGCCGGAAGGGTCCACCAGCAAGCTGAGCACCTTCCGCGACGGCTGGCGCATTCTATGGACCATCGCCTTTTTCGTGCGCAAGGAACGGCCGCTGCTGTTCTACGGCGCGTTCTTCCTGTTCATGGCCGCATTTTCGCTGCTCCTCGGATTGCCGATCGTGGCTGAGTTCTTCCGTACCGGGTTGGTCGACCGCCTGCCGACCGCGGTGCTTTCGACCGGAATGATGATGGTGGCGTTTCTCGGGTTAGCCTGCGGCATCATTCTCGATACCGTCACCCGCGGGCGCTGGGAACTGAAGCGCATCGCCTATCTGGAATTTCCCGGTCCGCAGGAACTGCACAAACCGTGGTGAGCGTGGCCTCCACGATTGCGAAGATCTGCCATTCCCGTTTCCTGCGCTTCGGCGCGGTGGGCGGTGCGGGTTTTTTCGTCAACGAAGCGGCGCTGTTTTCCGCCCACCATCTGCTCCACCTCGGCGGCAATGCGAGCTGGTTCGTCGCCTTCGTACCATCGGTGATTTTCACCTGGTGGGGAAACCGCGTTCTGACCTTCGCCGACAGCGCGGGCGAAGGCCTCGTCGCTGCAGCCACGGAATGCGGACGCTTCGTTGCCACCAACAGCGTCGGCGCCGCCGCCAACTTCGCGGTCTACGCCCTCCTCATCCGCTACGCGCCGTTTCCCTTCAATGTTCCATATCTCGCGCTGGCCATCGGCGTCCTGATCGGCTTGGTGTTCAATTTCACCCTGTCCAAGACCCTGGTATTCAGAAAGTAGCATAGAGCGCTTCACCGAAAAGTGGAATCCGGTTTTCGGGCATGAAGCGCGATAAAACGAAGAGATAAAGCGCTTCACCGAAAAGTGGAATCCGGTTTTCGGGCATGAAGCGCGATAAAACGAAGAGATAAAGCGCTTCGGTGTTTCCAAGAAACCGTGAAATGCTCCAGGCAAAAAAAAACGGCCCGGCATTTTCGCCGGGCCGCTCTTAACTCGACAGCGATCGACCGCTCAGTGCGATTTGATATAGAGGCTCCACAACTTCGCAACCATCGCGTTGTTGTCGGTCCCTTTGACCTTGGCCAATACGGCAAGCGCCTGCGGCTTCTGACCGGCGCAGTAATAGGCATGGCCGAGACGAATCTGGGCGCCGTCCTTGTCGGCGACGCCCTTGGCAATACCGGACTGCACCGCAGCAACCGCATCCTTGCCGCGCCCCATACCGCAATAATCCTGACCGAGTTTGATCAAAAGATCGCCGGTCTTGGCCGACTTCGCTTCGCTTTCGACCCGCGGTAGGTTGCGCAGATTGCTCGCCTGAGTATCCCTAGACATCTTAAGGAGACGATCGGTGCGCCCGCTGGACTGTAACGCTTTAACCCTGATGCCCGCGTCAAGTACGCTCGACGCTTCGGCGGCAAAGCCGAATTGCAAGGCAAATTGTGCCATCATGGTGTAATCGTCGCCGGTCCGGACGTTGCCGGTCAAAAGCTTGACGCGATAGATATCCAGCGTCTGGGGATCGGAGAGCGCCTTGGAGCCTTCGATATTCTTTATCAATCGCGCCCAATATTCCGGCTTGTTGGTGGAGGCAACCAACTGCTCCAACGCGGAGCGGTAAATCTCGTCCTCATGGCCGTCATAGGCGCAACGCATCCTTAATTCGAGCATTCCCGCGCTGCCGCCGGTAGCGGCCCGCAAGCACCCGGCATAATCGCGCAAGGCGTAATAGGATTGCGCGACGACCTGCTGACTTTGAGCGTTGTAGGCACCGTACTTCCTTAAGAGGTCGGCGTCGGCGATCACATCGCGATAGCGGCGTGCCCGATAATCGCTGGCAAACTTGGCCTGCGCGCCCACTGCAGTATCGGCACCGCAGGCGCCTTTCGACGCCGAAGCGATGTAGTTCTTCATCTGCTCGATGTATTTCTTTTCGTCGGCGGAAAGACTGCCGACCCCTTCGGCCCTGCGCACGGCGGACATGGCGGAATTGCAGTTGCCGCCGGACATCGCAGACCTCGCCTCATTCAATGCATTACCCACGGCCGGGCGCACCGAAGCGGCCACGGCGGGAGTTGCGCACAAGCCGACGGCCGCAGCCGCCGCCAGGCTCATCGACAATGCCGTCGCAACGGCACGCAACTTCATCGAAATCATCTACAAACCTCTTTTAATGACAAGCGAAACTCCGAACATGCCGGTTGCGCATGCCCGGAGAAACGCCATACCCCTGCATTACTGTCGGTACTGATCGAGACCGGTAAAACCGATCTTTTTCACGCCCAAACGCTGCGCATCGGCCAGAACCTTCGCCACGATGTCGTACTTGGCGAGGCGGTTCGGATTAAGATGGATTTCGTCCTGGGTATCGCCCTTCGCGGCAACCTGCGTAAAGTAGGCCTCCAGCGTCGAGCGGTCGATCGGCTGACCGTTCCAGGTGATGGTGCCATCGAAATCCACCCCCAGATTCACCACCACCGGCTTAAACAGCGGCTGGTTCTTGGTAGGGGCCGGCATGTCCAGCTTCACCGCATGGGTCTGAATCGGCAGCGTAATGATGAACAGGATCAGGAGGACGAGCATGACGTCGATCAACGGCGTCATATTCATTTCCACCATCACGTCGCCGTCGGCGGTTCCAGCACTCATAGACATTGTAAAAGTACCTTCTCTGTTACGCTTCGCCGATTAATCGGCCGTATTGCGAGGTTCGGTGATGAACCCCACCTTGGGAACGCCGGCTTCCTGACAGGCCAAAACCACCCGGCCGACCGCCTGGAACCGCACGCGCGCGTCGCCGCGAATATGTACTTCCGGCAAAGCCGTCGGCGTCTTGGCACGCCTTAGCGAATCCACGAACTTGGTTCTGAGCTGGTTGTAATCGACCGGAGCGTTGTTCCAATAGACGTTTTCGGTTTTGTCTACCGTAACCACGATATTCTCGGGTTTGGTGACGGTGGCGATGTTCCTCGCGTTGGGCAAGTCCACATGCCGCATCTGCACAATCACGGGAATGGTGATGATGAAGATGATGAGCATGACCAGCATCACGTCGATCAACGGCGTGGTGTTGATAGTCGTGTTCAGCTGGGCTTCATCATGGTCTTCGCCGGTCTGAACGCTTTTTGCAGCCATTATATCTACTCCGAGAGCTTCCCCCCGGCCGAGCCGGGGGGAGAATAATCGATCTTACTTGCTGCCCTTGGTGATCAGATAGGTCTGCAGATCGCCGGCGAAGGCGCGAACCTTGTCCATGATGACGCGATTGCGGCGAACGATCATGTTGTAGAACATCACCGCCGGCACCGCGACGAACAGGCCGATGGCGGTCATGATCAGCGCCTCGCCGACCGGGCCCGCGACCTTGTCGATCGACGCCTGACCGGCAACGCCGATCGAAATCAGCGCCTGCAGGATGCCCCAAACCGTGCCGAACAAACCGACAAAGGGGGCCACCGAACCGACCGTACCGAGGAAGGTCACGCCAGCCTGAAGCTGGCCGTTGGCGTCTTCGATCTGACGGTTGAGCGACATGGCGATCCAATCGTTGAGACCGACCAGGCTGGTGCCGCCTTCCGACGCCTTGACGCCGGCTTCGGCAACGGCGCGGAAGATCGAGTTCTTCGGCAGTTTCTCGACGCCTTCGCTCAAGGAACCCGAGGTCCAGAAGCGCTTCTCGGCCAGTTTGGACTGGGCGATGATGCGGCCCTGATCGAAATAGCGGGTGAACAGGTAATACCAAGAGCCCGCCGACATGACGAGCAACAGGATCAGAACCGAGTAGGAAACCGGGTTCTTCTTGTGGATGATGTCCATCAGGCCATAGGGATTTTCGTTCGGTGCGGCGGCCTTGGCGGCGGGGGCAGCCGCCGGTGCGGTGGATTCCGCGGCGGGGGCTGCAGGTGCAGCGTCTTGCGCCATCGCCGGAACGGCGGCGAAGCCGGTCATAAGAGCGAAGGCGGCGACGATCGTCAGATGCTTCGAGATCATTTGGGTACTACTCCGTAGCTGTCGATTTGTTTTCTTAACGTTGTTGTTTGAACTGATTTATTGTTTCTTGGGGACTATCAGCGGCTCTTCAAGTCCCAAACCACGTTGGCCTTCCACGGCGCTTCGGTCGGCTGACCGGTTTCACCGATGGCCGGCTTGTATTTCCAGCGCGAGGCGCATTTCACCGCGGCCTCGTCGAGACGGTCGGAACCGCTCGTCTTGGAGACCTTGATGTCGGAGATCGAGCCGTCGACCATGATGTGGAAGGACAGCAAGGTCACGCCCTGCTCGCCCAAGCGCAACGACAAGGCCGGATAATCCGATCCGCAGGTGTGCGGCCGGCCGATCGAAGCGGGCGCCGCCTGATACTTCGGCGTCGCCACTTTGGTTTGAACGGTGATGGAAGACGCCGGCGGCGCCTCGGACTGAATTTGGAAGTCCGGCGGCGGCACGAAGGGCGGCGGCGGTTCCGCCATATCCGGCGGCGGCGGCGGCGGCGCCTTGTCGGGGATCTTCTCCTCGACAACGTCGACCTTGATGACTTCCGGCAACTTCTCGATCAACGTCGCCGCTAGCCCGGAGCTTAGTGCCCAAGCAAGGGCCGCGTTGACGCCCAACGCGATCCCTAACGCAATCGTGTGGCCGCTCTTATTAGCAGAAGTTTGACTTCTGATATTGTGAATTGGCTGTTCCATGGACCTACCGATACTGGATATTGCATAACCCCGCGCTCGCGCGCAGGACGTTTTCCTCGCGAACCATGTTACGCGTCGTCCCCCCTCCGGGCACTTTGCCGTAACTGGCGCAACCGAACGAATGCAGTCAACGGATCGTAAACTATCGTTCGCAGGCCGGTCTAGGGGTGATAACGCGAATTTCCTTATTCTTGACGGGTTTGGTTAACGTTTCCTCCCCCGCGTTCTGCCGTCTTGGGCAGTCTGAAGGTCTCATAACATTGTGGTGAAAAAAAAAATATCAAACTTCGCTTTTTGCCGCGGGGCATTTCATCCGACGTGGCGTAGCGCCGCGACCCTATCCACCAACCAATAATTTAAAAAATATAATTATTTTAATGAGTTAACGTGTTATCGCCCGGTAAACTACATATTTTCCGCGATGATATTCGTGAGGCTTGGTTACCAAATCATGGCAAAATTGTGCTTCATGCGGCCGACAAATGACGGGAGTAAAATAGATCATGCGCTATTTGCACACCATGATACGGGTTTCTGACCTAAATTCGTCGCTCGATTTTTTTTGTAAAACGCTGGATATGAGCGAAGTCAGGCGGGTGGAAAACGAGAATGGCCGCTTTACCCTGGTTTATCTCGCCGCACCGCACGACCTGGATGCCGCCCGCCAGACCGACTCACCCTTGATCGAACTGACATACAATTGGGATGTGGAGGTCTACGCCGGAGGGCGCAATTTCGGCCATCTCGCCTTCGAAACCGACAATATCTATGCAACGTGCGACAAGATTCGCGCCGCGGGCGTCGTCGTCAACCGGCCGCCGCGCGACGGCCGCATGGCCTTCATCCGTACGCCGGATGGAATCTCGATCGAATTCCTGCAAAAGGGCGCACCGCTCGCCCCACGCGAGCCGTGGGCGTCGATGCCGAACACCGGCAACTGGTAAAGTCGCAACTTTGCGCGCAAAATCGGATTCCACTTTTGCGCTCGTTGCTGCTTTTCTACCGCAACTTTGCGCGCAAAACCGGATTCCACTTTTGCGCTCGTTGCTGCTTTTCTACCGCAACTTTGCACGCAAAACCGGATTCCACTTTTGCGCTCGTTGCTCTATAGCCGGCCGATCAAGTTGACGGTGCCGACCTCTTCGAGCATGCCGTCGTCGCCGCGCAGGAAATCGAAGTGCATGTTGATCGACCAGTCGCCGGACGTGGCACCGAGCGAACCGCCGGCAACGAAAGCGCCCTTGTTCGGATCCGGCCCGGTGAGCGAGAACCACGTGCCTGTCTGGTTGCCCGAAGTGTTGGGGTCGAGATCCTTGAACGCAGAGCGGACCGTGATCGGCTGGGTGAGGAAATCATACCGGTAGCCGAGACGCACTTCCGGCTGCAGATATATGCCGTCGAAATTGATGTCGTAGCGCAGGTTGCCGCCGACGAAGGTCCGCAAAGACCTGGTCTCGGTGGGCATGACATTGAGGTCGAAGCCGTCGCCGTAGTTTCGTCCGTCGTTCGACTTCGTTCTGGTCAGCGGATTGTTCTCGACATACCCGTCCTCGCGCAAGAACATGCCGTCTAGGCTGACTTGCGGCGAGAAAACAAGCGCACCCCAGGTAAAGACCGCGCCGGTGGTGAGCCCGCCGGAGATCAACGCCGCCGCATGAGAATTGTCGGCGACACGTGCATAGGAGGAGGACGTTCCCGTCAGCGTAATCCAGCGTTCTCCCTTGATATGGGCGTAACCGAGATCGACCTTGCCGTCCAAGAAGAAGCCCCGGCCGCGCCACGAACCGTAACCGGTGGCGATCACCCAAAGCGAATTATTGTGCGAGGGGCGGTCGATTTCGCTGACGTCGCCATTGTAGAAGGTCAAGGCGCCGCCGAACCAACCGTTGTGCTTGTCGCCGGCATCCAGACCGAGCACGACGCCGAAGCCGTGATCGCGGAAACCGTTCTTCTCGTAGGAACCGTCGACCTGCTGGGCGCCTTGACCGGGGGTCTTGATCATCTGGACGAATTCCTGCGCCCACAGCGTCATCTCGCCGGACTGGTTGGCGTACATACGAAGCGAGCGCTGACGCGCGCCGACCACGCCGGTGGCCTGATCGGTGATCGACAAGGCGATGGCGCGGGTGCCGTCGGTCACGTTGGGGGCGTAGGAATTGTAGGCGGCCTGCGCCTCCTTCGACGTCCCCTTCGTATCGTTGGTATCGTCGGCATCGGCATGAATGCCGTTGACCATCGCCGAACCGAGGTCGTCGTCGATTTCGAGCGCTTCGTTGACCCGCTCGAACATGGCGTTGGCGTAACCGGTGAGGCCGAGTTCGCTTTTCGTCTTGGTCGTCACCGACAGCACCAACTCCTGCCGGGTCTGGCCGGTGCTCGAACAGCTCGCCTGACCGGTGCAGGAAGAGATCAGTCCGGACGCGTCGTAGAATTTCGTCGTCAGCGAGGACGTCTTGAACAGATAGGGCTTGGCGCCGCCCGCCGCCGATACCGGCTTGGCGACCGCATTGCTGTAGGTTGCCAGATCTTCGACATCCATGCCTTCGGTCGAGGACACCAGCACGTATTCGCCGTTATCGATGTAGCTCCTATAGGTCGCCCCCATATGGGCGCCCTCGTCGATCTCCACCGTCTTCGCACGGATGACGCCGGCTTCGTTCAGACCGCTGCTGCGCGAAACCGCGATGCTGAGATAGCCGCCATACTTGGCATGGACATCGTCGGCGTAAAACGCGCCGCTGGTCTTGTCGTTGGTCAGGGAAAGCGTGCCGTTGTTGTAGATCAAGACGTCGGCACCGCTTGCGGCGGTGATTTCGCCGGTCACGGTGGAGAAGGCACCGATCGACAGCAAATCGTTGCTGGCGCAGGCGACGGTGCTGGTGGTTATGTCACAGCCGTTGGAGCCGAACTTGATGTTGCCGGTGATGGTGGAATTATAGCCTGTACCGGCACCGGACAGATATATCTTCTGATTGTTGCCGTCGCCGAAGACGATTTCGCCGGTGATGACGGCAGCCCGCGTCGCCTCCGCCTGACTGACGATGGTGACGCCGTTGTAGGCGGTCATCCCTGCCGTCACCGCCGACAGATCGATCGCATTGCCGATCTGGCTGGCGTCATCCAGAGTCGTGGCGGACGCACTGATAGTGCCGGAATTGTTGATGAAGGTCAGTGTGCCGGATTCGTCCTTAATGGCGTAGGCTTCCAGAGCCATGGTGATGTCGGTGTAGCTGGACTCGGCGGTGGCCGAAATGGTGCCGGAATTGTACAGCGAGGTCAGCACGGAATTCTTGCCGATGTAGATGCCGTAGGCGATGCCGCCGCCGTTGCCCGATACGCTGGAGGAAATGGAGCCACCGTTGGCTTCGACGCTGTTGACCAGGGCGTATTGGTCGTCGTCGAGCTTCTCGCCCAGCGCATCGCCTGTCCCCGTAAGCGTGCAGGTGGTGACGCCGTTGCCGGAGTTAGGAGCACAGCTATAGGTGTAGTCGTCGGCATAGGTGCCGGAGGTCGAATTGTAATCGCCGTTGAGATAGACGTAGTTGTCCAGCTTGATGGCATAGACGGTGGCGGTGGCGTCCTCGTCATAGGTCGAGGCCGCGGCGCTGACGGAACCGGAGTTGTAGATGCCGCCGGTGATAATGGTGGCGGTATCTCGGCTGGTGCCGCCGACGATGTCGATCGCCGACACCGAAACGGTCTGGTCGGTTCTGGCGGTGTTGGCCGGCGCAATCGAAACCGAGCCGCGATTGAGAAAACCGAAACCCGGCACGTATTCGTCATAATCGTAATCGCCGGAATACTGACTGCCCTCTCCCAAGGTCCGCGTCTGATACGCGCCGATCACCAGATGGCCGGTGGCGTTCGCGACGTCCGACGGCGAAATCAGAATCGCCGAACCGGCGCTGGTGGCGGAGATCGATGCGGCGCTGTAGGAAGAATCGTTGCTGTAGCGGGCGCCCGCGATTAGAAAGCCTTTGCCGATATCGGAGTTGATAACGACACCGTCGCCGCCTTCGGCATAGGTCCGTGTACTACTGCTGTCCGAGCCGTAGTAGTAGCTGTTGGTGATCGAACTGGCGGAGCTGGAATCGATGCCGGCCGTGACAACCGAACCGGCAATGGTCATGCTGCCGGAAATGCCGCTACCGGCAATGACGATGCCTTGCGCCCCCTGGCCGGTGACCGCAATTTTGCCGCCGCTGCCGATCAGAAAATCTCCGTCGAGGTAACCGTCCATCTTGATGCCGACGATGCCGGACGACACTTTGCGGTTGCTGACGGTAGATTGGTATATCGTCATCGTCCCGCCGAAATTGAGCGTGGCAAGACCGTCGTTGGCGGCAATGCCCTGCATCGTCGTGCCGGAATCGACATAGATGCCGTAGGAGCCGTCGCCTTTGATATACAGGGTAGACCCCGTCAGCGCGATAATATCGCCGGTCAGCGTGCCGGTGCCGTCCGAGGCGCTGGAGCTGTCCAGCCAGATGCCGCGCTTGTTGGTTCCTTTGCCGTACAACGAGATGTAGCCGCTGGTGTCGATGTAGACCGCCGCACCGGAAACGGCGCTCGACGAATAGTTATCGTAGCTCCAGGCCGCGGCGGTGCGATCGGAGGACAGGTCGATCTTGATCGCGCTGGCGCCGGAGGCATCGTGATTGTACATGGTATGGTTGACGTAGACGACATTGTCGGAATCGATGGTAAGAATCGCCGCGTTCGCCTTGGAGAGCGCTATCTTTCCGTCATATTCCGTTTCGGCCTCTGAATCGGCCGTCACCAATTCATCCATCACCATGATGTTCTTCTTGACCGACGTTTTCAGCGGATCGGTGAGGCTGCTGGTGACGCAGGTGTAGATGGACGTGGTGTCGCAATCGATCGAGTCGGCGGCGAATGCCGGCCCGGAAAGCACCGCGACGGCTGCAACGGAAAGCAACAATTGATGCCTGCTCACATTCGACCTCATACTTCGCTCCCGGCTCCGGTTCCGCCCGACGCCGATAAAATATCCGGCGGACCCGCGCCTCTCAGCGGCCGGACGGGCCGGCCCGATTTCCCGCGGCCGATTTCAGCCGCCCACCGTCTTCCTACATCCGAAACAACAAATTGAAGGTTCCAACTTGTTCGCGGTATTCGTGAGTGCCGCGCAACATCTCGTAACTGAAATTCAGCGACCATCCGTCGCCCGTAGTGCCGAACGAACCGCCGGCAACCAGCGCGCCCTGCGGCGTGGACGGCCCCTCCAGTTCGAAGAGATCGCTATTCTGATTGCCGGCAACATCCGCACTGATGTCGCGCATCGCCGCCTTGATCTTGATCGCATCCTTGTACAGATCGTAACGGTAGCCGCCGCGCACCTCCGGTTGCCACGTGGCGCCGAGGAGTTCGAAATCGTAGCGCAGCGACGTTCCGGCGAAGCCGCGCAAGGAGCGGGCATAATACGGCTTCACTTTCAGATCGAAGCCGCGGTAGCCCGCCGACGAATTGTCGGGATTCGATTCGGTGTAGCCTTCCTCGCGCAAGACCAAACCGTCGATGCTGACCTGCGGCGTGGCGGTCAAGCCGCCCCACTCGAACACCGCACCGCCGGTAACGCCGCCCGACAGCATGGTAGAGAGATGATGACTGTCGGCCTCGCGATCGTAGGTGTCGCCGTCGGTATTCGTCAGCGTGAGATACCGCTTGCCGTGGATGCTGCCGATGCCGGCGCCGATCTTCGTATCGAAGAACAGGCCCTTGCCGCGCCAGGAGGAGTACAAATCCGCCAGTACCCAGATTTGGTTCTGGTGCGAATCGCGGCCGATTTCCTGAACGTCGCCGTTGTAGAAGGTGAGCGCGGCGCCGTACCACCCGAAGCGCGGGCTGCCCCAATCCGCCCCCAGCGCAAAGCCGAAGCCCTTGTCCTTGAAGCCGGGCTTGGCGTAGCGGGTTTCGGTGCCGGTGGTGACGACGTTACCGCTGCTGTCGGCGTAATCGGCTTCCGCGGTGATCATGCCTTGGCTGGGCAGCTTCATGTTCTGCACGAAACCCTGCATCCACAGCGTCATCCGACCCTGTTCGCGGTCGTTCCGACGCAACGTCCGCTGGCGATCGCCGATCACGCCGGTGGCCTGATCGGTGAGCGAGACGGCGATGGCGCGGATGGCGCCGGTGGCATTGGGGGCGAAAGCCTCATAAGCCTTCTGCGCCGCCGAATCGTCGGTGATGTAGTTGATCATCGCCGAGCCGAGATTGGTGTCGGCGCTGAGCGAGTTGTTGACGGCGGCGAAGAATTTCGCGTCGGCGGCATAGCCGGTGAGATGGAGGGCTTCGGCGGTCTTGGGAGTGACGTTCAGGATCAACTCGTCATAGGCATTGTCGCTGGTGGTTTCGACCACGAGCGACAAGGTGTCGAACAACCAGGGTTTGGCGTCGTTGACGGCATTGTTGTAGGCGGTCAGTACGCCGCCCGAAACCCCGGTATCGGTAAGCGTGACCAACGACGTGTTGGTGCTGTCCACCAGAGAGCCGCGCACGGCACGGATCAGGAGATAGCTGTCGGTGCCTTGAGGAATGAAGCTGTTGTAGCTGACGTCGAGGTTGCTGCCGCTGCTGTTCAAATCGATCACCGCGCGGTTGAGCACGTTGATCGCGCCGGTGTCCTCCATATCCTTCGACACTGCAATGCTGAGGTAGCCGTTCTCGGCAACGAAGAGATTGGAGGCGTTAAGCGACTCGGTGTCGTTTTCCAGGGTGAGCGAACCGTAGTTTTCGATCTGCACCGCCACGCCGTTGGCCGCGGTAACGATGCCTTTGGCGACGGAATAACTGCCGATGTACAGCAAATCGCCGTTGGCTTCGCCGGCATAGGTGCTGCCGCCATAGGAGATATCGCCGTAGAGATAAGCGTAGTAGCTGCTGTTGCCGAGCAGATAGATCTGCTGGTTGTCGCCGTCGCCGAAGCCGACATTGCCGTAGATCTTGGCGGACGCCGAACTGGTCGACTCGTTGACGATGGTCATGCCGCTGCCCGCATCCGTCTTCGAATTGCCGCCGGAATAGATCGCCACCCCTACGTCGGTTTCGCTGTCGAGATCGGTGGCGGTGGCCGAAATGGTGCCGCCGTAATTATGGATATAGGTCAGCGAACCGGAATGGTCGTAGATGGCGTAGGCCGAGGCCGCGGTGACCGTGTCGATATTGTCGGCAGCAACCGTAACCGATGCCGAAATCGTACCGGTGTTGATCAGCGAGGCCAGATGCGCATAGGAGCTAATCGAAATCGCCACGGCGGAGCCGCCGCCGCCGCCGTCGCTGTAGGAATAGGTGTCTTCGGACAGGCCGTAGACCGCCGCCGATATGGTGCCGGTATTGACGAACGAAGCCTGATCGAGGGTGCCGCCGGTCTTCAACGAAGCACCGCCGCCGGTATAGCTATAGCCGCTCGAATTGTAACTGTAGCGCCTCTGACTGGTGACGGAATCGTCGGCATAGCTTGAGGTATAGGTGGCGACATCCGCGGTGTAGACGTATTTGTCGGTATTGTCGGTAGTGGAACTGTAATCGTAACTGCCGCCGATATTGACGTAGCCATCGATGAGGATCGCCGAAGCGCTGACCGAGCTGGTTATGTCGGAGGTGAAGGCTTTGGCGGAAATCGTACCGGAATTAT
Organism: Alphaproteobacteria bacterium UBA1303; assembly: GCA_002307315.1. Lineage (GTDB taxonomy): Bacteria > Pseudomonadota > Alphaproteobacteria > Micropepsales > Micropepsaceae > Rhizomicrobium. The sequence goes on from DBTZ01000004.1 coordinate 17,106, forward strand.
AGATGCCGCCTTCGATAATCGACGGGTAACGCGAACCGCCGCCGCTGATCTCCAGCGCCGCAGCGGTGCTGCTGTCCTCGTTGACGGGAATGATCGAAATCGTACCGCGGTTGTACAGACCGAACCCGGCGTGATCGAAATTGCTCAATTCCGAAACGTCGTACACCCCGATCACCTGGCTGACCTTGGTTGCGTAAGTGGAACTGCCCCTGGTTATGCTGGGGGAAATCAACATCGCTTCGGCGGTCCCGGTCACGGTTAAGGTGGAGGAGCTGCCGAGCATGATGCCGCCCCCGACGGAGCCGCCGACGGATAGCCCGACGCCCGCTTCGCCGTAGGTCTTGGTGCCCGGATTAGCGGCGTCCGCCGGATCGATGCCGCGCACGACGACGGTGCCGTCGATGGTCAGGCTGCCGGTGATGCCGCTGCCGGAAAAGACCATACCCTGGGAACCGTTGCCGGTTATGGTGAGGGTGGCGCTGTCGGTAATCGCCACGTCGCCGTCGATGCCGCCGACGAAATAAAGGCCGTAGATCGACGAGGCCGATGTCGACGTTGCGGTATCCGGATCCGCGGTGATCGAGCCGGCGATGGTCACGTTGCCGACGACCAGCGCACCGGTGCCGTCCACGATGGCGGTCGTGGTTGTGCCCTTCATGTTGATTGCGGCGCCTTTGGCGACATAGATGTCGCCGACCAGAATGCCGAGAGCATCCTCGGCGCTGGAGGCATCGACCCACAGGCCGTATTTGGCGGATCCGTCGCCGGTCAGATTGATGACCGAACCGCTGTCGAGATACAGCGCGGCATGACGGGTGGTCCCATCCGCGGCAGTGTAGGCGTAGCCGGTCGACGAAAGGTCGTACACCGCCACGACGTCGTCGTCGCTCGTGCCGGCAATTCCGTCGTCGCCGAGGTTGGTGAAGGTGCAGGCGGAGGTGCAACTGCCGACCTGGTAATTGTAGATGCGGTTGAAGGTCATGCCGGCCGCGGTGTAGCCGGTCGCCGCCGTGGTGGTCGTCGCGGTGCCGGTATAGACGCCGCTGTCGAAGCCCGCATAGGTATCGGTCCCGTCGAGAAATTCGACCTGGACGCCATAGGCGCTCGAGACGCCTTTGTTCAGAATGGTGCCGCCGTTGTAAACGTAAGAGGCGGAATTGACGTTGATCGCGACCGTTCCCTTATCGTTGATCTTGAGCGTCCCACCGGAAGCGATCGATACGCTGCCCACGCCGTGGATGTAATCGTCGTCGAAGGTAACGGTCGAGTAGTTGTTGAGCACGCCGGTGATGATCGGCGTCGTGACGGCGGAATCGCTGGTGATCGTGCAGGGGCTGGTTCCCGAGGTGCAGGAGGTCGCATAAGCATGGCCCGAGAGCAGCGCCATCGCGGCAGCGGAAAGCAACAACTTTTGCTTGCTCAAATTCGACCTCTTTTCGTTTGGCGCGGACTACGACCGCCCGTTAACCCCCGCAGGATCGGCGGCGAACCGGCCCGCATTTCATTTCCCAAAGTCTTCCCAAGACCTTAAGCCCTATTTGGCCGGCACCATAGCCGCTTTTTATCTATGCACAAAGAGCGCATTCCGCACAAAATGTATCGCCATTTGTCGAAATGATACCCGACCGCACCATGCCACCGCCCGTCGTTCGGGCCATATGGCATTTTTTTGCGATCGGACAAAGGACTAAGGCACGACCAACCGGACAAGCTCTAGCCTTACCCGCCGGCAAAGGCAACTTGCCGCTTTTTAATCGACAGGCCGTCCTCCGAAACCGAGAACGTCAAGGACGGCGGCGGACCTGACCAAGCCCCGGCAAATATCAACCGTTTGTTTGACCGCCGTTTTCCGTCGCCGCCTGGATACGGCTGCGGACGAATTGACCGAGCCTTTGCAGACTGACCCTGGCCTCGGGCACATACGGATTAGCCTGAAAGACATGCTGCATGCCGTCATAGATCTCGACACTGACCGGCACGCCGGCCTCGGCGGCACGATCGCCGATGCGCGAAGCGTCGTCGCGCAGCATTTCCAGACTTCCGGCATGCACCATCAGAGGTGGAAAACCCTTGAAATTGGCAAAGGCCGGCGAAGCATAGGGATCGGCCGGATTGTTGCGCTTAAGGTAATGGCGGGCACTGACGAATAACAATTCCCACGACAGCGCTGTGTCATTCTTGGCGTTTTGCAACACCGACCAACCGGAAAGCGACAGGTCGGCCCAGGGCGACATAGCGATCAATGCCGCCGGCATCGGCAAACCGGCATTGCGAATGGCCAAAAGCACCGACAACGCCAAACCGCCGCCCGACCCGTTGCCCGCCAGTACGATCGAGGACGGCGCAACCCCGCGCGACACGAATTGACGGTAGGTATCGATGCCGTCGCGCACCGCCGCCGGAAAGGCGAATTCCGGCGCCAGCCGGTAGGCCGGCGAAAACACCGACGCTTCGGCGGCATGGGCCAGCCGGGCGATCAGGGCACGGTGGGTCTCCGGCGAACCCGAAACATAGCCGCCGCCGTGAAAGAAAATAATCAACCGCCCCGGCGAGGAATTGTCCGCCCGCCCCCATTCGCCGCGCACCGGACCAAGGGTGGCGGTTTCGAAGGCGGTATCGCCGGGTACGGCGCCGAAACGGTCGGTCAAATAATTGTACTGCCGGTGCAGATCGACGATGTCGGTGACGGCGTCGGACGGGCGCGGCTTGGAAATACGGAAAAACCGATCGAAAAAGGCGCTTTGCCAGCTGGGCATGAGATTAAAGCCTTTATCTCGAACTATAGCGCCCTAAAGCGCATTCCGAAAAGTGCGAAGCGGGTTTCGGATAAAATACGCGATATGACGAAGAAAATAGAGCATTTCATTGTTTCACGAAAAAACCGAAACGCCCCACCCCTTCGTTTCGTCGCGCATTGTTTCCGAAAACAGGGATTCCACTCTACGATAACCGTAAGGCACCGCAACAGGTAAAGCCGGAAACGAAAATTCGTCTCCGGCTTTACTCATATTATCCCGCGCCCTCAATAGTTAAATGGGGCGGAACCGCATTTCGGTTAACCGTTCACGCGGCTTGCGCCTGCTTGGCCTCGATGACCTTGGCGCCGCCGCCGTTGATCTGAATCTGACGCGGCCGCTTTTCCTCGGGCACCCGGCGCTCGAGATCGATGTGCAACAGGCCGTTTTCCAGCTTGGCATCGCGTACCTCGACATATTCGGCAAGCTGGAAGCGGCGGTCGAAGGCGCGGCCGGCAATTCCTTGATAAAGCAGCTTGGATTCTTCGCCATCTTCAGCCTCGCGCTTGCCGGTGACGGACAAAATGCCTTCACGCACCTCGACCGACAAATCCTTCTCGCCGAATCCGGCCACCGCCAGGGTGATCCGATAGCGATTATCGTCGGAGCGTTCGATGTTGTAGGGAGGATAGCCCTGGCCTTGGTCGGCGAGGGAATCCATCAGATCGAATACGCGATCGAAGCCGACGGTCGAACGGAACAGGGGGGAAAAATCGAATGCACGCATGGTCAAACCTCCTATGAAGCGTTTGGTTTGGTTCCGCCGATGGGGCCGGAACCGGGCAAAAAGGGGCCGAAATCCGCTTTGGGCCTTCCGGTCGTCTATGGATATGGTCGCCACCGGCGCGGTTTCAAGAGCAGCCGGAAAAATTGTGACGATGACGATTGGAGCGATTAAGATTGTTTCCCGATCCGGAAGTTAAGGCTAAACTGACGGCGTGCTCCATGCCGGGAAGGACGTTCATGGCTACGAAAGAAGTTCAGGACATCATCGCCGAGCTGAGCAGGCGGTTGGGCGCCCGTTCGGGGATCGGCGGCACGCTCAAATTCGATTTCGGCGCCAAAGGCAGCGCCTTCATCGACCCCAAGGCGACTCCATCGGTGATCGACGGCGACGGCAAGAAGGCCGATTGCACGGTTTCGCTGACACCTGCCGATTTCGACAAGCTCAAGCGCGGCGAACTGGATGCCACCACGGCCTTCATGCAGGGCAAACTGCGCGTCGCCGGCGACATGGGGCTGGCCTTGAAGCTGGGACCGATCTTGCAAAAAGCCAACGGTTGAAAAGAGTTTTTCCCTGCATCCGCTGATCTTCCGTCGTTTTTCCGCCGCGGGCGGCGTGGGTTTGCGCGCTGCCGTAGCCGAGCCGCGCGCGCCGCGCGGGCTTTGCGTGCTGATGAGCGGCCAGAGCGAATACATCGAGAAATACCGCGAGGTCGTGCAGGATCTGATCGACCGCAGATTTACCGTCGCCACCTTCGATTGGCGCGGCCAAGGCGGATCCGACCGCTTGCTTGCCGACCCCTGCCTCGGTCATGTCGGCGACTTCACCGACTACGATGCCGACATCCGCGCGTTCTTCGGCGACGTCGTCGACGCGCTGACGGATCGGCCGGTCGTCGCCCTCGGTCATTCGATGGGCGCGCATATGCTCCTTCGCGCCCTACATGCCATGCCGGAACGGTTTTCCGCCGCGGTACTCTCGGCGCCGATGCTGAGAATCCGCACCCGCGGCATTTTCAAGCCGCTGGCCGACGCCGCCATCGCCCTGCACAACGCGGTCGGCAGAAAACGCGATTACGCCTGGGGCATGGCACGGCAGGATCCTTCCGCCCTGCCGTTCGAGGCCCAGGTTATGACGTCCGATGCGGCGCGCTACGCCCGCTCCCGGGATTTTCTCAAGCGACACCCCGAGATGCGCATCTTCGGACCTTCCTGGGGCTGGCTAGGCGCCGCCTACCGCTCGATCGCCGACATCCACGCGCCGGGCTTTGCGGAAAAGATCGAAAAACCGGTTCTGATCGTCGCCGCCGGATGCGACCAAGTCTGCTATACCGACGCGGCGCGGGAATACGCGCTGCGGCTGCCCAACGGCCGCTATCTCGAAATCGCCGGATCGCGCCACGAAATCCTGCGCGAACAAAACCTCATCCGCCAGACCTTCTGGCTGGCGTTCGATACCTTCATAAGGAACGTCTCCGAACCGATCTGAGAAGGTATAGAGCGCTTCACAGAAAAGTGGAATCCGGTTTTCTGGTATGAAGCGCGACAAAACAAGGAGTTAGAGCATTTCAGTGTTTCCGATAAACAGTGAAATGCCCTAGTGTCCCGATTCCGAAATTCGTTACACCTGATATCGACATTTTTCGAATTTCGGAATCGAAAGGACACTAGTCAACATATTGATGCTAGTGTCGTTTTGGTTTCGAAGTTCGTTACCCGTGCCGATATAGAGAATAAAACGAACTTCGAAACCACGACACTAGGCCGTCAGGATAGAATCTTCAGCGCCTCGGCATGCACCCGCTTGTCGCCGGCGGCGATCACCCGCCCGCCCTTGGCGCACGGCAAACCCTGCCAATCGGTAACGATGCCACCAGCGCCTTCGACGATGGGGATCAACGCGTCGATATCCCAGGCTTTCAGCCGCGCCTCGACCACCACATCGACGAAGCCCATAGCCAGAAGGCCGTAAGCGTAGCAATCGCCGCCAAAGCGGCTCATCCGGGCGGCAGCAGACAGTTGGCGGAAGCGCGCCTGCTCGACTTCGGTGAAGTAATCCCAGGGATGGGTGGTCATCAGCACGGCATCGGCCAGACGATGGCAGTGCCGCACGCGCAAGGGGGCCTTTTCGCCGTCGGTTTCGAGAGACGCATGGCCGCCGGCACCGATGAAACGCTCTTTGGTGACCGGCTGGTCGAGGATACCGAGGACCGGATAGCCGCCCTCGTTCAGCGCAATCAGCGTGCCCCATTGGGTGTTGCCGGTGATGAAGGCGCGCGTACCGTCCACCGGATCGATCACCCAGGTCCGGCCGCTCGTCCCCTTCTGCTCGCCGTATTCCTCGCCGAGGATGCCGTCCTCGGGCCGTTCGGCCTTCAAAAGCGCCCGGATCGCGGCCTCAGCCCCTTTGTCGGCCTCGGTCACCGGATCGTACAGCGCCGTGCCGGCCCCCTTGTCGGTCACCGGAATGATTTTGCGGAAATGCGGCACAATCGCCGCGCCTGCAGCATCGGCAAGACGGTTGGCAAACTTCAACGTGGCATCGTCGATCGGCATGGTATCCTCCAGGAGAATTCGTTTTAGCCGCCGCCGTCTTGCAGCGAAAGCCCCGAATAGCCGATATGTTGCCGCGATAGCCAAATAGCTAAGGTTGCCATGAAAAACATCGTCGTCACCGGAACCTCCAGCGGCATCGGCCGGGCCGCGGCTTCGTTTCTGGTCGAACGCGGCTTTCGCGTGTTCGGCAGCGTGCGCAAAATCGCCGACGGCGAGGCGTTGCGGGCGGAATTGGGCGATCTTTACGTACCGCTGGTTTTCGACACCACCGACGAGACGCAAATTCGCGCCGCCGCCGAACAGGTAAAAGCGGCGCTGGCCGGGGAACCGCTGTTCGGCCTTATCGCCAACGCCGGCATCGCGGTGGCCGGACCGTTGTTGTATGTGAAACCCGACGACTTCCGCCGTCAGCTGGAGGTCAACCTCACCGGCACCTTGCTGACCGTCCAAGCCTTCGGCCCGTTGTTGATCGGCCGGCAACCGGGCCGAATTGTCGTGATTTCGTCGGTGGCGGGAAAAAGCGCCCTGCCCTTCAACGGACCTTACGCGATTTCGAAATTCGGCACCGAGGCATTCGCGGAAAGTTTGCGCCGCGAGATGATACTGTTCGGCGTGGATGTCATTGCCGTTGCGCCGGGGCCGATCAAGTCCGCGATCTGGGAAAAGACCGAAAGCCTCGACACGACGCCGTTCGAGGCAACCGCCTATGCCCCGGCGCTGATAAAAATCAAGGCGATGATGCGCAAGGCGGCGGACGGCGCGCTACCGGCTTCAAGGCTCGCCGCCGTCATCCACCGCGCCCTGACCGCGCGCAAACCGAAGACGCGCTATGTGGTGACGCCCGATCCGGTCGGCAACATTGTCCTGCGCCTGCTGCCCGCGCGCCTGGGCGACCGGGTCATCGCAAAACTACTAGCTCTAAAGACCTAATCGTTCTCCGCCGACCGCTCGGTGCGCTTGCGCAAATTGGGATCGAGGATGCGCTTGCGAAGACGGATCGATTGCGGCGTCACCTCGACCAGTTCGTCGTCGTCGATATAGGCGATGGCCTGTTCCAGCGACATCGGCACGATCGGGGTCAGGCGCACCGCCTCGTCCTTCGAGGTGGTGCGGATGTTGGTGAGGTTCTTCGCCTTCAAAGGATTGACGATCAGATCGTTGTCCTTGGCGTGCTGGCCGATGATCATGCCTTCGTAGATCTTGTCGCCCGGCACCACGAACAGACGCCCGCGTTCCTCCAGATACCACAAGGCGTAAGGCACCGCTTCGCCGGCACCGTTGGAGATCAGCACGCCGTTGATCCGCCCGGTGATCGAGCCGCGATAGGGACCGTAGGCGTTGAACACCCGGTTCAACACGCCGGTGCCGCGGGTGTCGGTAAGAAATTCGCCGTGATAGCCGATCAGCCCGCGCGACGGCGCCAGGAAGGTCAACCGGGTTTTGCCGGCGCCCATCGGGCGCATGTCGGTCATCTCGCCCTTGCGATTGGCGATCTTCTCGATGACGATGCCGGTATAGGGATCGTCGACGTCGATAAAGACTTCCTCGATCGGCTCCAGCTTACGGCCGTGTTCGTCGGTTTGGAACAGCACCCTGGGGCGGCTGATCGACAGCTCGAAGCCCTCGCGGCGCATGGTTTCCACCAGCACGCCGAGCTGAAGCTCGCCGCGTCCCGCCACCTCGAAGGCACCTTCGCCGGTTTCGGAAACCCGGATGGCGACATTGCCTTCGGCTTCGCGCAGCAACCGCTCGCGAATGACGCGGCTCTGCACCTTGCTGCCTTCGCGCCCGGCCAGCGGCGAATCGTTGACCGAAAGGGTCATCGCCAAGGTCGGCGGGTCGATCGGATTGGCGAAAATCGGCTGCTCCACCGCGATGTCGCACAGCGTGTCGGCAACGGTGGCGGTTTGCAAACCGGCAATCGCCACGAGGTCGCCGGCTTCGGCGCGCTCCACCGGCACGCGGGCAAGGCCGCGGAAGGCCAAAAGTTTGGTGGCCCGCGCCCGCTCGACCTCGTCGCCCTCGCGGTGCAGTGCCTTGATCTGGCGATTGACGGTGACGACGCCGGATTCGATGCGGCCGGTCAAGATGCGGCCGAGATAGGGATCGGCTTCCAGCGTGGTCACCAGCATGGTGAAGGGAAAGTCTTCGCTCGCCTTGGCGATCGGCTTGGGCGAAGGCACATCGGCGACGATGCGCTCGAACAGCGGAATCAAATCCTTTTCCGGCTTGTCGAGGTCTTCCAGCTCGTTCACCGCCCAACCTTGGCGGCCCGAGGCATAGAGCACATGGAAATCCAACTGATCGTCGTTGGCCTCCAAGGCCAGGAACAGATCGAAGATCGATTCCAGCGTTTCGTTGGGCTGAGCGTCCTGGCGGTCGATCTTGTTGATGACGACGATGGGTTTGAGGCCGAGCTTCAGCGCCTTGGACAGCACGAACTTGGTCTGCGGCATCACCGACTCGGCAGCATCGACCAGCAGCACCACGCCATCCACCATCGACAGAATGCGCTCGACCTCACCGCCGAAATCGGCATGGCCGGGAGTGTCGACGATATTGATGCGGGTTTCTTTCCACATCACCGAGGTACACTTGGCCAGAATGGTGATGCCACGCTCGCGTTCGAGATCGTTGGAGTCGAGCGCACGCTCGGCCATCTGCTGATTCTCGCGCACCGAACCGGATTGCTTGAGAAGCTGATCGACCAGAGTGGTTTTGCCATGATCGACGTGGGCGATGATGGCGATGTTACGAATATCCATAAGGCGAAATCATCCTCGCGCCGGATCGCAAGAACCAGCGTGTTTGCGCGGGGCTTATAGACAGGGAAACCGGCGGGGGCAACTGCGCTTTATCAATATTGCGCGACAGGCCTAATTTCCCAGGCTTTATCGGACCGATATTCCAGTACCACGGCGTGAACCGGACCGGAAAAACCGACGGCGGCCTTGAGTTCGCTCGCCGTTTCCTCGACCGCGACGATATGCGCCTCATCGGCAAGGGGATTGCCGGCGCAGCGCTGGTGTCCGGCAACGATCAGCGCCACCGGGGCATGGACGTTTACCAACAGCTTCACCTGCACCAAGGTTGCGGCCCATTCAGGCCCGCGTTCGGGCAAAATGAGCCCGTCCGGCCCCGGTACGGTGATGTAATCGAACCCATCGACGCGGAATTGCTTGGCCAGCCTGGCGTTGAGATTGACTTTACGCTGATGCAGCCGCCAGTCGGCACAGGTGATAAGCACCGCTAGTTTCTTGCGTTTCCTGCCGAAAAACCCCATCGAAGCCCCACGCGTCGCTATCTGAGGTTAATTTTAGCAAGGATGCAGCTTCGTACAATGGGGGATTTAGACTGCGCGGCGCCGGGACATCGCTTCATATAGGCTGGAAAACAGCAGGCCGGCGGCGAACCCGCCCAAATGCGCCTGCCAGGCGATTTCCTGCACGCCCGAACCGAGCCCGATCCCGGTCGCACCGAAAATCAGGTTGGTAACCACCCAGGTCAGGGTAAAGACCAGAACCGGCTTCGACCACAACGGCACCAGCGGGCCGTCGGGACCGAGCCAGGGTTTGCCCGGCCAGGGCATCATGCGGACGGAAGCGGCCATCAGCCCGGAAACCGCGCCTGAGGCACCGATCATCATTTCCGGCCGGCCCCAGTCGCAGGCGAGAAACGTCGCGGCCCCGGCAATGCCGCATAATACGAAGAAGACGGCGAAGGCGAAGCCGCCATAGCGCCGTGCCACGATCGGCCCGCAGGCCAAGAGCCACAGACAATTCATCCCCAGGTGGAAAAACCCGCCGTGCAGAAAGATATGGCCGATAAAGGGCGCCGCCAGGGCGAACGGCCCGCCGCCGTCGATGCCCGGCGCATAACGCATCGGGGTGAAGCCGAAACGAAGGAGAACATCCTCGGATGCGTCCGCCGGCAGCAGCGTGCGAGCCACATGGGCGACCACAATCACCCCGATCAGCCAGACGACGCATTGCGGAACGTGGAACATCGGCTCGCGTTGCGGCCTGGGCGTCGGAAAATCCATCGGTATCTCATCCGTCTTTGCGGTCTGTCTCATATCAGGACGGGGGCATGTGCCAAAGGCCATAGTCGCCTCGGCGCCGTAAATGCGGAAAATCCCCGCCGTTTACCCTGAAACCCTTGAAAAACCGCCAAATGCGTTGTGGCCCGGTTTGGCACGGCCACCGCGATAATCCGGCCCGAAACGCTGGCACGGCGGTTGCTCCTGTTCCGGCGAGACCGATTGGAACACCTGACATGCCGCGTATTTCGACATCGCTTCGCACCGCCGCCTTGAGCGCGATCTGCACCGCCATCTTAAGCGGCGCGGCATTCGCCGGCAGCACCGCCTACAGCGCGGCCGCCAATTACAATACGCCCTACGGCATGACCGCCGGCGAAGAGAACGCCGCCATCAACCCGACGATGCGCGATTCCTCCAACAACCTTTCCATCGTCAACGGCCAGGTGACCTCGGCCAATTTCGGGATGGCTTCGAGCGGCGTGCAAAGCATGAGCACGATCAGTTCGAGCAGCCTGACCACCTACGGCACCGCCAGCGCGTATGCCGCCAGTTCGTCGAGTTCGACCTCCGCCACCGGCGCCGGTTCTTCCACCGCCACGGCGATCGGCAACTCGCTGAACGTCGTCACCGTCGGCAGCAACAACACCGTCATCGTCAATTCGGTACAGACCAATAATGGCGATCAAACCGCCACCATCACCAACAAATAGAACCGCAAACCGGGAGCCCCATCCCATGACCCCTCGCGTTAAAAAAATTCTGTTCAGAACGCTGGTGTTCGGCATCGCCGCCGTCGCCCTCGAAGGCTGCATCAGCCCGGTGGCGACATCGAGCGGCCGTTACACCGCCCCGATCGGCGGTTCGCCGGTGATCACCAACGAGACCCCCTATTCGGCCTCCTTGCGGAATATGAGCGCATACACCGCCGGCAAGCCGATCCGCGTCGCCGTCGGCCAGATCGCCGATTACACCGGCAAGCTGGAGGCCGACAGTTCGGGCCGCAAGCTTACGCAGGGCGCGGCGCTGATGGCGATGAGCGCGCTGGCCAAGGCCGGCGTGCCGATGGTCGAACGCTTCGACACCTCGGTCGCCGAGATGGAGCTCAAATACGCCAACAACAAGCTGATCGGCGAAGACGCCACCAAGCCCGGTGCGCCGAACGAATATCGCAAGATCATGGCCGGCTCGATCCCGGGATCGAACTACTATCTGGTCGGCGGTATCACCGAACTCAACTTCAACATCCGGTCCGAAGGCGTCAACGGCGACGCCGGCGGCACCGCCACCAACTCGCTCAAGGGTCTGATCGGCGCATCGATCTACGTGATGAACGTCGGCCTCGACCTCCGGCTGGTCGACACCAGCACGCTGGAAGTGGTCGATGTGATCTCGTATCAGAAGCAGATCGTCGGCCGCCAGATTTCCGCCGGTGTGTTCGACTTCCTGGGCCAGACCTTCTTCGACGCCTCGGCCGGCGACAGCGCTCTCGAACCGATCCAACTAGCGGTGCGTTCGGTGATCGAACGGGCGACGCTGGAGATGATGGGCCGGCTCTACCACGCGCCGCAAACCGATATCGCCCGCGATCCGCTGGCCGCTCCCGCCGCCCCGGCCGCCCCCGTCGCATCCAATCCGCAGATCAAAGTTGCCATCAATCAGGAGAATACCAATGACGCGTCTCGCCAAGAACCTTATCATGGGTACGGCCATAGCGATCCTCTCGCTGACACCAAGCTTCGCGGCGGACTCGACTGATAGCGGCAGCGCAATCCTCAACGGCCAAGTCAACATGAGCAACGTGACCTCCACCGTAACCGCCACCATCGACCGCATCGGCGGCAGCGTGGATGTCCAATCGGCCGCCATCGGCAACATGCTCGACATCACCACCATGAACGACACCAGGGTCAACAGTAACCAGTACGTGCAGGCCGGCGAAATCGGTTCCTATGCCGGAGTGGCGGCGACCAACGTAAGGGGAGACGTCAGCGTTTCCAATCAGGCGGTCTGCAACGCCGCCTCGGTTTCCACCGATCCTGCGATAACCGCCGTCACCAACCTGCAGCAATGCAATGCCGACGACCCGTCCGCCGTGGCTTATGTCGATGCGATCAACATCGGCGGCAGCGTCTCGATCGCCAACTCGGCGATCGGCAACAGCTTCGAAGCCGACACCAACGCCGCCAACATGCCGATCAACAACACCCAGGTGAACACGTCGCCGACCGTCGCCACCACCACCGCCAACATCAAGAACGTCGCCGGATCGGTTTCGGTCAGCGCGTCCGCGATCGGCAACACGGCGCAGGTGGTGCATTACTCGACCGACTGAATACGCGTAAGTGCGAATGGCGTTCCACGGGGCAACTGGAACGCCGGGGGGAAAGGGGAAGGCGAAAGCCTTCCCCTCTTTTTTTCGGTATTTTCCGCCTTAGGGCATTTTATTGTTTTACGAAAAACACTGAAATGCTCTATCTCTTTGTTTTGTCGCGCTTCATACCAGAAAACCGGATTCAACCTTTTTTGTGAAGCGCATCTAGATGCGGCAGCCCGCCCCATCTACATAGTTGCCTGTGAAAAAGTCCCTCGCTGCGCTTTGGAACTTTTTCACAATTGAAACGTAAGGACAAAACCCGCTTGGGGCGGCCCGGCGCTCGGTTTTCGATTGTTTTCGCTTTGCAGGATTATCCGGCGAACAGCCGGAAATCCTGCAAAACCGGCCGTGCTCGGGGCGGCTTACGCTCGCCCCGAGG
>DBTZ01000032.1:0-13137 GCA_002307315.1 Alphaproteobacteria bacterium UBA1303
GGTCCAGCGTTGGGGGCATGCTCAGAGGCAGGTCACGCCATCACGACCGCTCCTTCGGGGCGCATGACCAGACGTTAAAGAATTCTCCCTTCTGGACGACGCTATAGTTTCTGCGGAAATTGTCGCGGAATGCATCTGGCAGAAGGGGCTGAAACGTATACCAGCTCAGCAGCGTGAACGGCTCGCCGGCAGAAGGCAGAATCCATTCCCGGACGCGGCACTGTTTGACCAGATCGATGGCATAATGGGGATCAAGGCCACTTTGCTTAAGGTCCATCCAAGCGGCGACGCTAAAGTACAGCCGGTTTCCACTGAACACCATGGCCGGGAACTGAAACGTTTCCGGGTAGCGCGCGTCGTCGGTCACGCCCATCTGTGCATCCGGATATTGATTTGAAAAATTCTGCAGTTCGACGAGTCTTTCCTGGGCAATGTGTGCCTCGCCAAAAAAAATCCTCACATAGTGCCCGCTTATCGCCAGTGCGGTAAAGCCGAACGTCGCCAATAACGGCAGGAACAGAAGGCGCAATGCGCCAGATGGCTTCATTGCGGCATCGGCGTTGCCCGATGCACTCAGAATTCGGGCCACGGCAAACGCCACAGCGGGGAGAAACAGCAACAGGTGGTGTGGCCCTGCCCCCGGCTTTCCCGCGATAATACTTACAGCAAAAAGCGCACCAGCCAGGGTCCAGGCAAAGGCAGTGTCGGAGGCTGTGAGCCTCGGTCTCAGTATTGCGTAACAAAAGGCCGGCAGCGCCAACAACGAAACGGCAGTGACAAGGCTGTCCAGAAACAGCACCGGATCAATGCCGTGGCGCGTGGCCATCAGGATATATGTCGCAAATCGGTCCAAGCCGGTGTTGGGCAGCGCAAACGGCAACAGCGCGGCGGCGAGCCCGCACAAAATGCCGGTCTGGCCGTACCGGATACGCTGCGCTAAACTTTTCTGCTGGGCGATCAGCGCCACCGAGGCCGGCAGAAAGTACAGAAACCCGTGTATCTTCATATTGGTGGCGAGCCCGGCAGAAACACCTATGATGATCGCCGAAGCCAGTGGCCGGTTGAACAACAAGGCATAGATGCAAAGGGATCCCATCATGTATATGATGGGGTCGGGCCGTTCCGAGATCATATAACTGTCCGTCGCGAAAACGACCACCGAAAGCGCGGTCAACAGAACCTGAAGGCGCCAGTCCGCGAACATCTTGCGAAAGGTGGTGTACTGAATCACGACCGCCAGCGCGGTAAAAGTGAGGCCGACGATCTTCGCTCCGGCTATTGTGGGCAGGAGCGTGAGGGGCAGGGACAATACTTCATACAGAAACGGCCCATACAGAACGCCGTACAGACCCTCCCCCTGCGCCCAAAGCGGATGCGCCGGCAATCCCTGCATCACGAGCCACGACGTCGCGGCCATTAATGGCTCCGCATGGTCGAAGTAACTCGGATAGAGGAGGTAACCGACCATGGACAATGCGAAGAGCGCACAAATCAGGCTCGCCCCCCCCATGACGGCAATATCCGCCTTTAGCCGGCCGTACCAGTGCGTGAACGCCCCGCCAAACTTCGGCACAAGCCGAACGCAGAGGAGTGCAACAAGCAGAAGGGCGAGCAAGAAATAGCTGTGCAGGTGAATCATCACCTGGATGGCATCTTTCAGCAATGGAACCATGAAGCCCCCAATTTCGAACAGGGATCCGGTGTGGAGCACCCGCATGCTCTTCGGATCACGCTACATATTTATGGTTTCATCGATCACGTATAGTGGCCTCCCCTTAACTTCCTCAAATATGCGCGCGATATAGGCGCCGACCACGCCGATGAGCATGATCTGCATGCCGCCGAGCATGACGATCGTCAGCAAGATCGATGTCAGGCCGGGGACTGGCGTATTCGTGAAAAGTTTTAGGTAGAGCATGTAGAGGCCACCCGCAAGCGCGGCCATGATCGTCACAAAGCCCAGGCGAACGGCCACAGCCAGCGGCTTGCTGGAGAAAGACAGAATGGCGTTCGTGGCAAAATCCAACATTTTCCGCAGGGGGTATTTCGTCGTGCCCGCAAACCGTTCCGCCCGGTCATACTCGATGGGAGTAGACTTGAAGCCCAGCCACGGGACCATGCCACGTACAAAACGATGACGTTCACGCATCGGTTTGAAGGCGTCTACGACCTTGCGCGACATGAGCCGGAAGTCGCCCGTGTCGGACGGAATGTCGATTTCGCACATATAATTCAGCAGGCGGTAGAAGGCCGCCGCGGTCGCCTTCTTGAACACGGTCTCGCCGGCGCGGCTGCGGCGTTTGCCATAGACGACGTCAAAGCCGGTCAAGGCCATACGGTACATGTCCGCGATCAGTTCCGGCGGGTCCTGCAGATCGGCGTCTATCACGGCGACATAGTCGCCCGCAGCCATATCAATGCCTGCCGTTATCGCAATCTGATGGCCGAAATTCCGGCTGAAAGAGATAATCTTTATGAGCGGGTTTGCCTCCGCAAAAGCACGCAGCAGCACCAGGGAATTGTCCTGGCACCCGTCGCTAACGAAAATCAGTTCCACGCTGATTTCGGATGCCAGGCTGAGCTGAAAGTCCTGCAGCCGCTTGATCGCCTCGGCAATGGTCTCTTCTTCGTTATAGACGGGTACGACAACGCTAAGCAGTTTCAGAGGCGCGTTCATATCAAGGCACGGTCTTGAAATCCCGGTACGATTACCACACTTGGCTTTGTGTTCCAAAAGAAAGTTTCTGCTACGTTGTGCCAAGCGGAAGATGGAAGGACAGGAGTCCATGTACTTTCACTTGATGCACGCTTCAGTGACGACACAGGCCATGGGGGATTTTGAGTCTGGAATGGAGTCTGGGGCGGCAGGAGCACTGCGTTTCCGCAGATTGGTCAGAGAGGGAGAGGCCGCATTGAATCGGCTCAACCTGCAACGGTCTGTGGTCAAGCTTTCACTCCCCGGGGATTTGACGAAACCACCACGATGTTCCAGCACAGCAGGCGCAGGGGCGGCAGGACGGCGAGCAGCACTCGATCCACCATCTCAAGAGGCTTGTACAACCAAGCCCACTTGTTGCCTTCCTGCAAAATCACTTTCCAGAACCGCTCCTTGTTCGGGTTGCGGCGCTGACCCAACGCCATAAGGACGAAGATGATCAGGGTGGTCAGCCAGAAATAACGCGTCTCGACAGTGCCGAAATGCTTCCGGAAGGTCCTGACGTCGCTCATTTTCAAGGGATGTTCATCGGGCGTGCGCACATCGGTCGCCATGGCGCGATAGATGTTGATGGCGGGATTGTAGTGAAGCGGATCCCAGGTTATGAACACGCCGCCTGGCGCGACGTGCCCTTTGATGCGCGAAATGGTCTCATCGATATCGACATGATGCAGCAGGTTGCCTGCGTAAATGATGTCGAACTTTGTGTCAGGAGGCAGCTGCATATCCTCGGCTGAGGCGATGTGCTGGTGGACGGCGACGCCATTCGCCGTCGCCAAGCGCGTGGTTGCGTCCAGCATGCCTTGCGAAAGGTCAGAGGACGTCACATCCGCGCCCTGCATGGCGAAGTAAACGCTGGCTTCGCCCAGGCCGCACCCCACATCCAGGAGCCGCTTGCCCTTTATGTCGCCCAGGCGCTTCGTGATGTAGCGCATCTCCGGGGCGGTGCAGACTTCATTCGAACCGCGAACGTCGATCTTTTCGACGTCCTCGCTCTCCGCCCAGGCGTCGTGAAAATCACGCTCATTCTGAATGCGTTGATCGTGCTCGGACTGGGTGCCCATCCCATCGGCGTAACCGGCAGATTGAGCCACGCGACTTACGACCTGCTTGAAGTAGATGTCATTCTTCAACTTGATGGGATCCTCGGTGCCGATGAGGCCAACTTCGATCTGATGCGCGACGGACTGTTCGTTATCGCCGCGTGTGTAGAAGCTAGCTTCGCTGAGAGGGACGGACAGTGTGCCGGCGACGGGGGCCTGCCAGCTTATTGTAACCGGACCACCCTCATACCGAAATTCCAGCGCGTTTACGAAGTCTGCCCAGCGCGGCTGTCCGGTGGCCGCGGCGAAGCCGCGCGCCTTCTGGGCGGCGATGAGAAAGCGATATTTGAAGCTTTCAAACTTGACCTTCTTAGGCATCGATGTGCTCAGCCTCTTTGTTCGGCGCGCGCGACAACGGGCGCTCGCGCGGTTCATTACGAACCTTCTCCGCAATCTCCAGCATCTGTTCGTAGGTGAGCGGCCAGTTTTTCGCCGGCGGCGATGTCAGGAAAGTTCCGATGCGCTGCAGCTTGGCCGCCATGAACCGCATGGCGATGGTCATTTCAGGGTAACTGCCATACATGCAGCCACTGCAGGGGCGCGTGACCTGTGCGACTTCCTCGCGCCAGACCTTACTTTTGTAGGTTTCAGGGAAATCCGGTGCATAGGCGGGATAGCTTTTGCCTAGGCGATGATCGCAGCATGGCGCGAATTCGCCGTTGGGGAGCAGTGCGAAATACAGGTTCGGCGAGTCGCAGACATTGTTGTTGCGGCTGCGCCAGGTGGTCGCTTCATTGCGCGCGAAGCGTTTAATGTCGTCCAGGTATTGATCGCTGTCATAGAGCAGAAAGCCTTCTTCGCGCATGGCGCGCACGCGCTCGATGACGCCATCCATGACTGGCAATTCCTCCGGTCGGAAGCGCAGGCTCTGGTCGAAAGTGCGGAAACCCATCGGATGAGCGTAATCGCTGACATGCACCGGCACCAGAGACGTGAACCAGGATATCGCGGTGCCGAAACGCACCACGTCTTCGATATCGCCCATGTTCTGCGGCTGCAGCACGCAGCCCAGAGAGGCGAAGCTGTTCTCCTTGGGCAGGTACTTGGTGAACGTCTCCATCGTCTTCAGTGCCTGGTGCCAGGACTTGCTGAAGCCGCCATTGATCTTGTCCTGCCGTTCGGCGCGCAGGGAGTCGAGAGAGATGGAGATGTCGCAACCGCCGGCCTCGACTGCGCGCGCGATCTGCTCTTCGGAGGCGAAGCCGTTGGTCTGCATGCGGACATGCACGCCGCGCGACTCAAAAACCCGGATGATTTTCGGCAGATCCTTGCGCGCGAAGGGCTCGCCGCCGGTGAGCAGCACGATAGCCACGCCCATCTTGCTGAAATTGTCAGCTATACGCTTTATCTCGTCGATCGTACATTCGCGCACGTCGGAGTTCGTGTAGATGATGTTGCACTGCTCGCAGGTCAGGTTGCAGCGCGCCGTGACGTAAAACTGCACATACACAGGCGCATTCTGGAAGAGCGCTGCCTTCATGAGAGTTTTTTTCGACAGGCTAGAAAACAAGAGGACGCTTCCTTCTGAAAAGAAACTTGCGTATCAGGTAGTTAAATAGAAACGTTACACCGTTGGCGATGACCTTGGCAACATACGGGTTCATGTTCACCAGTACAACCAACGCCCATAGCAGCAGCATTCCCAAGCCGAACATTGCCACGTTGGACATGAAGGACAGCCGCAGGTCAACGGCCAGTGAGAATCGGGATTCCGGGAAGACGAACCGGCGGATAAGAAGGACATTGACGACCGACCCGACCAAAAAACCGGCAACATTGGCGCCGTAGATTGCCAAGCCGTTCGCCACCAGGAACGAATAGATCAGAAAATCGACCGAATACCCGCAAAGGACAACCAGGAAGTACCGGACGGGCGTCTTGTAGGCCGATAGAAGCCGCAGCCATGTACGTTCGACGGTCATCGGCGCCACTACGCAAGGTGTTGATTAAAAAAAATTACAGAGCTCTGCACTTGATCCATGCGGGGCAGACGGCAATGCCGACCGCGAACCGGATGAAGGTACGGTAGTTTACCCACCCGATATTGATGCTAATAACATTGCGAATATAACGGATGCCCCACTGCTGGATGAAGTTACCTTATCGTTTTTCCCGGAAATGTCGACAACAGAAACGTGAAATGGAATCCGGTTTTCGGGTATGAAGCGCAACAAAAACAAAGAGTTAGAGCATTTCAGGGTTTTCGTGAAACAGTGAAATGCTCTATTCGACCAAACCCTTTCGCAAATAAACTGAAATCGCTGAGTGACGCAACGTCCCGGGCGCATCAATAAAAAACTAACATTCTGAAAAATAACGATAATTTACGTTATCCCCGCACTTTTTTTGTTTAGGGCGGGGATAAAATGTTCTGGGTGCGTTCCGAAATTGCGGTCTTGCGCGCCCAGGGCAACCCGAAGGCGATTTGCCGTCTTGGTGTAAAGACCGGCCATCGTCGGCATCAGCTATCCGAACACCGCCATTAGTTCCTGTTTGAACGCGCTTCAGAACGGAATCGGCAATCCGGCCTTTGCAATCGGGACGGCTGTATTCTTCGTCGTGATCATCGACGCCATGGATTTGCGCAAGAAAATCGAGCGGTTGCACCGTGTACTGAAGACCGAACTGTCGCTATCCGAAGAGGTCAAAAAAATGCGTGATCGCATGGGGCATACGCCGATAGAAGTTCTAGTGGTCCGATTCCGACATTTGCATCCCAGTTGTGGCAAAAGCCAAGCAAATGTCGGAATCAAAAGGACCACTAGTGTCGTGGTTTCGAAGTTCGTTTTATTCTCTATATCGGCACGGGTAACGAACTTCGAAACCGAAACGACACTAGCAAGTTTATGTTTCTAGTGGAGCTTTTGAATTTGACGTTTGAACACGAGGGGGCGGCGGGCGGGATTCAAACGTCAAATTCGCTCCACTAGGCGGCATACCGGTCGGTATCGCGACGGCTTTAGTTAACGAAACAATTGTTCGGATAATCCCCGTGCGCCCATGTTTGCGGTCGGGATTTTCGGTAATAAACCGCGGATTTGTCCTTTTGCGTCGGAAAAACAGGAAAACAATTCTTATTCCATTTTGCTTTCCGATATGTATCCTCAAGGACACATATGAAGTGGTATACGCGATGGCAGATAGTCAATACTTCGATACCGAAATAGAGGAACATAGAGCGTTGGTCTCGGCCGTTAGGCAAACCTTAGCCGAGCCGTTTGCCGCATTGGTCGATGCCTGTGTGGCCAGCTTAAAATCCGGTGGCAAGATATTGTTCTTCGGTAACGGCGGGTCTGCGGCGGATGCGCAGCATCTGGCAACGGAACTGGTGGTGCGTTTTCGCAAGAACCGTCCGTCGATCGCCGCCATCGCGCTCACCACTGATACTTCGGCGCTGACGGCGATCGGCAACGACTTCGGTTTCGAAGACCTTTTCTCGCGGCAGGTCGAAGGGCTGGGAAAACATGGCGACGTAGCAATTGGCATCTCCACCTCCGGCAATAGTCCGAATGTGTTGAAGGCGCTGGCACAGGCGCGCAAAATGGGGCTGGTGACGGTTGGGTTGGACGGCGGCGCGGGTGGAAAACTGTCCGAGAATGCGGACATTGCTTTGATCGTTCCGTCTCAAACCACGGCCAGGATACAAGAATGTCACATACTGTTAGGACACATGCTGTGTGGCGCCATTGAGGCCGAACTCGGCTACGCGGACTGAGCAAGAGATAGCGATGAACGAGGATAGGTTTCTGCCGCTGATCGCGGCCTACCCCGAATGCCGTGTCTTGGTGTTGGGGGACGTGATGCTCGACCGTTTCATTTACGGTCGCATCGAACGCATTTCGCCCGAAGCGCCGGTTCCAGTCCTGTCGGTAATCCGCGAAAAGATTATGCCCGGGGGGGCGGCCAATGTGGCGCGTAACATCGCTTCGCTGGGCGGTAAGGCGGTACTGATGGGCGTTATTGGCGACGACCACGATGGTAGGGCTCTGGCGGATCAAGTCGATTTATGGCCTGGGATTGAAAACCAGCTTCTGCGCGTAATGGACCGTCCGACCACGACGAAGGCCCGCTATGTCGCCGAAACCCAACAGATGATCCGTGTCGATCACGAAGTACGCACCCCGATCGATGCGGCCGCCGCCGATTTGCTGGCATTGCTGGCCCGTCAGCTTGACGGCGTCGACATTGTGGTGCTGTCGGATTACGCCAAAGGCGTGCTGTGCGACGCGGTCGTGGGCCCAGTGATCGCGCTGGCGCGCAAGGCCGGAAAGCCGGTGGTCGTCGACCCCAAAAGCGTACGCGTCGCCCGCTATGACGGGGCGATGGTCATGACTCCGAACCTGAGCGAGGCTGCGGCCATGACACAGGTTTCAGGGCGGGATGACGCGGCCGTAGCGGCGATGGCCGAGGCGATTTTTGTCGCGGCGCCGAACTTGGCTTCCCTGGTGATTACGCGCAGCGCCGACGGCATGAGCTTGGCCGAACGTGGCCATGCGATCCGCCATTTGCCCGTTATGGCGCGCGAAGTTTTCGATGTTTCCGGAGCCGGCGACACCGTCGTGGCGGTGCTAAGCTTGTCGCTGGCGGCGGGGGGCGATCTGGCCGCGGCGGCGGAACTGGCCAACGTTGCCGCCGGCATCGCCGTGGGGAAATCCGGTACGGCCGAGGTGTGTGTGGGCGAACTATCCGCCGCTCTGCGCAGTGAACAGATCGGGGACATCGTCGCCAAAAACGCCAATGCCGATCAAGCGGCGGAACTGGCCACCGGATGGCGGCGTCAGGGTCTGCAGGTGGGTTTCACCAATGGCTGTTTTGATCTGATTCATCCCGGCCATGTGTCGCTGCTGGGGCAAGCTAAAAGCAATTGCGACCGGTTGATCGTCGGGCTGAACACCGACGCCTCAATCAAGCGGCTGAAAGGGCCGACCCGGCCGGTTCAGGACGAACTGGCCAGAGCAATGGTGCTGGGCGCGTTATCCGCCGTGGATTTGGTGGTGTTGTTTGCTGAAGACACGCCAGGCGAATTGATTGAAAAAATTCGTCCGGACGTCTTGATCAAGGGAGCGGATTATCGGGTTGAACAAATCGTCGGTGCGGATTTCGTCCAAAGCTATGGCGGCAGGGTTGTGCTCGCCGATCTGACGCCCAATCAAAGCACTAGCGGCATCATATCCCGCATCGACAAGCATTGATGATGCTAGGCGGTTTTTTCAATGCGGTCGGTGTCTGGTGTGCTTTGCGCTCGCAGAAACGGGGCATTTCCGATGGGGGAATCTTTCTGGATCGCGACGGCGTTCTGGTGGCCGAACGCAATTATCTGCACACACCTTCGAACGTCGCGCTGATACCATCGGTTTTGGATCTGGTACTGACCGCAAACAAGCAGGGCATTCCGGTTGCGGTTGTCACCAATCAGTCCGGTATCGATCGCGGAATGTTCGGGTGGCAGGATTTTTTCGCGGTGGAGGAAGAAATCGACCGGCAGTTGGCGGCACATGGTGCGGCCATCGATCTCAAAGTGGCCTGTCCGTTTCATCCCGATTTCACACCCAACTATGGCGTCGAGCACGACGGTTGGCGAAAGCCCGGGCCGAGTATGGTGACGTTTGCTTGTGAGGCGTTAGGGCTACATCCGGCAAAATCCTGGATGGTGGGCGATAAAGCCAGCGACATACAGGCCGCCAAGGCCGCCGGCCTGAGCGGAGCTTATTTTCTGCGCGGCGTGTACCAGGACGAAGAACCCACGGCGATTAGTCTATCCGACGAGCGATTTTGGGTGCGCTGTGTTGATGTGAAGACGCCGATCAATGTCATCGGCTCATAGAACGACCCATGGGATGCCTCGTTCAAATAGTTCTGCCTATGGCGTTATAAGGCCTCGCCATCCCGGATTTGTGCGCATCCATGATGGCGTATGTCGCGACCGCGACGCAAACGGCTTCAGCACCGAGCGTCGACCGCCGCCCATCGGGCGGGAATCCTCGCGGCCGGATTGCCGGTACGCCTGAAGCCGCTTCACCGCGCTCGACGCGCTAACCCGATATCGACGGGCAGCTTCACGACACGACAGCGCATCACCCTGCGTGATCGTGTCCGCCGCCGCCGCAGACGAATTCCGGAGCAAACGGTTCCAATTTCCCCGCCAGAAATGCCTCGATGACCGCCCCCACCGTATCGTAGCCGATCGCCAAATAGGGTTGTATTCCGACCTCCAGAAAGCCCATCAACGGCCGCCGCCCCATTCCGCCGGCGGCAATCGCCGTTGCGCCCGATGACGCCAGAAGATTGACCGGAACCATGCACCCGCCCTGTTGGTGGTTTGGGGTCGGCAGCGTCGTTGTCTTTCCGACGATCCCGTCGCGAACCTCGACCAGCGTAAACACATCGCAATGTCCGAAATGCGGGGACGCCGCCGCATCAAGTCCGCCGGGGGACATCGAGGGAACGGCAATTATGGCATTCATCGTTTCACTCCTTCATGTTGTTGGCATGTTGTTGGCATGTTGTTGGCATTTTTCCTTGCGGCCGAGGCTCGAAATCACCGTCTGCCAAGCGTGCTTGATGCCGTCGGCAATGCCGTTTTCGGTCACGCTATCCAGGGTTCGTCCCTCGACCAGCGCGCGCACCACGGCAGGCTCATAGGGGATGCGGGCGAGAACTGGGTAGCCTCGTTCCGCGCAGAGCGCACCGACCTCATCCGCGAGCGCGAGATTCAAATCCGCCTTGTTGAGCAGAACGCCGACCGGGCGGCTGAAATGATTGCAGAGATCGGCGATGCGCCGCAGATCGTGAACGCCCGAAACGGTCGGCTCGGTCACGATGACGACAAATCCGGTCCCGCTAACGGCGCTAATGACCGGGCAACCGATTCCCGGCGGGCCGTCCGATAGAATGTAATCGCAACCCTCTTCCCGGGCGGCATCGCGGGCTTCTTCGCGCAATTGCGTCACTAACAGGCCGGAGTTTTCCTCGCCGGGGTACAATTCGGCATGCAGCATCGTTCCAAACGGCGTGCGGGAGCGAAACCATTGTCCGGCCCGTCGCGGACGCATGACAATCGCACCAAACGGGCAGAACTGCGCACACACCCCACACCCTTCGCAGCGCAAGGGATCAAACTTTATCACCCCGTCGATTTTTGCGATCGCCCCGAAACGGCAGTACCTTTCGCAAAGCACGCATCCCTTGCACATATTTTGCTCGAAAATGGCAATCTTGCCGCCCTCGAATGCGGTCGTTTCCAGAATCTCCGGCTGCAAAAGGATGTGCAGATCGGCGGCATCGACATCGAGGTCGCAAATCACCGTGCGCCCCGCCAGCTTGGCGAACGCCGCGGTGACGGACGTTTTTCCGGTTCCGCCCTTGCCGCTCACGACGGTAATTTCCGCCGTCATGCGGCTACCCGCGGCTCTGCGAGTTCGCGCAACGAACGAGCAAGCGTCTCCATCATGGTCCGTAGTTCCCCCATATGATCGAGCGGAATGCCTTGGGCGCAGGCCTCGGCAATATCGCGCCGAAAGGGAATCTCGGCCAGGATCGGCAAATCGTGTTTGTGGCAGAATGCGCGGATGCAATCGTCGCCCAATCCGGCTCGATTGACCACAACGCCGGTTGGAACCCTGCCGCTTGCCAAAGCGCGAACCGCCAGCCCCAAATCGTGCAGACCGAACGGTGTCGGTTCGGCGACCAGCAGCAGAACATCCACCTCGCGCACCGCACTCAATGCCGGACAGCTCGTGCCCGGCGGAGCATCAATGATGACATCTCCGGGGTGCTCGGCCAGCATCTCATTCGCTTTAGTTCGGACTTGCCGGATCAGAGGTACGCTCATCGCCTCGCCGATCCGCAATTGCCCGCCGGCTATTCGCAAATCGGGCGATGCGCCATCGGCCGCCCCGGCACGCCCCCAGAAGATTTCGCCCAATTCCCGTTTGCCAGCCCCCAGAACGCCACGGCGGCATACTTCAAGACATCCACCGCAACCGTGGCACATCTCGGGGAAGACAACCGGATAGTCGCCCAGCGCAATAATTGCCTTGAAGGCGCAGAGGCGACTGCACGCCCCGCACCCGCTGCAGGCTTCCGGATGCAGCACCACCGGCACGTCGAGGACAGCACGTTTCCGGCCGTCGTAGGATGGCGCAAGAAACAAATGCAGGTTGGGCGCTTCGACATCCATGTCCACCGCCACCCGCGGCCCATCCCAGATGCGGGCCAAGGCCGTCGCAATCGTGGTTTTGCCGGTGCCGCCCTTGCCGCTGGCAATCGCTACGATCATGATTTCGCATCGCCGCGTTGCGGCATCTCAAGATGCGCGGCAACCGCTTGCCGAACGGTTTGCCCGTCGGCACCTTCGACGCTCGCAATCCCGGCAGCCCGCAACGCCACGGCAGCCTTCGGACCGATCGAACCGCTAAGCACGACCGTTACCTTGGCGCGGGCCAAAAGTTCGACGGCGGCCAATCCGGCTCCTTGGGCCTGCGCCTGAGCGGCATCATTAGAAAGATAGCTCCAATACTGCGCGGAAGGATCGTAGAGACCGAATCCCTTCGCCCGCCCGAAGCGCGGATCGACGGACGCTTCAGGCGTATCGCCTTGAGCACTTACCGCAATCAAAGACATGATAATTTCCTTGTGGCACCGAACAAGCCGACATCAGCCATCGTCTTGATGGCCGTCCGGCTGTTCGCTGCGTTTTGTTTCTTCGGGCTTGTCGGCCATATCTTGGCAGCGGGCACGCCGCCTTCTGCAGCCGCGCCCACCAGAGCCGACTTCGACAGGGCCGCCATCGATCCTGAGCGCCCACCCACGCGTCAGAGCCGTAGCCACCGCCCCCCTCGCCTCGGCGATGAGGCGAGAAAATGTCGAACGGGAAATTCCCATCAATTTGGCAGCCTCGTCCTGTTCCATGCCTTCGGCATCGGCGAGGCGAAGCGCTTCCAGCCCGTCCAGAGGAAGAACCGTCTCAACCAAATCTGCCAGCGGAATCCCCTGCGGCTTGTAATAGCGAACAGGGGTATCCCATTGAATGAACCGTGTTTTTCGTGGTCTAGGCATCGCGACACCGTTATGGGTATATACCCATAACATACCTCGGCGTCGCCCGACGCAAGCGAATTATGCACATATACTCATAATAAAATGGTGGTAAAAGAGCCGCGGCCAGATCTCTCTCCGAACCCACACGTTACCGCACAGAGGCCCGGTTTGGCGGAATTTGGCGAAAAATAAGGGGGGACGACGGAAGCCGGTGTACGGAAAAAAAAGACTGGTGCCGCCTGGGTGACTCGAACACCCGACCCCCGCATTACGAATGCG
>DBTZ01000032.1:13357-31456 GCA_002307315.1 Alphaproteobacteria bacterium UBA1303
CCGCCTGGGTGACTCGAACACCCGACCCACGCATTACGAATGCGTTGCTCTACCGGCTGAGCTAAGGCGGCGCGGGCGCATTCATACGCATTGGATGCGCTTGCTGCAACCCACGCCCAGACAAAGAACCGGTGTGCTAACAGCCTGCGTATTTCGGCCGGTATCGTCGAAGAACAGCCCGAACACCTATTAACATACTGAATTATAAAGATTATTTCTCTACGGTGCGGCTTATCGCTTCGGTTGGGTCTGGGTGTAGCGACGTTGGACGTACATTTTAGTATCAATCGGACGAGGCCTCGGGCCTTTTGTCTTGATTTGGAGCCGTTTGGGGATCGTTGTTTGTGAAGGGGATCATAACTCGCTTAAGTGCCGCCCAGGCCGCCTCAGGCATAGTCAACGGCATTGCTACGCCGTTCTTTGGCGCTTGGCTGGCGTGGCGAGGGTTTTCGGCCGGAGAAATCGCCGTCGTGCTATCGGCCGGCCTTTTGCTGCGCATTTTTGTGGGGCCGGCGGCGGGAATTATTGCCGATGCCCGCAACGATCGGCGCGGGGCCATGATTTTTCTCTATTGGGTGGTGTTCGCCAGCTATTGTGCGATGGCGCTGGTTGGCTCGCGCTATGTCGTTGCCACTGCGGCGATCGTCGCGCCGGTGGCCAGCGGTGTGGCGCTGCCGCTTTTGGAAAGCGTATGCGTGCGGCTGGCCGGGCATTACGGCTATCACTACGGCAAAGTCCGGCTGTGGGCGTCGTCCGCCTTCGTGCTGTTTAACATTGTCGGCGGCGTCTGTTTGTGGTGTTTCGGTACGGTTGCCATTGCGCCGCTATTGGCGTTGACGTCGTTTCTCTGCATCGTCACCAGCACCCGATTGCCGTCGTCGCCGTCGCTTTCTCATCGCGTCGGAGGCCCGCTCGGCCTTCGCAAAATCGTCGGGGAAACCAGGGAACTCCTATGTTCGCCGACATTTTTGCTGTTTCTGGTCGCCGGTAGTTTGGCTCAAGGCAGCCATGCCTTCTACTACGGGTACGGCGGGCTGCACTGGCGGCAGCTCGGCTATTCCGGCTGGCTGATCGGCGTCATCTGGCCGCTTGGGGTGTTTGCCGAAATCGCAATTTTGCGGTTTTCGCACCGTTTGCAGCATATGCTGAAGCCGGGGTGGTTTTTGTTCTGGGGCGCCGCGGCTTGTACCGTCCGCTGGGCGGTCATGGCCTTCGATCCGCCGCTTTCCGTCGTGATTGCCGCACAATTTCTGCACGGTTTCACTTTCGCTCTGTCGCATCTGGGGGCGATGTTCTTCATCTTGAAAGCGGTGCCGCCGCGTCTCGCCGCCACGGCGCAAAGTCTTTACTTCATGGTCTATTCCGGGTTGGTGCTGGGGATGGCAACCTATGCCTCCGGCATGATCTACGAAAGCTTCGGCGGACGCGCCTATCTTCTGATGAGCGCCATGGGGCTCCTGGCGATGGGATTTGCGGTGCTGCTGTCGCGGGTATGGCACGGCAAATCCATCCTCCGCCACGGCAGTACGGAGTTCATCGATAGAATTTAGCCCCCATCCGGTCCATGTAGGTATAGATCACCGGCGTGATATACAGAGTGAGCAGTTGCGATAGCATCAGCCCGCCGACTACCGCAATGCCGAGCGGCGCGCGCGCCTCGCCGCCGGTGCCGAAGCCGATGGCGATGGGTACAGTGCCGAAAAGCGCCGCCATCGTCGTCATCATAATCGGGCGGAAGCGGATCAGTGCCGCCTCGAAGATCGCCGTATCCGGCGCAACCCCTTCGGTGCGCTGACGTTGAAGCGCAAAATCGATCATCATGATCGCATTCTTTTTGACGATGCCGATCAGCATGATCATGCCGACGAAGGCGTACAGGCTGAGCGGCGTGTTGCAGAGGTACAGAGCGATCAGCGCGCCCACCGCCGCCGACGGCAGCCCGGAGAGAATCGTCAAGGGGTGAATGAAGCTTTCGTAGAGAATGCCGAGAATGATGTAGACGGTAAGAATGGCGATGGCGATCAGGATGCCGATGTTGCCCATCGAGCTTTGAAATGCCTGCGCCTGACCCTGAAAGCTGGCCTGCAGTGTGGACGGCAGGTTGAGTTTCGCCTCGGCCCGGTGAACGGCGCCCACCGCGTCGCTTAAGGCCGCTCCCTTGGCCAGATCGAAGGAAACGGTTACCGCCGGCAGTTGGCCCTGATGGTTGATCGACAGCGGCATGGTGCCGGTGCGCAAATGCGCCACCGCCGCCAGCGGCACCTGGGTTTCGCCGTCGGCGGCGGTGAGATAGAGCCGGTTAAGATCGTCCGGTTGTTTTTGAAATTGCGGTTGTAGCTCCATCATCACGTAATACTGGTCGGTGGCGCCGTATATGGTGGAAACCTTGCTGCCGCCGAAGGCCGCGCCGAGAGATCCCTGAATCTGAGTGACGGTGATGCCGTAGGCTGCGGCTCTTTCGCGGTCGACGTCGACGTATACGGTCGGCGCGTTGTCGTCGATGTCGTTGGCGACGTCGGCCAGTTCGGGCGCATCCTGCAACGCGGCGGTCAGCTTTTCGGCACTGTCGATCAGAGACGTCTGGTCGAGATCCTGCAGGGTATATTGATATTGCGATTTCGATGCACGGCCGCCGATGCGGATCGACGGCGGCACCTGCATGTAGACCCCGATGCCGGGTACCTTCGCAAACTGTGGACGGAGGCGGGCGATTACTTCGTCGGCGGAAACGTCACGATCGCTGCGCGGTTTCAAACGCAGCATCAAAAAGCCGCTGTTTCTGCCGGCGTTCGACATTACCCCTTCGACGGCCGGATCGGCCTGAGCGATGGCGGTAATACGCTTGTGGTACTTCGCCATCTGCTCGAAGCTGGTACGATCGTCGGCCTGGGTATTTGCGGTGATCTGGTCGATGTCCGATGTGGGCAGAAAGTCCTGCTGGCTGATGGCGAACATACCCACCGTTGCGGCCAGGGTGGCGAAAAAGACCGCCAGAACAAACCGTCGATGCGTCAGGCTCCAGCTTAAGGTCCGTTCGTAAAACGCCTGCATGTTGTCGAACGTTTGTTCGCTAATCCGATAAAATCGGCCGTGCTCGGCCCGGCCGCCCGCCTTGGCGAAGCGGCTGCATAAAAGCGGGGTCAGGGTTATCGAAACCAATCCGGAAATCAGGATCGCCAGGATGATGGTGACGGCGAATTCGTGCAACAGCCGGCCGATGATGCCACCCATGAACAGCACCGGAATGAATACCGCCGCCAGCGATACCGTCATCGACAGAATGGTGAAACCGATTTCCTTCGAGCCGTTGAGGGCTGCGGTTTCGGCATCTTCGCCCGCCTCGATATGGCGGACGATGTTTTCCAGCATGACGATGGCGTCGTCGACCACAAAGCCGACCGACAGGGTCAGCGCCATCAGCGAAAGGTTGTCCAGGCTGTAGCCGAAATAGGCCATGCCGGCGAAGGTGCCGATCACCGTAATCGGCAGAGTGATCGACGGAATCAGCGTAGCCGAAATTGTCCGAAGAAAAGCGAAGATAACCAGCACCACCAGCACCGCCGAAATCAACAGCGTCGTCTGCACGTCTGCCACCGAGGCGCGGATCGAGGTCGAACGGTCGTAAAGAATATCGAGTTTGACGGCACTCGGCAGGCTGAGCTGGAAGCGGGGAATGACCTGTTTGATCCGGTCGACGATCTCAATGGTGTTGGTGCCGGGCTGACGGCGTACCGCCAGCACAACGGCACGCTGGCCGTTGTACCAACTGGCGGTCTGGTTGTTTTGCACGCTGTCAATGGTGCGGCCGATGTCGGCGATGCGTATCGGAGCGCCGTCGCGATAGGCGACGATCTGGCGGTTGAAGCCTTCTGCGTCGGTCAGTTGTCCATTGGCGCGGATCAACGTGGTTTGCGATGCGCCGTTGATCTGGCCGGCGGCGGCATTGACGTTGGCTTTTTGGATGGCGCTTTTGACCTGGTCGATGCCGATGCCGCGGGCTCTAAGCTTTTCCGGGTCGAGTTGAATGCGCGCGGCGTAGGCTTGGCCGCCGCGTACGTCCACCTGGGCGACGCCGGGCAGCGAAGATATCTGCCGTGCCAAAAGATTCTCGGCGTATTTGTCGACCACGTAGAGCGGCAGCGAGGCGGACGACATGGCGATGAAGAGAATGGGAGAATCCGCCGGGTTCACCTTTCGCAAGGTCGGCGGGGTCGGCATGTCCGACGGCAGTTGCCTTGTCGCGGTGGAGATTGCCGCCTGCACGTCCTGGGCGGCGGCGTCGATGCTGCGGTCGAGATCGAACTGAATGGTGATGGTGGTCGACCCGGCCGAACTCGACGAGGTCATCGACGAGACCCCGGGAATAGTGGAAAACTGGCTTTCCAGCGGGGTCGCCACTGCCGAGGCCATGGTCTGCGGATCGGCGCCGGGCAGCGAGGCGGAAACCGTGATGGTGGGAAAATCGACGCTGGGCAATTCGCTGATCGGCATCTGGAAATAGCCGAAAGCGCCGAACAGCACCAGCGCTGCCATGACCAGCGTGGTCATGACCGGCCGGTGAATGAAGGGGCCGGAGATGTTCATTGCGCGCCGGGCGAACCGAAGGCGGATTTGCCGGCGCCATGCCCGCCGATCCTCACCTTATGACCGGCGACCACGCGCAACTGACCGTCGGTCACCACCTGATCGCCCGGTGTGATCTTGCCGGCGACGGCGGCGACGGAATCCGTTTCGGTGCGCACCAAAACCGGCACCTGTTTGGCGATGCCGTGGGCGACGACGAAAACGTAAGGACCGTTCTGGCTCTGATTGACTGCGTTGCGCGGCACCGCCACGGTTCCCGTCAGCGTTTCCAGTGCCACATCGACCGATACCATCTGTCCGGGCACCAGGGTGCGGTCGGCATTGGGAAGCGTGGCGCGCAGTTCGATGGTTCCGGTGGTGGCGCCGACTGCATTGCCGACAAAATCGACCGGCGCAGTAAGCCGGCGATCCGATCCTTCCGTCGTTACGACGGCCGCCAGTCGGCCGGCGCGCCGTTGGGTTTGAATTTTCGTCAGTTTGTTCTGCGGCAGAAAGAACGAAACCTTGACCGGCCGGTCCTTGGTCACCGTAACCAGAACCGTTGTGGCATTGGCGACGACTTGGTTGCCGATCTGTACCGCGATGGCGCCGGTCTTGCCGTCGATCGGCGAGCGGATGGTCGCGTATTCGAGATTGAGCCGGGCGGTGTCGAGAGCGGCCCGATCGGCGGCCACCGTCGCTTCGGCCGCCTTGGCGGCGGCAATGGCCGCATCGCGGGTCTGGAGCGAAACCGCGTTTTGTCCCGCCAAAACCTTGTAGCGTGCCGCATCTTGCCTGGCGTTGGCCAGGGTTGCCGAATCGCGGGTCCGCGTCGCCGCCGCCGCCTCCACCGCGGCCTTAAGCGGGCGGGGATCGAGCCGGAACAGCACGTTGCCTTTACGAACGTCCTGGCCTTCCTTGAAGCCGATGGCGACAATTTCGCCGCTTACCCGCGCGGTGACGTTCACCGTGGCGTCGGCGACGACAGTGCCGACGGCATGTTCCCACACCGTAATGTCTCGCTTTTCGGCTTTGGCGACGACGACCGGCGGAAAGGAGATTTTTTTGGCCGGAGCGAAAATGCCGGCCAATCCGTGCCAGCACAAAAAAACGACGGCGACGGCGATGGCCGTCCCGCCGCCCCATTTTGCCCGGTACGATGCAACGTGCCAGCGCTCACGCAACTTTTCGATCACACCGCGGCCCATCGCCTTGTTCCCCCGCACGGCCATCCCGCACGGATGCACCATATTATTTGCATGGATTCCTTAACTTGCCGGTGGCGAGCGCGCAATCGCAGTTGCAAAGAGTTGCATGTTATCCGGTCAAATGATCGCGAGATGCGGATATCGTCTAAAGATGAACGTAGCGGTAATGTTGCCCGGCAGGCTGCGGGCGACTCGCTAAAAAACGGAAAAATGCATATACGGCATTATGTTAGTTTGCTCCGTTTTTCGGCTTCCCCATCGCGGTTGGCGCGGCGCAGGACAAACGGGTTTTGTCTCTACGAACGGATAATTTGCGGGGCAGCCCTGCGCGGTATAAAAACCGCGCACTTTGGAGCGCACACGGTATGCATATTTTTCCTCGTCACCCGATCCGGTGGGCGTTGGCCTTGGCAATTCTGCTGCTGGTCGCACCGCTGTGGCTGGTTGCCATGCCGGGAATGCCCGACTATCCCGCTCATTTAGTCGGGTTTCGCATGATCGCGGCCGGCGACCGCAGCATGCCTTGGTCGATTTACTATCACATCCGCTGGTTGCTGGTTCCCAACCTTGCCTCGGAAATGGTGGTGCCGCTGCTCATGCACCTGATGTCGGCGGCGGCGGCGACCAAATTGTTTCTCAGCCTTGCGGTGGTCCTGTGGGCCGGTGCGCCGGCGGCGATCCAATTTGCCTTGCATCGCCGTATCGATGCTATGGCATTGATCGGTGCGCTGTTTGCATACAATGCGCCGTTCGTCTGGGGTTTTTTCAATTTTGCATTCGCTTCGGGGACGGCGCTGTGGCTGCTTGCGGCCTGGATCTGGCGGGCGGAAGAGCGGGGCAAGTTCGATCTCTTCTTTTTTTCGCTGGGGTTTTTGGCGCTGTGTCTCGGCCACCTGTTCGCCATGCTGGCCGCGCTTCTGATGGTCGGCGGCTTCGAAATCGGCCGGGCCTGGCGCGATCGCGTTGTTTCGCCGGTAGAGCTCTTTCGCCGGGCTCTGCCGGTTTTGCTGGCGGCGGCGCCGGCGTTGGTGCTGTTCCTTATGCTGCGCACGCCGGGCAACGGCGAGGGTTATCTTCAGTTCGATATCCTCGAAACGCTGGAAGATCGCGCTTCGGCGGCCATCATGGCCTATTTCGACCAGCCGGCGCTGCTGTTGACCGGATCGCTTGCCGGTTTGTGGGGCGCGGGCGTTTTGTTCCGTGCGCTGAAACTACCGGTGGCGATGGTCCCGCCGATCGTCTTCATGGCGCTGGCGACGCTTTTGGCGCCCGAATGGGCGATGGGCGGGTGGGGCGTTCATATGCGCCTTCCGGCCATGCTGGGAGCGATGATGTTCGGCGCCTGCGGTCTGCAATTGGAACCGGCGCGGCGCGCCGTGCTGGCCGCATTCGGGATGGCTATGGTGGCGGTCATGGCGGGATTGTTGATGCACGATTGGGCGGGATATAGCCGGCAGTATACCGAATTCCGCGCCGCGCTGCGCTATCTGCCCCCCGGAGTAAAACTGTTTGCGGCGATCGACGACGCGTCTTTCGTTCTTGAATCCGATCAGCCCTATTGGCACATCGCCGAGTTAGCCATTATCGACCGGGGGGGCTTTACGCCGCTGATGTTCGCCACCAAGGGGCAGCACATCGTGCAGGTCAACCCGCCCTACGACAAAATCGCGGCGCGGGGCGCCCAAGACGGTTCGCCCCCCGATGTCTCGGAACTGCCCTATCTGGCACATGTTCGCATCGACATCGACCCCGATATCGCCACCGAATATCCTTATCTTGAGCGGTTTCCCTGCCGGTTCGACGCCGTGGCGGTGTTCCGCGGTACGGGGTTCGCCAGCGAGGTGCCGAATTATCTGATACCGCTACGCCAAGGCAGTTTCTTCACGATCTATACCATCGACCGCGCCAAGGGATGTCCCGAGCGATGATCCGCATCGGCCGCAACCGGGCGATGCAAGGTGCGCTGGCGCTGCTTGCCGCGATCGTTGCGGCGCTTCTGTGGCGTGTTTGGGCGGGGCTGCCCTTGCGTTTTACCTACGATCCCAACGAAGGCTGGAACGCCTATCACGCCGCATCCGCGATGGCGGGCGGCCCGCTCTATCCGGCCGGATACTTCGTCAACAATTATCCGCCTCTGTCGTTCTATGTCGTGGGGCCGCTGGGCAGGATTTTCGGCGATGCGGTGATTGCCGGCCGGGTGCTGTCGCTGCTGTCCTTCCTCTTCGTGGGGTGGGGAATTTTCGCCGCCGCACGGAAAATGGGGGCGATGCGCGATGCCGCTTTTTTTGCCGCGCTGGTCTTTGCCGCATCGCTGCTCGGCTTCACCGATTACGTGGCGATGAACGATCCGCAACTATTCGCCCATGCGCTGGCCGTTGCGGGATTCCTGCTGGTGTTGGAAGCCGACCGCAGTCCGCGGCGCATGGCGGCGGCGGCGCTGCTGTTCGCGCTGGCGTTTTTCGTCAAACACAATGTGATCGCGATGGCGGCGGCAAGCGCACTGTGGCTGTTGCGAAACGACAAACGTGCCGGCGTGCGGCTGATTGCGGTCGGTGCCGCGTTGGGGCTTGCCGGCCTCATATTGTTCCGGCTGGTCTACGGCGTGAATCTGCTTGCCGTGGTCGCCACGGCGCGGCGCTATTCGTTGGTGCAGGCAGGCGACGCAATCGTTGCGTGGCTGCAGTTGGCCGGCGTTCTCGCGCTTGCAGCGATGTTGTTGTGGCGGCGGCGCTGCAATCCGTTTGTGCGGCTTTGCGCACTTTACGCTGCGTTCGGCATCGGATTGGGCGTCTATTTTATCGGCGGCGCGGGCGTCGATCCCAATGCGATGTTCGACGCCGACATCGCGCTTTGCCTATGCGCCGCGCTTACCTTAAGCGAACCGACCGCGCGTCGCGGGGCGGTGGCGTTTCTTATGCTCGTGCCGGTTCTGTGGGGTGCATGGGAAAGCGGCGGCGAACGATGGTTGGCGCGGGATTACTGGCTGCATCCCAGCGCAAGTCTGGCGGTCGCGTCGGAACGCGACATTGCCTTCATCGCCGCGCGCAAAGGTCCGGCGCTGTGCGCGCTGCCGTCCTTTTGCTATTGGGCGGGAAAGCCGGCGGACGTGGACGTTTTCAACATCGGCGAAGCCGTTGCCACGGGAGCGCGCGGCGACGGCGAATTGGTGCGGCGGATCGACGAGCGGCGCTACGCCGTCATTCAGCTCGATGCCGACGTTCCCGCTCCGTTGGGCAAAAGAGTGCATGCCGCCATGCTGGCGCATTACCGTCTCGACCATGCCGACGACTGCGGAAATTTTTACGTTCCCGTTCGGGAATAGGGCGGCGGACCTTTAAACGTCGTCGGCCCGCCGCTCTATCCTTTTGTTTGGTCGCAACTTTACGCGCAAAACCGATTCCACTTTTGCGCTCGTTGCTCTATCCTTTTGTTTGGTCGCAACTTTGCGCGCAAAACCGATTCCACTTTTGCGCTCGTTGCTCTAGCTCTTTGTTTGGTCGCAACTTTACGCGCAAAACCGATTCCACTTTTGCGCTCGTTGCTCTAATGTTCGGCGTTGACGGTGCCGGCACGTTCCAGTTTGCCCCAGCCGACGAATACGCCGCGCAAGGCGGTAGCGATGGATCGCACCACCACATAGTACATGATCTGGCGATAGCCGAAGCGCTGCAGCATCAGCCACCACAACAGGCTCCACTTTTCCTTCTTTTCCATCAAAAAGCCGAAGACCGCCGCGGCCAAATCGACCACCACGAACACGACATAGTAAACCCCGATCATATAGAGGCTATTGTTGGAATATTCGGCGCCGTGCTGCGAATAAGCCAGCCATTGGCTCCACAGTTGGAAGATCAGCATCAGATCGGCAAGCGGCGCCAGTGCGGTGAGGACGATCTGGAACAGCCAGACTTGCGGCATCGCCACCAGCCCCAGCGCTTTGTGTCGCGGGTTGAGGTTCATGTCGCGGTGCTTCCACAAACATTGCAAGGTGCCGAACGCCCAGCGGAAGCGCTGGCGGGCGAGACCGCGCACGGTGGCCGGCGCTTCGGTCCAGGCGATCGCCGAGGCGTCGAAATGCACCTTATATCCGGCGCGCTGCAGGGCGATGGTCAGATCCTGGTCCTCGGCCAGCGTGTCGGCCGAGAAACCGCCGAGCGAGAGGACGGCGTCGCGCCGCCATGCGCCCACCGCACCGGGCACCACGGTAAAGGTATCGAGTGCCGCCAGCGCCCGCCGCTCCAGGTTTTGCGCCACAATGTATTCCAGCGCCTGCCAGCGGGTAATCATGTTGATGCGGTTGCCGACCTTGGCGTTGCCGGCCACCGCGCCGATCGACGGATCGGAGAACCAGCGGACCAGCCGGGCAATGGTATCGCGTTTGAACTGGGTGTCGGCGTCCAGCGCCACCACCACCTCGCCCTTGGCGTGCTC
The DNA here is from genome assembly GCA_002307315.1 of Alphaproteobacteria bacterium UBA1303. Lineage (GTDB taxonomy): Bacteria > Pseudomonadota > Alphaproteobacteria > Micropepsales > Micropepsaceae > Rhizomicrobium. Next base: position 23,560 of record DBTZ01000032.1, read on the forward strand.
CAGTCCGACGTTGAGCGCGTGCGCCTTGCCGCTGTTTTCGATGTCGAGCAGCGTCACCCGCGGATCGGAACAGAATTCCCGGCGTACTATGGCGGAGGTGCCGTCCTGCGAACCGTCGTTGACGACGATGATTTCGAGATCGGCATAGGGGCAGGCGAGAATCCGCTGAATCGTCGCGGCAATCACCTTTTCTTCGTTGTAGGCCGGAATGATGACCGAGACCGGAATGTGCATATCCGGCGGCGGCGCAATTTCGTCCTTACGCGCTCGTCTCAAATTAATCAGGCTAAGCACGCACAGGCAGAGCAGTTTCGCGATGCCTAGGATGATCGCGGCGATGAAGCAGTAATAGAGGAACTGGCCGAACCAACTGATGGCGATGAACACGAATTTGTCGATGGTCAGAATAATGCTGGGCGCCAGAGGCGGCATCGCCTGGTCGCGGGTCAATCCGGCCAGTTGCGACACCGGTACGAATTCGAAGCCTTTGGCCCGCATCTTGTCGATCAGCGCCGGCAGCACCTCGACGGTGTGCTCGCGATTGCCGCCGGAATCGTGCAGCATGATGATGTTGCCGCGCCATTCCAGATTGGGCAGGCTGACGGCGTGTTCGATGCGCGCCAGCATCTGGTCGGCGGTCGGCTCCTGCCAGTCCATCGGATCGACATGCACGCCGATGGTGATGTAGCCGAGTTTCTGCGCCACCTGCACCGGCACGATTTCGCGCGCGTCCGACGGTTCGGCATCGCCGAGATACGGCGGGCGGAACAGGTGCATCGATCGGCCGGTCAGCGCCTCGAACAGCTTTTGGGTGGCGCTGAGTTCGATGCGCACCGCTTCGGGCGAGGTCTCGGCGAGGTTGGGATGGGTGAAGGTATGGTTGCCGATTTCATGCCCTTCGGCCAGTTCGCGCTGCACCAGTTCGGGGCGAGCCTCGATATTGGCGCCGATCAGAAAAAAAGTGGCCGGAACCTTTTTGGCTTTGAGAATGTCGAGAATCTCCGGGGTCCATCGCGGGTCGGGGCCGTCGTCGAAGGTCAGCGCCACCTTGTGCGGCACCAGGCCGACGCGGCGGATGACGTAGCTGGTCGGCAGTTTGTCGTAGAATTCGTCGACAATGTCGCCGGTATCGGGGTCGGTGAAGAAGCGGCGGCTGCCGGCTTGCGGCCCGGCCTCGACCCGCAGGATTTCGCCATAGCCTTCGAAATCGACGTCGTCATTGGTCGGGATGGTACGCAAGTCCTCGGGTGCCGGGGCGTTGTAGCGTCGTCCCATCACCGACCAGATGGTCGGGTCTTCGCTGCCCAGCCGCCACAAAGCATAGCCTGCCGGTTGGAAAACATCGGCGGCGTGGATCTGGTTGAAGGCGGTGGCGGCGTCGAGGAACCAGACTTCGTGGCGCGTGGTGCCGTCTTCAATATAGGCAAAATGCGGATTGTTGGTGGCGGCATCGAAGGTGATCCGCGCCCCGGAATAACGGGCGGCGATCGCCGCATCCTGGAACCGCAGCACGTCGGCGCCTTTACCGTGCCAATCGTAGCCGTAGTTGCCGATGGCAACGATGGTGCGGCTTGGTGCCAACTGCTTAAAGCGTTTGTCGAGGACGTTTTCGAACCACGGTTCGCCGGCGATCGAGCCGGGACTGCTGCTGTCGTCGTGCTCGTCATAGGCCATCAGCACGGTGTAATCGACGTGGGACGCGTAATCGGTATAGGGCCACTCGTCGTCGTCGAACGGTACCGCCTGCAATACAAGCCAGCCGCGCGGCTTGAAGACCGCCGAAAGCTCGCTCAAAAACGCACCGAGATCCTTATGGGCGGCACGCGGCACGTCTTCGAAATCGATAGTGACGCCTTGAAACCGATTGGCGGCGACGAAGGCGGTAATTTTCGCAATCAAATCCTTGCGGGCCGCCGGCTTGGCCAGCAGCTTCTGCAGTTCCGCGCCGTGCCAATTCCCGTGCGAGATGTTTTGGATCATCGGTATGATCGGCAGGTTCGGACGTTTGCTGCGTATAAGTTTCAGCGCTTTATCGTCCAGTGCGGTGGAAAACGGCTGCGAGGGATCGGCGACGTACATCCAGCCCGGCACCAGCCAGTCGAGGTTGGGCAGGGAGTCTTCAAGCGCCAGGGCGTTCCGCTCTTCGTCCGTTGTGTTGATGTAGAAGCCTATTGCCAGCGATTCGCCGGGTGGCGGGCGCAAGTGACTGGCGATCTGCGTAGGGGATTTGGCTTCCATCTTCCGCCAGCGCTCCGCCAGCCGATGCCGGACGCGTGCCTCGGAAGCCAGTTTCGAGGCCGATTTGAGCAAGCCGGGCTTGACCGCTTTTTCTACCAGCGCATTGTCGGCGATCATATGAATCGGCAAGTCGGGGCTGATGCCGGAATTGGTTGCCCAAATGCTGACGATGACGGCGATGCCGAGTGCGGTACTGAGAATCGCTCCGACCCAACCCAAAATGGTCATGCGCTGGGCGCGCTGCCCCGAATCGTCGAAAAAGATAGGTTTTCTCGCCATGTAGGCTTTATTCCGCTGAAATGGTCCGACCTTTGGACGCCGGTTTTCCATGCTGCTTTCGATGGAGACTCATACGACCGCCGGGATGATGAGCTTTATCATCATTACAATTTGCCGGGCATGTAAAATGTTATACGTGGCGCCGGTTAAGACATTACCGCTACGATGTGTATTTATACTATTATTACAAGTACATAGACGATGACAAGAGAATCACTACGAGCGGCTTGAAATCGTTGTGTCGATGATCGGAGCGAGAAGCCCCGCCATGCTTTTTGGCCGTATCGCATACCGGCGATCCTTCTTGTCAGCGCCGGCAGAGAGGAGTGCAACCACACGTTATACCGGCAACCAGTGATATATTGTGCTTTGCCGTTAATAAACCATACTGCGTCACAATCTCAGAAATGCTTTGGGACGGCGTGGGGAATACGGGGCAGCAAACATCGGCAAGCAGAGAAGCGGTTGCGCAATATGGACGTTCAGAACGACGACAGAAAAAACGGCAACAACAAACGGACGGATGAAATCGACCGCTATATCGGTGCCCGTTTGCGTCAATGGCGACGCATTGCAAATGTCGATACCGCCCAGCTTTGCCGAAAGCTCAACATTACCTATCAACAACTGCAGAAATACGAAAAGGGCGTCAATCGCATCAGCGCAAGCTGTCTGTACCGGATCTCGCGGGAGATGCGCGTGCCGGTTTCCTATTTCTACGACGATCAAGACGTCATAGCCCAAGGAAAATCGTCCTCCGAAGTCGACGGGACCATGAGCCAGCGGATGAGTATGGTGGAATTCATGTCGACCAAGGCGGCGGTGAACCTGTGCTGTGCCTTCACCGAAATCGGCAATCCCGTCATCAAAGAGGCGCTATTGAACCTGACCACCGAAATTGCCGACAAGAAGCGGTCGGTCGATGCCGTCGAGGTTTGAACGTCGGCGGCGCCTTCCGACCGCATACGAGCGGTTTCATTTCGCATGGTTTTTTCGCGGCGCCGTTTCGCTATCGATACGTTTTTTCGAATTTATTTTTTGGCCCGTAACCATTCCAATCATTACCGATTAATTTCCGTCAATATCTGATTGGTAGATAACCCGTTGATCGTCCTTGCTTCTGTGCGACGTTGCTCGCCGGTTTATGCGGTCGCCCCCAAAAAGCGAGAAGTTAACGTCCTGCACAACCGACGGTGGGGTGCGCAACCTGTGAGTATACCCCCTTCGCACAAGCTTAGACCGGGACGCATAGCATCTACGCTGCAATCAATCGGCTTTGCAAAGGGATGCCATGCCGTCAGACAGCTGTTTGCGGATAAGCCTATCCGGGGATGCAACGATCCGCGGGATAGGCGACGTCCATCAAAAGATTTCCTCCGCCTTACATGAGAACGAAGAGGTCGAAGTCGATATCGGCGAACTTGCCGATTTCGACCTGACGTTTGTCCAGCTTGTCGAAGCGGCGCGTCGCACGGCGACCAACACGGGCAAGAAGCTGGCGCTTGCGTCTCCGGCATCGGGGCCGCTGCTGGAGATGCTCCAGCGCGGCGGATTCATGCGTACGCCCGGCGGCGCCGATTTCTGGCTGTGCGGCCGGGGAGGTGCGTGATGGCTTCGATCCTTACGGTGGACGACTCCGCCAGCATACGACAGACGATCAAGATCGCGTTGGGCAACGAGGGGCACGAAATCAGCGAAGCGGTAAACGGCGTGGACGGGCTGCAGAAGGCCGACGGCGGTAACTTCGATCTGATCATCACCGATCTCAACATGCCGGAAATGGACGGTCTGACCATGATCCGGGAGTTGCGGAAGAAACCGGATAAAGCCGGCATGCCGATCCTTTTTCTTACTACCGAAAGCGATGCCGGGATGAAGCAGCAGGCCAAGGATGCCGGGGCGACGGGCTGGCTGACCAAGCCGTTCGCTTCCGATCAACTGGTGAGAATTGTTGGAAAGGTTTTGGCGAAATGAACAATACCGATCCGCTGGCGGTGTTCCGCGTCGAGGCGCAGGAACTGCTCGAGCAGATCGAGCAGGGGCTGCTCGATCTCGAACGCAACCCGCAGGACAGCGAACTGGTGGCGCAGGTGTTTCGGGCGTTGCATACGCTAAAGGGCTCCGGCGCGATGTTCGGTTTCGAAGCGCTGTCGGCCTTTACCCACCACTGCGAGACCGCCTTCGACAAGGTGCGCAAGGGCGAGGCGGTGGCGACGCCGACGCTGATCGGGGCGGTTCTTTCCGCGCTCGACCACATGCGGACGCTGGCGGAGAGTCCCGACGCGGCCACGGATGGCGGCGAGGCGCTGTTGGCGGATCTGCATAAGGCGATGGAGGGGGAAGCCGAGGCTGAAGTCGCCGTGGTTTCTCCGGCGCAAAAGACCTGGCGCATCCGTTTCAGTCTGCCTGCCGACTGCCTGGTCAACGGTACGCGGCCGCTGTCGCTGCTCGACGAGCTTAGGGGGCTTGGCGAAGCGGACGTAGCCGCCGTGGTCGACAACGTTCCCGAGTTGGGTGCGTTGACTCCGGCGGAATGCCACTTGGCGTGGGACGTCAAATTGACCACGACGCAGCCGCGTTCGGCGATCGAGGACGTATTCATCTTCGTGATCGACGACATGAGGCTCGAAATCGCAGAGGAACCTGCCGTGCTCTCCGATGAAAACGACAAGCAAAAAACCGCGAAAACGCCGGCCGAAAAAACCGTCGCCGATAACGTTACCGCGCTTGACAGTGCGCGCAAGCCCGCCGCCGAGGAGCATGTCCCGGATTCCGCGACGACCCAACATCACACGGCCGGCGAAACCGTGCGGGTTCCTGCCGAGCGGCTCGACGAATTGCTGGATCAGGTCGGCGAACTGATGATCGCTCAATCGCGGCTGAAGCAGGTGTCGGCGACCAATGCCGACGTCAACTTGCGCTCGGTGGCCGAGGAAATCGAACGGCTGGCCTCGGAGTTGCGCGATTCGATGATGTTCGTGCGCATGGTGCCGATCAGTCAGTTGTTCGGCCGGTTCCGCCGCCTGATCCACGATCTGGCGCGCGATCTGGGCAAGAACATCGAGTTTGTCACCGAAGGCGAGACTACCGAACTGGACAAGACGGTAATCGAGCGTCTCGCCGATCCCTTGATCCATCTCATCCGCAACGCCGCCGATCACGGGCTGGAAATGCCGGCCGAACGCAAGGCCGCCGGCAAGCCGGAAACCGGCCGGGTACTGCTTTCCGCCCGTCAGGCCGGCGCCGAAGTGGTGATCTCGGTGATCGACGACGGCCACGGCTTGAACCGCGATAAAATCCGGGCCAAGGCCGAGGAAAACGGGCTGATCCAGCCCGGTGCCGTGCTCAGCGACAACGAGATCAATCAACTGATCTTCCAGCCGGGCTTCTCGACCGCCGCCAACGTCACCAGCCTGTCGGGGCGCGGCGTCGGCATGGACGTGGTCAAGCGCACCATCGACGGCCTGCGCGGGGCGATCGACGTCTCGAGCAAACCCGGTCAGGGATCGCAGGTGGATTTGCGCATTCCGCTAACGCTGGCGATTATCGACGGGCTGTTGGTGCGCGTCGGTGAGGGCCGCTACGTCATACCGCTTGCCACCGTCGAAGAATGCGTCGAGTTGACGACCGAACAGGATCAGCGCTCGACGGGCAGAAACTTCCTCACTTTGCGCGATGCGTTGGTGCCGTTCTTGCGCCTGCGCGACATGTTCGCCACCGGCACCGATCCCGACCGCTATCAGAAAATCGTGGTGGTCTCAACCGGATCGGAACGGGTCGGCTTGGTGGTCGATCAGATCCTCGGCCATCACCAGACGGTGATCAAACCGTTGTCGCGTTTCCATGCCGGCGTCGAAACTTTTTCGGGCGCCACCATTCTCGGCGACGGGTCCGTCGCCTTGATCCTCGACGTGCTGCATCTGGTAGCCGTCGGTCAGCAACAGGAGGAGCGGCTGCGTGCCGCCGGATGAACCGATGAGCGAAGAACAAACAGGCGGCTGGGATCAGAACGACCATTTGCAGGTTCTGACCTTCGACATGCAGGGCGAAACTTTCGCCATCGAGGCGGGATTGGTGCGCGAAATACTCGATCACATCCCCGAAACCCCGGTGCCGGGTGCGCCGAATATGGTCGGCGGCGTGGTCAACTTCCGCGGCCGGGTAATCCCGCTCGCCGATCTGCACATGGCGTTTGGCTTCGCGCCGGCCAAGGAAAGCCTGGACAGCCGGGTCGTAGTGATCGAGTTCGCGCTCGACGGCGAATCCACCTTGGTCGGCCTCAAGGCCGACAAGGTCAACGAGGTTACCATTCTGGAAAAGGCGTCTACCGAATCTGCGCCGCGCGTCGGCATGCGCTGGCGCCAGGACTTTATCCGCTGTCTCGCCAAACGCGACGGCGATTTTATCGTGGTGCCCGATCTCGAACGCGTCTTCGAGGTCGGATCCAAAGGAGACAAAGCGGCAGGACTAAACGCTTTCACGCAACACTAAAATCGCAACACTGAATACATATGCCTCGGGAGGGTAATATGCGTTTCACGATCAAAATGAAGCTTGGTGCGGTATTCGGCGTCATAGCCGTACTTCTGTGCGTCATGGGTTATATGAGCATCAATGGCCTGTCTACGCTGAATTCGGCAGTCACCGATTTGATTAAAGGCCCGGTCGAACGCCTGAGTACGGCCAAGGAACTTCGTGCAGACATCATGGATTTGGCTCGTACCGAGAAAAACATCATCCTCGAAACGGATGAGACCCAGATGCGTTCCTACGATGAAAAATTGACAAAGATCCGCTCAGATTTGGATGAGGATATTGATAAAGGCTACAAGATCGCCAGCGAAAAGGGGAAGCCTGTTTACGAAACGATCCGCAGCTCCTGGGAGCAGATGAAGCCGTTCGATACGAAATTGCGCGAACTGGCCTTGGCAAACAAAAATGAAGAGGCAAAGGCTATTTCTTTCGGTCAACTACGGCAGCTCAACAATGACATTCAGAAGCAGACCGATCAACTAGTTGAAATTTGCCAGGCCGCGATGCATCAGGCCGATGAAGATACCAACACTCTCTACGAAAATACCAAGAACATGTTGCTCGGCATCATCATCTTCGCCATCGTACTGGCTGTCGGCGCTGCTGCCTGGATCATGATTTCGATCAGTACCGGCTTGAAGAAGGTCAATGCCATGGCGCAGGCGGTGGCGATCGGCGATCTCGATCAGCACATCGAAATCAAAACCAATGACGAAATCAAGGACGTGGTCGATTCCGTCAACGTGATGACCGCCAACTTGCGCAATACCGCCGGCATGGCGAACAAGATTGCCGAGGGCGATCTGATGGTCCAGCCCAAGCCGCTGTCGGACAAGGATACGCTGGG
>DBTZ01000068.1:0-263 GCA_002307315.1 Alphaproteobacteria bacterium UBA1303
CGCTTGTGCGGCATCGCCGAGGAGCCCTTCTGGCCGGGCGAAAAATATTCCTCGGCCTCGCCCACTTCGGTGCGCTGCAAATGGCGAATTTCGACCGCCAGCCGTTCGAGCGAGGAAGCCACCACCGCCAGCGTGGCAAAAAAAGCGGCGTGACGGTCGCGCGGAATCACCTGGGTCGAAACCGGCTCGACGGTAAGACCGAGCTTTTCGGCGACGTGCGCCTCGACCCGGGGATCGACGTTGGCGAAGGTGCCGACGGCGCC
>DBTZ01000068.1:518-4535 GCA_002307315.1 Alphaproteobacteria bacterium UBA1303
GTGCCGACGGCGCCGGAAATCGCGCAGGTCGCGACTTCCGCCTGCGCCACCCGAAGCCTGGCCAGCGCACGGACAAACTCGGCGTAGAGACCGGCAAGCTTCAACCCAAAGGTCGTCGGCTCGGCGTGGATGCCGTGGCTGCGGCCGATTGTGGGAGTGTATTTATATTCGAAGGCTCGAACCTTCAGCGCCCCGAGCAGCCTTTCGACGTCTTTAATCAGAAGACCGGCAGCGCGCGACAACTGCACCGCCAGGCAAGTGTCCAGAACATCCGACGACGTCATACCCTGATGGACAAAGCGCGCCTCCGGCCCGACGATCTCCGACAGATGGGTAAGAAAAGCGATCACATCGTGCTTGACGGTGCGCTCGATCTCGTCGATCCGGGCGACGTCGAAAGTAGCGTTGCCACCCTTTTCCCATATGACCTTGGCGGCGGCTTTCGGGATGACGCCGAGGGCGGCCTGAGCGTCGGCGGCGTGAGCCTCGATCTCGAACCAGATGCGGAATTTCGACTCGGCCGACCACAAATCGACCATCTCTTTTCGGGCGTAGCGCGGTATCATGGAAGACGTCTTAACCCGAAACGTCTTCGGAAGGAAGACTAACCGCGGCGATCAGATCGCGCGCGACCGGCGATTTGGGAAATTTCAGCACCTCGCTCATCGCTCCATGCTCGACGACGCGACCGCTATCGAAAACAAACACCTCGCCGGCCAAGGCACGGGCAAGCGAGAAATCGGCGGTAACCACCAGCATCGCCGCGTCGAGGTGCCGACGCAGGTCGGTCAGAAGTTCGCGTAAAATAACTTGCGCGAAAGCGTCAAGGCCGGCGAGTGGCTCGTCAATCACTACCAGAAGCGGAGCGGCGGCGATGGCGCGGGCGATCTGCAGGCGCCGCCGGTCGAAGGCACTGAGATTCGCAATCAGAACTTGAGAATCCAGCGAGGAGAGACCGACCCGCTTCAACGCGGCGTCGCGATAACCGGCAACCAGCCGCCCCGAAAGACCAAGATGCGTTCGCAAAGGCTCTTCCACCACCTCACCGATGCTCATGCCAGGATCGAGGATTTCGTCGCTTCCGGTGACAAAGGCGACGCGCCTCCGGAGGCGATTCAGCATCGGCTGCGACAGCGCCTGAAGCGCCACGGCGTCGAACACCACCCGCCCCTTATGCGGCGGATCGATGAACAAAAGCGCACGCACCATGGCGCGGCGGCCGGAGCCCTGTTCGCCGACAAAGGCGACCGAACCGCCGCGACAAAGCTCGAACGTCACGCCTTCGCGCCGGCGCCGGGTAACGGAGGCATCCATTTCGTCGCGTGGCCATCTGAGTCCCAACCCATGCGGTCTCTTGGGTTCTACGTCATGGACCTGCAACAACGGCTGGCCACGCGTCGGCATACGAGGCACCGTCGCATCCGATCTGAGAACCGGTAAGGATTGAAACAACTGGCGGGTATAGACGTGGGTATGGCCGCTCTCAAACCGTCGGCGGTCACCTTCCTCAACGATGCCCCCCTGACGGATTACGACAATGCGTCCGTCGAGCCTTAAGACCGGCGGCAAGCAGCCGGTCGCATACAATAGGGCGAAACCGGCGCGCTTGCGTTCGCACTCCATCGCCTTGAGCAGCATAACCATCGCCTTAGGGCCGAGATCGCCAAACGGATCGTCGGCCAGGATCAAGTCGGGAGTACGGCAGACTGCTAGCGCCAACACCCCCCACGCCAGGCATACCGGATCGATACCGTCCGGACGCGTATCGAGCGCCGCAAGCGAAGGCGCATCCTTATAGCGAGCCAACACCAGACGCAATTCTTCGCAAGCACTGCCGAACGGCGCATCCAGCGCCCGTGCCGCCAGCCGCACCAACTGCGGCAACACCCGCGCTTGCGGGGCGAACAACTGGGGCTGCACTCCAGGGAGATAGGCGATGCGCGGGTTTTCCCGCCATTTCTTTGCCGGTACCGAACCGGCGCCGACAGCGATGGTACCGGAAACCTCGTCGTCAGGACCGGAGAAGCCGCTCAAGACCCGCACCAGCGCCTCCTTGCCGGATCCGGTCTCCCCGAGGACGATAGTACAAGCTCCGGCATCGAGACTCAGCGAAAACCTGTCGAGCTCAGGCGTCGTAGCGCCTGCCGACGTCACGCTTAAGTCGCGGATTTCCAGAATGCGGCGCACATCGCTCACGGCCGTTCGCCCTCGTCAAGGCCGGCGGCTAGCCGGGCACTCAAGATCAGCAGCATCAGCGCCAATGCCGGAAACAACACCGTCCACCAAGCGTCGAAATAACCGGTCCGAGCGGCAGAAATCATCAAACCGAGATCGCGCGAAGGCGGCACGGTACCAAACCCCAGAAAACTGACGGTGGAAAGAATGATCGTCACCGCCGCCAAAGCCCGAGCCAAAATCGGAAAAATTCCGGCGTTGAATTCGCTGACTATGTCGCGCCGCAAAAGTACACCGGAGGAAATGCCGGTGGCGCGGGCGAAAACGGCATGGGATGAATTGCCGCGAACGTCGGCGCGATCGAAGGCGCGAACAAAGGAAAGCGGTGCCGCGGCCAACCCCGCCGCCACCGCCGCCAAGGCATGCGATGTCAAACCGATAAGCAGCAGCGCCAGAAGCAACGCTGGAATTGCCGCAAAAACGCCAACTATCCAACGCATCGCTGCTGCCAGAAAGCCCGGCAGTCTGGCACATAACGCTCCAAGCAGACTACCGGCAGCGACCACGATCAACATCGCCATCGACGCCTGCCACATGGTGACCCATAAACCGTGCAGCGTTTCGCTGTAGACGTCGCGGCCAAGGATATCGGTACCGAAGGGATACGCATCCGATGGCGGCGCCGACATCGGTCCGGTCAACTGACCGCCAGCCGGCACATGAGCGAGAAAATCGTTCAAAAGCGCCGCCACAACGACCAACCCCAGCACGCACCAGCCGCCGATGCGCAAGGATGTCCGCAACGACATTTCTCCGACCGGAGAGGCGCGGCTCATGGCGCAGGTTCCTCGCGGATCATGATATGGGCCGCCATTCGCCCGAGGAAATCGACGGCAAAATACAGTGCCGCAAAACAGAACAATATAAGCGCCACCACGTTCCAGTCGCGTAGGGCGGTCGACTTGACGAACATATCCGCCGCGCCGGGTATGAAGAAAACCCACTCGGCCACTACCGTTGCCGACAGCAACGCCAGCATAATGTCGCCGGCGTGGGCAATCAGTCCTGCAAGGATGCGCGGCAGCACGTATATACTCTCGATCTCCAGTACACTCATGCCCAAACGTCTCAGGCCGTCGTGCCAAGAAGAGCCGTTTTCGGCTGCCGCAGCGCGGCGCATCGCCAACTGCACTGCCGCCCCACCGGCCAGCCCCACCATTGCCACCGGCAACGCCGCTTTCACCAAAGCATCGCCGCCCGGCGCAAAAAAAGACTCCACCGCAGGAATGCCGGCATCGCCCTTCCACCCCATCAGCTTCGCCGCAACAAAAGCCAGCAGCAGACCGGCACAAAACACCGGAACGGCGGATATCGCCTGCACAAACGGCGCGCCCAGTCTGCGTATCGCGCCGACTTGAAACAATAGCCCAAGCGGTACGCCGACGATCAACGCCAGGAAACCGCCCGCCGCCGTCAGCATCAGCGTCACGGGCATATGGGAATGCAATTCGGCGACAACGGGCAGGCCGGTAAGCAGACTGATCCCAAAATCGCCCCAGACATAGGCGGAAAGCCGATCGGCAAAGGCGGACAAATACGATACGTAACCGGCGTCGAGTTCGGACAGGGCGCCGAGCGCCGTGGCCATCAGGGCTGCACCCAACAGCCCCATTAGCAAACGGCCGACTTCATTTCCGGCAAACCGCAGCATCGCCATCGCCCCCCTATTCTTGATTTACACCATTTTATCCGCCGGAAGAAAACCGGGGTATGGCGTTTATGGTAAATTTCATCGATGATCAGGGCGTTTCACCGATTAATACGGACGTGCATAGGTTATGA
>DBTZ01000068.1:4895-7371 GCA_002307315.1 Alphaproteobacteria bacterium UBA1303
TCTTTCCCATGCAGCTTGGTATAAGACGACCTCGCACTTGTTGCGGGGGTGGAATCCGGTTTTCGGAGACGCTCACAACAGTCCCATTGCCTTGAAGCTGACGTGACCGCCGCGTCCGACAACGACATGATCGTGGATCGCAATCTTCAGCCCCTTCGCAGCATCTCTGATCTGGTAGGTCATATCGATGTCGGCGCGGCTGGGAGTTGGATCGCCGGACGGATGGTTGTGTACTAAAATGACCGCCGAGGCGCCGAGTTCAAGCGCCCGCTTGACGATTTCGCGCGGATAAACCGGGGTGTGATCGACGGTACCGGTGGATTGCACCTCGTCGGCAATCAGGATGTTCTTGCGGTCGAGAAACAACACCCGGAACGCCTCGATAGGCGCACGCGCCATCGCGGCGGAGCAGTAATCCAGCAAGGACTGCCAGGAATTCAGCGCCGGCCGGTTTAGCACCTTGGCCTTGGCCATACGCAAGGCTGCCGCCTCGACGATCTTGAGCTGAATAGCGACGGACTCGCTCACCCCCTCCACCTCCATCAGCCTCTCGCGCGGCGCTGCCAGAACCTCGGCATAGCCGCCGAAGCGGACGATCAACGCCTTAGCCAGCGGTTTGACGTCCCGGCGGGGAACGGCGGCAAACAACGTCAGCTCCAACAATTCGTAATCGGGCAAGGCATCGCTGCCGGCGGCCAAAAACCGTTGGCGCAACCGACTACGGTGGCCGAGATAATGCGGAGCGGCGGTAAATGCGCCCCCGGCCTCCGATAGTCCGCCAGGCGGTGGTTCCGACGCCTCAGAGATAAGGTGGCTTGTGCCAGCCCTTGGGCGAGAGCGTGAAGATTTCGGCACCATTATCGGTCACCCCGATGCAATGTTCGAATTGCGCGGAAAGGGAACGGTCGCGGGTCACCGCAGTCCAACCATCCGACAGCACCTTCACCCCATAACCGCCGAGATTGATCATCGGCTCGATGGTGAAAAACATGCCGGGCCGTAAATCGATGCCGTGTCCCGGCTTGCCGTAATGCACAATATTGGGCAAGGCGTGAAACACCTTGCCGAGGCCGTGGCCGCAGAAATCGCGCACCACCGCGCAGTGCTCCTCATCTTCGGCGTAGGTTTGGATGGCATGGCCGATGTCGCCGGTAGTGGCGCCGGGCTTGACCGCCGCGATTCCCCGCATCAGGCATTCGTAGGTGATATCAATCAGCCGCGCCGCCTTGCGCCCCACGTCACCCACCGGATACATCCGCGAGGAATCGCCGTGCCAGCCGTCAAGGATCAGCGTCACATCGATATTGACAATATCGCCTTCGCGCATCGGCTTGTCGTTGGGCTGCCCGTGGCAGACCACATGGTTGAGCGACGTACATAGAGTATAGCGGTAGCCGCGATAGCCCAGACAGGCGGGAATCGCCCCGTTATCGACCATGAAATCGAAGGCCAGCTTGTCGAGATGGGCGGTGGTGACACCCGGCTTCACTTCCATCGCCATGACATCAAGCAATTCCGCCGCCAGCTTGCCGGCCCGCCGCATGCCTTCGAAGTCCTCCGCATTATGCAGGGTGATGGCCGAATGGGCACGCTGGGCCGCTTCAAGGATATCGGCATGCGACATGGAACCAGTCATTTCCGTCCGCCCGTTATTATTGCCGGCTATATGAAGCCGCCACACCACCCCAGCATATTCGCCAACGAAAAGTACATCGCTACAAGGCCGGCGCAATTTGTATTACGCGGCATTTTGGAGTTTTTCCAGAGTCCAATTCAACCCGAGGACGATAGCATGATCGTTTTTTCGGCAAACCAGGCGGCGGCGGCCGGGAAGACAGAGTAAAACGCTAGCGACGGCCCCGCCGCTACCGTGAGTTACCGGCAGCGACGCAGATATATTGCTTAGCATTCGATTTCTTTTCACGTGAAAATACGAACGATCCGGGATAACATCACTGCCAATATGGGATCGGTAGAACGGCTCCCAAGGGGTTGGGTAAATCGGCGACAACGTCTTAAGACGGGCCGGGGTTCGGGGAAGGCAATGGCGAAACGGTGGTTGTTCGGCGCTTTCGCCGTATGCCTCGCAGTGACGGCGGCTGGCGTGGCGGCGGCGGACAGTTATGCCTCCAGCAAAGCATTGGCGTTTTATTCCGCCGGCCATCATCAGTTCTATGTTTGGTGCGCGGGCGCGAAGGACTACAAAACCCTCAGTTCCGGACGCAACGCCGAAGACGCCCAATTGCGGCTTTACGATTTGCTCAAAGCGAAAGGCCAAACCGCCTGCTGGCCGGTTTGGCAGGGCAAAGTCCCGGGGTGATGCCTTTCAGGCCCTCGCCTTTGCCGCGTCGCAGAAGCGGGCGAACAGGTAGTGCGAATCCATCGGCCCCGGCGAGGCTTCGGGGTGGTACTGCACCGAGAACACCGGCTTATCTTTAAGCCTCAGGCCGCAGTTCGAGCCGTCGAACAGCGACAC
>DBTZ01000068.1:7714-87957 GCA_002307315.1 Alphaproteobacteria bacterium UBA1303
AAACCGTGGTTCATCGACACGATCTCGACTTTACCGGTTTCCAGATCCTTCACCGGGTGATTGGCGCCGTGATGACCTTGGCTCATCTTCTTGGTTTTGCCGCCGAGGGCGAGGCCCAGCATCTGATGGCCGAGACAAATGCCGAACACCGGCAACCCGGCATCGATCGCCGCCCGGATCACCGGAATGGCGTATGCGCCGGTCGCCGCCGGATCGCCCGGTCCGTTCGACAGCACCACGCCATGCGGTTTGTGGCGCATGATGTCCTCGAACGAAGCCTTCGCCGGCACCACAGTGACATCGGCACCCATCCCGGCCAACAACCTTAAGATGTTGTGCTTGACGCCGTAGTCGATCACCACCACGCGGAAGGACGGCGCGGTCTGTTCGCCGTAGCCTTGGCCTAAAGTCCAGGGCGTCTGTTGCCAGTGCGAAACCTGCGCCGCCGACACATCCTTGGCCAAATCCATACCTTCGAGACCGGCAAAATCCTTGGCCATCTGGTGCAGCGCGGGGGCATCGGTTTTGCCGTCGGCGCCGATCGCCCCGTGCGGCATGCCCTTGGTGCGGATGCGATTGGTCAGCGCGCGAGTGTCGATGCCGGCAATCCCCGGAATATCGTGGCGTTTGAGCCAGGTATCGAAGCGCTGCAAGGCGCGCCAGTTGGACGACATTCCGGCCGCGGCGCGCACGATCACCCCGCGCACCACGGGCTTGAGCGCTTCCACGTCCTCGTCGTTGGTGCCGACGATGCCGATATGCGGAAAGGTGAAGCAGACGATCTGCCCGGCATACGAGGGATCGGAAAGGATTTCCTGATAGCCGGTCATCGCGGTGTTGAAGCAAACCTCGCCCACCGCGCATTTTTTCGCCCCGAAGCCGCGGCCGTCGAATATCGTCCCGTCGGCGAGAACCAACCGGCCGCGCAAAACGGCCTCCGCACCAAGTACGGCGGAGAAAGATGACGGATTCGACATGGCGGAAAGCTCAAAAGACCCGGGCGAAAATAGGGAGGGCGATAAGCGCGGTCAACCCCGTAAAAATCTTCTTTTGTCTTTGGCTGCCGCGCGCGGAAGGGTAAATTGCCCGCCGATTGGCATTTAGGAGATATATAATGGCTTTGCGCGAAGCGATCACCACCGCGATGAAAGAGGCGATGAAGGCCAAGGACCAGACGCGCCTCGGCACCTTGCGGTTGATTCTGGCGGCGATCAAGGACCGCGACATCGCCGGTCGTACCGAAGATTCGCGTGCCGGCATCGCCGATGACGAGATTCTCGGCCTGCTCGCAAAAATGATCAAATCGCGCGAGGATTCGATCGCCCTCTATAAGCAGGGCGGCCGGCCGGAACTGGCCGCGGCGGAAGCGGCCGAAATCGCGGTCATTCGCGAATTCATGCCCCAACAGATGGGGACCGAAGAGGCTTCGGCTGCCATCGACGCCGCCATAGCCGAAACCGGCGCGGGCAGCATCAAAGATATGGGCAAGGTGATGGCGCATCTCAAGGGACACTTCGCCGGCAAAATGGATTTCGCCGCCGCCAGCGCCGCGGTCAAGGCGAAATTGACGAAATAGCGAAGGCATCGCCGGCTGGTCGCAACTATGCGCACGTTGCTCTGGGCGGTTATCCGCTATGCGCCCGTCTCCTTCGGCGCCGTGGTCAATTGCAGCGCGTGCAGAACGCCGCCGACTCGTCCTTCCAGCGCCGCATAGACCATCTGGTGCTGCTGCACCTTGGTCTTGCCGTTGAAGGCGGCGGATTGCACCGCGGCGGCGTAGTGATCGCCGTCGTCGGCCAGGGCGGCAACCGCAATGTCGGCGTCGGGAAACGCCTGGCGCAAGAGCTGTTCGATCTCTTCGCGCGCCATCGCCATCAGGAATCGCCCGCCATATAGGAAGGAAGCCAGGCTTCGTGGGATTTTTTCAGCGATTCGAGGCTGACCTCGCCCAACTCGTCGAGCCGTAAGGTCAACCCGCCGGTCTCGCCCAGCATCATCGCGAAAATGCCGTTGACGGCGGCGTCGGTAAGGATCTTCTCGGCCTTTTCGGTCGGCACCGCGATCAGATAACGCGCCTGCTCTTCGCCGAACAGAAAGGGGATCGGCGGCATGCCGTTCGGCAGCACGATGTGCGCGCCGACACCGCTGGCCATCGCCATCTCCGCCAGCGCCACGATCACCCCGCCGTCGGATATGTCGTGGCAGGTATCGACGATGCCGGTTTCGATCAGATCGCGGACGAAATCGCCGTTCTGCTTTTCCGCAGACAGATCGACCGGCGGCATGGCGCCGGCCTCGCGGCTCTCGACGAGGCGCAAATAGGCCGAACGGCCGAGCTGGCATCTAACCTCGCCGATCAGGAAGATCGCATCGCCCACTCGCTTGAACGGAATCGAGGCGGTTTTGGTCACGTCCTTGACCAGACCGACCGCGCCGATGGTGGGGGTCGGCAGAATGCCCTCGCCTTGGGTTTCGTTGTAGAGCGAGCAGTTGCCGGACACCACGGGAAAATCGAGGAACCGGCAGGCTTCGCCGATGCCGTCGACCGCAGCCACAATCTGGCCCATGATTTCGGGCTTTTCCGGGTTGCCGAAATTGAGGTTGTCGGTCACCGCCAAAGGATGCGCGCCGACCGCAGTCAGGTTGCGCCAGGCTTCGGCCACCGCCTGCTTGGCGCCTTCGTACGGATCGGCTTTGCAGTAATGCGGGTTGGCATCCACCGTCATCGCCAAGCCTTTATTGGTATTGTGTACCCGCACCAGGGCGGCATCGCCGCCGGGGCCGATCACCGTGTCGGCCATCACCGAATGGTCGTACTGCTCCCAAATCCAACGCTTGGAGCACATGTCGGGACTGCCGAGAACCTTGAGCAGCGAGGGCACCACCGCGCGCGTGGCGTCGGTCAGCAGCATCTCGTGGGCCGGCTCGGGCTTGACGAAGGGGCGTTCGTAGACCGGTGCGGCATCCGAGAGCGATCCGACCGGCATGTCGGCCACCACCTCGTTCCTGTGCTTGACGATCAACCGGTGGGTATCGGTGGTGATGCCGATGATCGAAAAATCGAGGCCCCATTTTTTGAAGATGCGCTCGGCCTCTTTCTCGCGGCCGGGCTTGAGCACCGCCAGCATGCGCTCCTGGCTCTCCGACAGCATCATGTCGTAGGCGGTCATGTTGGTTTCGCGTTGGGGCACCTTATCGAGATCGATCTCGGCCCCTACCCCGCCCTTGTCGGCCATTTCCGAGGATGACGAGGTCAGCCCCGCCGCGCCCATGTCCTGAATGGCGATGATGGCGTCCGATTCCATCAGCTCCAGACAGGCTTCCAGCACCAGCTTCTCGGCGAAGGGATCGCCGACCTGCACGGTGGGGCGCTTTTCCTCGGAATCGGCATTGAATTCGGCCGAGGCCATGGTAGCGCCGTGGATGCCGTCGCGCCCGGTTTTGGAGCCGACATAGACGATGGGATTGCCCACCCCCTTGGCCGCCGAGAGGAAAATCTTGTCCTTCTTCGCCAAGCCGACGCACATGGCGTTGACCAGAATGTTGCCGTTGTAGCTTTCGTCGAAGGCGGTTTCGCCGGCCACCGTGGGAATGCCCATGCAGTTGCCGTAGCCGCCGATGCCCGCCACCACGCCGGAAACCAGACTGCGGGTTTTAGGATGATCCGGCGCGCCGAACCGCAACGAATCGAGCATGGCGATGGGGCGCGCCCCCATGGTGAACACGTCGCGCAAGATGCCGCCCACCCCGGTCGCCGCGCCCTGATAGGGCTCGATAAAGCTGGGGTGGTTGTGGCTTTCCATCTTGAAAACCACACAGTCGCCGTCGCCGATGTCGACCACGCCGGCATTCTCGCCGGGACCGTGAATCACCCGCTTGCCCTTGGTCGGCAGCTTTTTCAAATGGGCGCGGGTGGATTTGTACGAGCAATGCTCGGACCACATCACGCTGAATACCCCAAGCTCGACCATATTGGGGGCACGGCCGAGCAATGCTTCGATCTTGGCGTATTCCTCCTCGGAAAGGCCATGTTCGCGAACGACGTCTGGAGAAATTCGGCTCATCGCATTACCACATCAACATCTATGGGGGCCTTTGGGAAAAAGCGCAAAATCGTGATCTTCGTTTTCACTCTTTCCCCCTCCCCTCCCCCGATTTTCCGCCTCTTGTATCCTGCCGCAGCGAACAGAGGAATATAATCCTTCCGCCCGCGACCGACAAGCGTCATCGTCCGATCAGCCGATCGCTTCGATCAGGCTTTCGAACATCGCCCGGCCGTCGGTGCCGCCGATCAGGGCATCGCACACCCGCTCGGGATGCGGCATCAGTCCGAGCACGTTGCGCTTCTCGTTCAGGATACCGGCGATGTCGTGCGCCGAGCCGTTGGGGTTGTCCCCTTCGGCATAGCGGAAGGCGATGCGCCCCTCGGCTTCGAGTGCCTTCAAGGTGTCGTCGTCGGCGGTGTAGTTGCCTTCGCCGTGCGCCACCGGGAACACCACCGTCTGCCCGCTCGAATAGCGGCGGGTGAAGCGCGACTGGGCCTCGCACACGGCCAGGCCGACCGGCCGGCAGACGAACTTCAGTCCGGCATTGCGCATCAACGCGCCGGGCAAAAGATGGGTTTCGGTCAGGATCTGAAAGCCGTTGCAGATGCCGAGCACGGAGACGCCCTTTTCGGCGCGCTCCTTGACGGTTCGCATCACCGGGCTTTGGCTGGCCATCGCCCCGCAGCGCAGATAATCGCCGTAGGAGAAGCCGCCGGGCAATACGATGAGATCGACGTCGGGGATGTCGCTGTCGGCGTGCCAGATCAGATGCGGTTTTTTGCCGGTCATCTGTTCGAGGGCAACGGCGGCATCGCGATCGCAGTTGGAAGCGGGGAAGATGACGACCGCCGATTTCATTTCGCAAGCTCGATTTCGTAGCGCTCGATTACCGTGTTGGCCAGCAGCTTCTCGCACATCTCGGTCAGCGCGGTTTTGGCGGCGGCCTCGTCGGTTTCGTCCAGTTCGATCTCGATCAGCTTGCCCTGGCGCACCTCGCCGATGCCGGCAAAGCCGAGGCCGGTCAGCGCCTTGCCGATCGCCTTGCCCTGCGGATCGAGCACACCGTTCTTGAGTCTGATGAAAACCCGCGCCTTCATGCCTGCCCACCTCGTCTTGCGGCTACTGGACCAGTTTCGGTCCCTTCATTTCGGATTGCCCCGATTCGGGCATGATGCCAAGACGGCGCGCGACCTCGGAATAGGCTTCCATCATCCCGCCCATGTCGCGGCGGAAGCGGTCTTTGTCCATCTTGTCGTTGGTCACCGCGTCCCACAGCCGGCAACAATCCGGGCTGATTTCATCGGCAAGCACAATGCGCATGTAGTCGTTTTCCCACAACCGGCCGAATTCGAGCTTGAAATCGACCAGCTTGATGCCGACGCCGAGGAACAGCCCGGTCAGGAAGTCGTTGATCCGAATGGTGAGATTCACCATGTCGTCGAGATCTTGGGGGCTGGCCCAACCGAATGCGGTGATATGCTCTTCGCTGACCCAGGGGTCGTGCAGCGAATCGTTCTTGTAATAATATTCTATGATCGAGCGCGGCAGCGGCGTGCCCTCGGTCAGGCCTAAGCGCTTGGCTAGCGAGCCGGCTGCGACGTTACGCATCACCACTTCGAGGGGGACGATCTCCACCTCCTTGACCAGCTGCTCGCGCATATTGAGCCGCTTGATGAAGTGGGTCGGCACCCCGATGGCGCCCAATTGCCCGAACAAATACTCGCTGATGCGGTTGTTAAGCACACCCTTGCCTTCGATCACCGCCTTCTTGGTGGCATCGAAAGCGGTGGTGTCGTCCTTGAAATACTGGACGATGGTGCCGGCCTCCGGTCCTTCGTACAGAATTTTGGCTTTGCCTTCGTAGATCATCCGCCGGCGTTTCATGGCGTCCTTCTTTCGCGAAAAAGCGAAACGGGGCCTTAAGGCTTTAAGGCCCCGCCGTAAAGGCAAGATAGCCGTCGCGTCCCGCGGCGGCAACAGCAGGAGAAGACGCACCCACAGGTCTTGCGCCGTGGAGCGGGTTGACCGAAAAACCGGCAAACCCGGTTTACTTCCCCTCGCATGTCGTTTTTTGCCCGGTTTTCCGCGTCTTCCAGCCGATCGCGACCGGCTCGACCGACGCCACGGCGGCCGTCCAGGCATGGTCGATACTTCGAACAATCGCGCCATGCGCGAGAAATGTTCGAAATGCAGCACGCGTTTTTTTTCGAACACTATAAGTGAGGCGCGGCACAGTAGAACCCGGTGTCACTTGGTATTAACAAGGACGCCCGTAAACCCCGCGTGCCGGGACATACGGGGGAGGCGGACGGAGAAGAGATATGAAGGGTTTTCTTGGCCCATGTGCGGCGTTTCTGATGCTGGCCCTGGTCGCAGCGCCGGCGGCGGCGCAATCCGCCGGCCAGCCCGACGGAGCAAGCGGTCGAAGCAGCGACTACACCAACCAGGCCACGCGGCTGACCAAGGAAGACCTGGCTAAGGGCCGAAAACTCGAAGACCTTCTGGCCGAAGACAAGTCCGCCGCAACCGAACTGGCAAAAACCCTATCCCTGTCCTGCGAAGTGGGCGATGCCGTACTGGCCGCCGAAGAAACGGCGCCGATCGACGGCAAGAATACGACCGTCCGCACCTATGAGGTCGCCTGCACCAACGGCATAGGCTATTTTCTGTTTCAACCCGGCGAAGGGGCGCCCACCGGCGTCTCCTGCTTTACCGCCGAAGCGAATCGCCAAGCCGATATTACCGCAGGCAAACCGACGGGCGCGGCGTGCAAACTGAGCGCCAACGTCAATATCGAGACAATGGCCTCGGCGGCGATGGCCCATGCCGGCACCAACTGCTTGGTCAACAAAACCGCCAGACTCGGCCAGAACGCCAAGGCGAAGGTCGAATACAACGAAGTCGCCTGCGCCGACGGCAGGGGCTTCATCCTGCTTTCGGCGATGCCCGGATCGACGGTGCGGCCGCAGGTCCTCACCTGCAAGGACGCCGGCATGCGCGGCATATCCTGCAAGTTGACCGACTCGGGGCCGATCGTCACCAAGCGGAATTTCATCGAGGCACTCGCGCTTCACAAGGTTCCCTGCACCGCCAACGTCGACAGAATGCATGTCATCGGCCAGGAACCCGCCAAAAAGCGCTATGTGGTGGAATTCGTCTGCCCCGAGCAACCCGCCGGACTGGTGGCGTTCATCCCTGTGCAGGATTCGACCGCGCCTTTCGACACCAAATCCTGTAAGGACGCGGCGAAACTCAGGGCGGTCTGTACGCTGAATAAATAGTTTATCCGGTTTTGTTTCCGTCATCGCTCCCCGGCGGCCTCCGCCGGGGATTTTTTTTGAATTCTAGAGACTTACCGCCGGCCACCCGCGCCGCGAGAAGCCCAAGCAGGCAAAAAACGCCGGGCATTCGTTTTTTGCCCACCGGCGGCGGATCGATGCCACGGCAAATTCACAATAACGTATTGATTATGCTGCGATATTTTTTCACCCGGCAAGGCACGGAACATGCACAGCGTGTGACCGGAGGATCGCCGCCTACCGGCGATAAGGAACCGGCATGTATGCGTTTGCGTTGGTCGACGATTGCCACATCGGGTCACGCCCGTACCCGGGCGCAAACCGGAAACGGGCTTGGCCGCGCCCGGCCGAACGGAACAATTAGCAGCGGGACGTAAAGCGTATGGTTTCGTCGATCTCGTCATTTTCGTCCTCCTCGGCGTACGTCGCGTCGCTGAACAAGACGAACATAAATTCGCTGACGACCACGGATCTCGATGCCTTCACCGCCGAGGATATCGGCGAGCTGTCCGGCACGCAGCTGACCTACCTTTCGACCAAGCAGATCTCCAGTCTGGATCCGACGCAGCTGAGCGGCATCACCGACAACCAGATCGTCTATCTCTCGGCCGAGCAGATCAGGGTGCTGAATGCCGATCAAATCGATGCGCTGGGAGTAGACGAGATCAAGGCGCTGAGCGCGACGCAACTGCGGACGCTGACCGCGACCGAAATCGGCGCTTTGACCTCGGAACAGTTTGCGGCCTTGTCCGCCTCGCAAATTTCCTGGCTGACCACGGGGCAAATCAAGGGACTGACGTCCACCGAAATCGCCGCACTTTCGACGGATCAACTTGCCGGCCTGGCCGCAACCCAGATTGCCGTGCTTTCGACCACGCAGATGGACGCGCTGACGGATACGCTCGTCGGCTTGCTGAGCGGTACGCAGATTTCCGCCCTCACCGCCACGCAGATAAAAGACCTTTCGACCGAGCAGATCGAAAGCCTCGCCGTCACCCAATTGCCGTCGCTTAGCGCCGCACAAATACGGGCGCTGACGACCACCGGTTTCCTGACCCTATCCGCAGAACAACTGGCGGCCCTGACCGAAACGCAAATTGCAGGTTTAACGGCAACGCAAATCAAGGCGCTCGGCGCCGAACAAATCGACGCCCTGGGATCGACGCAACTTGCCGCCCTGACCAAGACCGAACTCAAATACCTGACGGCGACCCAAGTCGACGAATTGTCGGCGGAACAGATTTCCTATTTCACCAGTACGCAGATCGGCGCATTCGCCACCACCATTATCGCGTCCCTGGACAGCTCCCAGTTCGCCACGCTGACCGAAACTCAGATCGGCGGGCTTACCAAGACGCAAATCAAGGCGCTGACCACGACGGAAATTTCGACGTTATCGGTGACGCAGGTCGCGGCTCTCAACGCAGCGCTGATATCCGCCCTGAACAAAACCGCAATACTTGCGTTAAGCGACGACCAAATCGCCGCGCTGACCGAAACCCAGATTTCCGGATTTTTATCGGCACAGATTGCCGCATTGACCGACACGCAACTGGGCGAACTATCGGCGTCCCAGATCGCCGCGCTTTCCGCCGCCCAGATCAAGGGACTGTCGACGACCGACATCGGGCTGTTGTCCGACGATCAATGGACGGCGCTGACGGCAACGCAAATAGCGGCACTGACGGCAACGCAAATCAAGTCGCTCGACCGGGATCGGATCGCCGCCCTGACGACGACGCAGATTTCCGGCCTTACCGCCGCCGGACTGAGCCAGTTGAAGACGACACAGGTGAGTTATCTGTCGGCGGATCAAATCGGACTATTGTCCGCAACCCAGATTAAGGGATTGTCCGCCACCGCCATCGCCGTTCTCGACAGCGACCAGATTGCGGCGTTGACGGTCAGCCAAATCGCCGCCCTGACCACCACCCAGCTTAAGGGCATCAGCGCCGACGAAATCGTCAAGTTCAGCGAGAGCCAACTCGAGGCCTTTACCGGCAAGCAAATGTCCGGATTTACCACGACCATAATCCAGACTCTGGTTTCCGAATACATCGACGTGTTGACCGCGACGCAAATCAGCGGTCTGACCGCGCTGCAGATCAAAAACCTCAGTATCGACCAAATCGGCGGGCTTAGCGAAACCCAGATCGCCGCCTTGACGGCAACACAGGTCAAGAGCCTGACGGCAACGGAAATCTCCGCCCTGGACGATTCGCAAATTGTTGCACTGACGACGACCCAGGTTGCGGCATTCGCGTCGACCCAAATTCAAGCGCTGAGCGAAGACCAGATCGGGCAGTTGACGAGCAGCCAGTTTTCGGCGCTTACCGCCACCGAAATCGGCTATCTGACGGCTACGCAGGTAGCCGGCCTGACGACGACGCAAATCTCCGCGCTGACTACGACGCAACTGGGGAGAATAACCGCTACCGGGATTGCCGCACTTTCGGCGACTCAATTCGCGCAGCTCGGCACGACCGGGATCGGCACCCTCAGCACGACGCAGACCAGGGGCATAAGCGCCAACGACGTAGCGATGCTGTCCGACGAACAGCTCGCGACGCTGAGCAAGGGACAGATTGCCTGCCTGACGACATCCGCCATTGCGGGTCTAACCGCCGAACAGATCGCATTGTTGAGCAGCACGCAATTTTCTGGATTGACCAAGGCTCAGATCGGTTCGTTAAGCGAGACCCAAATTCAAGCGCTTTCGACGACGCAGATTACCTTGCTATCGACGACCCAGATATCCGGTCTCGACGCCAGCGACGTCGCCAACCTGACGGTTACCCAGCTCGGCGCTTTTTCGAAAATACAGATTGCGGCGCTATCGACGCGCGCCGTAAGCGGTCTTACCGGAACCCAGTTGACGACGCTGAGCACCGAAGATCTTTTGGCCCTGACGGCAACGGAAATCGCCGCCCTGTCGACCGACCAAATC
This sequence comes from Alphaproteobacteria bacterium UBA1303, assembly GCA_002307315.1. Taxonomy (GTDB): domain Bacteria; phylum Pseudomonadota; class Alphaproteobacteria; order Micropepsales; family Micropepsaceae; genus Rhizomicrobium. The sequence continues at coordinate 18,007 of DBTZ01000068.1, forward strand.
GATTATCTCAGCGGCGATCAAATCGGCCTGCTAACGACGGCTCAAGTCAGGGGACTGACCGCCACCGAAATCGCCTCGCTGGATATAACGCAGATCGCCGCCCTCGGCGAAAAACAGATTGCGGTTCTAACTGCGGCTCAAATCGGCGGCCTTACCGCCGACGGGATGGCGGCGCTCTCGTCCACGCAGCTCGGCACCTTGAGCAAAACCCAAATATCGTATCTGACGTCCACCGCCTTGTCGGGCATGACCGCGACCGCCATCGCAGCACTGGCGGCAACCCAGATTGCCGGTCTGACCGCCACCCAAATCAATGCGTTCAGCACGACGCAAATACAGTCGCTGGCCGTATCGCAGTTGGCGTCCCTGACCGCGACGCAAATCAAGGGGTTGAGCGACGAAGACGTCAAGAGCCTGACCGCCAGCCAGATCAGCAGCCTGTCGGTAACGCAGATGTCCGCGCTCTCGACAACCGCCATCGGCGGACTGACACGGACCCAAATCGCCTCGCTTGCCGACAGTCAGCTGAGCGCGCTGACCGCAACCGAGATCGGAGCGTTCTCCGAGGACCAAGTCGCCTATCTTTCCGCCACGCAGATCGGCGCACTGACCGTCACCCAGATCGCCGGTCTGACCGGCACGCAAGTTTCCGAACTGTCCGCGACGCAGCTTGACGGCTTGACGTCGACGCAGATCAAGGCGCTGTCCAAAACGCAAATCGGCGGACTAACCGCCGAAGACATCGTTTCGGTCGGCAATACGGTTCTCGATTTGCTGACCGCCACTCAAATATCCGCGCTTTCCGCCGACGCGACCGGCGCCATTACCGCAACGCAAATCGGCGAGTTGACGAAAACCCAACTGCGCGGGTTGACGGCCACGCAAATATCCGAACTCAACAGCAGCCAAATCGGCGCAGCATCGGCGGATCAGATTCAGTCGTTGACGGTTACCCAAATTGCCGGGCTTACGAGCGATCAGATTAAATCGCTGTCCGACACCTGGATCGACGCTCTATCGACCAGCCAACTCGCCGCCCTGACGGGAACCGCCGTCTCCGGCTTTACGTCAACGCAGATTGCCGGCTTGACGTCGACGCAATTGACGGCGTTGACCGCCACCGAAATAAGCGGCTTGACCGAAGACCAACTGGCATCGTTGACCATTACGCAAATTGCCGCGTTGTCTACGGCTCAGATAAAAGGGCTGACGGCAACCCAGATGTCGGACTTGTCGGCGTCGCAAATCGGCGCGATGACGGCGACGCAAATCGACATTCTGAGCGCAACCCAAATCGGCGGTTTGAGCAAGGACGACATTGCGGCACTGTCGTCGACGCAGCTTGCAACGCTGGCCAGCACGCAAATCGCCGCCATATCCGCCACGGCCATTGCCGGTCTTTCGACGGATAATCTGAACAGCCTTACCTCCTTGCAGATCGGCGGCTTGTCGTCATCGCAAATTGCCTCGCTCAGCCAGGCTCAGATCAAGGCGCTGACGACGACCGAGATCAAGTTGCTGACGACCGCCCAGGTTGCCGGGTTGACCGCGGACCAAATCGAAGCCTTCGACGAAACCCAGATCGGCATTTTGTCCGCCAAACAAATAGCGGCGCTAGTCTCGTCGGGTATCGACGAGTTTTCGGCGACCGAAATTGTCTCGCTGTCCGCATCGCAGATCAACGCGCTAACGGCGGATCAGTTGGCCGCGCTATCGTCCGACACCATCAAGGCATTGACGACGACGCAGGTATCGGCAATGACCACGACGACCGTCGGCCGGCTGGCCGAAACGGAAGTTGCGGCACTGACCGAATCGCAATTGGATTCTTTGAATGCCAGCCAATTGGCGGCCATATCCGTCACTGCGATCGACGGGTTGACGGAAAGCCAGATTTCTTCGCTTGCGGACACCCAGCTTCAATCGCTGACCAAAACGCAGATTGCGGCGCTGTCGGCATCGCAGATCGCCACATTGTCGGCAACGCAACTGGCCGCGTTGACGGCAACGCAAATCAAGAACCTTACGGCGACCGAAATTGCCGCATTGACGACCAGTCAAACCTCGACCTTAAGCGCGACAACGATCGCGCTTTTGACGGCGACGGAGATCGGCAGCCTCTCCGACGAGCAGGTTTCGGCGATGAGCGGAACGCAGCTCGCGTCGTTCTCGACGACGCAGTTCAATGCGTTGTCGCCGACGGCGATTGCCGCCATGACCAAAACGCAAATCGCTTTGCTGCAGGATACTCAGGTATTAAGTCTGACGGCCACGCAGATTGCCGCCTTGAGCATGACGCAGATCGATGCGATCTCCGACAATTTGATCGACGATTTGACCGCAACCCAAATCGCCAGCCTGTCCGATACCGGAATTGAAGGATTGTCGACGACGGACGTCGCCGCGCTGACCGCGTCGCAAATTCGCGCACTGACCGCGACGGAAATCGCCGCGTTGGTTGCGACGCAGATTGCCGCGCTGACCACAGATCAAATCGGCACCCTGACGACGACCCAAATTGCCGCGTTGACGATGACCGAAATTGCCGCACTCACCACGACGCAAGTGGCGTTGTTCAGCACCAAACAGGTGTCGGCGATATCCGCAACCGCCGTCGCCGGTTTGCAGAGCGATGACGTTGCCGCCCTTAATGCTACGCAATTTGCCGCCATAACGGCCACGCAAATTGCCGCCTTGACCGCGACCCAAATCAAATCGCTCACTACCACGCAGTTGAACGCCCTCAGCTCTTCGCAACTTCAAGGGTTTTCGGATACCGGTCTGGCGGCTTTGACCGCAACCCAGATAGCGGCGTTGTCGGTTACTGCGGTTCGCAGTTTAACGGCAACCGAGATTAGCGGCTTGTCGGATACGCAGATTGCGGCCCTGACCGACGGTCAGCTTGCGGTTTTGAACGCCACACAAATTTCCGCCATCACCCCAACCGCGATCGGCGGCCTGACCGGCACGGACATCGACATTCTGACCGAAACCCAACTTCGCGCCATTTCGGCCACGGCCATCGCGGGGCTGAGTTCAACGCAAATTGCCAGCCTCGATCAAACCCAAATCGCCGAGTTGAGCGTCACGGAAGTATCGGCGATGACGGCAACCGAGGTATCCTGGCTTGCCGATACCCAACTGGGGGCGCTTTCCAAGTCGCAATTGACGTCGCTTTCGTCGTCCGGGATCGGCGGTTTGTCGGCAACCCAAATTGGCAAGCTGACGGCCACGCAAATGTCGTATCTTGCCGCGACCCAGATTGCAGCGATCTCCGATGAGGCCATTATCGGCCTGACCCCGACGCAATTGTCCGCGTTAACGGTGACGCAGTTTGCCAGTCTGTCGGCTACCGCGATTTCCGGCTTGAATATTACCCAGATCGAAGCGCTGTCGGCGGATGAAATCGCACTATTGAGTGTTACCGAGATTTCCGGTTTGACCGGCGAACAGGTTGCCATGCTGACGTCGACGCAGATTTCTGCCCTGACGACGACGCAGGTAACGGCGCTTTCGAGCGATGCGATTTCCGGGCTGACCAAGAACGAGATTGCGGCATTGGCGGCAACGCAGATTGCCGCGCTGACCGCAGCACAAGTTGCCGCGATTTCCTCAACGTCGATCGGCGGCCTCAGCGTTACGGATTTGGCCAGCCTGACGACGACGCAATTCAAGTACATTTCGTCGACCGCCATCGGCGGACTGACGTCGACCCAGATCGCTTCGCTGTCGGCCACACAGATTGCCGCGCTGACCGCCACGGAGGTCAGCGGGCTGACGGCGGATCAGATCGGGGAACTGACGACAACGCAGTTTGCCGCCCTGAAGGCCACGCAAATCGGGGCGCTGTCCAAGAACGCCTTGTCAGGCCTTACCGCGACCGAAATCGATAGCCTTACCGTTACCCAGATCGGCGGGCTGACCTCGACGCAAATCGGTCAACTGACGACGACGGTGATTGAAGAACTTACCGCGACGGAAATCGGCGAATTGACGGCAACGCAGCTTACCGCGCTTGTTCGCGTACAACTTCGTTCGCTATCGACGACGCAACTCGACTTGTTGACGATGACCCAAATCGAAGCATTGACGCCCACGCAAATCGGCAATCTATCGGTCGAACAGCTCGAGTCGCTGGACACCACGCAGTTCAATGTGTTGACGGCAACGCAGTTTTCCACCATGACGGCATCGCAATTCGCCAGCTTTACGTCGACGTTGTATAATGAACTGAATGCGGCCCAGCTTGGGAATATCACCACCACCACGATGTCCGCACTTTCGACGACCTTCCTCGAAGCGTTGACGGCTGTACAAATCGACGGGTTCAGTGCAGCGCAAATCGCGTCGATTTCGAGCACGACCTATCAGGCACTGGACAGCACAACCCTGGCGTACCTGTCGCAAGCCGTGCTCTGAACGCTTTATTCCCAGCCTAGCCAGGCGATCGCCTCGTGGTAATCGACGAAGGCGCGGCATTCGATCGGCGCAAAGAAGATCGCCATGCTCTTGGTCAGCAATTCGCCCTGCATATCGGACCACAGATATGCCGCCTTGGACGGTTGCGGCTTCATTCCCGGTATCATCGAATGATCGCGCTTGACGTAATCCCAGTCCAGCGAACCGGTATAGCGCGAAAAATCGAGCAGCAACCCGGTCCCCACACTTGACATGCCGTCCGCCTTCGCCAGTTGCAGCGCCTCCTGCACCTGGTAAGGGGTCGCCTCGCCGACGAAGACGACGTGGCAGCGGTTTTCCTGCATGAGCAGAAAAGTGCGGGCATCCGGCGGGCCAACGGCATAGACATGCGCTGCCGGATATTTGGCGGTCAGTTGCGCAACGAAGACATCGACGGAAGAAACATAGGGCTCGACAATCAGCACGGGACGCGTTCCACTTGGCGGTCCCCCAGTGGATAATCGACGCTTCTCCCCCCGCGTGCAACGCCATACTGCGATTTACGGCTACCCGAATTCGCCCAATTTGTTAATGCGTAAATACATCGTATACGAATAATCGCAATAGAATATACCGCACCGCCGAGGCTCGCCCTCAGATTGTATGCCGTCAGGGCATCGGCGCATTTTGGGCCGGCGGCGCCTCGGTCGGGGGGGCCGACGGCGGGGCGAACCGGCCGATCGTCACCTTGACGATCTTAACCGGCGTCTTCGGCATGGCATCGGGGAAAGGCCCCTTGCCGCCGCCGAGCGCCACCTTGGCGATGGCGTCGACTACGTCCATGCCGCCGATCACCGCCCCGAAGACCGCATACCCGGTGGTCCCCGGCACATCCTGCGGCTTGGGATCGAGCGGCGTGTTGTCGGCCAGATCGACGAAAAACTCGGCCTGGGCGCTGGCCGGTTTGTCGGCGCGCGCCATCGCTACCGCGCCGCGAACGTTTTTGAGGCCGTTCGCGCTTTCCAGCGGGATGGCCGCGCGCAATTTCCGCCCGTTTCCCTTGGCATCGACGCTGCCCATCTGCACCACGAATCCGGGCACCACGCGATAGACCACGGTGCCGTTGAAATGGCCGGATTTGGCGTAGGCAACGAAGTTGGCGACCGTTTTAGGCGCATGTTCCGCATCGAGCGCGATCACGATGTCGCCCATCGAGGTTTCGATCTTCGCCTCGTCGGCAAAAGCGGGGGCGGCGAGCAGCAGCAGGGCGGTAACCAGACGTTTCATGGCAAATTCCCGTATTTCTTCCGATGGTACCATGCCGTCTTGCCGCCACAAAGCGCGGCGAGATGACCGCGTCTTTGCCTGGACTTCTCGGCGGCAGACAAATAAAATTGCGCCATGATCCTTACTATGATGAAAGCCAAGCTGCATCGGGCCACGGTTACCCAATGCGACCTCAACTACGAAGGCTCGATCTCGATCGATGCCGCGCTGATGGAGGCGTCCGGCATTCTGCCGAACGAGCAGGTGGACGTGCTCGACATCATGAACGGCGAGCGCTTCACCACCTATGCGATTCCGGCAGCATCCGGCGTGATCGGCATCAACGGCGCGGCGGCGCGGCTGTGTCAGCCGGGGGATCTCGTTATCGTCATCGCCTTCGCCCAAATGAACGAAGAAGAAGCCAAGGCGCTTCGGCCGAAGGTTCTGCTGCTCGATGCCGCCAACCGGCAGGTCTGACATTCATTCCCAGCCCAGCCAGGCCAGCGCCTCCGCCCCGGTCGCAAAAGCGCGGTGCTCGGTTTTGGAAAACAGCGCCGAATTGATCTTGGTCAGCGCCGCAGTGATGTCGTCGCGCACCACATAGGCGTTTTTGTTGGTGGCGGTATTGCCCTTGGGCATGACCTCACCGATCTGCGGAATCACCCGCCAATCCAACGCGCCGGTGAAGGGCAGCATGTCGACATAGGCGGAGAAATCGTCGCTGACGATGACGCCGGCCTCTTTGGCGTCGTTAATGACGCCCACGATCTGCGCACCCTCGCATTCGCCCTCGAAGACGAAATACATGCGTCGCGACGCAACCGCCAAGACGACCCGCGCCCCCTTGTCGCCCCGTACGAATATCCGCATCCCCGCATGGGCACGGGCGAAACTCGCCAGTGCGCCATCGGCTTCCTCCGGTCGCAAGATCTCCATTTTCCCTCCGACGTCGGCGCCGGCCGTTGCCACCCAACCCGTCGCCGCCCAAGTACGCCGTTTCAATACGCAAGCCTGCTTGGTGGCCCCGGTCGGACTCGAACCGACACATCCCTTTCGGAACTACGGATTTTAAGTCCGTTGCGTCTACCGGTTCCGCCACGGGGCCAAGAATGCGGATACAAAAGAATCCGCCGTAGAGGCCACGTCAAGCGTCAATTCTTGCTCGCGGCCGGACATAAAATCCCGTATTAGTTTAGCAAACCTATTTAATTACAACCACTAGAAGAACTCGTTCGAAAAAACACTTTATTTACAACATGTTGATTGTTATTGACAGCACAGGACCGGCGACTATAGTGCGCGGCCTTGAATATGCCGTTAAACCGATTGGACCAGTCATGAGCAAGCGCGTATCCGCAAAATTCAAACTCGACCGCCGCATGGGCGAAAGCGTCTGGGGACGCGGCAAGAGCCCGGTCAACAAGCGCTCCTACGGTCCGGGTCAGCACGGCCAGCGCCGCGCCAAGAAGCTGTCGGACTACGGCACGCAGTTGATGGCCAAGCAGAAGCTGAAAGGCTACTACGGCAATATCACCGAGCGGCAGTTCCGCAAATATTATCAAGAAGCGGTACGGCGCCCGGGCGACACCGGCGAGAATATGATCGGTCTATTGGAGCGCCGGCTCGATGCCGTGGTTTATCGCGCCAAGTTCGCGATCAGCCCGTTCGCCGCCCGTCAGTTGGTTTCGCACGGCCACGTCAAGGTCAACGGCAAGCGGGTGACCATTGCCTCCTATCAGATCCGCGAAAGCGACACCATCGAGCTTACGGCCAAGGCCCGCGAAATGGCGGTGGTGCTGGAGGCGGCGAGAAGCCCCGAGCGCGACACCCCGGATTATCTTGAGGTCGAAGAGGGCAAGTCGGCCAAGTTCCTGCGTACCCCCCATTTGTCCGATGTGCCTTACGCCGCGCAGATGCAGCCGCATCTGATCGTCGAATTCTATTCGCGGTAATCCTTACCCGCATCCCAATGCCGCAAAGGCCGTGGTATTATTCCACGGCCTTTTGCTTTTGGAGCCCCCGATGGTTTCGCGACGCAATATGATTGCATGCGGCATCGGCACCGGCGTGTTGGCCGCGTTGGGGTATCGCGCATTCGACCGCGGCGTCTTTTCCGCCGGCCAAGGCGAGGCCTATCGAGCCTGGAGCGAATGGCAGGGGATAGCGGGAGAAATGCCGGCGAAACGGCCGATCCACGCCGCCATTCTGGCGGCCAACGCGCATAACACGCAACCGTGGATTTTCGAGCCGGGCGAAGATGCGATCACGCTCTATGCCGATCTTTCCCGCCATATCGGCACCGCCGATCCGTTCCGCCGCGAGCTTTACGCCAGCCTCGGCTGCGCCTTGGCAAATCTGAAATTGGCTTTTCCGGATTACGATGTTTTTCCCGCCAGACAATGGAACCATGACCGGCTCGAAATTTCGCGGGACGAGACGCCGGTTGCCGCACAACGGCTCGAAATCCGACGCCACGACGTCGGCGCAACGGTCGAACTCTTTCCTGCGCTACGCCACGCTATTCCGCACCGGCATACCAACCGCGGCCCCTATCGGCCGGATCGGCAACTGCCCAACCTCGGCGATATCTTCTATGCGTCGGAAAACGGCATCGACGGCGTCGCCATTTTCGATCCCGGTGCCAAGCGCGAACTCGGCGCCCTGATCGTCGAAGCGACCGAGCGTTTCGTCGCCGATTCGGAGATGTCGGCCGACAGCGCCCGCTGGTTCCGCACCGGCCGAAAGGAAATCGAACGAAACCGCGACGGCATCACCACCGACACCGCCGGCCTTTCGCCGGTGGTAAACGCCGTGGCCAAGCTGATGCCCGATCAGAATGCCGAAACCGCCGACCGCTACTGGCTGGCGGCGACGCGCGACGTGCAGATACCCACCGCCGCCGCTTTCGGCGTCATTTTCTGCACCGACCGTCTGGAGCGCGACCAGGCGATCTTCGCCGGCGAGCGGTGGCAGCGTTCGCATCTTTGGCTGACGACACTCGGCCTTGCCGCACAGCCGCTCAACCAGCCGATCGAGATCATGGATCGCGACCATCAGCTCGGCCGCAGCAACGACTATGCCAAAGACATCCGCAAGATTGCCGGCGTTCGAAACGGCGATCCCGCCTTTATCTTCCGCCTCGGCTACGGCACACGCGAAGCGCCGGCCTCGGCGCGGCGGCGGTTCGGCGACGTGCTGATGCGCAACCGTTATGCCTGATGGGCGATGCCCTTCTCCGCCAGAAGCGCCGCAAGTTCGCCACTCTTGTACTTTTCCCGCACGATATCGCAGCCGCCGACGAATTCGCCTTTCACATACAGTTGCGGCAACGTCGGCCAATTGGCAAATTCCTTGACGCCCTGACGCAAGTCGGGATCGTCCAAGATATTGATGCCTTTGAAACTTACGCCAAGGCGATCCAACACCTTGACCACCGCCGCCGAAAACCCGCACGTCGGCGCTTGCGGCGAGCCTTTCATGTAAAGCACCACGTCGTTGGCGGCGATTTCTTCGGCGATGCGAACTGCGATGTCGGTCATACCGCTCTCCTGTAGAACCGCTCTTAAATAAGAATAATTCTAGGGCTGGTCAAGCCTCGATGCGGCACTATTCTTTGGTCACCACCGTCCGCTGGAACAGACCGCCGAAATAGCGGTTACGGTCCATCCGGCAGCCGCGTGCCGCATCCGGCAGCATATCGGCGATGTCGGTGCGCCACATATCGAGGGCAAACGGCTCGAAAATCGACAGAAACACCGCCCACAGATAGCGAAAGGGATTCCACCATTTCGGATTGGAAAATTCCCCCATCACCAGCCGGCCGCCCGGCTTCAGCACCCGGAAGGCTTCTTTCAGCACCTTTGCGCGCACATCCTTCGGCACTTCGTGGAGCAAAAAATAGATCATCACCCGATCGTAACGATCGGCCGGCAACGCCAAGGCCTCGGCGTTCATGTTGATCAGCCGCACCGGTGCGCCGGATGGCAGCTTGGCGCGGGCATTCTCAAGCTGAATCGGCAATACGTCGACGAGATCGAGGATGCCGCCGCCTTTTGCCACCCGCATCGCCAATTTGGGTGTCAGATCGCCATAAGCGCAGGAAATCTGCAGCGTCCGCCCCGGCAAAATCTCTCCCAGCGCCGCCAGCACCGCGCGGCGCATGCGATTGTACTGGGTCAGGAGAATGGCGTTGACCACCCATTGCCGGTCGAATACCCACACCGCCCACGAGCGATTGTAGGTCCACCAATAGATGCGTTCGAGATAATCCGGCACAGGTACGGCATCTGCGATCCGCTCGGCCTCCCAGACATACGCATCCACCTGTTTGTCCATCCGCCGCGCCCTGTTCCGCAACGCCATTTCCGCCAAGTCGCAGATAGACGTTTTCTTCGTCTGCGTCACCCCGCCTGCCGGCATCGGCGCACACGAAATGATGCAATGCGTTTCAGGTCATGCTTAACGCAAGTTTTTTCTTAAAGTCTCCAATCAGGCAAAACGTTCTCGGCGGCGAAAGCCTTCGCCTCGGCTTGCGTCAGTATCCGCCGGCGCGGCGACGGTTTGCCGGCACCGGGACCGAAGCTGCCATATTCGAAAAAGCGCGCGTCTTCCGGTTGCAACATGGTCCGGCTGCCATCCATCCTGCCGTAGCCCATCGGTTGCCAGCCTTCGGCTTGAATATGATCGTCCATCCAGCAATCGATAAAGGCGCAGGCGCCCACCGCGGCAGGATCGCCGTAACGCCCGTCGGGAAACATCTTGGTGCGCCGCCACGGCCGGCCGAGCGCCACGGTCTGCGCGGCAATCCCCGCTTCCTTTTCCAGCCGGCAGCGTTGAAACACCAAGCCGACGGGTTGAGCGATATCGGTTGACGGCGCAGCGATGTAGCCGTTGAATTCCTGCCCGGGTCTGAGGCGCGATACGATCCTGCAAGCATCGAAGACGGCGCGCCCCGCCCCGAAAACGAAATCGACGCAGCCTTCCACCCGGCAGTTGCGGAACAGACTGCGCCCGGAATCGACATACAGCGTATCCTGATAGCCGACCAACCGGACGTTTTGCAGACGACTGCGATCGGCCGCGCCTTCGATCGCCAGCGCCACCGCCTGAAAACCGCTGCCGCCGGTCTTGTCTTCGGCGTTCGGCTTGGGCAGATGGGCGACATAATCGAAATCGTTGGCGATGGTGAGATCAAAGGCGGCAAAACCGGGTGCGATAACTTGCAGCGTCGCGGTGCCGAACGTGCCGACCGGCTTGCCGTCGGGGCCCGGATCGCCCGCCGAGCGGTTATGGACCAGCGCGCAGACATCCGCGCCCGCGCCGATCAAGACGATATTGGGTTTGTCGACGACGACGCGTTCCCGCCAGACGCCTTTGCCGATGGCGATCCGAAACGGCGTCCTGCCGTCGGTAGGGGCCGCGGCGACCGCATCGCCGAGACAGGCGTACGTCTTGACCGATCCCCGCTCGCCCGTCCGGCCGACAGCGACATCCGCGACCGGCGGCTTTTCTCCGCCCCAAAGCGGTGCAGTCAGACAATACGCGGCGGCGGCCTGCAGCAAATACCGACGATCAAACATGGCCATCCCCCTTTCTCGACGAACATAACGAACGGGGCGCCGGTTTCCCAGCGCCCCGATAAAATCGAACTCTCGATCTACGCTCAGTACTTGAAGCGGACGCCGGCAAAGATCTGCCGGCCGCTGGCGGCATAGTTCGTAATCATCGGTGCGCCCTGGAACGCGAAACGATTGCTGGTTTCGTTGGTCAGGTTAAGCGCGTCAATGCGCAACTGAAGGTCGGGGGTATAGTCGTAGGTAAACGACGTATCCACGTTCAGCGTCGACTGAGTGTATTCGAAGTCGTTCATGATCGGGCTCGAGTCGGAAACGAGCGAACCCGGATTGGTGCTGCCGCTCTTGAGCGGATATTTGTAGACGTACTTGCTGCGATAGGCGAACGAAACGCGGCCCGACCAGTCGCGGTTGGCCCAATCCTTGCCGTCGTAGAACACCGTTATGTTGTAGGCGTTCGGCGAAGCGCCGGTCCACGGCCCGTCGCCCGTCACATCGGTTCCGCCCGCCTTCGTCGCCGGGCTGATGATGTAGTGCATCAGGGAATGGATCATCGTGTAGTTGGCGTTGATGCCCAGGGTATCGAACGGCGCCGGCAGGAACTTCAGCACCTGCTGATAGTTGAATTCGATGCCGTTGAGGACGCCGCCGCGGGCATTTTTATAGGTGGTGACGGTAAACTTGCAGCCGGCATTGGTTTCGTTATAGCTGCAGCTCAGAGCCGTCGGATACGTGGTGCTGATCATGCCGGGTACGGAGGTATAGACGTTCAATACCTGCTGGAAGGACTCGCTGTCCATGTATTCGTCCAGGTAACCGGATGTCGTCACCTGTTGCGGCACATCTTTGATGAACTTGGTGAAGCCGGTAACCGCCAGCACCGCGCCCTCGTCGAAATACCATTCGTAGCCGACGTCGATGGTGTTCGCGCTGTACGGCTTGAGCTTGGTATTGCCGATCACCATCGAGCTGCCGCCCGACATAGTACTGTCGATCGAGAACGACGTGATGCTGGGCGACATCGTCGCCAACTGGGGCCGGGCAATCACTTTGGCAATGCTGGCGCGCAGCACCATGTTGTCGGTCAGCGAGTAGTTCACGTTCGCCGACGGCAGAACGTTGGCATAGTACCTTTTATCGGCGATCGCGTTGCCGACCGTGCCATGACCGTAGGAATCGACGCTGGTGGTCGAAACCCTTACGCCGATATTGCCGCGCAGCTCGCGGTTCAGGATCTCGATCTCCTTGAAATCGACCTGCGCATAGCCGGACTTGTCGTGCTCATGCACATCGTAGGTGTTGCCGGTCACCGAAGTGCTGGCCGCACTGAACTTGCTCGATACCCCCATAATGTCGCCGAAATCGGCCGTATCGCTGAAGATGTACTTCTTGAACTTGTTAAGATCGGGCACGAACATGTTGGTCACACTCATGCCGGCCGGCGTATCGAGACCGGTTCCCCAGCCGACGGTCTTGCCGAGATCGGAGATGGAGAAGTTCGAGCCGTATTTGCCCTGCAGTTCGCTGAGCGACGGCATGCCGTAACCGTCCTTCATCACCCGCGCATACTTGACGGTGTCAAAGTCGTAGATCCGACCGTTGAAGCCGGCCTTGACGGTAAACATCTCGCTGATGTCGTAGGAAACCGCGACTTTCAACGAACGGAACTTGTTCACCGTATTGGTGATGTAGTGCTTCAAGTTGGAATAGCCCTTGACCAGGCTCCAACTGTTGGGGGAGGAGACGTCGAAGCCGTAGTCGATATACGGCATGTTGCCGCCACCGGTGGCGTCGTAGACATAGCAGCCGGTGCAGGTGGTGCCGGAGCCGGAATAGGTTCCCGAATCCATCCGGTTGAACTCGACCACATACCCTTCCTGATGATTGCGCGACACCGACATGCCGAGCGAAACGTTGACGTGCAAGCGCTCGGAAAAGTTATGGTCGACGTTCAACGAGCCTTGCATGAACTGCGTCGTATAATTGGCCTCGTCGGCGCGCGAGGACAGATCGAGGTTTGCCACCGTCATCTGATCCATCACACCGACCGTGCCGTTGCCGTTGGCCATCATCAAGGCGGTGGCGCTGTTGGCCGTCGGCGTGATGACGTGGGCGGACACCAGTTTGGCGGTGGGACGGCCGACGAAGCTGATGACCGCCGCGGCGCCGGCATCTAGGTTGGTGCCGCTGCTGGTATAGTAATTGTAGGGATCGACGTTATAGGCGTAATTGGTGGCGCTATAATCGTCGCTGGTCAGGCACGTCACCGCCGCCACGCCGTACAACGCAGCCGTAGCTGCAGTCACGTTGGTGCACTTGTCGCCGGCATCGCTGAACGCACTTTGGAGGTAAGTCTTGTTCTTGGTGACGTTGCTGGTGGAGACGCCGTTCATAAGCGACGTTCCGGCGGCGTAGGTCGTATTGTTGATGGTTACCTTGGAGGCGTTCGCAATCAACTTGTTCATGTTCGACGAGGTGTAGTTACGGTTTAAACCCGTCGTCGTAACCTGATAGTTGGTGGAATTCTGGTAGGTCGAAGAGAACACGCCGTCGAAGGTGATCAGCGTGTTATCGTCGGCCTGGAACTGCACCGACGCCGTACCGCCGATGCGGCTCTGATATAGAACCTGATGGTTGAGCGTCGCCAGGGTCGGCATGATGACCGTCGACGCCAAACCGCTCGACCCCGTCGTGCCGCCGACCAGACTGCTGTAATCGGCATTGGAACCCTGCAACGCCTGGCAATAGGGGTAGTAGCTGACAGAGGTCAGCGGAACAGTGCTGGTGGCGGAGCTGGCGCAGTGCGACGTATCGCTCGACGAATAGGTGTCGGCGAAGCCATAGCGCACCGTACTGGCGCTGGTCTTGTACGTCATGCTGCGGAACAGTAAGTTCGAAACGTCGACGCTGTTCTTGTAGGAATCGAGCGCCTGATCGCGCATGTTGTAGGCGATCGACGTCGTGATGCCCAACCGGCCGCCGAGGAACGTCTGCGAGGCCAGCGCCGCGATGCGCGGATTGAGACCCTTACCGTATTCGTAGCTGCCGTTCTGAAGCGACACGACGAACTTGTTGCCGATATCGAACGGCCGGCCGGTCTGCAACTCGACGGTGGCGCCGAGCGAGCCTTCGTCGGTTTCCGCCGCCGGGCTCTTGTACACTTTCAGACCGCTGAACAATTCCGAAGCGAAGGTGTTGAAGTCGAACTGACGGCTGCGGTTGGGATCGTCGCCGGCAGCGCTTGCGCCGGCGGTCGACAGGGCTTCCATGCCGTTCAAGGTGACGCGGGTAAAATCGGCGTTGAGGCCGCGCACAGTGATGGTGCGCCCTTCGCCGTTATCGCGGTCGATCGAAACACCCGGCAGACGCTGGAGCGATTCCGCCAAATTGGCGTCGGGAAATGCCGCAATGTCTTCGGCATTGATCGCATCGACCATCTGGTTCGATGCGCGCTTGATATTCAACGCACCTTCCAACGATGCCCGATACCCCGTCACCGTCACGGTCTCGAGGTTCTCTTCTTGCGCCGTAGCCCCAACACCCATCACCATCGTCAACGCGATGGCGGATGCGCCGAGTTTCAGCAGGCCACTGCATCTACCGCGATACTTCGACGTAGAATTCATTCGATTTTCTCCCCTTCGTGGCTTCCGTGGACGCCACCCCAAACACAAACCGCGTGGCCAACACACCTGCCACCGGTGTCACATGTATAATCACGTAATGATACCGGTGACAATTGCTCGTACACTACGAAACAGGCCTTCGGCCTATTATTGTGCGATGTGCCGTCTTTTTGCCACAATACAATCGTTTGGAGATAGGAATGCGGAATACACTGTAAATCATCCTTTACGAATGACGTCTACGTGCCGACCGCGGATGGCGAGTGCCATATTTCCGGCGTACATTGCGTCGAACGGAAATCCCCGATAACGGCACACATCCAACAGGGACGGCGCCGCCTTCGATGCAAAATACCAAGCAATATTCCGATAGTTACGACCGAAAACGCCTGTCCCAAAGGTGGGGTAAAATGAAAACGCTTCGCAGGATCGTCTCCTTCCGTCGCTGGGCCGCCATATTGGCCATCGCCGGCAGCGCGCCGGCTTGGGCGGCGCAGGTAGGCATGAACCAAACGGCGGCCGGGCTTGATAAGGCGCAGATCGCCGCGTTACCGGAAATCGAACGCGGACCGTGGCGGGACTATCTGGCGCGCTCCGAAGCGCAAGGCAAAGCCGACCGGGCGGCGCTGATCGCCGAGCGTGCCGCCCTCAAAGGGCCGATACCGCCGCCTCCGGCGGAAAGCGAAGGCCATATCGGCATGCCGCTAAAAAACGACACCGCCTGGTACGGTTCGGACGAGGCACGTCGCATCGCCGATACCATCGTCAGCTTCCAGACCCCGGCGGGCGGCTGGGGCAAGAACGTCGACCGCAGCGGACCGCCGCGCCTGCCCGGCCAATCCTACGTTGCAGGCGAAAACTGGGATTATGTCGGCACCATCGACAACGACGCAACCTTCGCCGAGATGCGCTTTCTCGCCCTGGTCGCCCGGCACGTTCCCGGCGCCGCGGGCGACACCTTCCGCGATAGCATCGTCAAGGGCGTGCGTTATCTCCTGAATGCGCAATACCCCAACGGCGGCTGGCCGCAAATCTGGCCGCTGCAGGGCGGATATCACGACGCCGTCACCTTCAACGACGACGCCTTGGTGCATGCCGCCGAAACGATGCGCGCGGTAGCGGACGACGAAAGCGGCCTTTACGGCTTCGTACCTGCGGAGTTACGCGCCGCGACCAAGGCGGCGGCCGCCAAGGCGCTGGACTGCATCCTCGCCGCCCAGATCGTCGTAAACGGAAAACGCACGATTTGGGGCCAGCAGCACGACCCGATCACGCTTCGCCCGGCACCGGCGCGAAGGTTCGAACCGGCACTGCCGTCCACGGCGGAAAGCGCGGACATCCTGCTTTATCTGATGAGTCTGCCGGCCCCCTCGCCGAAGACGATAACCGCGATCAATGCCGGCATACGCTGGCTGAAGGACGCCGCCCTATATGATCGCGAATGGACGAAGACGCGCGAACTGGTGGCGCGTCCGGGCGCCGGCCCGATCTGGGCGCGGTTTGCCGATCCCGAAACCATGAAGCCCCGCTTCGGCGACCGCGACCTGACCATCCACGACGACGTCGCCGACCTCTCGGCGGAGCGGCTCACCGGCTATGCCTGGTACGGCACCGGGCCACTCAAGGCGCTGAAACGCTATGTCGCCTGGGCGAAGGAACGGGCGCCCTGAACGCGCTCTATATCTCTTTGTTTGGTCGCGCTTCATACCAGAAAACCGGATTCCACTTTTCGGTGAAGCGCTCTATTCCCCCGGTTTCTTATTGCGGCCGAAGTTGGGGGCATCGCTGTCCTGACCGGCGTCGATGATCGAGCGGCGGATGGCGCGGGTGCGGGCGAACAGATTGTACAGCGTTTCGCCGTCGCCCCATCTGATCGCCCGCTGCAGCGCGCTCAAATCTTCGCTGAAGCGGCCGAGCATCTCCAGCACCGCTTCGCGGTTGTTGAGAAAAATATCGCGCCACATGGTCGGATCGGAGGCGGCGATGCGGGTAAAATCGCGAAAGCCGCCGGCGGAATATTTGATCACGTCGTTCTGGGTGACGGTTTCCAGATCGTCGGCGGTACCCACGATGTTGTAGGCGATCAGATGCGGCAGATGCGAGGTGATCGCCAGCACCAGATCGTGGCGCTTCGCCTCCATGGTATCGACGTTGCTGCCGAGCGCCTGCCAATAGCCGGAGAGCCGTTCCACCGCCGCCTGGTCGGTGCCCGGCGGCGGCGTCAGCAGACACCAGCGCCCGTCGAACAGTTCGGCGAAACCGGCTTCCGGCCCGGATTGCTCGGTGCCGGCGATGGGATGGGCGGGAACGAAATGCACGCCCTTGGGAACGAAGGGACCAACGTCGCGGATCACCGCCGCCTTGACCGAACCGACATCGCTGACGGTGGCACCGGATTTTAGGTACGGTGCGATATTTCCGGCAATCTCGCCGAAGGTGCCGACCGGGGTGGCCAGCACGATCAGATCGGCATTCTCGACGCAAGACGTCAAATCGCCGTGCCAGGAATCGCAGAAGCCTACGGTCTTGGCACGCTCCAGCGTGGCGGGACGGGCGTAGCCGGCGATATGGGTCTTCATCCCCGCCCGGCGCATGGCATGGGCCATCGACGAGCCGATCAGACCGAGACCGATCAGCGCCACCTTGCCGTAGAAATCGGTTTCGCTCATGACGGCCCCAAGAATTCTGCGAGCGCGGCAACCACGCGCCTATTGTCCTCCTCGCGCCCGACGGTGAGCCGCAGACAATCGGCAAGACCGTACGAATCGACGCCGCGCAAGATCAGCCCGCGCGCAGCGAGGAAGGCGTCGGCATCGTGCGCCGTCCGTCCCGCCGCATGCGGAAAATGGATGAGCAAAAAATTGCCCACGCTGTCGTCCACCCGCAGGCCGAGCTTGCGCAGGTTCTCGGTCAGCCAGGCACGCCAGATTTCGTTGTGTTCGACCGAAGCATCGACATGCGCCCGGTCGCGCATCGCCGCCGCGCCGGCGGCCTGCGCCGGCACCGACACGTTGAACGGCGCCCTGACCCGGTTCAGCACGTCGGCGACCTGCGCCGGGCAATAGGCCCAGCCGATGCGCAGGCCCGCCAAGGCATAAACCTTGGAAAAGGTGCGGGTCATCACCACATTGTCGAACTGCGACACCATTTCGACGCCGGCCTCGTAATCGTTCTTGCGAACGAATTCGGCATAGGCGGCGTCGATCACCAAGAGCACATGCGGCGGCAGACCGGCATGCAGCCGCCGAACCTCGCTGTGCGAAAGATAGGTGCCGGTGGGGTTGTTGGGATTGGCGAGAAACACCATGCGAGTCTTGTCGGTAACGTATGCCAGCATGGCATCGACATCGACGCCGTAGTTCTTGGCGGGCGCAATCGCCGGGATTGCACTGTTCGCCTTGGTGTAGATTTCGTAGATGCTGAAGGCGTATTGGCTGATCACCACCTCGTCGCCGGGGCGCAGGTAAGACAGGCACAGAAGCTCGATCAACTCGTCCGAACCGTTGGAACAGACGATGCGCTTGGCATCCAGCCCGTGAATTTCACAGATCGCCTGCCGCAAAATCTCGGCGCTGCCTTCGGGATAGATCGACATCCCCTTGGCGGCCGCAGCGAAGGCGGTCAACGCCGCCTGAGACGGCCCCAGCGCGGATTCGTTGGACGACAACTTGACCGGGTTTTCGACCCCGCCGGCATGCGCCCGCCCGCCGACATAAGGCGAAATATCGAGAATCCCCGGACGGGGCGTAGGCAAGGACTTGGCTTCGGCTGTCACTACGGACCTCATTGACATATTGTTGCTCGCAAAGCCGCCGCGACGGCGCGAACTCTCTTTGGAAACCCGGCTATTTTCTGCAATTCTCGACCGCGGCCATAGATAAATCCGTCACACCGCAAAAGCAAACCCGGCGATGCCGGACGGATAATTCGACAGTTTAGCGACGCTTGATTGACAGGCGCCGGGCTTGGTCTTAGCAAATTCATCCCCTGGGCCTTTCGTCTTTTCGTCGAACCGACGAAACGCCCCGGAGTTCGATTTTCTGGCGGATCGATAAGGTAAATGGCTCTACCGGTTTTTCCACGTCCGATCATTCAAAACGACGCCGATGTCGGCGACGCGATGTACTTCGGCGCCGAGCAGCCGCTCGATCTCGATAGCGGACAGCAACTGACACGATGGACCGTTGCCTATAAGACTTACGGCACGCTGAACGAAACGCGGTCCAACGCCATCCTGATCTGCCATGCGCTGACCGGCGATCAGTTCGTCGCCAGCCGCCACCCCATCACCGGCAAGCCGGGCTGGTGGGAGATCATGATCGGCCCCGGCAAGCCGATCGACACCGACCGCTTTTTCGTCATTTGCTCGAACGTCATCGGCGGCTGCATGGGATCGAGCGGCCCTGCCGAAATCGACCCGGCGACCGGTCAACCTTACGGACTGAAATTTCCCCTCATCACCGTGCGCGACATGGTGCGGGCGCAAAGCCACCTGATCGGCCGCCTCGGCATCGACCGGCTGCTCTGCGTCCTCGGCGGTTCGCTCGGCGGCATGCAGGCATTGCAATGGGCGGCGAGCTACCCCGAACGGGTGGTGGCGGCGATGCCGATCGCCTGCGCCGCGCGCTATTCGGCCCAGAATATCGCCTTCAACGAAGTCGCCCGCCAAGCGATCCTGGCCGACCCCGATTGGAAGGACGGCAAATATTATCTCTACGGGGTGCAACCGGGGAAGGGCTTGTCGGTGGCGCGGATGGCGGCGCACATCACTTATTTGTCCGAAAGCGCACTGCAACGGAAATTCGGCCGCCGCTTTCAAAGCCCGGACGGGCTGTCCTTCGCTTTTCAGCCGGATTTTCAAGTCGAATCCTATCTGCACCACCAAGGATCGGTGTTCATCGACCGCTTCGACGCCAATTCCTATCTCTACATTTCGCGCGCCACCGATTATTTCGACCTCGCCGCCGACTATGACGGCAAGCTGGCGGAGGCCTTTCGCGGCTCCCGAACGCGGTTCTGCATCATCGCCTTTTCCTCCGACTGGCTGTTTCCGCCGGTCGAAAACAAGCGCATCGCCCATGCGCTGAATGCCGCCGCCTGCCGGGTAAGCTACGTCGAGATCGAAAGCGACAAGGGCCACGATGCCTTTCTGCTCGACGAACCGGAAATGTTCGACGCGGTGCGCGGGTTCTTAGGCTCGGTGGCAACGCAGGAAGGCGTAGCATGAGCGCGGTCGACGGTCTGCGAGCCGACGGTTTACGGGCGGATTTGGCCGCCATTGCCGACATGATCCCGTTACGCACGCGCGTGCTCGACATCGGCTGCGGCGACGGCACGCTGTTGGAATATCTGGCCGAGACCAAAAACGTCGACGGCCGCGGATTGGAACTGTCGCAACAGAACGTCAACGCCTGCGTAGGCCGCGGCCTGCCGGTGATCCAAGGCGATGCCGACGCCGATCTGGCCGAATACCCCTCCCAGGTATTCGACTTCGTGATCTTGAGCCAGACCATTCAGGCGACGCGCAATCCCAAGGAGGTGCTGGGGCATCTGTTGCGCATCGGCCGCAAGGCGGCGGTTTCGTTGCCCAATTTCGGTCACTGGCGCGTGCGCCTCGGCCTTTTGACCCAAGGACGGATGCCGGTCACCCGGCGCCTCGAACATCAATGGTACGACACGCCGAACATCCACCTATGCACCATTGCCGATTTCGTCGCCCTGGCGAAGGAATGCGGCGCGGAGGTGGAAAAGGCCCTGGCGATCGACGAGGCGGGCACCGCCCGCCCGATGCGGGCCGACGCCTGGGGGCCCAATCTGCTCGCCGACGGCGCGGTGTTTCTGCTGAAGGGAACGGCGGCCGGTTGATCAGGCTCCGACCAACATGGTCGCGGCCTTTTTGACTTCGCGCAAGGGGGTGACGCCGTAGATGGTCTTCTTCGCCTCGACCATAAGCACCCCGGCAAAGCACGGCAGAATGCGGCGTCCGAGTTTTTCGCGCCACGGAACGGTCCGCACACTGCCGATAAGCTGCGGCGGCGGATACAGCGCCCGTTCCCAAGCCACCGGTTCGAGCAGCGCATCGCGCAGCAGCGCATCGAGTTCGCTTTTGCGAAAGGGCCGGCCGCAGGCGAAGGGCGAGCATTCCGCCAGCGCCCACGGACTGACCCGGTTGGGCGCGACGACGACGATGCGCCCTTCCGGCGCCAGTACCCGCCAGACCTGGCGCAAAAATGCCCGGGCGTTTTCCGCCCCTTCCAGCCCATGCACGATCAGGATGCGATCGAAAAACGCATCGGCGAACGGCAGAGCATCCTCTTGGCCCAGTGCCGCCGCCGCAGGCTCGGGCGGAACGCCGATCTGCGCCGGCACCAGCGCCACCGCCCTTTCGGCCTGACCGGCCCAACCTTGCAGGTAAGGCAGCGCATAGCCGTAGCCGAGCAGCCTGAGGCCCTTAACCTGGGGCCAGAACCGGACAAGCCGGTCGGCGATCACAGCTTGCACCGCCGCGCCGACGGGCGTTTGGTAATAACCGGCAAGCTGGTTCGCCTCGAGCAGCATGGGATACCATTACCCCGAACCGGCGTTGGTTTCAACGAAAGGACCGCTAACCCGTGGGCATCCGCATCGAGATCGTTCCTTGCTTGAAGGACAATTACGCCTACCTGATCGCCGACGACGCAACGGCGGCCTGCGCCGCGATCGATCCCGCCGAAGCGGCCCCGATAGCGAATGTTTTGAAGGGACGGCGGCTGACCCACATCCTCAATACCCATCACCACAGCGACCATACCGGCGCCAATCTGGAGCTGAAACGGGGATATGGGGCGCGCATCATCGGGGCGGGGCGCGATGCTTCGCGCATTCCCGGCATCGACGAAGGGGTAAGCGAAACTTCGCAGGTGACGCTGTTCGGCGAACCGTTGCGCATCCTGGAAACGCCCGGTCATACCTCGGGGGCCATCTGTTTCGTCTTCTGCGAAGCGGTTTTTACCGGCGACACCCTGTTCGCCCTGGGCTGCGGCCGGCTGTTCGAAGGCGATGCGGCAACCATGCTGGCGAGCCTCGAAAAAATCGCCGCCCTGCCCGACGAAACCGCGATTTACTGCGGCCACGAATATGCCGAAAGAAATCTGTCCTTCGCCCTTACGCTGGAACCGGCCAGCGCGGCATTGGCCGCACGGCGGCGGGAAATCGGTCGTGCGCGCGAACGCGGCGGCCCGGCGGTTCCCTTCACGCTGGCGGACGAAAAGGCGACCAATCCCTTCCTGCGTACGCGTTCGCCGGATATCCGTATTACGCTGAACATGGCCGGAGCGACCGACGCCGAGATACTCGCCGAAATCCGCCGTCGCCGGGACGCGTTTTAATACGGACCTACATGGGTCGTAACCTATGCAGCAGGACCGTATTAATTCAGCTTCTGCAAATTCTTCACGAACGTCCGCAAGCTGTCGACGGCAGCGACTTTCGAGGCCGCTTCGCGGAACGCCATGCCCTGCATGTCGATGCGTTGGGTGACGACGGCGAAGGCTTCGGCGTCGGGGGTCTGCTTCATCTTGACGGTAAAGCGGGCGCGGACGCGTTCCAGGCTCGGCTCGTCCCCGGCCAACGAATAGGCGATAGCCGCGCGCATCGTCAGTTGACGTTCTTCCGCACTCAAGGCGGGGCCGTCGTGCCAACGGTTGCCGAGCATTTGCTCGGATTTTTGGGCGGCAACGGTCCAGTTGCCGCTCTGCCAGTAGATCTCGGCCCGGAGCTTGGCGGTCTCCGGCGTGTTGTCGACGTCGATCAGATCGATCGCTTCGTCCCAACGCTTCAATTCCATCAGCGCGCGGGCTTGCAGCAGCAGACGCTGATAGCGGACGTCGTCCGGCATAGTGGAGATGCCGGTCGATGTCAGCGTATTCAACGCCTCCTTCGGCTTGTGATCCAGCATCTGGATCATCGCCAACCGGGCCGCCACCTGGGCGCGCGCCATACCGTTGTCGAGCCGCTTGGTCACCTGATACTGCAGCAGTTCCTCGGCCGGATCGAACAGATCGACGCTCACCAACCGGTCCGCCATCTTGCGGATCATCTCGTCGCCTTCCGGCCCGATCGGAGTCAAATCGACGAAATCGTAGAACAGGCCCAACGCCTCGGTAGGCTTCATCGAGTCGGCCTTGCCCTTGAGGTACAGCGCGGCGAAAATCGATCGCATTTGGTCCTGCGCCTTGATGCCGAAATCGCTGGTGGGGAAATATTTGGCGGCGACACGCAAGGTGGCAAGTCCGTCGCGCCAGCGCTTTTCCTTGAAATACAGCGACGAGAGCCTGTTTAAGGTCATCAGTTCGAGGTTGTCGCCGCGCCAACGGAACCTTAAGCGCTCCAGCGCGTTGATCGCCGCCGCCGCCGGCAGGCGGTTGGCCTTCAAGGCCCCGTCGATGCGATAATAGATCGCCTTCGCCGCCGTCTCGTTGTTGCCGTTCTTCTCGGCCTCGGCGAAGCGATGCGTCGCCTGGCTCATATCGCCCCAGGCACTCGCCAACCGTCCTCGGGCCAATGTGGCCTCCGCGGCCAGTTCGGGCGGCAGATTGGCGGACAAGCGGGCAATCTGCGCCTTGGCGGCATCGTTGCGTCCCAGCGTCAGCGCCGCGTTGGCCGCCGCCAGACGTACCTCGGCCTGAAGCGCCGGGATGTACCGGTTGAGCACCGGCATGGCGAGATCGAGTTCGGCCGCTGCTCCGTCGGCATCTCCCATCGCCGCATGAATCAGACCGCGCCACAACATGACATGCCGATTGGTATCCAATCCGGCGCCGGCTATCGCGTTGCAAGCATCGCGATAGCGCCCCATCCGGTAGTCCGCCGCCGCCCGCATCACCTGAATCTGCAGGGCGACCTTATCCGACGGGTTTCCCGCCGCCAGAAGGTTGAGCATGCCCAGCGCTTCGGCGGAAAAACCGTTGGCGAGATAAAAACGGGCCAGCGCCAGACGCGCCAATACGGCACCGTTGCCGTGCGCATGCACCAGTTGGTCGCGCAATTGCCGCTGAGTGGCAAGAAAACTGCCGTTGCTTAAGCGACCCCACACGGCGAAGTCGAGAAAGGCCTGTTCGCCGCCGGCCGCGGTATGCACCGGCATGGTCAGCGTCGAAGCGGCGCTCTGGGTCAGCGCCAGCCCGCCGGACCGCGAAATGGCGATGCGCGGCGAATCGACCTTAACCGACAGATCGTCGACGAACGGCGTCAGCGCGACACCCGCCGCCGTGGGCAACGCCTTGAACTCCACATAGGTACGCTCGCTCGGAACCGACTGCCCCAAATTGCCCGGAACGGCGACAATCTGATCCTTGGCGGCGGGATCGTTCAAGGTGACCGATTTGGCGGCACCGTTCAGCACCGCATTGAGGATGACATGGGCGTAATCGTCCTGAAGCCGGGTGAAGGCAACGGCCGTGACGTTGCCGTGCGCGACCGGTTTTGTCGTCAGCGCGATCTTCATGGCGTCGCCGTCGGCAAACGCCGCAACTTCCAGCGGGCGGCGCAAGGTAAGCCGCAGTACACTGACCCCGTTTGCCGCCACCGCATCCGCCACGGATACGGTATCGCCGAGCTGATTGCGCATGGCGTCGGCATCGAACGGTACATTGTCCAACAGCACGATCCAGACGTCGTTGCCGCGCTTGAACACCGCCGCCTTGCGGTTCGCCCCGTTCGCAAGCGTAATGACGGCACCGTCGCGGTTGGTCTTGGCTTCGGCGGTCAATTTGCCGTTATCGCTTACGGCGGCCGGTTTCGGCTCCGCCGGCTTGGCGTGAGGCGGCGATAGATTGGTGCCGTTCAGTTTCGCCGCGGCGGTTTCGATTTGCCGACTTTGCGCATCGCTGAGCGACGAGCCGGCCCCTTTGCCGAACGAGGTGACCGAAACCTTGCCGCCGCCGGGCGGCTGATAGGCGTTCGCATCGGTCTTGGGCGCCAGAATATCGACTACGACATACGTGCCGTCGCGAAAATCGTGAAATCCCGAATCCGAGTCGGTGGTCAGCTCGACGACTGTGTCCTGGCCGTCGATATGCCAGCCGCTCGCCTTGACCCAAGGCGGCGCTTGGCGTTCGACGGCGGAAAAATCCGGTTTCGCCGGCACGCCGAAGCGGATCGTCAACCGGCCGTGGGCGGGAACGACTTTATAGGGCACGCTGCGCGGCCAGTCGAAGACGATACGGGTGAAATTGCGATACGAGCCGGAACGCACCTTCAAGCCGTCCAGCTTGTCCATGTCCACCGGTTTCGGCTTCGGAGGACCGGCAAGCGGCGCCAGAGGCGGCGGCGTGCCCTTATAGCCTGACGGCAGCAGATCGACCGCAGTGCGGCCGCCCGCCGAACTGACATGCAGCCGCACGCTCTGGCTCAGGGCGAAGCGCAAGGTCTTGCGATCGGGATCAATCCGCCCGGACGCAATGTAGCCGGACGACGCCTGCAGCACGGCCGCCGGCTTGATCGACGTGGGTTGAGTAAACGACACGGTGAGAATGCTGCCGATCAACTGGGCCTTGACCTCGCCCCGGCCTTCCGGCGCGAAGATCAAGCGGGCGTAGCCGGCAGAGGTACTGGCGCTTAAGCCGTCGTCGGCCGCCGCCGACACGCACAACAGCAGACCCGCCGCAATCAGCGCGGCGAAATGCAGAGCCCAATGGAAGCGCCGAAACATCCGCATCGAAATCCGTCTGTTGCTTTGCCCTACTGTGCGCGAGGGCGATTAACCCTTCGTAAACACGGCTGAACGAACACCGCCGCCCTTCACCGAAAATCAACTACGTTTGGCAGGCGTCTGAGCGGGCGGAACCAAATTCGGCATCGACGACCCGGCATCGGGCAGCGGCGAGCAAATCAGATTTGCATCGGGCGCCGCCGCCGCCGGTGCCGCCAATTCCGGCGTTTTCAGCCGGTTGGCCAGCTTGACCGTCAGCTTTTCCGCCGTGTCTGAATTCATCGCCGCCATAATCGCTCCCAGCACGTCGGCCTTCATTGCCGCCGCCACCGGAACCAAGACATCGTCCGACAAGGTGTTGAAGATGCGGGCGGCATCTTTGGGCTTCATCGACGAATAGGTCTTGACCAGGCTCATCAGTTGTTTCTGCTCCGCCTCGTCGCGCTTGCCGAGCAGCGTTTCGATCTGCCCTTGCAGGTCTTTAAGGGTGGCGATTTTGCCTTCAACCCGTTTTTCGGCGGCGGCAACCAAATTGGCGCGCTCGTCGATCGCGGCCGAACGCTCATCCAGTTCGATCCGGCGTTTGGAAAGGCCGACCATCACATCGTTCTGTCCGGCGGTGGGGCCTTCGTCCGCGGTGGCGAGATCGACGGGCAGCGGCGCGGTGTCGTCGGCGATCAACTTATCCGCTGCCGCTTCGCCGAGCGCCGCACGGATCAATCCGTCGCCCTTGACGCCCAGCAGCACGGCACCGACCACAATTACCGCCGGCAACGGCCGTAAGAATTTGGCAATCGCTTTCATCGCACCGCCCTGAGATTGTCCAATCGTCCCATTACGCTGCGCGACGGCAGCACGCCGCCCTCGCCCGCCGGCCGGGTCGACACCGCACGGTCGAAACGCTCGGCAATGCGCTCGCCCGAGGCGGTGAGGAGCGACAACTCGTCGGCCACCGCACGGGCGATTTTGGTACGTTCGTCGAGCGTCTGCATCGCACCGGCCGATGCCGCGCGCAGCGCGTTCAAAGTGGCGCTGGCGTTTTCGATCGCCACGTTGAGACCCCGAATAGTGCCCTTCAGGCTATCCTGACCCTTGCGCACAACGTTCAAGCGCCGCTCCAGCACGATGCAATAGACCAGCGTCAGGGCCAACAGCCCGCACAGAATCAAATCGAGGATGGCAGAGAGAGTCATGGCCTGGTCTCCTTCAAAGTGCCCTAGAGGCGTCGGTGCGCTGAATGGCTTCCTCGACGCGCACCGCCACCGAATTGCCGGAACGCCCCATCCGACCGCGCAACAGCGGCACCCCGCCGCATCGGAGTTCGATTTTGGAATTCGGCGTGGCGTTGAGCACCACCGTCTGGCCGACGTCGAGATTCATGATCCGGGAAAGCGGCATGGTCTGCTCGTCGAGAATGGCGTCGATCGCGACCGTGGTCGACCACAGTTCGGTGGCGAGATGCCCCTCCCAAATCGAATCGCGGCCGAATTTTTCGCCCATGAACTGTTGCAGCAGCAGCTTGCGGATCGGCTCCAGCGTTGCGTAGGGCAGCAGCAATTCGGTGCGACCGCCGCGATCTTCCATGTCGATCCTGAGTTTGACCAGGATGGCGGCATTGGCCGACCGGGCGATGGCGGCAAAACGCGGATTGGTCTCCAATCGATCGAGCTTGAAATCCACCGGGGCCAAAGGCTCGAACGCCTGGCACATATCCGTCATGATGACTTCGATCATCCGCTGCACCAAGGTGCGCTCGATGGTGGTGTAGGGGCGGCCTTCGATGCGCATCGCCGAGGCGCCGCGCCGTCCGCCCAAAAGCACGTCGACGATCGAATAGATCAGATTGGAATCGACGGTGAACAGTCCGTAATTGTCGAGTTGTTCGGCGTGGAACACCCCGAGGATCGCCGGCAGCGGAATCGAATTGAGATAATCGCCGAAACGGATCGACGTAATATTGTCGAGACTGACTTCGACGTTGTCCGAAGTGAAGTTGCGCAAAGACGTCGTCATCAGCCGGACCAGCCGGTCGAAGACGATTTCCAGCATCGGCAGGCGCTCGTAAGAGACCAGCGCCGAATTGATGATGGCGCGCACCCCCGACTTGTCCTGAACCTGATCGCTGTTGACGTCGAAGCCCAGCAGGCTGTCGATTTCCTCCTGATTGAGGATCCGTTCGGCGGTTTCCTCGCCGCCCGCGGCCGCAGGTTCGGCCTCCGCGGCTGCGGCGAACCCGCCGAGCGCGTTGTTAATGGGGAATTCCTCCATGTCTTCGGAGGGCGTTTGGGGTTCGTCAGCCATGTCCGTTACTGCACTACCATTTCTTTCAACAACACGTCCCGCACCCGGTACGGCGCGGCGGCGACTATCGCCCGGCGCAAAAGCTCTTCCTTCAGACGCATGACGCCGGCCGACCCCTTGAGATCGTCGACCCGCACTTCGCGCAAATAGCCCTGCAACTGATCGACGATACGGGGCGACAAAGCTTCGATGCTGGCCTTATCCAGTTCGTCGGCCAATTCGAGCGACAGCGATATTTTCAGGTAAGCCGGGGCGCCTTCGGCGGTCTGAATGTTCACGACCAGATCGGGCAGCTCGTAATAGGCGATTTTCGGCGGCGTGGTGGGTGACGACGATTCTTCCGTCGCCCCTTTGCCGCCAAGAAAGAAGTACGCCGCAGCCCCGCCTGCGAGCAGCAGCAGCAGCAGCACCGCACCGGCGATCATAATTAATTTCTTCTTACCGTTCGCCTTTACGTCCGGCTGGCCTTCGCCTTCGCCCTCCGCCCCGTCTTCGGGGAGGTCTTCTTCCTTCGCGTCTTTTGCCATTGCATCGCGCACCCAGTGAAAAATCTTAAGCGAAGGTAGTCCGACGTGGTTAAGGAGTGGTTCATTTTACCCGCGAAGGCGGACTTGCCCGGCATTTTTTGCCGTGCCCCAAGTCCGTCGGCCGGGAATCCGGCAAAAATCCCGGTTTTTTTTTGGCATGGAGGCTGCAATCCCTGGGGTGTGGCATCGAACCAGAAAGGATTCCCTGCCCCATGGACAACGCGTTACTCGTCAATCTTTCGCATCAACTCGCCGCGCAAGCCGCGATGGATACGATTGCCAACAATATCGCCAATGCCAACACCAACGGCTACCGGCGCGAGGAAATGAAGTTCGAGGAATTGCTGCGGAGCGGGCGCGGCGCCGACTGGCAGAAGAATGCCACTCAGACGACCCGCTACGTCAAGGAAGCCGGTATCGTACGCGACCTTACGGAAGGCAGGATTGTGGCGACCGGCAACACCCTCGACTTGGCGATGAACGGCGACGGCTATTTCGTCGTCCAGACCGCACGCGGCGAACGCTTCACCCGTGACGGTCACTTCACCCTCAATGCCGAAGGCCAGATCGTTACCGAAACCGGCGATGCGCTCTTGAGCGACGGCGGCCCGATCACCATCACCAACGAGGACGGCGACGTCAAAATCGCCGCCGACGGCACCATCAGCGGCGATCAGGGCCAGATCGGCAAGCTTCGGGTGGCGCAATTCGCCGACAGCCGCGCCTTGGTCAAGGAAGGCGGCAGTCTGTACGGCACCACGCAGACCCCGACCGACGCGGAAAGCGGCTACAAGATCGCGCAGGGCATGATCGAAAGTTCCAACGTTCAGCCGGTAACCGAGATCACCGACATGATCAGCGTCATGCGGTCCTATCAGGCGGTCGCCAATCTGATCCAGAGTCAGGAAGATTTGAAATTCAAGGCCGTCGACAAGCTCGGCAGCGTTCCGAGTTAAAGGAGAACCACTATGCGCGCCCTATCCATCGCTGCGACCGGAATGCTCGCCCAGTCGACCAACGTCGAAGTGATCGCCAACAACATCTCGAACATGAACACCACCGGCTACAAAATGCAGCGAGCGGCGTTCACCGATCTGTTGTACCAGAACGTCGCCATGCCGGGGACGCAATCGTCCGATGCCGGCACCATCGTCCCTTCGGGCATTCAGCTCGGCGCCGGCGTCAAGACCCAGGCGGTCTACCGCATTACCAATCAGGGCGATCTGACATCGACCAGCAACACCTACGACTGGGCGGTCAACGGCAAAGGCTATTTCCGCATCCAGATGCCCGACGGCACCGACGCCTATACCCGCGCCGGCAATTTCACGCTGTCGGCGGAAGGCCAGGTCGTCACCCAAGACGGTTACGTGGTGCAACCCGGCATCACCATCCCGTCCACCGCCACCGACGTGGCGGTCAGCACCACCGGCTTGGTGCAGGTGACGCTGCCGAGCCAGACCGCGCCGCAGACCGTCGGCCAGGTCGAATTGACCCGCTTCCCCAACGATGCGGGCCTGAAAGCGGTCGGCGACAATCTCCTGGTGGAGACCGAGGCCTCGGGCGGTCCGCAGTCCGGCACCCCGGGATCGACCGGTTACGGCACCATTCAGCAAAAATATCTCGAAACCTCGAACGTCGATGCGGTGAGCGAAATCACTTCGATGATCACCGCTCAGCGTGCCTATGAAATGAATTCCAAGGTCGTCTCCGCCGCCGACAACATGCTGCAGATGACCGCCAATCTAGGGGGCAGTTAAGCCATGACCCGTTGTATCCTGTTTGCCTTCGCCCTGGCCTTGAGCTGGCCGGGGCTGGCCCATGCCGCACCGCGCATCGTGGTGCCGAACCGCGACATTGCCCGCGGCGAGGTGATCTCCGCCGACGACCTGATGCTACAGCCGTCCGCCGGCGCGGTGCAGCCCGGCACCGTCACGCGTACCGCCGACCTTGCCGGTATGGCGGCGCGCCGCCTGCTGCACGCCGGCGAAAGCATCCGCAACTCGGACGTCCGCCATCCGATCCTGGTGACCAAAGGTTCGATCGTCACCATGATCTTCGACAGCCCGGGCATTTCGCTTTCCGCCAACATGCGCGCCATCAGCGCCGGCGGTGTCGGCGAGACCATAACCGTGCAGAATCCGGCATCTTTCCGCCAAGTCGCCGCAGTGGTGACCGGTCCCGGCACCGTGCGGGCAATCGAAACCGGCCTGACCGTCGTTTCGCAGGCCGAACTGCCCGACCGGTAAGGGCGAAGAACGCTTACATAAGGAGTCCGAAATGTCCACGAATCTGCCGAAAACCGCGCTGCTGTTGAGCACGGCCTGCCTGTTGGCCGGTTTGGCTGGATGCGGCAATTACGAACAAATTGCCGAAGCCGCCAAAGGCGGACCGGAACTCTCGCCGATCGCCCGACCGGGCGAAAAAAAACCGGTCGACCTGTTGATGCCGCAGCCCTCGGGCGAAATGCATTCGGTCAATTCGCTGTGGCAGCCGGGCGCCAAGAGCTTCTTCCGCGATCCGCGTGCCAGCCGGGTCGGCGACATCATCACGGTGGCGATTTCGATCGCCGACGCCGCCAAGATTTCCAACTCCACCACCCGCACCCGCACCAACACGGAAGACGCCGGCATGACCAACATGTTCGGCCTGGAAAACCTGCTGCCTTCGACGATGACGACGGGGAGCCTGTATAATACCAATTCCGACACCTCCAACGCCGGTACCGGCACCATCAACCGATCGGAAACCATCAGCCTGACCCTGGCCGCGCTGGTCACCCAGGTACTGCCCAACAGCAATCTGGTGATCGGCGGTCATCAGCAGGTGAAGGTCAACGGCGAGATGCGCGATTTGACCATCTCGGGCATCGTGCGCACCGAGGACATCACCAGTTCGAACACCGTCAATTTGACTCAGATCGCCGAAGCCCGCATCGCCTATGGCGGCAAGGGCGCGGTTTCCGACGTGCAGCAACCGCGCTGGGGTTCCAGGATCATCGACGCGCTGCTGCCCTGGTAGGACGAATAGCGAATGGAGAGCGGCGAATGAGACTCCATTCGCTGCTTGACGTCTCTCAGGGTCTAATCGTCGCGGTAGACCTTTTCGCGGCGCTCGTGGCGTTCCTGCGCCTCGATCGACAATGTGGCGATCGGACGGGCATCGAGCCGCTTCAAGGAGATCGGTTCGCCGGTTTCCTCGCAGAAACCGTAGGAACCGTCTTCGATACGCTGAAGCGCGGCATCGATCTTGGCGATCAACTTGCGCTGCCGGTCGCGGGTTCTGAGTTCTAGCTGACGCTCGGCCTCGGTCGAGGCACGATCGGCCAGATCGGCATGCGGCACCGTTTCGGCCTGAAGGTTCAGGATGGTCTCACGGCTTTCGCGAAGAATATCCTCTTTCCAAGCCACCAGCTTGCGGCGGAAATACTCCCGCTGCTGCTCGTTCATAAAGGGTTCGCTTTCCGAAGGCCTGTAGCCTGGCGGAAGTTGAGTACCCATGCTTGCTCCCTTACCTGACAGCCACGCAACGGTGGGTTTATAGCGACTGGCCGATAAAGCTGCAATTAACAATCCGAGAAGAAATTTTTACACAAAGCCAATAGGTTAACATTTATTACCGGGTTCCGCCGGCAAAAAAGACGGATGCCGCGGCCTTCTTAGCGGGGGGGTGGACAGAGGTGGAGCGATGTCTTATACCCGCGCACCCTTTGCAGCAAAACGTACGACGCGACACCGCAAACGGGCATGTCGCGGGGTGGAGCAGTCCGGTAGCTCGTCAGGCTCATAACCTGAAGGTCATAGGTTCAAATCCTATCCCCGCAACCAACCTTGAAGTAAAATCAATAGCTTACAGAATTATTTGACCTCCTTTCGTTCTCTCGCTACCCTTACCCAGTACTTACCCATTTTGCCCATTCTCGGCTCGTCACGGTGACCGCCTAGATCGCTGCAAATGGAATCGGGGGAAAGCGAGGTCCGTCGTGTCCACGCACACGATCCTTGGCGGAAAGGTGAAGCTCTACCGTCGCGACGACGGTGGGGAGAATTGGTTCTGCTCTACTTTTATCAACGGCAAGAACCGCCGGAAGAGCACCAAGAGCGATAGCCTCTCCCAGGCTCAGGAAATTGCCGAGGACTGGTTCCTCGAATTGCGCGGCAAAAGCCGCGCCGGGCTTCTCGATAGCCCAACCGGCCCCACCTTCAATCAAGCCGCCGATGCCTTCGAAGAAGAATATGAGGTGAGCACCAACGGCGAGCGTAGCCCCCGTTGGGTGATCGAACACAAGGCCCACCTTCGCAACCACCTTCGCCCCTTCATGGGCAAGAAGGGGGTGCGCGACATAACCGCCGACACGGCACAAGAATATCGCATCTACCGGATGAAGACATCCCGGACGGGTAAGCCGCCTGCCCGTAACACCCTCGACAACGAGATCATCACGCTGCGCCTTGTGATGAAGGTGGCTCTTCGAAAAGGGTGGATTACGGGTCTCCCCGATTTTTCAGCCCCCTATAAAAAGCAGATGAAGGTCGTTCGTCGGCCCTGGTTCACCCCCGAGGAATACAAATCCCTCTACACGGCCACGCGCGACCATGTGCGGAAGGCCAAGACCGACCGGTCTCGGTACGAGGCCGAACAACTTCACGACTACATTCTGTTCATGGCGAACACGGGAATGCGTCCCGATGAAGCCAAGAACCTCGAGCACCGCGATGTGAAGATGGTGAAGGACGACACCACCGACGAGCTTATTCTTCTCATCGAGGTTCGCGGCAAACGTGGCGCTGGCTACTGCAAGAGTAGGCCCGACGCGGTGAAGCCCTATCAACGTCTAATCAACCGCGAAAAGTGGATTCCCCAAGGGCGCAAGCCAAGGTCAAAAAAGGCGAGGGCGGTGTACGTACCCGTTACCGCCCCTCTGCCGCAGCCGACCGACAAGGTCTTCCCCGGCAACCACATCAAACTCTTCAATCGAATTTTGGTTGTCAACAAACTCAAGCTCGATAGAGACGGCAAACCTCATACGTTCTATTCACTCCGTCACTATTATATTTGCCAACGTCTCATGGAGGGGGCCGACGTTTATCAGTTGGCCAAAAACTGCCGTACTTCCGTTGAGATGATCCAAAAGCATTACGCCATCCACATTGCTAACATGCTGGATGCTGCCGCTATCAATGTGAAACGACCGCGCCGCCGTAAACCGGCTCCTCTTGCAAGCAAGGATCGACCACGCCAAAAGCACTAGACATCGGCAAGTGGGAAGCCCGCCGGTGCTTCCGCCATGTCCAGCGTGACGTTCAGCGTCGCGCCAAAGGGAGCGCCCCTTGGGGAGCGCGACCGCCCCGGGGTTCAGCCCCGCCTTTCTTCATTGGCGTGAAATTCGTCATTGCACTTTCTTCGGAGCAGGTCCGGCCAGCGGCATGTTGTTGTCCTTCGCGATCCGCACCATTCAATCGCAGTCTCTCTTTGCCCCGACCTTTCTGCCGAAGTGCGCGTGCTGGTCAAGGCCGCTCGCTTCCGCGCCCAACTTTTGGGCTTGTGCAGCTCCGCGCCTTTCGGTGGCTGGGGGCCAGCCTATGACCGCCACGCTTCAACCCTTCGGCCTTTCGGTCGGCATCGAGACCGCGATTGGCGCGGACTCCTTGCCGAAAGGTCAAACAATGTCCGCTTTAACCCGAACCGAACGTATCCGTGAGCTCAACGACGCCTTCCGCACCTCGCTTGAAGGTGGTCGGTGCTTATTCACAGCCGGGGTCTCAGAGTACGGCATCCCATTTTCAACAGCGGCCCTCGCGGCCGTGAAAGCCTTCAATAATTTCACGCTCGATAACGATCCTTACGGCGAACACGACTTCGGCACCTTTGAACTCGACGAAGAGCGGCTCATTTGGAAGATCGACTATTACGACCGCACTCTACGGTTCGGCTCTAACGATCCTGCCGATCCGGATCAGACCAAGCGCGTTCTGACGATCATGCTGGAAGAGGAGTATTAGCTTTGGCGGCACTACCAAGGAAGCAGTCGCTCCTTTCGGGGCGGCTGCTTTTGTGTCGCTAGCGGCTCACGGTGTAAGCCGAACTTGCGCCAGCACGCGGCGGATCGAGCGCAGGTTTTTGATACCGATGAAGTATTCGGCAGAGCGGACAGGCTCCCCTGCCATTTCGGCGACCACGTCGGCGTGAAGCGCAAACAGTTCGTTTCGCGTGAGGTAGAACAATTCGATCAAAGAATATTCTCTCATCCTAATCTCCTTCGGTTCCAACCGCGTAATTGCGGCCTTCAGGCCCGAACCCGCGCCGAAGGAAGCGAGCTGCATCGCTTGCGACCGCAACGCAGAGGAGGAGTGCCCAGCACTTGCAGCGCATGAGCCGATCAAAGGCGCTCGCTGGCCGTCAGAAGGCAGCTATGTGGTTGGAATACGAAGGCTTTGAGAGCCGATTGGATGGAAAGCTGTTTCGCCGTGTAACGGAGCCAATGCCTGATATGCTGCCGGAATGTCCACGAATGATTCATCCCGACTCGACGCGCTGCTGACACTGGATGCCTTCGCCGCTCTATCCAATCACGGTGCGCTGGAGCATATCGCCGAGCTGGTCAATTTGTCGGATGACCTTCGGAGAGAAGATGGTGTGGTTCTAGCTTTGGAACGGAGCAACGAACTTGAGTCACGGGGACTGTCCTCTGCCGAACAGGCCGTACTCGACTATTTCCGGGCAAACGCGTGGGCTGCACGAGTCAATATAAGGTACAGCGATGATGCGCAAAGATGGAGTTGGAGTCAGCCCGAACTCGCGAGCGAAATCCTGCTCCTGCGAAAGGCCCTCAACAGTCCCGCCTATTCGGCGTTGCCAACGCTCTACCGGTGCCAGATCGCGACCAACCTTGGTAACTCGCTAAGCTCGCTCGGTCGCTTTGTCGAAGCCCAAGAATACTGGATGCGCGCACTTTCGGAAGACCAGAACTTCTGGATGGCACAAGGCAATCGTGGTTATGACCTCATTTCATACGCCAAGTCTCTCTACGACCCTGGCCATGCCTCCGTTATGCTTGCGTTTGCGCACGGTGAATTAATGTCAGCCGTCTCGGTCGCGGCATTGTATCCAGACATAGAACGTGCCGATGCAGCAGCGTCCTTTGATAGTCAGCGGCGCAATATCGAATCCCTTGTGAACGTCGCCGCAATAAATGCCGACATCAGACTCGATGGTTACGATCTGGGAAAATCTGATTCAGAGCAGCAATACCGGCGCTGGTGTCTGGATCATCACTTGTTTTTGAATCCTCTGAATGACCTTGGGGCCTATTCCATTGCGGCTCGCGATATATTGACTTTGCCTGATTTTGTGACCGCACTTGATGAGCCACCCGTACTGATAGGTTTCTTCAACCAGATTAAGCAGGAATTCGTGTCGGCACGCTGGCTCTATTATGATGGGACGCGTGTATCTAAGCCTCATTTTTCAGACAAAGATGTTCTTCTTTACAACACGCTCGACTACCCGAGTTACGGGCTGCCTATTGAAAAGATCAAGATCGCCCTACGAATGGCACATTCACTGTTCGATAAAATGGCGTTTTTCCTGAACAGATACATGAAACTCGGTATGAAGCCGAAAAGAGTAAACTTTCAATCCGTTTGGCGCATGGGCAAAGATGATGCGGTGCGAGAGGAGTTTGAGAGTGGTAAAAACTGGCCGTTACGCGGTCTGTATTGGTTGAGCAAAGATATCTTGGACGAAGATTTTCAGAACTCAACAGAACCCGATGCACGAGAAATTCACGACATCCGAAATCACCTAGAGCATAAGTACCTAAAAGTGCACGAGATGATTATGCCTCAATCGGCGGACGCAAGCTCAGCGCTTTCTTGGATGAGGGATGATCTTGCCTATTCCATTTCTCGAACGGAATTGGATGCGAAGGGCCTTAGAGTTCTGAAACTTGCTCGTGCCGCACTCATTTACCTTTCTCTTGGCATGCACCAAGAGGAACGGAAACGTGCGCTGAATAGGGAAGGCAAGCTAATTGCACCCATGCCGCTCTCGCCCTGGGAGGACGGGTGGAAGTTCTAGCTCCGGTACTAATGCGCACCCTTCGGGCCGGGCTCTATGCGTCTGCGCACCGAACCTGCGAGCGGTTTCGGCCTGATGGTGACGATCCATCGCGCAGGACTAATGGGCGCCGCCCCTCGCGCGGGCAAGGGTACGCGCTGATCCGCGCCTCCGACCGCGTGTCCCCGTTCTTCCGCGTCTTTCGTTTTGTGCAGAACGGGTGAGCCCCCTCGCGGCCGTCGCCCTTGCCCTTGCTACCCCCGGTCTCGTCGACGGGCAGAGGTTCAACGGAGCGCTACACCTCTACTTTAACCTATGTCCGGTTTAGACCTTGCTTTAAACCAACGGATTTCTATCAAACATCCCTTTGAACTCCCTGTCCTCATAGTACCTCACCCGTTCAGCCAAGATCGGCGGCTTGCCGTGGAGGAGAAGAATTTCCTCGTTCGGCGGGAGGCGGAGGATTTCCTGCGGCATAAGTAGGGGACGCGCGGCGGGCGCGTAGCTTTCCGATCCGCGCGTTAGCTCCGCTTCGCCGCTGCGGCCATGCTGGCGTATCGTCACCGTACGCTGGCCGAGGAGTTTGGAGAGATACTCCGCCGTGCCGAGATCGTTGACGCCGAAGGCTTGCAGCACCCCGGCGTTCGCCAGGAAGGACTTCCAACGGTTCGGATAGAGGTCCTGAAGCTGCGATAGGTCCTGAAGGATCGGCCAGAGCAGAACGCCGTAACCGGCGAGAAGCCCGACGGCGGTCTCGACGGCTTGAAGCCGCCCGAGAGCGGCGAACTCGTCGAGCAGCAACAGCACGGGATGCTTTGGTATCCGGCGGTCGCGGGCGAGGACCGAAAGGCATTGCCCGATGATGAGGCGGAGCCACCGCCCGTGCGTCGCAAGACGGTCGGCGGGCAGCACGAGATAGATTGTTGTGCGCCCCGCTTTCAAAGCGTCGAGCCCGAAGCTCGACGTTTTGAGCACCTCGTCCATGCGTGGACTGTCCAGGAAGTGCGTTTGTGCTTGCGCCGTCGAGAAGACGCCGGAGCGCTCGCGATCCGTTTTCTGGAGCAAGCGCCGCGCCGTTCTCGCCACCAGATCGGCGGCGGCGTGATTGTCGTTCATGTCCTCCAGAAGATCGGCGAGCTCCGTCTCGCCGAGCGTTAGCCAATGGCGAAGCGTGCCGAGATGGCGGGTTTCTGGCATCTCGGTCGTGACGAGGTGCATGATGAGCCCGGCGATCAGTGAACGGGCTTCGCCGTTCCAGAACTCGTCATCTGTCTTCGATCCGGGAATCACCAAGCCGTCGGCCAACAGCGCCGCATCTTCGGCAAGGTCCGCGCTGTCCGGCGCCAGCCCGGCCAGCGGATTGAACTTCGCCGCCGCGAGCCCCGTAATACCCCACGGGTCCAGTACATGGACGCGCTGCCCCATCTCACGCCGGTGCCTCGCCGTGACGATGGCGTTCTCGCCCTTCGGGTCTATCACGAGCATCGATCCGGGCCACGTCAGCAGGTTCGGAATAATCGCCGAAACGCCCTTACCAGCCCGGTTCGGGGCCAGGGTCAGAAGATGCTTATTGGTTGTGTAGCGCAGCAGCTTGCCACGATGGCGACCGAGGATCATGCCGTTCGGGCCGAAGAGGCCCGCCTTTTCGAGATCGCGTGGCTTGGCCCAATGCGCAGCGCCGTAAGCGGTGCCGGTTTCGTGATGATGGCGACGGTCGGAGAGAAACTCGTGTCCGAGCCACACACAGCCTGCCAGTGCTGCCACAACGCACGGCCAGTTCGAACCACCAATATCGAAAGGAAGGACCATCGCCTTATCCCTTCGCGGAGTCGTCGCGTGGGTCTCCCTCGCGCGCCGGGCCTTCAAGAGGCTCCTTTTCGCTGTTCCAACTCCGCCTTAAACAGCTTGGCACCAATCTATCACATCGGCGTCAATAATCGCATAAGACGCGCATATTCATGTATCGTGATTGCGTCAGGTTGCGGAGCGGCAATCCATGTGCGCCGCAACGACAGACCGTGGGGTCCCATTGTGCTTATCTCTCTACGCGTGAAGAGAGATCGTACGGGTATGAATGGTTCCAACCGTGGTGTTGCCTCGCATGTGCGAGGAGCGCCAGTACACCGTATCGCCTCGACGCACGAGGTGTCCACGGACGAAGTGAAGCCGAGGCGACGAACGACCAGCCGCATCGCCATGCCCTGCGCCGGATGAGCCCATAATATTCATCGTGAGTTCCACATGGTCGAGTAGGGGACGTTTACCACGCCGCTCCCGTGCCGCGTTGAGGCGACTTCTGTCAACAGCCTCCTGTCGGAGCGCTCGTTTTGACGACAGCAGGAGACAAAACGCGGCGAAGAGCGGTACGTCCACGACGATGGGACGAACGGCCTGATTCAGAACCTCGCGAAAGTGCGCACCGGTGCGTTCCGCATAGTAGGCCTGCCACTCGGGACGTAGACGGAAGCGGGTGCGAGCGAAAAGTGCCGCGAGGTCCGGGGTGCTCCGCACCGAAACACCGATTACGATATCGCTTCCTACATGAGTTTCGGCAAAAGACGCATCGTCGAGATCGAATTCAATGGTGAACGGTGCGACAGCGGGGCTGAATCCCTGCTCCTCCCAGCAAACGTTGATCTCCCCCTTTCTGCCGAAAGCATCGCTCGTCACGAGAAACCCGACGCGGCGGCCAGGAAATGGGTTCGCCGCGTCGGCCTGACCGATTGCGGCAAACGCCCGGTGTCGTGCCGCGTCCGTGAACTCGACCCAGAGGACCGGCGCTGGAACGCGAATGAGGTCCACCGATGAGCCGAGGATTGAGTTGCCCTCGAAGGCGAGGCTTGTGCAGAGCTCGGTTACGTCATCGGCAAGCACGTACCGCAAAGGACTTGCGGCGACCTTCGCCGCAAGCACGTCGGTTCCGGGGAGGCGCCGGTCTCCCGCCTCCCCAGGAAGTGTTACGATGATTGCCTCCGGCGCTTGGCAAACCCTGTCGAGCAGACGCATGGGCAAGGCGCACCGCTATCTATTGCGTGAATCGGCGTAGAGGTGCTTCACAAGTGGGGCGGACACGGAGGCGACAGTACGGTCCATCGTGTCCGCCACACAGGCGCGCCGAAACGCAAACATCCGAAGATCGCGATCCGGCGCATTCGCATCACACGCCCGAACAGCGGCAAACTTCAGGCGTTGCAGGAGCGCCTGGACTCCCTCCGCCCTTGTGAGATCAAGGTCGCCCGAGCGGACGGACACTTGGCGGACCTCACCATAGGCGTCCTTTGTAATGTGCATGTCGTCGCCAAGCGCTGCACCAGACCCCAGTACGATACCGATGACGAGACCGGCATACCGATACGCGTTCATGCTCTTCTCCTCGCTTTGCTCCGGGCAACGGCAAGCAACCGCGCGACGCGCGGATGCATCGTGCCCGGGGGACGTTTCGAGGCCCGCCGTTTTTGTCGGGGATCGAAACACTATGGCCGATTTTGTTTCAGGGGCTCGGTTTGTGGCCGTTAGCGCCGGAATTTCCGCTTCGCCTGACGCCACGTCAGGCGAGCTAGAGCGCGTTCCTCGTCACCGATCAGCGACGTGTAGATTTCCGTCGTCTCCAACTTCGCGTGGCCCATCCACTTCTTGATGAGCGTGAGCGACACTTGATTGAGTGCCGCTTCTGCGCCGAACGCGTG
Source organism: Alphaproteobacteria bacterium UBA1303 (assembly GCA_002307315.1). Taxonomy (GTDB): domain Bacteria; phylum Pseudomonadota; class Alphaproteobacteria; order Micropepsales; family Micropepsaceae; genus Rhizomicrobium. The sequence continues at coordinate 58,132 of DBTZ01000068.1, forward strand.
GCGCAGAGCTTTCGGTTTGGAAAGGAAGGCTGGCGCCTCGGCGAGCAACATGACCGCCTTCACCTTGCGCCACGCTGTTGTGCGGCTCCATGGCCATAGATGGACAGAGGCTTGATCCGTGTCGCGTTGCGCAGCGCGGTAGCCATGCACGTCGTCAAGGCAGTCGAGAAGCGCCGACGGCACCGGAACGGCGCGGATAATGCCTCTTTGACGCCTTTTCAGTGTCTCGAAATTGATCGCGCCGTTACCGTCATCTAGCCGATCTGGCGTAAGTGCTAGAACTTCAGATATACGCGCGCCGCTGAATGCAAGCACGGCGCAGAAAGTCCCAGTCTCGCCGCCGACACGCAGAGCCGCATCACAAAAGGCCCAGCGCTCTTTCGGCACAAGGTATTTTCTGCGGCCGTGCAAGTCATACAAAGACCAAGACATCTTGCATTCCTTATACTCATTCTACGAAAAATATTCGTGGGCTCCGTTGACTTCGACAGCGGTTTCGAAACAAAATCGGCCATTCTGTTTCGTCCGTATACGGATTGTATCACAGAATTAAGCGCCTATTCCGGTATGTATCGTTCTTTCCGGCGCCGCATCCGGCGTCCTCGATACCGCGAAGTCCTGGGGCACACCCCGGCGCTTCAGGACAAGGGCTTTGCCCTCGACGCGAGTGTCCCCAGCTTTCGCGTCGCTGCGCTCGCTGCCAAGCCGGGCGATACCCCTCACGCGTCTCGTCCTTCCGCTGCCAAGGCCCCGCGCCCCTTAGGCCTCGCATCGAGGCCGCAATCGGGCGGCTTCAAGCGGAAAGGAACAAAACCATGTCTTCGGAAAAGGCCGATCTTTATTCACGGATCACAAACCGCATCGTCTCGGAATTGGAGAAAGGCGTTCGTCCTTGGCTGAAGCCCTGGAACGCCGAACACGCAGCCGGGCGTATCACGCGGCCCTTACGCCACAACGGCGAGCCCTATCGCGGCATCAACGTCCTGATGCTGTGGGGTGAGGCGATGAATTCTAACTTCATCTGTCCAATCTGGATGACCTATAAGCAGGCGCAAGAGCTTGGCGCCCAGGTCCGCAAAGGCGAACACGGTGCGCAGGTCGTCTATGCCGACCGCATCCATCGCACCGAAACCGGCAAGAACGGCGAGGACATCGAGCGCGAAATCCCCTTCCTTAAAGGCTACACAGTCTTCAACTGCGAACAGATCGACGGCTTGCCCGCCGGGTACTTAGCACCCGCCGCGCCGGTGCTCGATCCCGTGCAACGGATCGCTCTTGCCGAAACCTTCTTCGGCAACACGAACGCCGACATCCGGCATGGCGGCGGTCGTGCCTACTACAACATCTCTTCCGACTTCGTGCAGATGCCGCCGTTCGAGACCTTCAAGGACGCCGAAAGCTACTACGGTGTGTTTGGCCATGAACTTTGTCACTGGACTCGCCACGAAAAGCGGCTCAACCGCGAGTTCGGACGCAAGCGCTGGGGCGACGAAGGCTATGCTGCTGAGGAGCTTGTTGCCGAGCTTGGCAGCGCGTTTCTCTCCGCCGATCTTGGTATCACGCCGGAGCCGCGCGAGGATCACGCCAGTTACATCGCGAATTGGCTCGAAGTTCTGAAGAACGACAAGCGCGCGATCTTCACCGCTGCCGCTCATGCCGAGCGCGCCGTCGCATTCTTGCACGGCCTGCAACGGCAGGCCACCGAGGGCGACGGCGAAATGGAGGCCGCGTAAGCGGCCGCCATTTTCCGAGCTAAAATGCGCAGCTGATTTTGTTAAACAGATATAGCACTCGGGAACGGCAAGACTGGCTAAGGTGAATTATGATCATACTACAGATGACAATCGAAGCCGATCACAGTCCCACTTTTTACCCTAACGTTTGGGCCTACGACCGCTTTCGGTTCAACCACGGCGTCAAATTCGATGGTGGCCGAGGAATCAATTTTGGCCGTAGCTGCAACCCACCCACCAACTGACCCATCGGGATTATTCCAGCGTTTCGCCGCGACTTCATCGCCATCGACCACAAACGTGTAACTCTCGCGCCTGCTCATAGCCTCTCCCTCAAAAACGAATCAGCTTATGTGGTATGAAGTGATTACGTTTTGCACAGGTGTGGCAATAGCGCAACGAAAAACTTCAATGCGGGTCGGGCCAATGTCACACAGACCACCGCCCCAAATGAGATGGGTAACCAATAGTCAACGAAAACAAGTGCCCATCCAGTAAAGCGAATCTGTCCGTTGAGCTTTTGCAGGTCGGCCTCAATTTCATTTTTCATGCGCTGCAATTCGGGGTCCTCACTTCCCGGTACGAATAGGTCTTTGGCCGAAGTGACTGCGTTTGTCTTTTCATCAAGTCTGATGCATTCGCTCTTTTCAAAAGCCTTCCGTTCAACTCGCCCATTCAAAAAAAGCGACAGCAACAAATACAAAACCACAACGAAGAATACGCCAGAAAAATCAACATTTTTGGCGATGGGTATACCGCCAATATTTGTCGTGGCAGGAGAAATTCCATAGGCGTGGATGGTTAGTCCTAGTGCTCCATAGAAGTAGATCCAATACGTAATTTTTCGAATTTCTTCTGAAAACTTGAATCCGACGCCGCTCATAGCAAGGCTCCAGGGTTACTCCCAAATACGTCCACCCATAGAGCGACCAACCCCACCGTGATAATGCCTTACCACATGGTGTTGAACCTCTATGTCATTCCGCGCTTTCGCTTTGATGATGCGCACAAAGCCTTCGCGTTCTTGCCGAACCGTCGCAGGTATAAGGCGCAAACTGGTCTCGTGATGAAGGCCTCGGCGATTATCGATTTGTGTCGCGTCACGAACACACTCATACGACTGGTTTTGAAGGACTGCTGTGACCTCACCAGTATCGGGAAACGGGATGATGAGTACTTCGTCTTGGACTTTGAACGGCATCTATTCCTCCGGGTAGCTTGGCCAAAGTGTTTATAGCTTTGCAATACAATCAAGGGTTACATCGCCGCATCCCACGCAATATTCGTAAGATATGCCTTATTTGGGGGCACCAGCATCAGAAATTTAGCCGCCCGCGCGCCGCGGCGGTCAGCTTGGTGGCGCCCGTCCGATGGCGAGAAACCATCGAACGCGGGCTATGACCCACGGCATTCGAGGCCGGACGATCCGTTCGAGACGCCGATCCGAAAGTGAGAGCGACAGCCGAAAATGAAGCCGGAGCGGATACCGGCAAAAGCGAAGCAGCAACTTCATCATCAAAACGCGCATGTCTTCCTCCGTTGTTTCAGGCCGCACCCTGACGCGGTCTGCGGGAGGCCATGTGCGACGCGGGAGGCGGCTGCATCGCTTGCGACCGCAACGTCAGAGGAGGAGCCCCGCTTGCGGGGCTTGCAGCCATGAGCCGATCAGCGGTGCTCTTTGGCCAGGAGTAGACCCGTTGGAGCGGCTAAGCGGAGGTGACGGGCTGATGATGAAACTGGGGCGCTTGACGGTTGCGACGGCACGGGTGTCGCTCGTTCGAAAAATCGGCGGCGTGGATCTCGGTTCCGGTAGACGAACAGGGAAGTGCCTGTGTCGCCTTCGACATTGGACGGGCCAGCCATGTTGATCGGCGCGGCGAGGAATTGCACTTCAGTTGCCAGCTTCGCGTTCCGACTGAGGCCATCCTTCCTTTCGGGTGAAACCGCATCAACCAAGCAGCCTCGATTGACGGCGAACCTATGCGCCACTCCACCGGGTGCGGGTGAAGTCTAAAGACCGCTCGTGGGGTGTCCCCGGCTTTCGCGTCGCTGCGCTAGCTGCAAGCCGGGTGATCCCCCTCCCCACGAGACGCCCGCACTCCGGCAAAGCCTCGGCGCAGTAACGGTCGCCATCGAGGCCGCATGGAGCGGCTTCACAACATCGAAAGGAACTTCACAATGGCTATCATCGGAACATTCACGAAGCAGGACGACACCTATCAGGGCACGCTCGCGACTTTGACGCTCAAGACCAAGGCCAGCTTCCGCCCCGTCGAGAAGACCAGCGACAAGTCTCCGGACTTCCGCATCTTCGCCGGAAACGTCGAGATCGGCGCCGCTTGGTCTTCGACGAGCAAAGACAAGCACCTGTACCTGTCAGTCAAGCTCGACGACCCCAGTTTCCCCACCGCGATCCTCGCCCGCTTGGTCGAGATGGATAACGGGTACTCCCTGGTATGGAACCGCTAATCGGTACGCGGCTCCGCCCGCAAGGCGGAGCCGCGTTCTTGCAATTTGTTTTTTTTGCGCATACAACTAAATAGTTGAATTATCTTGAGCAAGATCAATGGTTAAAGAGATTTGGTGGATGTTTTTTAATGTGCTTATTCCCTTAGCGCCAGTTCCCGCAGTTATGTTGTTTGAGTGGGTGACAATTGACGGCACTCCAATGAAAAATGCTTTATCATTTGTTAAAGACGGGCAGTTGTTTTTTTATTGTACAACGATTTCATCTGGCGCATTGGGCGATCTCATCAAAGCATCTTCGGATGATAGGGCTAGAGGCACAATTACCGCCGTGGCAGGTACGGATTTTTGGTCGGCTGCTAGTCTCATTTGGGTGATGGCGTTTCTTGCAGTTATCATTGCGTCTGTAATTTGCTTTGGTTTTTGTATCAAACACAATCAAAGCAAAAGTGTTCGCGAAGGGCAATTTGCATTGGTAGGTATTTCCTTGACTATAATGACAATTATATTGGTCTGCGGATTAAGACAACAGGCAGGTCTCCTATGATCGAGAATGAAATGTCTGAATCTGAAAAAGGTAAGTCCTCAGTACCTCCTGATGCGGAAGCAACAGCAGATGCACTTAGGCGGCAGAGTGTGATGCTTAGCAATCTCAATGAGGAAATACGCGGCTTAAGAAGTGAAGTAAGTGAGGTGAATTTATATTCATCGCGTACTAATCAAGATGTTGAAGGGCAGTTGAATGTCATTGGGAAGCAAGTGGCTCTTCTTAGAGAACAAATAACTGCAACACCTCTTCAGCAAAAAGTGGGTGTGGTATCGGCAGTACATGATGATGCGCTCTATTCTGAGGATGTTGGTACTTCAAAAGTCGCAACTACCGCTGTCAGCTCCTCAATAGGGGCCGCTTTGGGGTCAGGGGTCGGTGTAATCGCTGCGTGCGCTGCTGCGGCGCCTCTTTTGCTTCCGTTATCACCCTTTGTTGGCGCTATAATTGGGTTTGGACTGTCCAAATATCGGTCAAAGACATCAACTTCAGATGATGGCAACTGAGAAATACGCTTTGTGACACTGCCATTAGTGCCAAGCTAAATTGTTCGAATCTTCCCGCCTTGCCCCACGACGAGCTTTTCAGCCTCGCCGTATTCGACCTTCCCCTCCCATTGCTTCAGGTAGCGGTTCCAGCGGAAGCCGACCGAGCGGAGGGAGGCGGTCAGTTCTGGCTCGATCTTGCCGGGGAATTTGGCGACGGCGACCACACGGTTGTCTTCTTCGGCCTGGAAGTGGCGCGAGCCAGCCCGCTCCCAACTAGCCACAGCTTTCTTGTCGGAGGCCTCTGCGGCGATGGCGAGGAATCGGTCATAGAGGGCGGCAGGAGGTAACTCGTCGATACCCGCCTTGACGGCCAAACCGCCGACTTCGATCAGGTGACGCGTCCGCTCTTTGCGCTGCATCAGCTTCAGACGAGCCGCTTCCTGTTCGGCTCTGGCCTTCCGTGCCGCTGCTCTTTCGAGACGTTCGGCCAATGTCAGTTTTGGCATCTGTCCCCCTTATTGCAATCAGCCCATTCAGTTTTTCGAACCCATTGTCATTGTAGCACAAATTGCCTTTCTGGCCGTTAACAGTCACCACCGTTATGCGCCATGCGTTCATACGCAATATGCGTCGCGATGCGACGCAAGTGCTTTTTAAGTTTTTCGCGCTATACTCTCTCTCGTTATGGCTATCGAGTTCGCCCGGTTGCGCTATGTCAAGCGGAGCGACGGCGGGAATGCCTGCCGCTCCGCTGCCTATAACTTGCGCGCCGATGTGAAGTGCCAAAGGACCGGCGAACGGTTCTATTTTGCGCACCGCGAGCCGCCCCTCCACCACGCCGTTCTATTGCCGGAAGGCGCTTCCGAGCGGTTTCGGGATGTGACCGTTCTCTGGAACGAAGTCCAGGCGATGGAGAAACGGAAGGATTCCCAGGAGGCCCGCGAGGTGCTCTTGGCCTTGCCGTCCGACGCCGGGCTAGACCTTCAGGACTGGATTGCCATGTCCGAAGAGTTTGCTGCCGAGCATTTCGTAAGCAAGGGGCTTGGCGTGCAGTTGGACGTTCATACCCCGCACAAGGGCGAGGTGAACGTTCACGCCCACCTGCTGATTACCACCCGCCGGATTGAGGGCGACCGGTTCTCGTCGGCCAAGGCCCGCGACCTGGACCCGGAGGTTCGCACCCTCAAAGGCGGGCAGAAGGCGGTGACGGAGGCCGACCGGTGGGGCGTCCTTTGGCGCGATTACCAGAATCGGTATTTCGAGCGGGAGGGGCTCGACATACGGGTGGATGAAGTCGGCACCTATGCCCAGCGGCATGAGGGTCCGGTGCGTATGCGCGCACGCCCGAAAGAGGCCGAGGCCAGGGCGGAGACAACCCGCGAGGCCAATGAGGCGGCAGCCCGCAGTCCAACCAAAATCCTCGACACGCTGATGCAGCGGCGGGCGACCTTCACCGAGCTAGACATCGAGCGGCTCATCAAGAAACATGTCGCCACGCCCCAAGAACGGGCCGCTATACGCGCCGAAGTGTTGACTAGGCCGGAGGTCGTGGCGTTGCACGAACGCGCTACCGGCGAATTTGCGGGGCTCTATACCACCAAGGAAGTCCGCGCTCAGGAAAAGACCGTCGTGGAGAGCGCCGCGCGGATCGCCTCCAAGCGGCGGGCCGTGGAAGGCCTTGAGGTGGCCAAGAAATACACCCTCGACGGCGAACAGGTTGCCGCCTTTGCCCGCGCCACCGGTACGGACGGGTTCGTGATGATCGAAGGCCTGGCTGGCACCGGCAAAAGCCACAGCCTCACCGCCATTCGCGAAGCCCACGAGAAGGCCGGTTGGCGGGTGATCGGCCTTGCGCCCACCAACGGCGCGGCCGAAGAGCTACGCCGCTCCGGCTTTTGGCACGGCAGCACCGTACATCTCGAGCTGTTCTATCAGGAAAAGGGCCGAACCGACCGTGCGCCGACATGGGACCGGCGCACGGTGGTGATCGTGGACGAAGCCGCGATGCTGGACACCAACACCTATGCTCGGATGATGCGCCGCGCCGCCGACAGCGGCGCCAAGGTCATTCTGGCAGGCGACGACCGGCAGCTCTCCAGCGTCGAACGCGGCGGCATGTTCACGGCGCTGAAGGAGCGTTATGGCAGCGTGGTCATCGCCAAGGTCCGCCGCCAAGACACCGATTGGCAGCGTGTTGCCTCAGAAGACTTCTCTGAAGGGCGGATGGCCGAGGGGCTGAGCGCCTATGCCAAGCATGGCCACGTTCATTGGTCGGAACACATCGACGAGAGCCGGACGCGGCTCTTGTCGGATTGGGATCAGGAAAGCCGGGACCGGCCCAACATCAACCGCTTCGTCTATGCCGGAACGAACGCGGAGGTGAACCAGCTCAACAAAGAAATCCGCGCCATTCGCGTAAAGCGTGGCGAGGTGAAGGACGAGCTTGAGGTCGAGACGGCACGCGGCAAGATGAGCATCGGGTCTGGCGACCGCATCCAGTTTCACGGCAACGACCGCAAGGCGGGAATCTATAACGGCTCTCTGGCGACCATTGAAAAGATACGCGGGAGTCGTATCACGGCGCGAACCGACACCGACCGCGCGCTGGAGTTCGACACCAAGACCTTCAAGGAATACGCCCTCGGCTATGCCGGAACGGTCTATCGCGGTCAGGGTAAAACCCAGACAGACGTTTATGCCCTTTACGACAACATCTTCGCCTGGAATGCCCGCACGGCCTATGTCGGTCTCACGCGCCACAAGAGCAAGGTGGAGCTCTATGTCTCGCGCGATCTGGCACCGGATGAAACGGCGCTGGCGCGGCGCATGTCCAATCGCTTCCGTGACGAGGCCAGCCTTGCTTGGGCAACACGGGACGAAGTGCCGGAAAGGGTCAAGGGCCGTGATGACCACCGTGGTGGTGGTGGTGGTGGTGGTGGTGGTGGCGGTGGCGGTGATGATCACCATCAAAATGCCGGGCGCATACCGCGCGAGGAACTCGACGCGCTCCGCCGGATAGACATGACGGAATACGCCAAAACGGCTCACGGCTATACCGTGAAGCCGCATCCGTCCGGTAAGCCGCACCGGTTCGTGCTGGAACGGGAAGACAAGGACGGTAAAACCGAGAAGCTGGAGGTTCGTCGCGCCACCGACGGGCAATGGAGCTTCCGCGATCCGACCGATCCGATGAAGCATGGCGACATCTTCGATTTAGCAAAACGGAACGGCGCGTCCGACTTCCGGGAGGCCTACGCCGACGTTGCCGCTTATGCCAAAGGGCGCAAGTCAGCCGAGCGCGAAGAACCGACCGAGACCCCGAAACCTTCCGAGGGGCTCCGCCGCGAGTTCGAGGCATCACGGGACGACATCACAAAAGGCAGAACCGAAGAAGAGCAAGCACAGAAGCGCAAGCTCTCCTTCGTCAAGGATCGGGAAGCTGAAGTGGCCAAGGAAAAGTCCGACGACAAGAGCCGCACAGGCAAGCCGCTCCGCTTCGTCAAAGACAAGGGCCGTGATGATGACAGGGAGAGGTGAAGGTACGAGGCGAAAGGTGGTGCGCAGCCCTGCGCCCGAAGACAAGCGGCACGGCAGATACGTTATCAATCAATTGGTTAGAGTCGGATCCAGGTAATGTATTTGTATACGGAGTATCGGTAATTAGGTGCTGTTTTCTGTGCGTTGGGGAAAACTCCAATAATCGGCACTGCGCTGGAGCTATATTAATCAGTGGCTTAAACATTGCTGGAGGGTGACTGCTACAAATCCCGCTCTGAGCAGCGCGAAAAAATGGAAAAGGAAGAGCGCCCATTTTTGTACCCATTCATCGCCCAGACACTGTGTCTGTCCGTTTCATTTAGAATCGTGTTATAAAAATCGCTGCAGGCCTCCCTACGTTCTAGAACGATTCAATTGTCTGGGCAAAAAATGACGGAGCTTAGCAAATATGAGATGGACGCGGCTCTGTCTGGCGATCCGGATGAACTTTCTGTGCATTTATCATTGGTCCAGCGAGACGTCGAAATAGAGGGAGCGCTCGTTCGTGTTCATTGTCACTGCTTAGCAGTTGACGGAAACGGGAAGGTGCAGCCTACGCGCTTAGCGGAGTTTATGAGGGCTGCGCTTGTAGATTATGCGGTGCCAAAGTCTAAGCTAGAGCAAGCTCGGGCACGGGATATAAAATACAAGAGCGGCGCTGCTATGAGCCAGCTCCACTGCAATGCGCGCAATACATTTACTGATCTCGATAACAGCGGAGAAGGTGGAGAGTTATTGCTCTATCTTCTTGCGGAGAGGTTTTTAGGATTTCCGCAAGTACTTTGCAAAATGGACCTAAAGACTTCTGCTCAAGTCCATTTTCACGGGGCCGATGGCGTATATGCTACCGTGGACAATAACGGCGTACTTAATCTTTTTTGGGGAGAATCGAAACTCTACGACGAACCGATAAAGGCTATAAGGGCATGCCTTGCTTCCCTCGCACCGTTTTTGACGGAAGTAGAAGCGGAAGGTTCTAAGCGTGAGCGAGACATGATGCTTCTAAGCGACAAGGCGGATTTAGGCGATGAGAAACTAACAACATCGCTTCGAAAGTATTTTGATCGAACTTCTCAAATTTCCAATCGTGTAAAATACGGTGGAATCGCGTTGGTGGGCTTCGACTCCGACGTATACCCCAAGGAAAATGCTGCGATCGTAGAATCAACAATCGTCGCTGCCTGTAAGGCTGCAATATCTGCATGGTGCAAACAGATAGGAAATCGCATTGAGAAGGAGAATTTGAACCCGTTTGAAATACACTTTTTCTGCCTCCCTCTTCCTTCTGCAGAAAATTTGAGAGCTGAGTTCAAGAAGGCGCTAGGTCTTGCATGAAATTGACTGAGCTCCAGGATTGGCTACTCACGGAGGGGCTTGAGCCGGATTTAACCCTCCTTGGGCGCCTAGCCGTATTAAACGAGCTAGGCGGTATCAAGATTTCCGATGACCTAGTTGATCAATTGAAGTCAATAAACTGGGAGCGCCTACTCCTTGGTGGCTGCGTGCTTGCTCGGTCTACCGAAAGGCGATTTGAGGAAGCGGCATTACGCATCGCCACGGGCGCGGTGTCTCTCTCAAAAGAAGACCTCGCTGCCGATGCCGGGGCAATCCTTTTCGAAAAACTTTCGAACAGAAGGGCTACTAAGCTAGCGGAAACTAAAGCGATGATTAAACCGGGGCTATTGCAACGGCTAGGTATTGCAAACCGCATGGACGCGATGTTTCGCGAAGTAGACAACACGATTTTAATCGAATCCTCTGGCGAGTTTATTGACGCTAATAAATTTCAGCAAGAATTTTGGTTAGCAAGTAACAAAAATAAGACGGCGTGGATTTCTGCCTCTGCTCCCACAGCATCTGGAAAGACCTATGTCGTATTGCGCTGGTTGCTAGACCAACTTAAGGCTGGGGACGCAAAGGTTGCGGTCTATCTTGCTCCTACTCGTGCATTGGTCGCGGAGATCGAAGATAGCCTCAAGAAGTTATCTAAAAGATACGGACTCGATATTGAAGTAACGTCGTTACCTCTTCGAAGTCTTCAGACAGATGCCTTAAACGCAAATAGAAAAATAATTTTTGTATTCACGCAAGAGCGATTGCACCTTTTCGCAAACGTGGCATCCGAGGAATTTCAGGTACAGCTATTAGTAGTTGATGAGGCTCACAAGGTTGGTGACCGATTGAGAGGTGTCATCCTACAAGAAGCTCAGGAGCGCATCACTAGACATAATCCGGAGTGCAAAGTGGTTTTTCTTAGCCCCGCCACACAAAATCCGGCGTTATTATTGGAAGATGCACCGACAGGCATAGCGACGGTTCCTGTGGATTCCGATACGCCTACGGTTTTGCAGAACGTTATCTTTGCGTCGCAGGTTCCAAGAAAGCCGACGCAGTGGCGATTAGAATTGCGGCATGGTGATGCTACCGAGTTCCTGGGTGAGCTTATACTTCCTAATAGACCAACTGGCTTTACAAAGCGGCTCGCATTCATCTCTGCTGCGATTTCACAAGCGGGTGGAACTCTGATCTACGCAAATGGTGCATCCGAGGCAGAAGAAATAGCATTTTTAGTCAGCCAACTAATTCCGAAGGTAGATAAGAAGGCCGTTGATCTGGAACTAAAGGCTCTTTCCCAACTTGCTAAGAAAGGTGTGCACGAATCATATCAACTTGCTCCACTGGTCGAACAGGGCGTCGCGTTTCACTATGGAAATATGCCCACACTGATTAGGACGGAAATCGAGCGGCTATTTCGTGCCGGTAAGATAAAGTTCTTGGTTTGCACATCGACTCTGATCGAGGGCGTCAATCTCTCCTGCAGAACTATCGTGCTTCGTGGTCCGCGAAAAGGTCGTGGGAAGCCTATGAATGCTCACGACTTCTGGAACCTCGCTGGACGCGCGGGCAGATGGGGCGATGAATTTCAGGGAAATATTATCTGCATTGACCCGGCTAACGTGGTTGCGTGGCCAACCGGCGTTCCGAAGAGGACGCGATATCCAATCCAGCGTGAAACAGATGACGTAATGAAGCGTACTGGTGAGCTATGTGAGTTTATAGAGCGACGACTATCTGCGGATAGTGCTGACCTCTTGAAAGGGCCTCAATATGAGCAGGTCATGGCTTACCTGCTTACTACATTTCTCCGCGATGGATCGCTTACCAATGCGGCCTTTGCTAAGCGACGTGGTGTAGTGGAAGTTGCCGCACTTAACGCGTCTTTACAGACGATTTCAAAGAAGATTCGAATTCCCGCAGCACTTGCGTCGAGACACCCAGGTGTAAGCGCTGCGAGCATGCAGCTATTGCTTGATTATTTCACGAAGAGGGACAAACCAGTCGAAGAGCTGCTTCCCGCACCACCTGAAAGCGACGACGCCTACGCAAGGCTTATCAAGATTATGTATCGTGTGAACTCATACATGTTTCCGGCATTTTCGCCAGCCGGACTTGTGCCACTTCATGCGCTTGTCACTATTGAGTGGATGCGGGGGTTGTCGCTGGCCGCAATCATTTCTGCTCGCATTCGGTATCATAAAAAGCGCGAAGAATCTGTACCCCTACCGAGGCTTATCCGAGATACTATGGAGTTGGTCGAACAGACCGCGCGATTCCGTGCTCCAAAGTATATAGCAGCCTATATGGATGTGCTGTCGTTACACCTTGATGAGATCGGCCGGAAAGAATTGATTTCGGAGGAGATGGATTTCGGATTGATGCTGGAATTCGGCCTATCAACACGGACATTGATCTCTCTTATGGAGCTAGGGCTCTCGCGCATGAGCGCTGTTTCTCTATATGAATTGATAGCAAGTGACAGCCTGAGTCAGGCCGAATGCATTGACTGGGTCCGAGATAATTTCGCTAACCTCGAAGGCCTGGATGTCCCCGTAACCATTCTGTCCGAAGTGAAGGAAAAATTACTTCGGGAACCCGACATGGGTGTTGGGGCATCTTGACGACCAACGAGCGCCCCTCCTTGCTTAAGTCTGTTGAGTCAGGGGCGACGAATGAAAAGGATACTGGCTATGCTCCTATCTCCGCCCAATTTTTGGTGGTGTTGGGTTGGTGCTGTGTAGATTGATCCCAAGCAATTTCGTGTCGCCGTGTTCGAACCACCGAACTTTGCGACTTGGTATGGGATCGAGGTTCTCGACGAACACGATCTGCTGGTTGCCTTTGAGTACCATCAGCTCGTCAGGATAAGCCAATTGGCGCTGCGCTTCGTTCGTCCCGTTCGACTCTGTCTGGCTTGAGCTTTCCGTATTGGATTGGGATGAACTGCCGCCGCCGGGACCACTGGTGAAGCTGGTAGCGTAACTGACGGCTTTGCCGACGGCCCAGGAGAAGTTGTGTATCTCGACCGTGGTGACGCCGCAAAGGGACGAGAAATATTCCGCCGTCATCTTGTCCCGGCTCCCGAAATACTGGATGACGCCAGAATTGCTGATGAAGGTCTGCCAGCCGTCGGTTCCATAGACTTTCGCAAGCTGCGAAAGGTCTTGAACGATGCCCCAGAGCTGCATCCCAAAGCCTGCCATAAGGCCAAAGGCCTGTTCGAGGGCCGGAAGACGGCCAAGAGTCGGCATCTCGTCGAGAAGGAAGAGGATCGGCTTTTCCGGTTTCTGTTCGACGTTACGGGCATTCACGGTGATCGCTTGCTGAATAAGAAGGCGCAGCCAGCGGTCGAAAGTCTTAAGACGGTCGGCAGGCAGGATCAGATAGATGCTCGTCGGCTTGGTCTTCAAATCCTCGAAGGCAAAGTCGGAGCGGGACAGGCTTTGCCGGATACGGCCGCTGTCCAGAAAATGCGTATGAGACTGCGCCGTTGCCAGGACGGAACTGAAGAGCTTTGTGTCTTTGCTCGCTTGCCGCGCCGCCGTCGAACGGACAATCGGGTGCGGGTGATTAAACATCTTGGTCAGCACTTCTTTGAACCCGTCATCGTCCAGGGTCAGAAGATCACGCACGCGGCCTAGAGTCCGGTGTTCGGCTTCTTCTTCGGCTGTCCCGACATAGAGAATAATGCCCATCAAGAGGGCCTTGGCTTCTTCGTCCCAGAACCGGGCCTCGTCCTTGGCCTCGGATAGAACCAGGGCATCCGCTAGCAGAAAGGCGTTTTCGGCAGCATCGGGGTCTTCTGCCTTAATCCAATTGAGCGGATTGAACGAGGCTGCTTTCATGCCGAGCTTGTCGGCGGCAATGTTCCAGGGATCGAGGAGAAGGACGTTCTGCTTGAGACCAGGGATATTCTCGGTGACCGAGCCTTCACCGCGCCGTTTGGCGGTGATGAGGGCGTTCTCACCCTTCGGATCGATCACGAACACCGAGCCTGTATAGGTCAGAAGGTTCGGGATGATCGAAGAGACGCCTTTGCCGCTTCGCGTCGGCGCAACGGTCAGAAGGTGCCGCTCACCCCTATATTGCAGGGGATGGCTTTGGCCGTAGGAAGAGAACTCACCCAGGAGAAAGCCATCGTTGCCGATGACCCCATGCTCCCGGAGATAGGGTAGCGTCGCCCATTTGGCGGAGCCGAGGCTCGTCGGGCGCGAAGCGGAGTCGTTCTCCTCTTCGTCTCTGGCGCCGATGCGCAGACCGAGCATCAAGGCAACGAAGAAAAGCACTATAGCTACGATATAGCTCAATCCGTCCGCCGCGACGGTTTTACCGAACAGAGCATAAAGAACGGCAATGCCCACGAGCCCCAATGCGGCATAACGCCGAAAGGCTCTTAATGCCGGGCAGAAGGCAGCGCCAATCAGAAAGCCGAACAGGGCCGCCACCAGCATGATGATGAAGCGCGTGGCAAACAGTTCGCCCGAGGATGGTTGGCTATAATAGGGAGAGCCATCAAATTGCGCCCAGGCCTCCGGCATTGAGGCGGCGACAATAAAGACAAAGCAAACGGCAAGGATCGCCAAGCGGGCGACCCGCGAATGCAACGCACTGTTCATTTCGATACCCCCGCAACATCAATAACGACGGCATCGAACGAACGGGGAGCCGTCACCCCCGGCTTAAGTCGGGATTCCGGTCCTTCACGAAAAGCAGTCTTCTATTGGGTTCTTGCGGCTGAGGCTCAGCCTCCTCACGCTCAGGCTTCGAGCCGGATTCTTGTTTTTGTTTTTCGGTTTCGCGCTTGTAGCTCAGTTCGCCGTCTTTCACGAAAACCAACGGATGCGGACTGCCTTGCTCACCGGATCTGTCGCCATCACCTTGTGTTTCGCGATCTTCGCTTTCTTCCTCGCGTGTCCCCGCCTGCCGTTCTTGCAGCATCTTTGAATTCCGCCTGAACATCGCATTCGCGGCGCTCTGCTGGGCAACCAGGCCTTGGTTTTCGGGCCAAATCTGGGATGGGCGATCCTTGCTCTTGGCTGGATCGTCTTTGGTGGGCCCGTTGTCGTTCGGATCGGCAGCCATGCCGATATTCCCGCCTGATTTGCGCAGAAAATCGTACACGCGTTTTGCGTGATGATAAGAGGGTAGATGCGCGATTTACTGCCGCAAGCGGGCTGGCTTCAGGAATGAAGCGTGGGCGCTTGGCTAGTGGTTTGTGTGGATCGGCGATGCGGCGCATTTCCGACGCGGTTGTTCGGAGCTATTCGCGTCACGTCTGTTTGTGCGGCTGTTGGCTTCGGCGGAGTTTGTACGGAAGCGGACAGATTGATTTTCTCGTTCGCCGTCGCCGCAAGGCGCTCCAAGGCCGCGATGGAAAGAGCCTTGAAGGTGATGTTCTCGAATGCGCCATCGAGACTATCAAGCATATCGGTGGAGCAATCCCAGGCGCGCATTCCCGATTCGGCGAGGGAATGCAGCATTCTCAAGCCTCGGGGGGATTTGACGAGGCGATGGAAAAGCGGAACCCACAAAGACCGTCTCGGCGTTTTTGGTCTGCCCGCCGGGCTTAGGTGTCCTTGCCGCATCGATAGGCCATCTGCCGCATATAAAAGAATCGTTTCGGCAGGTGGCGGTAGAGCGACAACCCTATGTGACGCCCCATTCCTCATGAGATGTAGGATAACAATTCGATGTTAAAGATATGCAGATCGACGGTGCATCTGTGTATGTTTTCGCAAATAAATCAGCATTTTGCGGTGCACAGACCGGAGCGGCAGGACTTAAATGGAAGAAATTCGCAAAATTGGCCGCTTACAATGAAAAAGTTCGCGTCTCGCGGCGCTATGTCGGGCTTAAGTTGAGAAAAATGACCTTCGGCAGCCCTTATCGGCTGAAAAATTACCTTGGAGCCGCCTTAAGTCCGCAAAAATCGCCTTCGAGGCATGTCAGCGGCACTATCTTTCAGGCATTTCCCGTCAGTTACATTTCCTAGGTGCTTACGAAGTATCACCCAGAAATTGTAACGGTGCCTCTGACTGTGTTTTCTCATCGCGGCGGGGCATCACATCAACAAGTACGCGCTCTTCATCGAGTCAGCGCACTTCAAAGAAGGCCTCTTGCCCGAAGCCTAGTGCAATCGATCAAGAAAGCGCCACTTTATGATCGATAGAAAAGTCATCTATCGATCATGGCGAGGAGGGTGTCTGTTTATCACTGTAACTCATTGATGTTGTTTTGATAATTTCATTTATGATGTCTTGAGACAACACAATATGGCTTTATGATGCCTTGAGACAACATTTGTTGATGTTTTCTGTATTCTGTGATATGTTGTCTCAAGGCATCAATAAGTCACTTAAAGAATGCGTGAGGCAACATGGCGGCCAGGAATGCACTATTGAAGGCGGTTCCCTATCAGGTTGAACACTCCCTGAAGAAGCTTGGAGCGGACCTGAAAACGGCCCGCCTCCGCCGTAATCTGACTCTTGAAGAAGTGGCGCAAAAGATCGGAGCAGGTCGCTTCGTGGTGGCTGATGCGGAGAAGGGCAAACCCTCAACCGGCATTGCCATCTATGCGGCGATGCTTTGGGTCTATGGAATGATTGATCGGTTCGGCGAGATTGCCGATCCGTCTACTGATGCGGAGGGAACAACACTTTCGCTCACACGCGGACGGGCACGCCGTCCGGGGAAGCTCGACAATGATTTCTAAGCCGTCGCCCACGGAGTGTTTCGTCTACATCACGTTGCCCGGCGCAATCGCGCCGGTCACCGCGGCGCGCTTTGAGCTCAACACCAATCGCAGTGGCGTATCTATTGGAAGGTTGGTTTATGGCCGGTCCTACCTGGAAAGGCCCGACGCAGTCCCCCTCGATCCAATCGAACTTCCAATCGCCTCCCGCACCTACGAAACCACTGCGTTGAACGGCATCTTCGGCGCGCTACGTGATGCAGGGCCGGACTATTGGGGACGGCTTGTGATTGAGCGCCACGTCGGCCAGGCTCCGCTTGGAGAACTCGATTATCTTCTGCATTCGCCGGACGACCGGGCAGGTGCCTTGGGCTTCGGGTTCAACCAGAAACCGCCAGCGCCGATGCGGGAATTCAACCGGACGCTCGACCTTGCCAAGTTGCAGGCGATAGCTGACGCCATCGTCAAGGATGAAGAACTGCCTCCCGAAGCCGACAAGGCACAAGCGCAGGAGCTTCTCCTGGTCGGCACGTCAATGGGTGGCGCGCGTCCGAAGGCTGTCGTCGAGGATGATGACGGGCTTTGGATTGCGAAGTTTAATCGCATCGATGACAAGGGAAACTATGCGCGCATCGAGCACACAATGCTCGTTCTCGCGCGCGCATGCGGCCTAACGACCGCCGAGAGCAGGATCACCACGATTGGCGGGCGTGACACGCTTCTCGTCAAACGCTTCGACCGTGAAAAGGTCGCAAACGGTTACGTGCGTGCCCGGATGTTGAGCGGTTTGACACTGTTGCGAGCAGAGGACTCGCATCGTTCGCGTGATAAGTGGTCCTACATCCTTTTAGCAGAGGAACTACGCCGCATCAGCGCCCAGCCGAAGAAAGATGCGACAGAGCTATTCCGGCGCATGTGCTTCAATGCGCTGATCTCGAATACCGATGATCATCCTCGTAATCATGCCGTCATTGCCAAAGACCAGGATTGGACGCTTTCACCCGCTTACGACCTCACGCCTATGGCCCACATCAGCCTGGAGCATAGAGATTTGGCGCTCGTCTGTGGCGATGCAGGGCGGTATGCCAACGCTGAGAACTTGCTTTCGCAGGCGGCGCGTTTCCTGCTTTCCGACAACGAAGCGAAAGACATCGTCGCCGCCATGAGGGAACGTGTCAAAACCACCTGGTACGAGGTGGCGCGGGGACAGGGCGTCTCGGAAAAGGACTGCGAGCGTATCGCCGGGGCTTTCGCCTATCCGGGATTTGATCTGGAAAAAGCTGGATAGCCCTTACCAACGAGATGAACAACTGCCAAAGGTTGCGGCCTCCGTGTGGGCTTCAGCACACATAAAAAGCTACGGTCGAAAAACTTATAAACTCGACGCTTTCTATCATCCTGAACACTCGGCAGCGTGCCGCAAAATAGGATAACACCCCTGCCACCAGGAATATCAATTGTTCAATTTTATCTAGACCAATCGAAGCTGATCCGAACCGTTCGCTTTCTGCGATGTCACATTCCAAATCCAGGAGTCAAATTCCCGCCTCGGAATATCGAGTAGATCGGCGGCGTAAGAAATAATCAGTTTGAGTTGATCATAGTCGCCCGTATCGACACCGGCATCTCTTGCAAAGACTCTGAGATGCCTATCAATCGCTATACAATCCATCCCCATTAAGCAGCATAAATAATCAACGGTTTTAGGGCCGATGCCGGAAACAGAGAGAAGACTGTCTCGATAGTCATCCGTATGGAGCCAGCGGAAGAGATCATGTGTATTCAGAATCTCGGATCGTTCAAGAAGATAGACGAGGCGTATAAACCTTCCAACCTTCTCTTCATGGTTCCAAAGCAAAAAATGTTCAACCGCACCCTCCTTCACAAAGAGGAGGATTCCATCAAGTGTTGCGGCTTCAGGAAATAGCGACAGTATGCGTTCGATGCGGGTCTTTACAACAGAGCGATAGTTCATACCCGCCTGCAGTATGGAATCCGCCAGGACAGCTCCGAGGTGATCGGGAACGGATCGGGCTACCGGAGTTATAGTTGAGGCGCCACGACCATAGGCGTAGTCAGCGACGCGTCGTGCCATTTCGAGATGGCAAAGCGTCTGCGATCTTAGGTCGTCAAGCATCAGGATAACTCCAACTCTTTGAGAGCATTAAGTCTGTCAACGCAGTTTGGACAGGCTCCGCATGGAATATCGCTGAAGACTTGGCATGAAAACGTACGACCAATCGGGACCGAAAGCTGTTGTGCGAGCCTTGCGACCTCCGCCTTACTTTTGTCGCGAAAAGGAATGTGAAATCGCACTGGCCCGATATTATCAGCCAGCGCGCCAAGATTGTTCAGAAAACCTGCCGAACAATCTATTTCTTTGGCGTGATTACTGTTGATAAAACCACTGTACACCTCTGTCATGTCGTGGGTTTGAGCTATCGCTGCCGCAGCAGAAAAGAACAGCAACGTTCGATAAGGGATGTACAGGTCATTTGGAATTACGTCCTCGCTCCATAGGTCCGGCTCGACAATGAGGCGAGAACGTGAACCGCTGAAAACTTGAGAAATGTCGATACGAACTGACTTTTCGGCAATGTCCTTGGGCAAGACGTTCTGAAGGGTAGTCCATTCGGTGTCGACACAATGTTGACCGTAGTCGAAAAAGACGGGGATAAACGCTTGCTGCTGCGCTCTCAACCAATAGGCGACGGTTGTAGAGTCCAATCCTCCTGACGCGAGCAATAGAGCCGGGTTCATTGGTTCACTCCACGCGGCTAAGGCAATCGAATGTCGCATTCAAACAGGCATCAAGGTCGCGGGAATAACAACCACTGCCAGCAATGACCATTGTATTGGCACATTCCCCATCAGGATCAAACACAACAACCGGGAGATTACGTTCGATAGCAAGCCCAATCTCGACAAGCGTTCCCGGATCGCGTCCGGTAGGAACTGCAAATACCATGTGGCAGTCATTCAAGAGTTCGACGTCTTTGCGATAAGTGATAGAAAGCGCAAGAGCGTCAGAGTCCGACGGCAATTCGCCATTTTCGACGACAGGACGTCGTACATTGAAATTATGATATTTGAGCGCTGATATAGCCCTTTCGATTGCCCTGCGGTCGCTACGTGCAAAGTCGGGAGCAGCTAGATAGATGTTCAGATCCTTTCGTCTTTCCCAGGCTAGACAGGTACCACCGAGATCTTTGATCTGTGTGGCTGATAGCTTTAAATCTCGTTGAATATAAGTCTCGAAGGTGTCCGGCTCAGTTGTTTGCGCATAGGCCGAACTTGCAAGAGCAGCCCGCCATGCAGCTTCTGACGATCCTTTGTGAAGTTGCGCGACATAAGTCGCATCAAAAACATCGCCGACGCCCACGGAGTTGACCGTAATCCCGAGTTGCGCGGGAATGTTCTCTACATGGCCCGACGCAAAGGTGTAGACTCGGCTGCCGCCACGGTTCTCTTTTAAGACCAATGTCTCAGGTTTGAGGAGCGCAAAGTTATGTGCGAGTCCGTCGATCCCGGACGAGCTCGTCTTCATAAAAAGCGGAGAGGATGTCGATATAAAAACGGAGCGGATTACCTGCTGAACCGCAGCAATTTTAGCTATATCGTCGACATCGTAGGCCACATCGATATGAAGCCGAAGCGACTTTGGCAGCCTGCGGCAAACTTCCGCTAAATCATATCTGCCTGGAAAGATAATCGCGTCGGAGTAATCAACAATGGTTGCAGAATCCCAAGCAGCCGATAGCTCGACACGTTTTTCATCTCGGAGCAAATCTTCGTAATGTTGATCGTCGACTTCTGTGGGATCAAAAATCAGAATGACATTGGGAGCGCCAACAATTTGGCCAAGAACTGAATATTCGACACAGCCAAATTTGACGAGATAGTCCTTGGCTGTCTGCTCCAGATAACTAGGAACCACGACTGCGGTCGCAAACGGTATGCCAAGCGCCCAAAGACCTCGTGCTGCATGCACAATTCCCCCGAGTCTCAGCTTATTTTCTTCATTGGGCGGTGTAATGGTTACATCGACGAAAATTTCGCCGACCAATAGCAGGGAGGGCTGTGGCCCTGTCATTTCGGAGAAACCGCAGCGAAATCTGTTGCAACGATTGCGGTGGGTGGGCCACTGCTAGAATCGCGGACTGTTCCAACATATCCATAACCGGATTCCAAACAGGCAGCCAAATAATTGAACTGCGTAGGAAGGCTTCCAACAACCTCGCCGCCATCGGTCAGTGCCACAAGACGCTTCTGCAACGCGATATGGAGCGAAGTGCCGATTGGCGGAGCCGATTTATGGTTCTTGAAGTAGGTATAATGCTCAACATCTTCCAAGTGGGTGCTGAAGGCACGCTCGCAACGATCACTTTGTGGAGGATTACCGCCGCCCGAACCATTTCCTTTTGCTCTGCCTGATCCAGGATAATCGGTAAGTTGTCCCGAGCCGCTACTTCCCATGTGTTCCCCCATGCCGCTAGCGCGCAGCGAACCGCACTCACTTTCGCGATGCAGTCATCACTTGGTTGTAGGAGAAATATTATATCTCGTCTAGCGAGAATGTTTTGAGCACCAATCCGTCTCGTCAAAATGCGGAGCATTGCCCTATAGGCATCATAACACGCCGTCATCGAGCACGTGAGAGAGCGACTTTCCTCACTACGATAAAAGGGGCAGCTATCGATCATATCGACGAAAGTGGGGTCAAACGCAGAAACTTATATACGCTTTTCCGTATGTGCTTGATTTATACGGAAATTCGTATATTGACGAATTATGCGGAAAAGCGTATATTATGGGCAGAGGTGTCCCCATGAACTCTGCTTCCAGAACGCCGAAACAACTCGGCACAGAGCTTCGCCGTTACCGCAAGAAGAATGGTCTGACGCAAGCCGACTTGAGTAACAAGATCGGCAAACGCCAAGCGACTATTTCCAATTTGGAGGTCGAAGGCAGCGGTGCGCTTGAAACGCTGTTTGCCGTCCTTTCCGCGCTTGACCTCGAACTCGCCGTGCGCCCCCGATCCAAAGGTGAGGGTGTTAAGCTAGGGGATATCTTTTGATGGCGCGCCGTCGCAAATCCGGGCGGCTGAACGTTTTTCTCAACAGTCGTCTTGTCGGACAGCTCAATCGTGAAGCGTCTGGCGCCATCGATTTTCTCTACGACCCAAGCTGGCTCGCATGGGAGCACACCTTACCGGTTTCGCTTTCTTTGCCACTTCGCGAAGATCGCTACATTGGTGCGCCTGTCGCTGCCGTCTTCGATAATCTGCTTCCTGATAATGCTCTTATTCGGAAAACAATCGCTTCGCGCGTTGAGGCAGAAGGCACGGATGCCTTTAGTCTACTGTTTGCTCTTGGACGCGATTGCGTAGGCGCACTGCAATTTTTACCGGATGATGTAACTCCTGGCCCCGCAGGCGTCATCGATGGCACGCCGGTCAACAATGAGGAGATTGCCCATATCGTCGCTAACCTCTCTCAATCCCCTCTTGGCCTTGAGAAGGACGACGAGTTCCGCATTTCCATCGCTGGCGCCCAAGAAAAAACAGCCCTTTTGCGCCATGATGGGAAATGGCTGAAGCCAAACGGCACGACCGCAACGACCCATATTCTAAAGCCGCAGATCGGGAAGTTACCGAACGGACTCGATCTATCGAACTCCGTCGAAAACGAATTTTTCTGCTTAAGGCTGACCAAGGCAATGGGGCTGCCGAGCGCGGAAGTCGAGATAGCCACTTTCGGCGATAAGAAGGTTCTGGTTGTCGAGCGGTTTGATCGCCTTTTCACGCATGACGGAAGGCTGCTGCGCATCCCACAGGAAGATTGCTGCCAAGCACTATCCGTTCCTTGGACAACGAAATACGAAAATGAAGGTGGCCCCGGTATTCAGCAAATCATGGGTCTTCTTGTCGGCAGCGATGAGGCTCTTGCAGACCGGCAGCGCTTCTTGAAGGAAAATATTGTTTTTTGGCTTTTGGCCGCAACCGACGGCCACGCCAAAAACTTCAGCATCAGACTGGCCCCGGGCGGCGGGTACAGTCTGACGCCCCTTTATGATGTCCTCTCTGCTCAACCGAGTATCGACGCCAAACAGATTGCCCGGAACAAGGTGAAGCTGGCTATGGCCGTCGGCCACAATCGCCACTACGTCATTGACAAGATCACGGGGCGCCACTTTGCCCAAAGCGCAGAAAAGGCAGGGTTAGGCCATGAGCTGGCGCTGGCCGTGATCGACGATGTTCTGAACTGCGGGCCCGCTGCAATGAAGTCCACGCTGGAAGAATTACCCAGCTCATTTCCTGCGGCCGTCGTAGAGTCGATTTCGAAGGCATTCTCTCTTCGCTTGGCAGAGCTTCAGCGATCACGGGATGTTATGAATTAGGATACCAGCGCAATCATGGACGCATGACGAAGGATGAATTTGCCCGCGTCGCCGATTTGCTACGGCATTTCGAGCGCGAAGGACCGGACAACCCGCAACAAGGCGAGCGCCTTATTGCGGAAGTTTTTCGTGTCTGCGGGCAAGATGTGGTTGAATCCGGGTTCGTCGAGTCCGACGATGGAATCGATTGCTACTATCGGACCACCATTGCGGGGAAACCTCAGACAGTTGGCGTCGAAGTCAAGGCTGGTCGTCAACTGGTTGACGCCTCTGCCGTTATGCGCGCCCTGAACCTGCATACAATTGGGCGCTTCGATCGAATGATGATTGTTTCGCGCTCGGGGTTTACGAGTGAGGCACAGGCACAGGCGGAATCGCTGGGCGTCGGTAAACTCGACCTGCTTGATCCTGTTAGTCTGCGAAATTGGATTGCCAGCGAGAATGTGTCCCCCCCAGTGCAGCTCTCCCGCACCGATCTCATTCTAACAACTGCTATGCGCGAGCTTGCCTTGGTAATAGCGGAGCACCCGGAGGAGCTCTGGAATGTTGAATGGCGCGAACTCGAAAAAATCCTGCGCGAGGCCTTCGATGGTATCGGATATGAATCGAAGCTGACGCGCCCTGCAAAAGACGGCGGCTTTGATTTGGAACTCACGGCCTGGGATAATGGCAAAAAGCAGACTTATCTTGTCGAAGTGAAGCATTGGACGACGGATAAGCCAGGAAAGGGCGCCGTGAAGAAGTTGATAGGTGTGACAGCATCAAAATCAGCTACTGGAGGCCTTCTAATTTCCTCGTCGGGTTTCACTTCGACCGCCTATGAAGGATGGGCAGAATATGAAAAACCGGAGCGCATTCGGTTGGGTGGGGGCGAGAAGATAGTATCTCTGTGCAAGCTGTATAAGCGCACCAATAAGCCGTTCTGGGTTCCGATTGACACGCCGCTTGAGACCCTCTTCGAGGGAACGCGACGGCTTGACGGAAAATAGAGGGTTAGGCGACCGACACCCGTTGGGCCAACGCACGACGGGTTACTGATGCGCAATCTTCTTCTTCGTGACGCGATAGCCATAGGCCTCTAAACGCCGTCGCGCATTCCGCAGACCAACCTTGCTGAAGAATGGTATGTCGAGTGGGTTATGGGACTTGCTAATGATCCCAAATACAATTTCGTATTCGCCTGCAACTGGACGTGTGCGAGCGTTCGGCAACTTATACCCGGCAGGTAACTTTCTATTCAGTGCCACTCTAAAATTCGCATCTTGAAGGAATAATTCAGCCGAAACGACACCTTGTGCAAATAGGTGACTGAGCTGAGTGGAGCCGCCGTACCGCTTGATGTGCACAAGTTTCTTATCACGCGTAGCAAGATCGCAGAATTCTATACTGCTATGACCGCCACCGTAGGAGATCATTTGCCGGTCCATGCTGCATGAATCGGGCACGACAGCAGGCAGATGATCGTTATAGGCACCTTCGGTAGCGTGAGTGTATGCCGGAAGTACCAGAGTGGATTCAGGAAGCGTCGTGAAATCTTGCTTTACGATAGCCGCGAAGTCGTTGATCACCTCGTACCATTTGCCATTGTTGAGCACATAAACCATTCCGTTGTGATCGACTTCGGCGCAAACGCACTTATAAGCACTCCAATGGTCGGCGGGCTCGTCGGTTGTCGCCGAAATTAGATGGATTGGCGTTTGCTTGAGAATATCGATAGTTACTGGTTCATCTTGCAGCGTTTGTAGAAATTCGTGGGTATCAAGATCAGTCTTCAATGGCGATCTTTTTGCTTGCCTATAGCGAAAGCCTCCGACATCCATCCAATCAACAATTTCGGGCGTTGCCATCCACAGATTGTCGAATTGGCCATTATTTAGCGCATCGACGATGTGATTATCCAGCGTCTGAGTGAGCGCGCTGTTTCGAACCTGTTTGATCTGGTCAATCCAACCGAAGTTCGCCTTGTACTCATCGCTGAGATAGCGTTGAAGGCAGATGAGCAGAAAGTCCTTGATATTCGAAGCGTCAACTTTGACGTTGACGCTCAACGCATCACGACCGGAAATAGTTTTTCCAAGCTCTGAGACGCGAGATCGACCAGTTACTGCACTCACTAAGTCTTGTTCGATATCGATTCCAAAATCAGCGACAACACTCTCGCGGCTCATTTGTTCGCGAGACTGTTTAGGCACGGAGCCAAGCGTTGTTTTGTCAATGCTGCGAATGCTTTGGTGGTCAACCGAGTTCAGAACTACCTTCAATCCGAACCGCTCTTCGATCACATCGTCGTTCAGTAAGTGACGGCCAAAGCCAAACAACACGGCAAAAATATATGGCTTTTGTTCTTGCGTGACTTGGACAAGAAGCGCGCCTTTCGCACTGGAAGTCAGCAAGCGCAATCCTGCCGCTGTTAATAGTTCGCCGAAGAAATTACCTAGCCAATCCGGCGGTCGGGGGTGTGAATCCTCTACGTAGAAGGTTCCTATGTTAGCAAGATCGACGGCATGGCTATCGGGCACGACGATCTGATCGAAGCGCGTGAACTCAGATTTGATAAGGCAGATGCTGAGTTTGTTCGTTTTTGCCGCCATAACAAGATGCTACTATGGGTTGCGCTGAGTCGCGAGTAGCTCAACGTGCGGCAATCCGGCTCGCACAACTTTTAAATTGGCGTCGCAGTGTTCACATCGATCCGTGTGTATCTACCACTTATGCTCGGCGATCCTGCGCTCGTGCGCGGGACGCTAGATGTCTGCGATTGATCCAAATAATTCAAACCTGCTGTGAGGTAATGGTTGCCAAAGCAGCTATTGCACCTTCGTTCCTACCAAGATTGGAGAGGAATTAGGGGAGTGGCGAGCATATAACGCATTGAATATACGAATAAAGTTCCGTATTGTCGGCAGTTATTGACTAACTGCCGACAATATGGAACAATAAGCTTATGTTTGAAGCTCATACAGTTGCGGATCGAGCCGTTGAGATAGCGCGTAAGCAGGGCGTCGCGCGGGCAAGTGATTTCCGTGCCGCTGGTATTCCGGCCATCTATCTCAGGCGGCTCTGTGCGCAAGGCCGCCTTGTGCGCCTGGGGCGTGGGCTTTATCAGGTTGCCGAATTCAGCGATTTTCATGTCGCGCACGATCTGGCAGAGGTGGCGCGACGCGCGCCCCATGCCGTCGTTTGCCTTCTGTCGGCGCTGCGTCTGCACGATCTGACGACCCAGCTTCCGCAAGCGGTTTGGATTGCCATCGATCACAAAGCGCGCCCGCCGATGAATTCACCGATCAAGCTGGAAATTGTTCGCGCGTCAGGCCAAGCCTTAACGGAAGGGAAAACCACCACTCAGATCGAAGGGGTCTCGGTGCCGGTTTATAGCCCCGCCAAGACCGTTGCCGATTGCTTCAAGTATCGCAGCCGTGTAGGGCTCGACGTAGCTATCGAGGCGCTCAAAGATTCCCTGAACAAACGCAAAGCGACGCAGACGGAGATTTGGCATTTTGCCGAACTCTGCCGCGTACAAAACGTCATGCGTCCGTACCTTGAGGCTCTCACATGACCGACGAGATCAAGAACATAGCGGCTTCGGTCCGCCAACGTTTGCTCAATCAGGCGCGAGCCGAAAAGCAGGATTCGCAACGCCTCTTGGTTCGGTATGCCATCGAACGGTTGCTCTATCGCCTGTCGCAATCGCCAGTGCAGAATCAATTTATTCTCAAAGGCGCGATGCTCTTCGCCCTCTGGTCAAAGCAACCGTTCCGTTCCACAGGCGATCTCGACCTTCTTGGCTTCGGCGCAAATGATATTGCCAGTTTGCGTGATACCTTTGCAAACCTATGCCGTCAGCCTGTGCAGGATGATGGTCTTGTATTCGACGCCGAAGGCGTTTTGGTCGAAGCCACGCGGGAAGAAGATGAGTATCAAGGCGCGCGCGTTCGGCTCAATGCCAAACTAGGCAGCGCCATTATCGCGGTTCAGATTGATATTGGCTTCGGTGATGTTGTTTATCCTGAACCGCAAAGCATCGATTATCCACGACTGCTTGAAGACTTTCCGTCCGCCCACATCCGGGCCTATCCGCTGGAAACCGTTATTGCTGAAAAACTTGAAGCCATGGCGCGATTTGGCGACCGTACAAGCCGCCTCAAGGATCATTACGACATCTGGGTATTATCTCAGAGTTTTGAATTTTCCCGCGCGACACTATCGGAGGCCGTAGCCAGCACATTCCGTCAGCGCGGAACGGCGCTCCCCACTTCGATGCTAGTAGCTCTCACTCCAGCGTTCGCAGCGCGCAGTGATAAGCAGGCCGGATGGACCGCATTTCTACGGCGCACGACACCAACTTTTGCGCCGCCATCCTTTGCTGAAACCCTGAACGACCTGCGCCGTTTTGTGGAGCCGATAATTGTCGGTGGGGCTCAAAACGTCTTAAAATGGAATCCGAAAGATAGATGGGTCTAAAGATCAACACTTTTCGCTATCGGCCATGATCATCTGTGCAGCTACCATGCAAACGTTATGTCGAAGGATGGTTGGTCGTCGATGATTGTCTTCGCCCGCTATATCGGCATTGACTATTCCGGTGCGGAGACGCCGACTTCGAGTCTGAAGGGCCTGCGTGTCTACTTGGCCGAGGGCTTTGTGACGCCTGTCGAAGTTCCTCCTCCGCCATCGCCAAAAAAATATTGGACCCGACGCGGCGTTGCCGAATGGCTGGTCGAGCGGTTGGCCGAGGATATTCCGACGCTGGTCGGTATCGATCACGGTTTCTCGTTTCCGCTGCGCTATTTCGAGGTGCATGGACTGAAGCCTGACTGGCCGTCGTTCCTCGATGATTTCCAACTTCATTGGCCGACCGACGAGGATCACACCTATGTTGATTTCGTTCGCGAGGGAGTATTGGGCAATGGCGCGGCGCGCATGGGCAACGCCCGATGGCGGCGGCTAACCGAGGAACGGGCTGGCGGCGCAAAATCCGTCTTTCATTTCGACGTGCAGGGATCGGTGGCAAAATCTACCCATTCCGGCATTCCTTGGCTGCGTTTCATCCGGCAACAGCCCGGGAACCGTGTCCATTTTTGGCCGTTCGACGGCTGGGATATACCCATCGGTCGTTCTGCCATCGCCGAGGTCTATCCGGCGCTTTGGTCGCGTGGGTTTGCTAATGATGGACGAACTGGCGATCAGCATGATGCCTTCAGCATCGCTGCATGGATTTCACGCGCCGACCGCGACGGCAACCTCGTGGAATTTTTGAAACCAAACCTAACACCAACTGAGCGCACCGTGGCGCAGACGGAGGGCTGGATATTGGGCGTACGAGGCTTGATGCACGGTTGAATGGCGATCTGCCCCGTCGTTCAGCTAAAGCACTTACCCATTCTTACCCATTGGGTAAGTGGGTGCGATTTGAGGTCGGGACGTGCCAACCTGTCGACCGACGAATGGGGAGCCTACCGCGACATTGGTTCCCTCGATTTATAGCCGAGCGGACGTGACCGCCGACCTCCTAAAAAACACCTAACACATTGATAATAAAAGCAATTATTTTATCTCTCGACTCTCCGTGTGCTGAGTGCAATGAGATAAACATAAGTAGGAGCAGGCGTTTTCGCGTTACTTACCCATTTTCTTACCCATTTTTTTGGGGACGGTTTTGGAAGATGCAGAACGACACGATAACTACTTGAAATAAAATGACAAAGTTCTGTCGCGGGGTGGAGCAGTCCGGTAGCTCGTCAGGCTCATAACCTGAAGGTCATAGGTTCAAATCCTATCCCCGCAACCAATTCTTCCAATAAAATCAAGGCCGCAGATTGAAAGATCGGCGGCTTTCTTTATGTGCTCGGGGCGATGTGCCGATGCGGCCCGGCGCGCCCAATGGGCGAGAAACCGGCATCTTGGTCGGGGGCGTCAGCGGACGAAAGAACCGTGAAAAAACAGCGCGCCGAATTCGGTTTTTACGGGAAGAAGAGGGCGTTCTTCTCCAAACCGAAGCCGGCGCGCATGCAGTTAGTCTTCGGGAGGCGGCGCCATCTGCTTCAGCCGCTCCAGTTTACTTTCGATATTGGCCTGCGCCAGCTTGACCAGTTCGGCGTAATGCTCCGGGTTCTGGTTGGCGGTGAGGCGGAAACGGGTTTCCGCCGCCATGAAGTCGGCCACCGGCAGCGACGGATCCCCTGAGTCGAGTTCGAGCGGCTTTTCGCCGGCCGCCAGCTTGCGCGGATCGTAGCGGTAGAGCGGCCAATAACCGGACGCAACCGCCGCCTTCTGGCGCTCCAGACCGTTGGCCATCTCGATGCCGTGGGCGATGCAGTGGGCATAGCCGATGATCAGCGACACGCCGTCGTAGGACGCCGCTTCCTGCAGCGCCACCATGGTCTGGGTGTCCTTGGCCCCTTGCGAGACCGTCGCCACATAGACGTCGCCATAGGCCATCGCCATCGCCGCCAAATCCTTTTTGGCGCGCGTTTTGCCGGTGTTGGCGAACTTGGCGGTGGCGCCCAAGGGCGTCGATTTGGACGACTGGCCGCCGGTGTTGGAATAGACCTCGGAGTCGAGCACCAGAATGTTGACGTTCTTGCCCGACGCCAGCACGTGGTCGAGACCGCCGAAGCCGATGTCGTA
>DBTZ01000068.1:88219-90767 GCA_002307315.1 Alphaproteobacteria bacterium UBA1303
CCCAGCCGTCGCCGCCGATGATCCATACCAGCTTATCGACCAGATAATCGGCCAATTCGAACAGGCGGATCGAAGGAACGTCCTTGCGCGTTGAAAGAATCTTTTTCATCTCGTCCACCGCTTGGCGGCGGATCCTGATGGCGGCGTCGGTCCTTGGCGTATTCTCCGACAGCTTGGCAACCAGCGCTTCCGGCAACTCGCCGGCGAGCGCGCCGAGCAGAGCCTGCGCTTCGCCGCGGTGGCGGTCGAGCGCCAAGCGGAAGCCGAGACCGAATTCGGCGTTGTCTTCGAACAATGAGTTGGCCCAGGCCGGTCCGCGTCCGTCGGCCCCGGTGGTATAGGGCGTGGTCGGCAGGTTGCCGCCGAAGATCGACGAGCAGCCGGTGGCGTTCGCCACCATCAGCCGGTCGCCGAACAACTGAGTCAGCGTCTTTATATAAGGTGTCTCGCCGCAACCGGTGCAGGCGCCGGAGAATTCGATCAGCGGCTTCAAAAGCTGGGTCGATTTCGGCGTCAGGCGGACGTCGGCGCGTTCGAGATCGGGCAAGGACAGAAAGGCCTCGTAATTCGCCTTCTCGGTTTCCAGCACCGCCGCTTTCGGCGTCATCTTCAGTGCGCCGGGCCGCGGGCAGGCTTTGACGCACAAGGTGCAGCCGGTGCAGTCCTCGGGCGCAACCTGCAGCGCATAGGTGTAATCGCCTTTTACCTCGGTGCCCTTGAACGGCAGCGTCTTCAATGTCGCCGGCATATCCTTGAACGCCGCCGTCGGCGCCGCCTTGGCGCGAATCGCGGCGTGGGGACAAATCGTCGTGCATTTGTTGCACTCGATGCATTGCGACGGATCCCACGACGGAATCTCGTCGGCAATGTTGCGCTTTTCATACTTGGTGGTGCCGACCGGCCAAGCGCCGTCGGGCGGAAAGGCGGAAACCGGCAGCAGATCGCCGTTGCCCGCCATCATCACCGCGGTGACCCGCTTGACGAAATCGGGCGCGCTTTCGGGCACCGTGGGCAGTAACGCCGGCCCGTCGAAGACGCTCGGAATCTTCACTTCCGACAGATGCGCCAGCGTCATATCGACGGCGGCATAGTTCTTTTCGACGATCTTCTGGCTTTTGCGGCCGTAGGTCTTCTGGATCGCCTTCTTGATGTAGCCGATCGCCTCGTCCTTGGGCAGCACCCCGGACAGCGCGAAGAAGCAGGTCTGCATCACCGTGTTGATGCGGGTGCCCATACCGGCGTCCTTGGCGACCTTGCCGGCGTCGATCACAAACAGCTTGAGCGTCTTGTCGACGATCGCCTGTTGAACCGGGCGCGGCAGTTTACTCCACACCGTATCGGCGCCGTACGGCGAATTGAGCAGGAAGGTTCCGCCCTTCGCCGCATATTTCAGCACGTCGTAGCGTTCCAGAAAGACGAAATGGTGGCAGGCGACAAAGCCCGCCTCGTCGATCAGGCAGGCGGTCTTGATCGGCGTCGGGCTGAAGCGCAAATGCGAAACCGTCACCGCTCCGGATTTCTTCGAATCGTAGACGAAATAGCCCTGAGCGCTGAGATCGGTGTGATCGGAAATGATCTTGATCGAGTTCTTGTTGGCCCCGACGGTGCCGTCGGCACCCAGGCCGAAGAACACCGCGCCGCGTTCGCCCGGATGATCGAGACGGAAGCTTTCGTCCACCTTAAGCGACAGCCCGGTCACATCGTCGGTGATGCCGACGGTGAAGTGCCGCTTCGGATTGGTTTTGCTCAGTTCGTCGTAAACCGCCTTGACCATTGCCGGAGTGAATTCCTTGGAGGCCAGGCCGTAGCGACCGCCGATCACCACCGGATCGGCCGCCGCCGCGCGTTGGCCGGCCGCCTTGGCTTCGGCCAGCGCCGCGGTCACTTCGAGGAACAGCGGCTCGCCGATGGCGCCCGGCTCCTTGCAACGATCCAAGACGGCGATGGATTTGACCGACGTCGGCAGCGCGGCGATAAAGGCGTCGAGCGAGAACGGCCGGAACAGCCGCACCTTGACCACACCGGTCTTGGCCCCGGATTTGTTCAGCCAATCCGCGGTGGCCTCGGCGGTTTCGCCGCCCGAGCCCAAAATCACGATCACCCGTTCGGCTTCCGGGTCGCCGACATAATCGAACAGCTTGTAGTGGCGGCCGGTGATGGAGGCGAACGTGTCCATCCGATCCTGCACGATGGCCGGCAGCGCGTCATAGAAAGAATTGCGCGCTTCGACCGCCTGGAAGAAGGTATCGGGGTTCTGCGCGGTGCCGCGAACCAGCGGATGGTCGGGGCTGAGGGCGCGGCGACGAACCGCGACGATGGCGTCCTCGTCGATCATTCCCTTCAGTTCGTCGTCGCTTATCGAGGCGATCTTCGCCACCTCGTGCGAGGTGCGGAACCCGTCGAAAAAATGCAGGAACGGAATGCGCGACTTGAGGCTGGCGCTTTGCGCCACCGCCGCCAGATCCTGCGCTTCCTGCACCGAGGCCGACGACAGCATGGCGAAGCCGGTCTGCCGAGTGGCCATCACGTCGGAATGATCGCCGAAGAT
>DBTZ01000042.1:0-11873 GCA_002307315.1 Alphaproteobacteria bacterium UBA1303
GTGTTGTTCTGGGTCACGCGCGGGGCCGCCGCTCAGAACCAGCTTTGCGCCAGGTATGGAAAAAAATTGACGACGATCACGCGCGCGGCGATGACGCCGACGCCGGCGCCGACGAAAACGTCGCTAAGGAAATGGGCGTTGAGCAGCGCCCGCGTCAGCGACAGCCACAACGCGAGCGCAAACCACAAGGGCGCGCCGCACGGCCACAGCGCCGAGGCCATCGTCGCCACGATCATGATGGTCAGCGAGTGGCCGGAGGGAAACGAGTTCTTGCTGAGATCGAAGCCGAGCGGCACGAAGCCGTATTGCCCCATCTCCAGCTCGTCGCGCGGGCGGCGGCGGCAGAGGAAGAATTTGACCAGATGCAAGGTTGCACTGCCGGCCCCCAGCGCCAAGATGAAGGCGGAGGCGGCATCGAAGACGAGGCGGACCAGGGCGGTTTCGTGTTCCCAGGTCAGCCACGCGGCGCTCATCGCCCAGGCCAGGCAGGCAAAGGCCAGCCAGTGCGCCGCCTTGGCCAGATGGGTGGTGCGGGACAAAAAACGTTGCAGCCGCCCCCCGACGCGGTCGTAGAAAAAATGCACGGCTTTGCGGTCGACGGCAAAGGCGCCGCCGCCGAGCGCGATCAGCATTATCCCGGCCCAGATCAACATGGCTGTTGCTTGCCCTGCTGCAGCGGCGCTGTCAATTTTTATATGCCGGATTACGCCGCCGCGCGGCCTGCAACCTTCAGCGGCAGGGCGACGGTTACGCAGGTGCCGACGCCTTCCTCGCTTTGGAGGCGCATCTTGCCGCCGTGCTTTTCCGCCAGCGTTCGCACCAGCGCCAAACCGAGCCCGGTGCCGCCCTTGGCGAGCATCGGGTCGCCGCTGGCCCGCTCGAACGGCTGGCCGATCCGCGGCAAGTCGTCGGCGGGAATGCCGATGCCGGTGTCGCGCACGGTGATGACGGCAAACCCCTTGGCGATCCGCGCATCGACGTCGATATTGCCGCCGGCCTGGGTGAATTTCACCGCGTTGGTCACGACGTTGAGCAGGATCTGTTTGACCGCCCGTTTGTCGGCGGGAATTATGACCGGCTTCTTCGGCAGCTCGACCGACAGCTCGACGCCTTTCTGTTCGGCGCGGTCGCGCAGTATGCGCACGCAATCGGTTATGGTGCCGCTGAGGTCGACTTGTTCGTAGTTGAGCTCCAGCTTGCCGGCTTCGATCTTGGCCATGTCGAGCATGTCGGAAATCAGATCGAGCAGCAATTGACCGGAATCGTAGATCATCGTCGCGTAGTCTTCGTAGCGCGGATTGCCGAGCTTGCCGAAGGTGTGCTGACGCATCAAATCGGTAAAGCCGATAATGGCGTTGAGCGGCGTGCGCAACTCGTGGCTCATGTTGGCGAGAAACCGCGACTTCGCCTGGTTGGCCTGTTCGGCACGCTGCCGCGCCGCCAGAAGTTCCAGTTCGTAGGTCTTGCGCGCGGTGATGTCGCGCGAGGCGCTGATGACTTCGGACGGCTTGCCGGTGATGGGATCGTAGATGCCGCGCACCGTGGTCTCCAGCCATATGTAGCGGCCGTCGCCGTGACGCAGGCGATAGGTTTCGGTCAGCGTCTCGCCGGGTGCCGGCACGCGATAGATCCGTTCGAACGCCCCGCGGTCGTCGGGGTGAACCAAGCGGGCGAACTGCCGCCGATCGATGTCTTTGAAGTTGAGACCGATAATGCGTTTCAGCGCCGACGTCGCGGTATAAATGTTGCCGTTCAGATCGTGCAAAATCACAATGTCGGTCGCTTCTTCGGCCATCAGGCGATAGGCCCGATATTTCTTGTAGCAATCGTCGTCGCGATGGTCTTGCAGCGTTTCGGCCGTCATGTCTTGCTCCGCAGAATTGATGGCTCCGCCATCGTCCGCAGAATATCGCCTCTTCGGTTAATTGCAGTTTACGACGAGCGCGCCGCAGCGGCCGCAATTAAGCGATGCTTAACCCTGATCGGTGGTTTTGCGCCGGATCGCCCGCCAGCCGATGTCGCGGCGGCAGAAGCCTTCCGGCCAGTCGATCGCGTCCACCGCGGCGTAGGCGCGGTCTTTCGCTTCCTGTATGGTGCCGCCTACGGCGGTAACATTCAGCACGCGCCCGCCGTTGGCGACGATGGCGCCGTCCTTCTGCGCGGTGCCGGCGTGAAAAATCGACACGCCGTCAAGCGCGGCGGCCGTATCGAGCCGGCGAATTTCCGATCCCTTGGCATAGTCGCCGGGATAGCCCTTCGCCGCCATCACCACGGTCAGCGCCGCCCCGCCGCTCCATTCGAGTTTGAGATCGCCCAAGGTTGCCTCACGCGCGGCGATCAGCATGGCGAGCAGGTCAGTCTTAAGCCGGGGCAGCAGTACTTGGGCTTCGGGATCGCCGAAGCGGCAATTGTATTCGATCAGCTTCGGTTCGCCGTCTTTGATCATCAAACCGGCGTAAAGCACGCCTTGATAGGGTGTGCCGCGTTGTTTCATCGCCGCCACCGTCGGCTTGACGATCTTTTCCAAGGCTTTTTCCGCCACCTCGGGCGACAGCACCGGTGCCGGGCTGTAGGCGCCCATGCCGCCGGTATTGGGCCCCTTGTCGCCGTCGTAGGCGCGCTTGTGGTCCTGGGCGCCGGCCAGCGGCAACACCGCCTCGCCGTCGGTCAGGGCGAAAAAGCTGGCTTCCTCGCCCTCCAAATATTCTTCCACCACAATTTCGGCTCCGGCCTTGCCGAACGCGCCGGCGAACATTTCGTCGATGGCGGTATCCGCCTGTTCCCGCGTTTCGGCGATGATGACGCCTTTGCCCGCCGCCAGCCCGTCGGCCTTGATCACCACCGGAAGGCCCAAACTCGCGGCGAAGCTCTTTGCCGGCTCGGCCTGGCGAAAACGCTTATAGGCGGCGCCGGGTATGCCGAATTCGGCGCACAAATCGCGCACAAAACCCTTGGAGCCTTCAAGTTGCGCCCCGGCGGCGCTGGGGCCGAAGGCCTTAATCCCGGCGGCTTCGAAGCGGTCGAAGAACCCGGCAACCAGCGGCAGTTCCGGGCCGGAAATGGCAAAACCGATCCGCTTTTCCTTGGCAAAGGCAAGAAGGGCGTCGATGTCGCCGGCCCCGATCGCCACGCATTCGGCGATTTTTGCGATGCCGGGATTGCCGGGGGCGCAGTAGAGCTTGGTAAGCAGGGGGCTTTTGGCGATGGAGGCCGCCAGCGCATGTTCGCGGCCGCCCGATCCGACGAGAAGAACTTTCATTACCATTCACCTGTTTTGTTAAAACGAAACTCCCTCAAGAAAAGGCTGGATTCAAGCGCCGGAGATGTATGAACTGTGAATCATGGCCGATACTTTGAACAATTTACCCGAATTCACCGTCGGCGAGATTTCCTCCGCCCTGAAACGGCTGGTCGAGGACGCTTTTCCCCTGGTGCGGGTGAAGGGCGAGATCGGCGGGCTGAAGTTCCATAGTTCGGGCCACGTTTATTTCGACCTCAAGGACGAAAAATCGGTCCTCAACGCGGTGATCTGGAAAGGCGCCGTACGGGCGCTGAAGGTGCGCCCCGAGACCGGCCTTGAAGTCGTCTGCACCGGGCGGATTTCCACCTTTGCCGGCTCGTCGCGCTATCAGTTGATCGTTGAGCAGGTGGAACTGGCGGGCGTCGGCGCGCTGATGGCGATGTTGGAGGCGAGGAAGAAAAAACTGGCCGCCGAAGGGTTGTTCGATGCCGGCCGGAAAAAGCCGCTGCCGTTCCTGCCTGGCGTCATCGGGGTGGTAACCTCGCCCACCGGTGCGGTGATCCGCGATATCATGCACCGGTTGAACGATCGCTTTCCCCGCCGGGTGCTGTTGTGGCCAGTGGCGGTGCAGGGCGAGAAAGCCGCCGGCGAGATCGCCGCGGCGATCGACGGGTTTGCCGCGTTTCCGGCCGCCGGTATGCCGCGCCCCGATGTGCTGATCGTGGCGCGCGGCGGCGGATCGCTGGAAGATTTGATGGCCTTCAACGACGAGGCGGTGGTGCGTGCCGCCGCCCGATGCCCGATTCCGCTGATTTCGGCGGTGGGGCACGAAACCGACGTAACGCTGATCGACTTCGTCGCCGATGTACGCGCCCCGACGCCTACCGCGGCGGCGGAAATGGCGGTTCCGGTACGCACCGAGCTTTTGACGCAGGTGCTCGATTGTCAGCGCCGGCTCATCACCGCCTCTGCGCGCGGCATGGAGGCGCGGCGCAACGCCTTGCGCCAGCTTGCCCGGCTGCTGCCGCGCCCCGACCGCCTGTTCGCACATCCGCGCCAGCGCCTGGATACGGCATCCGAGCGGCTCGCATTTGCCTTGCGCGGTAACCTCGAAGCGCACCGCCGCCGTTTCGTCAGAAGTGCAGCGCTTCTTCGCCCGGCGATGCTTTCCGGCCGCATCTCGTTGGGGCGGGAGCGGGCCGAAGCGCTGGGCGGCCGGCTGGCACGAAGCGGCAAGGCGCGGATTATGCAAGTCCGCAAGGCGCTCGATGCGCTGGGGCGGCTGCTGGAAAACGTCGGCCATCGTGCCGCTCTGAGGCGCGGTTTCGCCCTGGTGCGTGGTGCCGACGGCACACTGCGCCGTGCCGCCGCCGCCGTGGTTCATGGCGAGACGTTATCGTTAAGTTTCGCCGACGGCGATGTCGGCGCGACCGCCGACGGCGCCAAGTTGCCGCATCGGGCAAAAAACAAGCCGCAAACCGGCAGCCAGGGAAATTTGTTTTGAAGCTGTCGGGCGAAAGATTATGATCCGCAGTGGTTTTTTTGTGCGATTTTCGAGGCGACGGCGCGGCGATGAATAAAATGGAAAGCGATTTTCCTTCCGA
Organism: Alphaproteobacteria bacterium UBA1303; assembly: GCA_002307315.1. Lineage (GTDB taxonomy): Bacteria > Pseudomonadota > Alphaproteobacteria > Micropepsales > Micropepsaceae > Rhizomicrobium. Next base: position 4,846 of record DBTZ01000042.1, read on the forward strand.
ATCCTTGGCCGAATTGGAATATTTCGACGGCGATTACCGCGTGATCAAGCCTGGGGCCTATGTCGTTTGCGCGGTAACCGGCGACCGGATTCCGCTCGACGCGCTGCGCTATTGGTGCGTCGAGCTGCAGGAGGCCTACATCACCGCCGGCGTAGCCATGCGGCGCATGCGCGAGGCGGGACTGACGCCATGATCGGTCGGCGTGCCGTTCTGCTCGGCGGTGTGTTGCTGGCGGGCGGATGCGCGACGACGGTTCCTCTGTCTCCGCCGCCGCCTCCGTCGCCGCGGTTTTTCTTAAGCGGTAGCCGGGAGCAGGGCAGCTTGGTCGTCGGCAGGTGTTCCGCATCCTGCGAGGTGTCGCTCGACGATAAGCCGCTGCATGTGTCGAAGGACGGCGCATTCGCATTCGGTATTGCCTTCGACCGCCTCGACCCGCTGCATCTTTCCGTCCGCAACGCGTCGGGCGTAACGAGCGACGTCGTAACCCCGGTCGCCAGGCAATACGAGGAACAACGCATCGACGGTCTGGAGAAAAAATACGTCTCGCCGCCGCCGGAGATTCTCGAACGCATCAAACGGGAGAACATCGAGGTTGCCGCCGTCCGGACCGTCGACAGCGATCTGACCGCTTTCTCCGAACCGTTCGATTGGCCGACGGCAGGGGTCGTCAGCGGCACGTTCGGCAGCCGGCGCATTCTCAACGGCGAGCCGCGCGAACCCCATTTCGGCGTCGACATCGCCGCCCCGGTCGGCGCGCCGATCCGTGCCCCGGCCGACGGTATCGTCGTCCTGGCCGAACCGGACCTTTACCTTTCCGGCGGCACCACCATTCTCGATCACGGCCACGGCGTGTTCACCACGTACTTGCATCAGAGCGAATTGACGGTTGCCGTCGGCGCTTCCATCGTCCGTGGACAGACCATCGGCTCGGTCGGGAGAACCGGCCGCGCTACCGGGCCGCACCTGCATTGGGGGATGAATTGGTTTCGGTTTAGGCTCGATCCGTCGCGCTCGACTCGTACGCCGCAGCCGCCGAGCGCGTGATCCTTCGTTTTGTCGCGCTTCATACCCGAAAACCGGATTCCACTTTTCGATGAAGCGCTCTACTTTTTTCGCGAATCCGGCCAACGGCGGTGAATCCACAACCATTGCGACGGCTTGCGGCGCACCAGCTCTTCGATCTTCCGGTTGATAGCGGCGGTCAGCGCCAGCACGTCGGCGTCCGTATCGCCGCCGGGCGCAAATGCGATCGGCGCATCGATAACAACGCGAAAATGTGCGCCGTGCGTGCGTTCGCACCATGCCGGCAGCAGGATCGCCCCCATTCTCAGTGCCAGCGCCGCCGGGGCAGGGGTGGTCTTGGCGTCGCGGCCGAAGAACGGCGCCGATACACCTTGCCCGGTTTTCTGGTCGACCAGCAGAAACACCGTCTTGCCATGACGCAGGCGAGTAAAAATGCGTCGTGTTCCTTGTGCGCCCTTTTCGATCTGTTCTTTGGGGCCAAGAAGGGCGCGCTGCTTGTCGATCCAGCGGGCGACAAAGGGATTGTTGGGCGAGCGCTGCACGATGGCGCCGTCGTATCCGAGTTGCTGTCCGGCAATATGCAGAATTTCCCAATTGGCGAAATGCCCAGCGATGAACATAACACCCTTGCCGGCCGCGACGGCGGCGTTACCGTGTTCCGCACCGATCGCTTCGATGCGGTCGCCCAGCGTCATCTTGCCGAGATGGGGATATTCGCCGACCACCCGGCCGAGGTTTTCGCAATGTTCGCGTACGATCGTTTCGATCTCGGCCGAGCTCTTTTCGGGATAGGCGGCGGCTAAATTGTATCGGGCGGTTTTGACCGGAGGCAGCAGAATGAAAATGTGCCGGCCGATGAACCCGCCGGCCGCCGAGGCCGCATCGAGGCCGAGCAACTTGAAAAAGCCCATCAGCAGGAAAAAGCCGGCTGCTTCCGCGCCGTAGCGGATCCATTTCCAGAACGTGAGCTTCGCTTCCCTCATGGTATTCGCGCACCTAAAGCATTCCATTGTTTAACAGAAACATTGAAATGCACTAACTCTTTGTTTTGTCGCGCTTCATACCAGAAAACCGGATTCCACTTTTCTGTGAAGCGCTCTATCGCATTTCGACCAGTAGGGCGTCGAGGCGCCCGGGATCTTCGAATTGCGCCTCGACCGGCAGTACCGCTATGCCGGCGCGTCCGATGTCGCTGAGACGGACGTAATCCTTGGCGGTGGTGATGAGCAAAGCGTTTTGCGTGCGCGCCAGCGACTTCAGCCGGGCGATTTCGGACGGCGTATAGACATGATGATCGGCGAACCGCCGTTCGGCGACGATTTCGACGCCGCAGGCTTTCAGCGAGCGGAAAAATTTGTCCGGTCGGCCGATGCCGGCAAAGGCGACGACACGTGCGTTCCCGATATCCGGCATATCGGCATGCCGGATATGCGCGCGCAGTACCGTGCCTACGAAGCCGCGCAAATCGATTTCTCCGTCGCCGACCATAATGACCGCATCGGCGCGGGCCAGCCCCTGGCCGATGCGTTCGCGTAACGGTCCGGCCGGCAGTATCAAGCCGTTGCCGAAGCCCTGTTCGGCGTCGACCACGACTAGCGAAAGATCCTTATGCAAAGCGAAGTTCTGGTGACCGTCGTCCATCACGATGACGTCGGCGCCCAATTCCGTCGCCAGTTTTGCGCCGGCATTGCGTTCGCGCGCCACCACGGTGGGGAAAGCGCCCGCCAGCAGCAACGGTTCGTCGCCGACGTCGGCGGCACGATGTTCCGGGGCGACGCGGATCGGGCCCTTCAGCTTGCCGCCGTAACCGCGCGTCAGGAAGAACGGTTTTTTTCCGAGTTCCGCCAGCGCCTGGGCGACGGCGATGGCAACCGGGGTCTTGCCGGTGCCGCCTACCGTCAGGTTGCCGACACAGATCACCGGCACGCCGGCATGAATAGGAACGGCATGTTTTGCCTTCCAGGCCACAACGCTGCTGTATACCCAACCGAGCGGGCTGAGCGCGGCCAACGTCAGCCGGGAACCGAAGTCGCGGCGTTGCCAAATTTCAGGCGTGCGCATCGTTCAACATCTTTTCGACCAGAGCGGCGGTTTCGGCCACCGCGCCGCACAGCGATTTGGCGCCTTCTTTGGCCTTGGCGCCGAGCGCCTGCGCCTTCTCGGGGTCGGCCAGGAGCGCGCCCGCTGCAACGGCAATTTCGCCGGCGGTTTCCACCCGCCCCATCCCTTGCGCTTTGACGATCGCTTCATAGGCGGTAGTGAAATTGAAGGTATGCGGGCCGGCGAGTACACCGCAACCGAGTTTGGCCGGCTCCATCGGATTCTGTCCGCCGTGACGGATCAGGCTGCCGCCGACGAAGGCGAAGCGGGCGAGCCGGTAAAACAGCCCCAGCTCGCCGATGGTATCGGCGATATAGACGGCGGTGTCGGCGGCGATCTTATCCCGGCGCGAACGCAATGCCGATTTGCGGGTGCCGCACAATGCCGCGATCGCCGTCCCGCGCTGCGGATGGCGCGGCACGACGACGGTCAGAAGATCGGAAAATTCCTTACGCAAGATGTCGTGCGCGGGAAGCAGGGTTTCCTCTTCGCCGGGATGAGTTTGTGCCGCAAGGAAAACCGGCCGGTTGCCGATGGCGCAGCGCAACACGGCGAGTTCGGCGTCGTCGGCGGGCAACGGCGCTGCGTCGGCCTTCAGGCTGCCGATCACGCGTACGTTCGGCGTCTTGAGGGCTAAAAACCGTTCGGCGATCTCGTCGTCCTGGGCAAGACAGGCTTCGAAACAGCCCAACAGCGCCGCGGCGCTTTTGGGTACGCGGTTCCACCCCTCGTACGAACGCGACGACATCCGCGCGTTGATCAGTACCAGCGGTACGCCGCGCGCCTTCGCCCCGAGCACCAGATTGGGCCAAATGTCGGAATCCACGAACAAACCAATTTGCGGCCGCCAGTAATCGAGAAAGCCGCGAGTCGCCGCTGGGGTGTCGATCGGTATGAATTGGTGAAAGGCACCTTGAGGCAGGCGTTCGGCCATCACCTCCGCCGAGGTTACCGTTCCGCTGGTGACCATCACCGGCAGTTTTAGCCGCGCGATCAATGCGTCGATCAAGGGCAATGCCGCCACGCATTCGCCGACGGAGGCGCCATGCACCCATATCAGCTTTCCGGGCGGACGCGGGCGCGTCGGCCGCCCCAGCCGTTCGCCGGCACGGGGTTCGTTTTCTTTGCCATGCAGGGACCGCCGCTTCAGCAGCAGCGGCGCAACCGGTGTCAAGAGCCCCGTCGCCAGACGATAGGCGGAAATGCCGAACGGCGTGCGCTGCATGATCAGGACGGCTCCGCTAGGGTGTCGGGTTCTTCGAGATGGCGGTACAGCCGGGCGTACAGCCCCCCCATCGCGATCAGTTCGACATGGCTTCCGGCTTCCACAACTCTTCCCCTGTCGAGCACGTAAAGCCGGTCGGAATCGATGACGGTGGAAAGCCGGTGCGCCACCACGATGGTCGTGCGGTTCTTCATCAGCCGGTTCAGCGCCTCCTGTACCAGCCGTTCGCTTTCATTGTCGAGCGCGCTGGTCGCTTCGTCCAGCAGCAGAATCGGCGCATCGCGCAGCATGGCGCGGGCGATGGCGATGCGCTGGCGTTGTCCGCCGGAGAGCTTGAGGCCGCCTTCGCCGACCCTGGTGTGGTAGCCTTGCGGCAATTGAACGATAAAATCGTGGGCCGCCGCATCTTTCGCCGCGCGCTCGATTTCTTCGCGGGTGGCACCGAGCCGGCCCAGAGCGATGTTGTCGTAAATGCTCTCGTCGAACAGAATCGGCTCCTGGGTCACCAGCGCAATGGACCGGCGCAAGGATTCCAAGGTCACGCCGCGGATATCGGTACCGTCGATGGCGATCGCTCCGCCGTCGGCTTGGTAAAAGCGCAAAAGAAGGTTGAAGATGGTGCTCTTGCCGGCGCCGGACGGCCCGACCAGCGCCACCTTCTGTCCGGGGGCGACCGACAGCGTTATGCCGTCGAGCGCCGGCAAGGCGTCGGCGGCATAGACGAAGGAGACGTTTTCGAAGGACACGCCGCCGCCTTGCGGGGCGGGCGGCACGATAAGCTCGCGTGCCCCGGCCGTATCGACGATGACGGGGTGCGCGTCGATCAGCGCCAACACCCGCGTGGCCGCGGCGATACCGGTGGAGGCGACCGGCCAGAGTTGGCTCAAGGTGCGCACCGGTTGCATCGCCAGAAGCATCGAACCCATAAAGGTGGCGAACTGCGCACCGGTCAACTCGCCGTTGGCGATGCGATAGGAGGCGTAGAAAATCGTTGCCGCCACCACGATGCCGGAAAAAATGTCGGTCACCGGCACCGTCGCCGCACGGGTACGCGCCAGCTTGACCAATTGCTTCAGCCGCGTTGCCAGCCGCGCCTCGGCGTTGCGCGTGGCATGCGCCTCAAGCCCATAGGCTTTGATCACCCGCCTGCCGTCGAGCGCTTCGGATATCACCGTCGACAGCGAACCGGTCTCTTCCATGTTGCGCTTGGTGGTGCGCCGGATCGACCCGCCGATTCGCTCCATCGACCAGGCAACCGGCGGCACCGCGATCGCCACGAACACCGTCAGCTTCCAGTCGGTATAGACCATCAGTCCGAGCAGCCCGATCAGCGTCACCAGTTCGAGCGCTACGCCGGAGATGCCGCGGGTGATGGCGTCGCGCATCAAGGTGGCATCGTAGAGAAAATTGGAGACGAACGATCCCGAATGCACCGCGTTGAGCGCGGCAAGATCCCGCCGTACCAGCGAACGGAACATATCGGCTTGCGCGGCGTTGACCACCCGTTCGCCGACGGTTTCGATGTGCGATTGCTGGACATAGTAAGAGGCGGCCCTCAGCCACAGCGTGCCGAGCACCGCCAGCGGCAATTGCCAGATCTCATCGCCGCTTAACGACGGATTGCTCGGCCCGCCGGCGCCGAGCAGGTTGAAGGCCGGCCCCAGCAATTTGGCCAGCAGCGTGGTGGAGCCGGCGGTTACCGCCATCGCCACGACAGCGATGCCCAGCGTCGCCTTCTGGCGGCTTAAATAGTCGCGCACAATGCGGCGCGCAATAACAAGGCCGCCGGACGGCGCGCCGGATGGAGCGGTCGAGGTCGCATTCATGGCGCGTGGGTTTAGCATGGGCTTTCCGTCAGAGCGAGGGCGGAATGCGGCAATGGTTACGGTTCGTTCGGGTCCATCAGTTTGTGGATATGGACCACAAAATAGCGCATTTGGGCGTTGTCCACCGTGCCGTGGGCCTTGGCCCTCCAGGCCGCGTGGGCCGTTTTGTAATCGGGATAAATTCCCACCATGTCCAGTGACGACAAATCCTTGAATTCGGTCGCCCCCGGATGGGTCAGCTCGCCGCCGAATACCAGGTGGAGAAGTCGTTTGGGTTCGATTTCGCTCATGGTTCAGTGCTTTTGCGGATTAAGCAAGACCCGACTCGTCCGCGAGACGATCTGATCCTGCAGTGCCGGATTGGCGGCGATCGCCGCGGGCTTTTTCACCTCGGCGAGATTGTAACGGGGAATTTCGCCGGTATGAGTGGTCAGCCGGCCGCCTGCCTCGCGCACGATCAAATCGGCCGCCGCGATGTCCCAGTCGCATTTCGAGGTGAGACTAATGGTGGCATCGAAGATGCCGGCCGCCACCAGCACGATGCGATAGGCGGCCGAACAGCGGTCCTCCTCGCGCATCGCGGGCCAAGGATCGTCGCGCCAGACGGCGCGCGCCGTCAGTTCGGGGCGGACCAGAATGCGACTGTCTGCCAACGTATCGCGCGTTCCGACGAAAATCGGCTTGCCGTTCAGCGTCGCGCCGCATCCTCTGGCGGCAACGAACATTTCGTCGGTGAGCGGATTATAGACTGCGGCGGCGAACGGCTTGTGCTCGTCGACCACTGCGATGCTGACGGTGAATTCCGGTTCGCGGCGCAAGATCGCGCTGGTGCCGTCGATCGGATCGACCACGAA
>DBTZ01000042.1:12109-38612 GCA_002307315.1 Alphaproteobacteria bacterium UBA1303
GCGCTGGTGCCGTCGATCGGATCGACCACGAATACCCGTCGGGCCGCATGGCGTGCCGGGTCGTCCTCGCTTTCCTCGGACAGCCAGCCGTAATCGGGGCGCCCGGCGCGCAAGCGTTCGGTGAGGAACTTGTTCACCGCCAGATCGGCTTCGCTGACCGGGGTGCCGTCGTTCTTGTTCCAGTTCTTGTTGTCTCCGGCGACGAAGTGTCGGGCTATCGCCCCGGCCTCGCGTGCGGCTTCTTCCAGCAGTTTGACGTCATTCTCCGGCAACGGTCATTCCTTCGATGCGGCAGGTCGGCGCGTCGATCCCGTAGCGGAAGTTGAGATCGCTTGCGGCGGTCAAGTGGCGGAACATGTCCCTGAGGTTGCCGGCGATGGTGACTTCCGAAACCGGATAGGCGATCTCGCCGTTTTCGATCCAGAAGCCCGAGGCGCCGCGGCTATAGTCGCCGGTGACCGGATTGACCCCCATCCCCATCAGTTCGGCGACGTAGAACCCCTGTTCGATGTCGGCGATCAAATCCATCGGCCCGATTTCGCCTGCCTGCATATAAAGATTGGTGGCGGCGGGCGAGGGCGGCCCCGAGGTGCCGCGTGCGGCGTGCCCGGTCGTCTGCAGACCGAGCTGGCGGGCGCTGGCGCAATCGAGCAGCCATGTTTTCAACACGCCGTTTTCGATTACGGCCATCGGCCGCGTCGCGACGCCTTCGCCGTCGAACGGTTTCGAGCGCAGACCGCGAACGCGTAAAGGATCGTCGATAACGGCGATGCCGGGGGCGAAGATTTCTTGGCCCATGCAGTCTTTCAAAAAGCTGACGCCGCGGGCGATGGCGGCACCTGAAATTGCCGTCGTCAGATGGCGCAACAGGCCGTTTGAAACCCGCGGGGCGAAAACCACCGGCACACTCTGCGACTTAACCTTGCGCGGATTTAATCTGATGACGGCGCGGCTGCCGGCGCGCGCACCCACCATCTCGGGCGCTTCGAGATCTTCCCCGATGCGAGCCGATGCGCTGTCGTAATCGGTCTGCATGCCGTCGCCGGTCCCGGCAATCGCCGACACCGAGACGGAATGGTGGGTGCCGGCATATGTTCCGAAGAAACCTTCGCTGGTTGCCAGCGCCATATGCGATCGCGAAAATCCGGCGTTTCCGCCTTCCGAATTGGTAACGCCCTGGACCGCCAGCGCCGTACTTTCCGCCGCTTTGGCGCGTTCGGTCAGCGTTTCGGCGGACGGCTCGGCGGCATCCTCCAGCTCAAGCGATGGCCAAGTCTTCGCCAGCCGTTCCTTTGGGGCGAGGCCGGCGAAGGCGTCTTCCGGCGCAAGCCTTGCCATTGCCACCGCGCGTTCCGGCAGCGCTTTGATCGCGTCCGACGAGAAATCGGTGGTCGAGACGAACGCGATCTTCTTGCCGACGAATACTCTGAGACCGAGGTCGGCCGTTTCGGCGCGCTCCACCTCTTCAAGTTTGCCGAGGCGGTAGGAGACACCGGCGGCTAGGCCTTCGGCGTACAGGGCATCGGCGGTATCCGCTCCGGCCGTCCGGGCAGCCGAAAGCAGAGAAGCAAGCATGGCTTGCGAGTCTGGTCTGGTCATGCCGATTTGTGGCCCGATTGGCGGCCGAAGGCAAGTGAAACGGCACCTATTTCCAGATCGGTTTGCCCTCGCCGGGAAGACCGAGGGTGGGCCATTTTTCGCTCACCGTATCGATCACATTTTGATCCATGCGGATCTTGCGGCCCCATTCGCGCTTGGTCTCCGGCGGCCATTTGTTGGTGGCGTCGAGACCGATTTTGGAGCCGAGGCCGCTGTCGGGTGCCGCGAAGTCGAGATAGTCGATCGGGGTATGCTCGATGACCGTGATGTCGCGGGCCGGGTCCATCCGGGTTGCGATTGCCCACATCACGTCCTTCCAGTTGCGCGCATCGATGTCGTCGTCCACCACGATCACCCACTTGGTGTACATGAACTGGCGCAGATACGACCACACGCCCATCATCACCCGCTTGGCGTGGCCGGGATAGGCCTTCTTCATGCTGACCACGGCGATGCGATAGCTGCAGCCTTCCGGCGGCAGCCAGAAATCGACGATCTCGGGGAACTGCTGACGGATCAAGGGCACGAACATCTCGTTCAGCGCCTCGCCCAGTACGGCAGGCTCGTCGGGCGGGCGGCAGGTGAAGGTGGTCAAATAGATCGGGCTTCGCCGCATAGTAATGGCGGTGACGGTGAATGTCGGAAAGCGCTCAATCGAATTGTAATAGCCGGTGTGATCGCCATAGGGGCCTTCGTCGTGCAGATCGTTCGACACTTCGCCTTCGAGTACGATCTCGGCCTCGGCCGGCACCTTCAAAGGCTGGGTGATGCAATCGGCCAGTTCGGTGCGGGCGCCGCGAAGAAGCCCGGCGAATTGGTATTCCGACAGCGTGTCGGGCACCGGCGTCACCGCGGCGAGAATGGTGGCTGGATCGGCGCCCAAGGCCACTGCCACCGGCATCGGCTTGTCGTGTTCGGTCATCCAGCGGGCGAAGTGCTGCGCCCCGCCGCGATGTCTCAGCCAGCGCATGACGGTCTGCCGTTCGTTCAACACCTGCATGCGATAGATGCCGAGATTGTAATCGTCCTCTCGCGCATCCCCCGGCCCTTTGGTGATTACCAGCGGCCAAGTGATCAGCGGCGCCGCCTCGTTCGGCCAGCAGACCTGGATCGGCAGACGATTGAGATCGATCTCGCCGCCCTGCAGCACGATGTCCTGGCAGGGCGGCTTGGAAACCGTCTTGGGCCGCATCGCCATCGCCGCCCGCGCGGTCGGCAGAAAGTCCCAAGCCTCGCCGAAAGAGCGCGGCGGCTCGGGTTGGCGCATTGCCGCCAGAAGTTCGCCGACCTCGCGCAAGTCGGCGGCGGTTGCGCGTTTCTTGCCGCCCAACGTTACGCCCATCGCCACCCGTTTGACCGTGCCGAACAGGTTGGACAGCACCGGCATTTCGGATGCGGTGCCATCGGCCTTGATCGGATGTTCGTAGACGACCGCCGGCCCGCCCTGGGCTAAAAGGCGGGTCTGGATTTCGGTCATTTCCAGCTTTGCCGAAACCGGCACGGCAATGCGATTAAGCTCGCCTTCCGCCTCCAGAGCGGCGATGAAGTCGCGCAAAGACCTGTAATGATCGGTCAATCAATCCTCGCCACGGCGTTTCCGAAAGACCGCTTACCACTTTTCGGCGGCGCCTGTCTTCACCCCCCCCCCGCGCTATTCCGGTTCTTCCTGCAACGACCAGCGCGGCGCTTTGACGTGCCGGCGGCCGTAGGCGAAATAGATGACGACGCCGATGGCGGTCCAGACCACCAGGCGAATCCAGGTGTCGATGGGGAGCCAGTACATCATCGCGCCGCACATCAGGATGCCGCTCGGCGCCACCAGCCAGACCAACGGCGTCTTGAACGGGCGGACGAGGCGCGGCTTGGTAATGCGCAGGATCATCACCCCCAAGCAGACGATGACGAAAGCCAGCAGGGTGCCGATCGAAACCAGTTCGCCCAGGATGTCGATCGGCAGCAGTCCGGCGAGAAAGGCGCAGAAGATACTGGTGACGATCGAGCTTTTCCACGGCGTCTTGAAGGCGGGGTGGATTTCGCTGAACAAGGGCGGAATCATGCCGTCGCGGCTCATGGCGTAGAAAATGCGCGATTGGCCGAGCAGCAGCACCAGCACCACCGAGGCCAGGCCGACGATGGCGCCGACGTTGACGATCGGTGCCAGCCATGCGGTTACCGCAATCGCCTCGACCGCCTTCGAAACCGGATGGGGCACGTTGAGCGTGGTGTAGTTGGCCAGCCCGGTCAGCACGTAGCTCATCAGCATGTAGAGCGCGGTGCATAAAATCAGCGAGCCGAGAATGCCGATGGGAATGTCGCGTTGGGGATTTTTGGCTTCCTGCGCCGCCACCGACACGACGTCGAAACCGATATAGGCGAAAAAGATCACGCCGGTGGCACGCATCACGCCGCTCCAGCCGAAGTGACCCCAGGTGCCGGTATTCGGAGGAATGAACGGCTGATGGTTGGCGCCGACCACATGCGGCAGACCGACGGCGATGACCAGGAGCACGATGCACAGCTTCAGCGCCACCATGGCGTTGTTGAAGCTGGCCGACAGGCGGACGCCGAGGACCAGCACGGTGGTGACCACCGCGATCAGCGCCACCGCCGGCAGGTTGAAGAACGTGCCGGTGAGGCCGATATGGCCGGCGGCATCCATGCTGAGGGGGGCCGAGGCAAAGGCGGTCGTTATCGGCATGCCGATATAGCGCATGAAATCGTTGAAATACCCCGACCAGCCGACCGCTACGGTGGCGCTGGCGGCGAGATATTCCAGCACCAGATTCCAGCCGATGAACCAAGCCATGAAACGGCCCATGGTGGCGAAAGTGTAGGTATAAGCGCTGCCCGCGACGGGGATGGTCGAAGCGTATTCGGCGTAGCACAAACCGGCGAACAAACAGCCGAGGCCGGCGATGGCGAAGGAAATCACCACGCCGGGACCGGCATAGGCTGCCGCGGCGTGACCGGTGATGACGAAAATGCCGGCGCCGATAATGGCGCCGATGCCCAATGCAACCAGATGATGCGGGCCCAGTGCCCGTTGCAGTTCGTGTTGCTCGGCTACCGGATCTTCGGTCACGGCCATACCCACACCCCCCTATACTGTGCCCACCAAAGAGGCGAGCCTAATAAAAAGGCATCCTTGCACGGGCTTAGCGTTCTCGCCAGTGCGGAATGGCCCACATTTCCCAAATTATCGACATGTCGCGCAATTTTATTTCCGTTCGGAGCGGGAAATAAATTGTTATTTCTCTACGCTGTCCTTTTGCGGCAGCCAGTGTGCAGCCTTGGCGTGGCGGCGGCCATAGACGGCGTAGATGACCAGGCCGATAGCCGTCCAGATCACCAATCTGAGCCAGGTATCTTTCGGCAGCCAATACATCATGGCGCTGCAGGTGACGATGCCGGCGGGCGCCACCAGCCACAAGAACGGCGTCCTGAACGGGCGTTTGAGGTCGGGCCGGGTGCGGCGCAGAATCATCACGCCGGCACAGACGATGACGAAGGCCAGAAGCGTACCGATCGACACCAGCTCACCGAGCACGTCGATCGGCAGCAGGCCGCCGAGCGTGGCGCAGGCGGCGGCAACGACGATGGTGCCTTTCCACGGGGTATGGAATTTGTGATGGATGACGCTGAACATCGGCGGAAGCATGCCGTCGCGTGCCATCGCGTAGAAGATGCGCGATTGGCCCATAAGCAGCACCAGCACGACGGTGGCCAGACCGATGACGGCGCCGAGGTTGACGTAGGGCGCCAGCCAGGCGGTCGCCGGAATGTTCGCCACCGCCATCGACACCGGGTGGCTGACGTTGAGGGCGGTGTAGGGCGCCAATCCGGTCAGCACGTAACTCATCAGCATGTAGAGAACGGTGCAGACCAACAGCGCGCCCAAAAGGCCGAGGGGCACGTTGCGTTGGGGATTCTTGGTTTCCTGCGCCGCCACCGACACCGCGTCGAAACCGATATAGGCGAAGAAGATCACCCCGGTGGCGCGCATCACGCCGCTCCAACCGAAATGGCCCCATTCGCCGGCATTGGGCGGAATGAACGGGGTGTGGTTCGCCGCCGTCACATGCGGCAGGCCGACGATGATGACCAAAAGCACGATCAAGAGTTTCAGCGACACCATGACGTTGTTGAACAGCGCCGACAGCCGGACGCCGAGCACCAACACGACCGTCACCGCCGCCACCAGCAGCACCGAGGGCAGGTTGATGTAGGCGCCGGTGAACCCGATCGAGAGCGCCGCGTCGATCGGCGAGGCGGTCGGCGAATAGGTCGAGCAGTGGATGTTGGTGGCGACGCACAACGGCGCCGAGGACAGCTTCATCGGCAGCGTCACGCCGAGATAGCGCATGAAATCGGTGAAATAGCCCGACCAGCCGACCGTCACGGTGGCCGAGGTGGCGAGATATTCCAGCACCAGGTTCCAGCCGATGAACCAAGCCATGAATTTGCCGAGGGTGGCATAGGTATAGGTATAGGCGCTGCCCGCCACCGGGATCATCGAGGCGTATTCGGCATAGCACAGGGCGGCGAAGAAGCAGCCGACGCCGGCGATGGCGAACGAGATGACCACGCCGGGACCGGCAAAATCCGCAGCGGCGTAGCCGGTGATGACGAAAATGCCCGCCCCGATCACCGCGCCGATACCCAGCGCGATCAGATGCCACGGCCCCAATACGCGTTGCAGGTCGTCCTGCTCCGTCGGGTTTGCGATATCTCCAGCCATTACTTTCCCCCCCCTTTTGGCCCTCTTTGCCTGCGGGGCCGCGATTCCACCGGGATACTGGCACGGACCGGACGATGCCGCCAATTGGGCATGTTGGCCGCTCAGCGCAGCCGGTAAACCCCGGTTTCGCGCTCCTTGCGGTCTTCGAGGTCGAGGTTGGTCGGCACCGTGTAGGACGCCAGTTTTTCCAAACCGGATTCCGGGCCGGTTTCGGGAAAATAGGTGCGACCCGGATCGCCGATCAGGATCAGAACGCCGCGCTTTGCCTCGACGGCAAGCCAGGCGGTGAGTCGCTCCGCCAGCGGCCGCTCGTAGCACATGTCGCCGACCAGGATGGCATCCCAGCCGCTTCGGCCGATTACGTCTTCGCAGAGCACGGCAACCGAGACTTCGTTCTCTTCGGCATTCAGGGTGATGGCGGCGGCGGCCAGGGTATCGATTTCGGCGGCAACAGCCGTCGCTCCGCACTTGGCGGCGGCGATGGCGATCAATCCCGACCCGGCGCCGAAATCCAGCGCTTTTCCGCCGCGTATGCATTCCGGCCGATCAAGCAGGTAGCGCGCCATCGCCTGTCCGCCGGGCCAGGGATATGCCCAATAGGGCGGCGGGATGCCTTCGACACCTTGTTCTTCCTCGACTTTTTTCCACAAGGTCACGACATCGCCGCCTATGTGCAGGCGAATTTCGGGCACCAGCGGCGGCGCGGCGCGCGCGGTGTTGTTAAGGATGAATTGGGTGGGGGCCGGCATGTTCAAGACGCCAATTTGATGTATTATCCTTAATAACGCAATCGGGGCGGGGGGTGAATGATGCCGATGCGATACATGGGCATCCGGCTGCTGTTGGTTTTCGTGGCTACCAATGCCGCGATGATCCTGATGCTGGTCAGCAGCATGGGCAGCGAACGTCCCTGGCTGGCCTATATCATGCCGGGCGAGTTCCAGTCGGGCGGCAACAATTCCGGCTATTACGTGTTCTTCTCGCTATGGCTCCTGGTCGATGCCGTTACCTCGGTGGGGGTGGCGCTGCTCATGCTGGTTCCGGCACTGGGCAAAGTCACGGCGGTGAATTTGCGCTACATCGGTCAGTTGATGCGCGGGCGGGAAAACATCCCGGACAGTGCGCGCGACGCCGTGCTCGATGCGGTGCGCGGCGAGGCCGCCTCGGTGCGGCTGGAATTGCTCTGGGGCAAAATCGTGCTGCTGGTCGGCGCGTTTTTTCTGGTACTTGCCTTCAGCACCATGACCTTCAGCTTCACCCGCGCCTTGCCGCATAGCCGGATGTTCACCCGTCAGTGCGTCGCCGGCCAGATTGCCTGCATTCCCGCCGGCCCCGGCCAAATCGTCGACAATCGCAAGGTGCGCGGTCGCGACGTGACGCTGTTCACCGTCGAGCAGGTCGCCGGCGCGGTGCTGCTCGACATTCCCGAAATCTACGGCTGGCATATCGGCAGTCTCGCCAGCAATACCGCCAATTATCTTTTCGACCATTTCATTTTCGTGTTTCGCACTTTGTTCGGATTCGAGATTCTGATGTTGCTGTTCAGCGCCGCGGCCCGGCGCAGTTTCGATCGCAACGAGGAATAGCTTATCCGAACCAGGTCGAAACGATCAGGGCTGCTCCGATCAGTGCGCCGGTCTCGCGATTGGCGCGGAACAGCTTAAGGCAGCGCGTCCCGTCGTCGATGTCGAGATTTTGCACCTGCCACATCAGGTGGGCGCCGGCGAGCAGCATCAGAAAAACGTAGATCCATCCGGTATGTTCGGTGAAGCCCGCCGCCAGGATCAGGGTGAAGGCGACGGCATAAAAACCCAAGATCCATTCGCGCGAGCGCGACCCCAACCGTCGGGCGGTGGATTTGACGCCGATCAGCGCATCGAATTCCTTGTCTTGGTGGGCGTAGATGGTGTCGTAGCCCAGGGTCCAGAAGAATAATCCGGCGTAAAGCATCGCATCGGCGATATCGATTCCGCCGGTGACGGCGGCGAAACCCAAGACGGCGCCCCAGTTGAAGGTGAGGCCCAGCCAGGCTTGCGGCCACCAAGTGATGCGCTTCATGAACGGATAGGCGGCAACCAACAGCAGCGAGCCGGCACCCAAGCCGACGGCAAGCCAGTTGAACTGCAACAGCACGGCCAATCCGATCAGGCTCAGCGCGCCGACGAACAGCCAAGCCCGTTTGACGCTGACGGCGCCCGACGGGATCGGCCGGTCTTTGGTGCGGGCTACGGCGCCGTCGATGTCGCGATCGACGATGTCGTTGTAGGCGCATCCGGCGCCGCGCATGACCACGGCGCCGACGCCGCACAAAATAAGATACCAAAGATCGCGCAATGACCCGAACGGCCGGCTTTCCGCTGCCGCCCCCAAGCTCAGTCCGAACACGCAGGGCCAGAACAGCAGCCAGGTGCCGATCGGCCGGTCGAGCCGCATCAGACTGGCATAGGGCAGCCATTTGGGCGGCAGCCGTCCGATCCAGACGGCAATCCAAGAACCGGTCACGGCATCGGCGGGGGCTTGCGGATTCGTTGTCATTGGTTTCAATACCGATATGGAACGCGAGGTGACGGAACCGGGGGGGAAAGTACGTCTCTACGTCGAGGGCGACCTCGGCGATGGGGCCGAGCTTACCCTTTCCGACGCGCAAGCGCATTATCTTCTGCATGTCATGCGCGCCCATGTCGGTGACCGGGTGCGATTGTTCGACGGTCGCAATGGCGAATGGCTGGCGGAAATCGCCGGCATCTCCAAGCGCAGTTGCGTTTTGCGCTGCCTGAAACAAACCGAGGCGCAAGGCGAAGTGCCCGATCTCTGGCTGGCCTTCGCGCCGATCAAGAAGACACCGGCCGATTACCTGACCCAGAAAGCCACCGAACTGGGTGTGCGCGTGCTGCAACCGGTGACGACCCGCCGCACCATCGTTACGCGCGTCAACATCGAACGCATGCGCGCCAATGCCATCGAGGCGGCCGAGCAATCGGGACGCTTAAGCGTGCCCGAAGTGCGCGAGGCGGTCGCTTTCGACAAGCTTCTGGCGAATTGGCCGGACGATCGTCGTATTCTGTTCTGCGACGAGGCCGGCGATGCGCAACCGATCGCCGCGGCGCTAAAAGAAACGCCGGCCGAGAAATGGGCCGTATTCACCGGCCCCGAGGGCGGTTACGACCCTGCCGAGCGTGCGGCTTTGCGCCGTTTGCCGCTGGTGACGCCGGTCACATTGGGGCCGCGTATCCTGCGCGCCGACACCGCCGCCTTGGCGGCGCTGGCGGTGTGGCAGAGCTTGGCCGGCGATGGACGTTGACAGGCATCGGGCGCAAGGTTTCTAACCCCATTCCTCTTCATCCAACGCTCGGAGCAGCCATGTCGATTCCCCAATCCGCCGGCGGCCCCATCGCATCGCGCGACGATCTGGTGCGCTATCTCGAAGCCGGCTGCAAACCGAAAGCCGATTGGCGCATCGGCACCGAGCACGAGAAGTTCGTCTACGACGCGGCGACCAAAAAGCCGCTGACCTACGACGGTACGCCGGGCATCAAGCTGCTGCTCGAAGGTATGCGGCGCTTCGGCTGGCAGCCGGTGTGCGAGGGTGATTATCTCATCGGCCTGACCATGAACGGCGCCTCGATCAGCCTGGAGCCGGGCGGCCAGTTCGAACTGTCCGGCGCGCCGCTGCTCACCGTGCATCAGACCTGCGCCGAGGTCGCCGAGCACCAGCGCCAGGTGCGCGAGGTGGCCGAGGAGATCGGCATCGGCGTCATGGGCCTCGGCTTTGCGCCGGACTGGACGCGGGACGAAATCTCCTGGATGCCCAAGGGCCGCTACGCCATCATGCGGAATTACATGCCCAAGGTCGGCACCATGGGGCTCGACATGATGCTGCGCACCTGTACCGTGCAGGTGAACCTCGATTTCTCCGCCGAAGCCGACATGGTGAAAAAAATGCGGGTGGCGCTGGCGCTGCAGCCGGTGGCGACCGCCATCTTCGCCAATTCGCCGATCAAGGAAGGCAAGGACAGCGGCTATCTATCCTATCGCGGCCACGTCTGGAGCGACGTCGACACGGCGCGCTCGGGCATGCTGCCGTTCGCCTTCGAAGACGGCTTTGGCTTCGAGCGCTATGTCGATTATGCGCTCGACGTGCCGATGTACTTCGTCTATCGCGGCGGGCGCTATATCGACGTGGCGGGCAAGTCGTTCCGCGATTTTCTCGCCGGTGAAATTCCCGAACTCAAAGGTATCGAGCCGACGATGTCGGATTGGGCCGATCACCTCACCACCATCTTTCCCGAAGTGCGCTTGAAGCAATATCTCGAAATGCGCGGCGCCGACGGCGGGGCTTGGCGCACCGTGTGCCGCCTGCCGGCGCTGTGGACCGGCGTTCTTTACGATCAAATTGCGCTCGATGCCGCCTGGGATCTGGTCGAGGATTGGACGGCGGAGGAGCGTCAAGCGATGCGCGATGCGGTGCCGCGCCTTGCCTTCAAGACTCCGTTCCGCCGGACCACGGTGCTGGAACTGGCAAGACAGATGGTGGACATCTCCGCCGAAGGGTTGAAACGTCGCGCCGCCATAGGCGGATGCGGTGGCGATGGGGCGGGCATGAGCGAAGAAGGCTTTCTTTTGCCGCTGCGTGCCATGATTGCCAAGGGACAGACCCGGGCCGAAGAGCTGCTCGAGAAGTTCAACGGCGAATGGCGCTGCTGCCCGTCCTGCATGTTCAGGGAATATAATTTTCTTTGAACAGCTTGCGCAAATTACTCCGATTTATGCTCTGAGCCGTTCTTCGTGCCACTCCGCTGGCATGTCGAGGCGGACGCGGCCGCGCAAATGGGGAATGCGGAACACGTCCATTTTTTCGTTGAGCACGCGCAGGTAATAGAGATCTTCCTTGGTCTCGACGTCGAAGCCGGCGAACAGCTTTTTGCCGTCGGCCAGATCGGCATCCGAGATCGCGTCTTCGAAACGCATCCGCCAATACGAATCCGCGCGGGAAACGTCGAGCCCGCTGCCTTCGCTGAACAGCACCTTGGAGCGGTCGCGGATCAGCCGCGGCAGTTGCGCCGGATGAAGATCGTAGAGTTCGCGCAAAGGCGCCTTGCCGATGCCGTTTCGCACCAGGGCGGGGGCGTCGAGCGCCAGCGCGTATTCGGCAACGGCCGGATCGAGGAACGGCACGCGGGTTTCGACCTGATGACGCATCGAGCCGCGATCGACCCGTTGCAGACTGACGCGGTGCATCTGCCCCAGGCATTCGGCGCGCAACGGCCGGCCGACCTCGTTGCCGCGGGCAAAGCCCCATTCCAGCGGGCCGTAGCCGCAGAACAATTCGTCGGCGCCTTCGCCACATAGCGCCACCCGCATGCCGTCGGCGTGGATGCGTTTGGCGGCGTCGAGCGAGCACAGTGCGCCGCGCACTAGGCTGGGTTCGAAGGATTCGGCCGTTTCCACTGCCTCGCCGATGCGGGCGAAGGTATCGGCGCAGTCGGGATCGAACTCGACCAGACGCAAATCGAAACCGGTGGCTTCGGCGTAAGCCGCGGCGAAGGGATAGTCGGGCGAATGCGTGTTGCCGACGAAGTAACCGGGCGTATTTGGGCGATGCATCCGCGCGTAATGGGCGATCAGGGTGGAATCGATGCCGCCGCTGAACAGCACGGCGAAGGGCAGGTCGGGGGGAATATGGCTCTTCACCGCTTGCGACAGGATGGCGTCGAGTTCCTTGGACTCGCTTTGCGTACGGTCGCCGGTCTGCGGGCGGATGACCGATTTGAACCGGCCGCAGGCGTTCTTGGTCAAAAGATAACCGGGCGGCAGCAGCAAGGCGTCCCCGGTTTCCGTCGCCTCCAGCAGCGGGCGGATTTCCGAAGAAAACAGAAACGCCTGATCTTGCTGGATCACGTACAGCGGCTTGATGCCGAAGGGATCGCGCGCGGCCAAAAACTCGCCGGTGGGAATCTCATAGGCGACGAAGGCATACATGCCGGAAATGCGGGTCAGCGCCTTGGCGCCCCACACCCGGATTGCGTTGGCGATGACCTCGGTGTCGGAATCGGTCTTGAACGGAACGCCGTGGGCGGAAAGCTGGTCGCGCAGTTCCCGGTAATTGTAGATTTCGCCGTTGAACGAAACCAGCAGCTTGCCGTCGAACGAGGCTTGCGGCTGCTCGGCATGCTCGCGGTCGACGATGCAGAGCCGGCGGGTACACATCGCCACGCCCGGCACCGGATTGGCAACGGGATCGGTCGTGTCGCCGCGATGGCGGATGACCTCGATCATCTTTGCCACCGTGGCCTTCGCTTCCGGCCAGCCGACGGCTACCGCAAACCCGCACATTCGCTCCTCCGCAACCTTGCGCGCACGGGTTTACTTTCTATTAAGCAAATTCGGCGCGCCCAAATTAGCGTAGGGCAAATATGGTAAATTATGACTTAATCGGTCTGAGCGGCCATGCCGCCGCTTACGGATTCGTATCAGGGGACGGAATCGTCGTTTCGGGCGGTGATCGCCATCTCGCGGGCGGCGGAATAATCGGTCTTGCCGGAGCCGAGCAGCGGCACCTGCGCCACCTTGATCAGCTTGCGCGGCCACGACAGCTTGGTCAGGCCGGAGGCTTCGAACAGCCGGTGCAACAGGCTCAAATCGGCTTGGTCGGATTCGGTCAGAAGGACGATGGTCTCGCCCTTGCGGCCTTCGGGGATGCCGACGGCGACGTGGCGCGCTTCCGGCCATTCGGCGCTCACCACCGCCTCGATGGCGCCGAGCGACACCATCTCGCCGCCGATCTTGGCGAAGCGTTTGGTGCGGCCCTGAATGGTAATGAAGCCGTCTTCGTCGACCGACACCACGTCGCCGGTGTTGTACCAACCGTCTTCCGGCGGCTGGATCGCACCCGGCTTGTCGGCCTTGACGTAGCCCAGCATTAAATTGAGCCCGCGCACCACCAGTTCGCCGCCGTCTTTGATGCCTTCGATCGGCTTGATCTTGATCTCCATGCCGGCGACCGGCCGTCCCACCGCGCCGGCCTTGTAATGCAGCGGCGAATTGCAACTGATCACCGGCGAGGCTTCGGTGGTGCCGTAGCCCTCGAACAGCCGTACGCCGAACTTCTCCGCCCACAATCTTCGGGTTTCCGGCTTGATCTTCTCGGCTCCGCCGATGGCGAAGCGCAGGAAATAGAAATCGTGCGGACTGGCGTTGCGGGCGTAGGAGGCGAGGAATGTATCGGAGCCGAGCAGTAGCGTCGCGCCCGTATCGTAAACGTGTTCGGGAATGTCGTGATAACGCAGCGGCGAAGGATAGAGAAACGTCCGCGTGCCGGAGAACACCGGCAGGAAGAAGCCGAGCGTCAATCCGAAGGAATGGAACATCGGCAGGCAGGCGAACACGCTGTCGCCGATGCCGTAGCCGACGCGGATGCCGAACTGGAAGGCGTTGGCAATGACGTTGCGGTGGCTCAGCATCACGCCCTTGGGCAGGCCCTCGGTGCCGGAGGTAAACAGCATCAGCCCCGGGGCGGCGGAATCGCGCGGCGTTCCCAATGCCGCCAGCGCGGCGGGAAGGCGGGCGCGAATCCGGCCGTACCCGCGGTCGAACGCCCCCGGCTTTAGGTCTTCGAGATAGAGCAGACGGATGCCCTCGTTGGTCATCGTATTGGCGATCGCCTCGAGATGCAGAGCGGCGAGAAAATTTCGCGAGGTGACGACGGTTTTTATCTTCGCCATCTTGCAGCTTTGCGCGCAGCGCAAGGGGCCGGCGGAGAAATTGATCATGGCGCCGACGCAATCGCGCGCCTGAACGGCAAAAATGGCCGCGCCGCAGGGGATGCCGTTGGGCAGCATGATGCCTACGGTTTCCCGGCGCCGGATGTTCATCCGCTTTAACACCTGCGCCAGGATAAATATCTTGGCGACGAAGGCGTCGTGGGTCAGCGGTTCGCGGGCGGTATCTTCGACGACGATGCCGCCGCCGCCGCGCAACCGCCGTCCGGCGAGAAGCTGGCGCAGCATGGTCGATACCGGCATGCCGACGACCAGCATATCCTCCATCAGATCGTGCAGTTGCACGCCGGCGAGTTGGCGGCGCTTGCGGCCCTTGGCCTCGGCCGGCATGATCAATTTCCGCGGCGGCAGAATCGTCAGGGTGATGCGGGGAAACCGGCGGCGCCGCACCAAGCCGCGCTGATCGGAAAACCGCGAGTATTGCGGCCCGTCGATACGCACCGGCACGATGGCGGCATCGGCTTTGTCGGCGATCACGCCGGGACCGTCGTAAATTTTCATCAGCCCGCCGGTGCGGCCCACCCGGCCTTCGGGAAACACCATGCAGCGGGTGCCGCGCTTCAGCGCCTCGATCATCAGCTTGGCGGTTTTGGGATTGTTCTGGTCGAGGGTGCGGTGCGAACGCCAATAGGGCTGCAACCACCAGCGGCCGGCCAAGCCGGGCGGCATGGCGAACAGGATGCGTCCAGGCAAAAAAGCCGACAGGATCACCGCATCGAAGGTCGAAACGTGGTTGGCGACGATCAAAACCCGCTCGCCGGCGCCGCTGAGGTTTTCCCCACCGGTTACCCGCACCCGGCAGACCAGGCGCAGGAAAAACCGCATCAGGAAGAAAGCATAGGTCGCGGGGTGAAAGGCCGAAGTCCAGGACATCAGATCTGCCCGAAAAGGGGATTTTTATGTAAGGGCGTTACGGCGCCATGTCCATAGCCGGATGGGGGCGTTAATTCGTTAACCCGGCGGTGGACCTCAGTCTTTCGGCATCGCCTCCAGCAGCGCGAGGTATCGGTCGATCAGGTCCGGCCCGTGGAGCGGTGCATAGTGCCCGGCGATGACGGTTGCGATCGGCAGGTTCAGTGCCTTCAGCTTGCGCAAGGTGTTCGGATATTCCGCCACGTCGGCAAAATCGAGATTGCCGAGTTTCTCCTTCAGGATGCAGTTCCCGTAGAGAATCTTTTCGTCGGGGAACCAGACGAAGATGCCGTCCTGGGTGTGCGAGGGGCCGAGATAAAGCGCCTTGACCTTGCCGTCCTGCAAGGAAAAATCGCCCGGATAGACCGTATCGGGCAACACCGCGCTCAGGGCGGGGTAGGCGGGAAGGCCGCTGCGCGTCCAGGCGACCGCTTTGTCCCAGTCGCGCACCATCAGATTGCGGGTCGTCCGGGTGGAGACGATCATGGCTCCGATGCTTTTGAAATAGGCGTTTCCGCCGGCGCGGTCGGGATGATAGTTGGTGTTGATCACCTCGGTGACGGGAAGTATCGTCACCTTGCGGATCTCGCCGACCAGCAGCGCGGCGGTTTGCGGCGTCCAGGTGGCGCCGACCACTGTAACGTGGTCGCGTCCTACGTATACGGCGGAATTCTCCGCGGCGTAGAAACCGTCTTCGACCAGGTACACCCCGCCGCGTACCGGGCTCAGCGTCAACGTCGGTTCGGCGAGGGCCGGCGCGGTCAGGAGCGCCAGCAGCAGTATGAGACGGTTCATCTACGGCATCCGGTTCCAGCCGCCGGGGCCAAGCGCCTCCAACGGTTTAAAGCGGGCCTTGTAGGCCATTTTGGGGCTGCCCTCGACCCAGTAGCCGAGATAGACGTAGGGCAGATTGCGCAGTTTGGCTTTGACGATGTGATCGAGGATCATGAAGGTGCCGAGGCTGCGCGCCGCCATGCCGGGGTGGTAGAAGCTGTAGACCATCGACAGGCCGCTCGGCATGATGTCGGTCAGCGCACAGGCCGCCAGTTCGCCCACGACGGTACGGTATTCGAAGATCGTGGTAACCACCGGCGTTTCCTCGACCATGGCGGCGTAATCGAACAGGCTCATGTCGCTCATGCCGCCGCCGGCATGGCGGGCGTCGAGATAGGCGCGCAGCAGCGCGAACTGCTCGCGGGTCGCCTGCGCCGGCGCTTCGCACGCGATCAGATCGGCGTTGCGGTGCGTAACGCGCCGTTCGTTACGCGACGGCGCATGGCGTTCGGCCAGTATCCGTACCGAAATGCAGGCACTGCATCCGTCGCAGGTCGGGCGGTAGGCGATGCCTTGGCTGCGGCGGAAACCCGCCTGGGTCAGCGTATCGTTGAGCGAGGCGGCATAGGGGCCGGAAAGACCGGCAAACACCTTGCGCTCCATCGCGCCGGGCAAATACGGGCAGGGGCCGGCCGGCGTGATGTAGAACTGCGGAACGCGGGTTTGTTTCTGTTCGGTCAATGAAAAAAACGACGGTCTCGGATTTCCCGTCCCGAATAAGACAGCGGAAACCGGTCCGGCGCCAGTCCGGATTGTAAAAATCGCTAATTTTCATGCGGCGGCGGGCATCGAACTACAATTTATGCCCGACCGGCACCGGCGGTGCCTCGCGCAAGAGGGTGATGCTGAGACGCCGGTTGGCCGACGCGTTGGGGTCTTCGGGCAGCAGCGGCTCCGATCCCGCCTTGCCGGAAACCTCGTAGATGCGGTCGTTGCTTAAGCCCGCGACGGAAAGCACCGCCCGCCCCATATTGGCCCGCGCCGCAGACAGTTCCCAATTGGTCTCGCCCTTCGGGCCGATGAACGGCGTGGCCTGGGTATGACCGCTGACCGAAATGCGGTTGGGCAGGCGGTTGACGATTTTGGCGATCGCAGCCAGCAGCTTTTTCATATAAGGCATCGGCTCGGCGCTGCCTTGCCGAAACATCGGCCGGCCGTCCTGGTCGATCAGTTGGATGCGCAAACCTTCCGGCGTGTTGTCCATGATGACCTGCGGCGACAGGTTGGCGATGTCGGGATTGTCCTGAATGGATTGGCGGATCGCTTCGGCGGCGTGGGCGAACTCGCCGTTTTGGGTCGAGGTCGACGTCGTGTTGGTGTCGGCGGCGCCCTGTGCATTGGGCTGTTGGCCCTGGCTGTCGGCGACGCCGCCGGTAACCTGGCCGTTTTCCGAGGTGATCGTCTGGCTGTTGGGCGAGCGCGGACTGTTCTTCTGCATGTTCGAGGCGGTGCCGCCGGCGCGCGAATCCGACTGCCCCATGATCTTGCCGCCCAGCACGCCGCCCGATCCGCCGACCGTCTGGGCGACGCGCTGCGGCGCGAAATAGTCGGCGATGCCTTGTTTCTGTTCGGGCGAAGTGACGTTGATCAGCCACATCAGCAGAAAGAACGCCATCATCGCCGTAACGAAGTCGGCATAGGCAACCTTCCAGGCGCCGCCGTGATGGCCATGCTCGCCTTTGACGATGCGTTTGACGACGATGATGGGTGGATCAGCCATCCCTTACCCGTTTGATTGCCCGCTACGGGCTATCGGTTTTCGCCGTTCGCACCCGTTTCGTCATCATGGCGCTAACGGCTTAACCGAATGTTTATCCGAAAGGTTCGTTACCGCATCGTTTACCATAAATCGAAAACCCGGCGGTTTCGCCGCGCTTGCGCCGCGCCTTCAGACGGAACCGGCACGCCGCTCCATCTTTTTGTTTGGTCGCAACTCTCCGCGCAAAAGTGAACACACTTTTGCGCACGTCGCTCTAGCCCGAGGGTTAAAATAGCCGATCTTATCGGCCTGCCGCACGGGCCTTTTGCAGATAACCGGCGATGTCGGTATCGGGCGCGGTCGGCACGCCTTTGCCGGGGCCGGGCGTCTTCAGTTGATCGAGGGTGAAATCCATTCGTGCTTCGTAGGTACGTCCGATTTGGTTGCGCAAATTCTGCTCGGCGGCATACCAGGTCCGTTTGGTCGGGCCGTCGGGACAGGTAGCGGCCTCGGGCCCTGCGGCACCCCAACGCAACTCGGCGCAGTGATAGGGATCGAACGACATCGCGAACAGCCGTTTGCGCGCCTGTTCGAACGACAGGGCGATCCGGCCTCCGGCGCTGTTGGTGTAGGAGACGCTGCAATAGCGGATCGCCTTGCCGTAGGCCGCCAGAAGATCGCCGGGCAAATCGCGGCCGGTGTATTTCAGGTGTTTGGTATCGCCCGTGCCGTACATGTCGACGAAGCGCTGCGCGGTGTCACGCAAGGATTTGAAGGCGGTCTTGAGCCGGGCGTCGCGCGAAGGGGTCGAGAAGGTCTCCCAGTCGCCCGAAGTGCCGTAGATGTTGGACGGCAGCCGGTCGGGCTCGGGTCTTTTCGCCATGCCCGCTTCGAGTGCCACGTCGACCGCCGCGGCGCGATAGTGCAGGTCCGAACATAAAGATCGCGCCATGTCGCCGATTTCCTTAACCGGATCGAATTGTATCTGTCCGCCGGCCAATTTGGCGCGCACATAGTCGTAGTAGTCGAGCGATTCCCGGTTAAGGGCGAAGACGCCGCTTTCCCACCCATCGTCGTTCGGGCGCGTGCCGTTGCCGTAATACTGTTCGTCGGAAAAATCGGCGATCTGCCGGTTGGCGGCAAGCACGATGTGCCCGCCCTTCAGGGTGCCGTCTTTTTGGCGCACCGCACCGACCAGCGTTTGCGGCCGCCAGTTCTTGAAGCCGGCGCCGTGCGCCGGGCGCGAACGGGCGAAGCGCAGATCGTATACCATCTGGGTCAGGGTAAAATCGGTGTGGGCGTCGAAGAAATGAATGCGTCCGTCGGGATCGACCTTGAACACGAGGGCGAGATGTCCGGCGGGATCGTAGATCGCGGTGCCGGGAACGATCGATTTGGCATCGATCTTGGGCGAATAGAAATCCGGCGGCGGCGCATCGAGATCGGGATGCATGCGGTACGTGCCGGAATTCACCTTGTCGCGAATCTGGTCGATGATCGCCATGCCGGTCGCCGTGCCGCTCGATACATCTCTGCGTTCGGCGACGACATTACCGTTCCGGGTATAGCGGATGTCGCCGCCGCCCGTCCTCGGCGCGATGTCGGCAACATAGGAGAACGGCAAGGACCGTTTCCAGGCAAAGTAGAACCGCAGCACGTAGGGCAGGTCGGCGCAATCGGCCGTAAAGCGGTAATCGGGAGGATCGCTGGCGCGGAACGGGTTGGCGGGGCCGCGCAAACAGGAATCCAGCGTGTTGCAATCGGATGCACCTATGGCCTGGATGAAAGAACGCCAGTCGCGCTCGTCTTCGACGCTCCAGCGATCGTACCGCACCACGTAGAGGTAGGAATTTTTCGGCTTGGCGGCGTTCTTGGCCGAGCCGGGCGCCGAGGAGACATCTTCCCCCCACGCCGCAACGGCAACCGCGGCAAAAAACAGAATAGCGACAAGCCCCCGCACCGCCACCCCCGACAAAATTGCCGCCGACCTTTTCGGCCGTGCCGGCACGGAAAATATATGTCCTTCGTCGGCGAAGGCTGTATCTCAAAAAGCACGTATCCACAAGCGATCGGCCGTTGACACATATCTTTCACGAAACCGTCGCAGACCTGTTAACGCCTCTTGTCATCCATCCTGCGGGCAAAAAAGGCCGGACATTCGCCGGCGCAACTTCGGTTGCGCCATCATAGCGGTTGGAGGCTGGTCTTTTCCCGCGAATTTGAAACGAGAGGGTTACATGAAGGGGAAGTCAGCTTTGATGGTCGGCGTTGCCGCGATTGGGTTGGTGGCGTCGGCACAGGCGGGTTTTGCCGCGAAAAAGGCGTCCGACGGCACGTCGGCGCCGGCCGTTCCGGCCGCCGCAGCAACCGACAACCGCTACGATGAATTATCCACGCGTATCGAGGCGTTGGAGCAGGAATTGCAGGGCGCCGAACTCCGCGCTCAGGAAGACCATGCCAAGGTCGATGCCTGGAAGCCGCTGAGCGGCTGGTGGGACAACACTTCGGTCAGCGGCCGGATGTATTGGGATGTCACCAACGTCGACGCCAAAATCAAAGGGGTCGATGGCACCGGCAACGGCTTCAGCTTCGACATCAAGCGCTTCTATATCGGCATCGATCATAAGTTCAGCAGTATTTTCTCGGCCAATATTACTACCGATTTTACCTATGACAGCACGGCCGGCGCCACTCAGCTTTACATTAAGAAGGCCTATCTCGACGCCAAGATCGATCCTGCCCTGATCGTCCGCGTCGGTTCGGCCGATCTGCCGTGGGTTCCTTATTCGGAAGGCGTTTTCGGTTATCGCTATGTCGAAAATCCGCTGATCGATCGCGCCAAGTTCGGCACCTCGGCCGATTGGGGCGTTCATGTGCTGGGCAAGCTCTACGACGGTCTGCTTTCCTATCAGTTTTCGGCGGTTACCGGCGCCGGCTACAAGAAGACCGTCCGCACCGAGAATCCCGATTACGAAGGCCGCATCAGCCTCAACTACGAAGGCATCGATCTGGGCATCGGCGGCTATGTCGGCCACCTGGGCACGCAGCACGGCACGGCGAGCTATACGAGCGCCGAACGCTTCAATGCTTTGGCTGCCTATACCATCGGCGGGTTGAAGTTCGGCGCCGAATACTTCGCCGCCACCAACTACGGCACCAGCTATATCGGCTCGAAGACGCTGCGCTCGCACGCCACCGGCGTGGGTTCGTTCGCGTCCTATCAGTTCACGCCGGAATGGTCGCTGTTCGGCCGTTACGACTACGTCAAGCCGTATTCCGAAACCGGCAAGAGCGCGGTCGAGAACAACTACTACAATGTCGGCATCGCCTATACCCCGGCCAAGATGGTCGACATTGCGCTGGTCTACAAGCACGACGGCGTCGACAACGGTCAGTTCTCCACCGCCAACGCAAGCAACATCGGCGGCAGCGCCTTTGCCGCCGGCAAGAACGGTGCGTGGGACGAAGTCGGCATCTTCGGCCGTCTGCAGTGGTAATCGCGGGCGCGTGCGAATCCGCCCGACGGCGGGACGCACGCGCCTTTTTTCCGCACGTGTCACAGATTGAAGATCGCATCCGAAACACACAACGTGTCTTTCAAGGAAGGAATAAGGATGAAATATCCCTTTAAGACGATGATCGCCGCTGCGGCCTGCTTGGCCACGGCTACGGTCATGAGCGCCGCCGCTATGGCCGGCGACATTACCGGTGCGGGCGCATCGTTCCCCTATCCGATTTATTCGAAATGGGCGGCGGCCTACAAGGCGCAGACCGGTTTGGGGCTGAACTATCAGTCGATCGGTTCGGGCGGCGGTATCGCCCAGATCAAAGCGAAGACCGTCACCTTCGGCGCCACCGACAAGCCGCTCAAGCCCGAAGAACTCGAACAGTTCGGCTTGGCGCAATTCCCCACCGTGGTCGGCGGCGTGGTGCCGGTGATCCACGTTCCCGGTATCGCTCCCGGCGCGCTGATCCTCGACGGCAAGGTGCTGGGCGAAATCTTCCTCGGCAAGATCGTCAAGTGGAACGACCCGGCGATCGCCGCGTTGAACCCCGGCCTTAGGTTGCCGAACATCAACATCATCGTCGCCCACCGTTCCGACGGGTCGGGCACCACCTTCATCTTCACCGACTATCTCTCCAAGGTCAGCCCGGAATGGGCCTCCAAGGTCGGTTCCTCGACCGCGGTCGAGTGGCCGGTCGGCATCGGCGCCAAGGGCAACGAAGGCGTTGCCGGCAACGTCAAGCAGACTATGGGTTCGATCGGCTATGTCGAATACGCCTATGCCGAACAGAACAAGCTGACCTACACCCGGATGAAGAACAAGGAAGGCAATGTCGTCGCTCCGAATATGGAGTCCTTCAAAGCCGCCGCCGCCAATGCGGATTGGAAGAACACCAAGAGCTTCTACCTGATCCTGACCGATCAGCCCGGCGCCAAGTCGTGGCCGATCGAAAATCCGACCTTCGTGCTGTTCTACAAGAACCCGTCGGATCCCAAGGCCAGCAAGCAGGCGCTCGACTTCTTCAAGTGGGCCTACGAGCACGGCGACAAGGCGGCCGAAGAGCTGCTTTACGTTCCGCTGCCCGAAAGCGCCACCTCGCTGATCGTCAACAGCTGGGAAGGCATCAAGGGCTGGAAATAAGCGGCCGTCCGAAGCGAATGCGGGAAGGGGTGGCCCCGGCGGCCGCCCCTTTTCCGATTGCCAAACGCTCGACGGGCGGCCATCTGTGGGAATAGGATATAGCGCTTCACCGATCCGCGCGAATGGGATACGCACATGCCGGGCATGAAAACCGTTTTTGCCGAGTTGGTCGGGGCCGTCGCCGGTTTTCTGATGGTCTCCGCCGCCGCGGCCGCCGACGTTTCCGGGGGGGGCGCGTCGTTTCCTTATCCGCTTTATGCCAAATGGGCGGCCGCCTATAAATCGGCTGCCGGCGTCGGCATCAATCATCAGTCGATCGGCTCGGGCGGCGGCATCGCCCAGATCAAGGCCAAAACCGTTACCTTCGGCGCCACCGATGCGCCGTTGCAGCCTGCCGAACTCGATCGCTACGGCCTCGCCCAATTTCCCACCGTCATCGGCGGCGTGGTGCCGGTGGTCAACATCGCCGGTATCGCGCCCGGAAAGCTGACGCTCGACGGCCAGACGCTGGCCGCCATTTTCCTCGGCAAGATCGTCAAGTGGAACGATCCGGCGATCAAGGCGCTTAACCCGGATATCGCGTTGCCCCCCCGGCCGATCGTGACGGTCCACCGTTCCGACGGGTCGGGCACCAGTTTCATCTTCACCTCATATCTGTCTCTGGTCAGCGCCGATTGGCGCAAGCGCGTCGGGGCGAATACCTCGGTTGCCTGGCCGCTTGGCGTCGGCGCCAAGGGCAACGAGGGGGTGACCAACAACGTCAAGACGATGAGCGGCTCGATCGGTTATGTCGAGTACGCCTATGCCAAGCAGGGCCGACTGTCGTTTGCGCGCATGATCAACCGGGACGGCAAGGCGGTGTTGCCGAACGCCGCCAGCTTTGAGGCCGCCGCCCAAGGCGTGGATTGGGCCGCCGCCGGCAGAAACGGGTTTTCCGTCGTTTTGGTGGACCGGCCGGGTGCGACAAGCTGGCCGATCGTAGCTAACACGTACATCCTGGTCTACAAGCGGCCGATCGATCCGGTCGCCACCGGCGATGTACTGAAGTTTTTCAAATGGGCGTTTGCAAAGGGCGATGCCCTGGCATCGAGCCTCGATTATGTGCCGCTGCCCGATGCGGCGGTGCGGGCTGTCGAAGATAGTTGGAAGCAAATTCAATTGGTTAAGCAATAGCGCGGGTTGTTGCGTGTCCTGTCGGGGTGCCCGCCGTTCATCCTGAGCCGCAGCATCTTCTCCAGCGGGGGTGATGTGGTCCGGATCGCGTTTGTCCCTCAGACACGCTGCAAGGTGTTTGGCGATTCCGCCCCCTTTCGACAATGCGCAGCAAAAGAACGCCTACGTCGGACGACAACCGTCCGCCGTTGAATGCCACGCTCAACGCCTTGTAGGAGTAAAGGCCCGTTGTGTATCACTCCCCATGACGGATGTGGTGCTCCCGTTTGCCCGCTTGAAACCGTCTCGACACCAGAATCAT
Organism: Alphaproteobacteria bacterium UBA1303; assembly: GCA_002307315.1. Taxonomy (GTDB): domain Bacteria; phylum Pseudomonadota; class Alphaproteobacteria; order Micropepsales; family Micropepsaceae; genus Rhizomicrobium. Next base: position 35,790 of record DBTZ01000042.1, read on the forward strand.
GTGGTGAATCACGGCTCGCCGCTGCATCCGTCGCTCAAAATCCGTAAGGGGCATGCACAAGACGGGTTAACGCCAATGAGACATACGGCCCCACCTTGGAGGTGGAAAATGTTCATGCGAAAAAATCTCATCTGACGCGCCGAGTTAACGAAAACCGCACTGGAAGCGTAAGGCCATCAAGGCTATGTAGGGGCGGCAGTGTGGTTCGCAAGACGAGGTTTTGCCGTGCTCGATCAGGTAAAAAGGCTGTTTTCCGCCCTCAAGGCTTCCGTACGAGCCTACACATGGTATTGGGCGGGTGGGGCGGCGGTCGTTGTTGCCGGCGTTGCTGCGCTGTTGATTTTCGGCAATCTGTTCGGGCCGAGCGGCCGGACGGTCTGTCAGATCGCGCGATACCAGACGGTGGTGTTCGGCGTGCTGCCGGGCGACGCTACGCTGGAAGGCAGCGGCAAGGCCGCCAAGGTGGCAGGTCGGCGCGAATGCACGCTGACGTCGGGCGGCGAAACCTACATCGCCACGACGGAAATGACCTGCCGGAACGTCGATATCGAACTCGCCGAGATAAAATCGTTCGAAACCAAGAAGCCATTGCCGAAAGAATTCGCTCAGGTCGATAAGCGCTGCTTTTCGCTCTATGCCGTCGAGCGCTCCGATGGGCTGACGATCTATCAGAAGCGGGCGGTCCCCGACGACGAGACGCCGGCCCCGCAGCCCGTGGAACAAAATCAATCCGATCAATCGTCGGATCAGCAAGCCGGCGCCGCCGCGGGTCAAAATCCGCCCGCCAACGACACCTCGGATGTCGAGGTGGCGCGGCCGGCGGCCGGCGGCGGGCCGCAGCAATAGAGCGCTTCGATGTTTCCGTTAAACAGTGAAATGCTCTAGAAGGGCGGGGCAATCCCAAGCGGTGGCCCTATGCGCGGCATCCTTCCCGCAATTGTCACGAAAATAGCCGGAATTCTTCCGCTGATGCCGATGGAACTTGCGGCCAAGACCCTGATCGGCAATGCGTTGGCGGCGCGGCCGGGACTGGTCCGCCGGCTGGCCGAATATGCCGGGGCTACCTTCGCCATCGATCCCGTCGATTGCCCGTTTGTCTTTCTCGTCAAGGCCGAGGGCGAGGGGGCCGAGGTCAAAATGGTGCGCGATGCGGACGGCGCTGCTTACGACGCCCGCATCAAGGCGCCGCTGATCGTGCTGGCCGGCATGATCGACGGCACTTACGACGGCGATGCGCTGTTCTTCTCGCGCGACCTTTCCATCGAGGGCGACACCGAGGCGGTGCTGGCCTTGCGTAACGCACTGGAGGACGCCGAGATCGATCCGGCTTCGGCCTTGCGCGTGCCCGAGCGCTTCGCGGGGCCGTTCAATCGCTCGGCCGAATTGGCGTTTGGTTTTTTGCGCTCGGCGCTGCATGCGCCCGCAGCGTCGGGGCCGAAAGCCGGCGGAACCTTCGACGCATGAAAACGCCCGACGCCTGGAAGCACGTCGAGTTGATTTGTCCGGCAGGCACGCCTGCCGGGCTCAGAACCGCGGTCGATGCCGGCGCGCACGCGGTCTATTGCGGCTTTCGCGACGAGACCAACGCCCGCAACTTTCCCGGCCTCAACTTCGACCGCGCCGAAATGCGCGCCGGCATCGCCTATGCCCACGATCGCGGGGTCAAGGCGCTGGTGGCGCTCAACACCTTCATGCGGGCGGGTGAAGTCGATCTGTGGAAACGCGGGGTGGACGACGCAGTGGCGGCTGGGGCCGATGCGCTGATCCTCGCCGATGTCGGGCTGATCGCCTATGCCAGTCGGGCGCATCCCAAGCAGCGGCTGCATTTATCGGTGCAGGCGGCGGCGGCGACGGCTGAGGCCATCGCCTTCTATCACGAACGCTTCAACGTGAAACGCGTGGTTCTGCCGCGGGTCCTGACGGTGGACGAAATCGCCAAGCTGACCAAGACGGCGCGCCCCTGCGAGACCGAAGTGTTCGTGTTCGGCGGCCTGTGCGTGATGGCCGAGGGACGCTGCTCGCTGTCGTCCTATGCCACCGGCAAGTCGCCCAACATGACCGGGGTCTGTTCGCCGCCCAGCCATGTCGATTACCGCGAAGACGGCGACACGCTCACCGCTTCGGTCGGCGGGTTCACCGTCGAGCGTTTTGCCAAGGACGAGGCGGCCGGATACCCGACGCTGTGCAAGGGCCGCTTCTGTTCGCAAGGCAAGACCATGCATCTGTTCGAGGATCCGGTCAGCCTGAATGCGGTCGAGTTGTTGCCGAAACTGATCGAGTGCGGCGTAACCGCCTTCAAGATCGAGGGCCGCCAGCGCGGCCGCGCCTATATCGCCGCCGTGGTCAAGGCGTTCCGCCGCGCCCTCGACAGCTTGGAAACCGGCGGTGCGATGGACGTCGAGGAGCTTAAGCGCCTGACCGAAGGTCAAAGCGCCACTACCGGCGCCTACAAGAAAACCTGGCGCTGAGGATGGGGGCGGTGACGATGGATGCGATAAGCCGCATGGGCCTGACGCTGGGGCCGGTGTTTTTCAACTGGCCGGCCAAGATTTGGTCCGATTTCTACGCCCGCATCGCCGACGAGGCCGAGATCGACCGCGTGGTGATCGGCGAAGCGGTGTGCTCGAAGCGCGAGCCGTTCCACCAGGAGGCGACGATTGCGGCGATCGAGCGGCTGACCCGCGCCGGCAAGGAGGTGGCGATCGCCACCCTGGCGCTACCGACGATGAAGCGCGAGACGGAAGCCATCCGCGCGCTGGCCGAATCCGACATGCTGGTCGAGGCCAACGACATCGCCACCGTGTATCTGCTGGAAGGCAAGCC
>DBTZ01000042.1:38830-46478 GCA_002307315.1 Alphaproteobacteria bacterium UBA1303
TCGAGGCCAACGACATCGCCACCGTGTATCTGCTGGAAGGCAAGCCGCATATCGTCGGGCCGTTTCTCAACATCTACAACGAAGCTGCCCTGGGATTTCATCTCGGCCTTGGGGCGACGCGCGTCTGCCTGCCGCCGGAACTGCCGATATCCTCGATCGCGCGGATGGCGGCGATGTGCGACGGCGTCGAGGTGTTCGCCTTCGGCCGCTCGCCGCTGGCGATTTCCGCGCGCTGCTATCACGCCCGCGCCCACGGGCTGCCGAAAGACGCCTGCAAATATGTCTGCGAGGTAGACCCCGACGGGATGACGGTCGAAACCCTCGACGGCAAAGACTTTCTCGCCGTCAACGGGGTACAGACCCTCGGTCATGTTTGCGTTGCCGCCACCCGCGAGACGAAGGCATTGCGCGACGCGGGCGTCGCGTCCTTACGGCTGTCGCCGCATTCCTGCGACATGGTGACGGTGGCGAAAACCTTCCGCGAATTGGCCGACGAGAAGATTTCGTCTGCCGATGCCGAGGCGGCGCTGAAAACCCTTCGTCTGCCCGGTCCGTTGTCGGATGGCTTCCTGCGCGGCCTTCCCGGCGCACGGCTGATCGACGAGATCGACTGAATTTCCAAAAAGGCTTCCTACGGCAGCAGCGGCGCCAGCCTGATCATGATCCTGGTGATCAGCCGCGGGCAGCGGGCCGTGGCGAGGGCATGACGGCTGTCGTTTTTGACCAGCGTCGGCGGCCACACGCCGTTGGATTTAAGCCGGTCGGCGAGCGTCACGCTGCGCAATGTCAGGGCCATGTCGTAAAGCGCTTCGTACGACATGGCGTAATAGCTGTGGTCGAGCGCATCGGCCGGAGGCTGCGAAGCATCGATCAGGTCGATCTCGTGCGCGGCATCGGAGGCGTAATCGGCGGCCGGGTTTTCCCCGGCGCGCGACACCCCGCCGTGCGCCGATCGCGAAAGCGCCAGTACGGAATCGTTGCTTGAGGCATAGACGGTGGTGCGCCGCACGTACGGCGCGGCGGCGCGCAGTAGTTTAACGAAATCGTCGTCGTCTCTTCCCGCGCCGATGTCGGGCGCGGCAAGCACCAACTCGTCGATAAACCCGGGCCGCGCCCGCTCGCGGCTCTTGCCGATGGCCGACAGCGTCGCCAGCGTCACCCGCGCGCCCATGCTGTGGCCCAACACCGTCACCCGCAATCCGCTTTCGGACAGTTCGCGCAAGAATTCCTCGAACAAAGGCTGGGCATAGGTGCTGCGTTCGAGATCGACGGCGTAGCGATTAAGCTTGACCTCGCTGGTCCAGGCGAAAGCGGCGGCGGCACAAGCCGTCTGGGCATCGTGGGCGATTTGCGCCGTGCGCAGCACCGCGCCGTCGAAGCCGGTATGAAAGCCATGCACGTACACCAACACCGAGCGGCAGCCTTTGGTCTTGGCCTGCGCCTCGATCAGTTTTACCGCGCCGCCGAGCGAGCCGTTCTCGCTGCGACATGCGGTCGGATGGGTTTTGGCGAGGTACCCCCAGTTCGTTTTCTCTCCGGCCGGCGGCAGTACGGTGTCGGCGATCCCGCAGGACGGGGCATCGGCCCATTTGTTGCCAAAGCCCCCGGCGGCGGAAGGATCGGGTAGCCGGTCGGTGAGATAGACCACGGCGGAAAGAAACGGCTGACCGTCGGCGGGACGGAAAACCGAACGCACCGGGCCGGAATCGTCCAGCGAGCAACCGCCCAACAGAACGGTCAGCGTCACGCTCGCGAAGATGGCTTTTGCGTGCATCTCGTCTCCCCAGACCGTCATCAAAACGCGGTTAATCCGGCAAAGGCAAGAGGCAGGTTATGCGCTGGGGGGGGGGAAGGTTAATATCGAAAAAAGCAGGCTTAACGCTTCGTTTATGCTGAGATGTTCGAACGTAGGGACACGCCACATGCTTCAAACCGAACGAAGCCACGGCCGAAAGCCGCCGAAAACCGCGCTGACGATGGAAGTCGTCGGCTTCGCGTTGGTGGCACTGATTGCTGCGGACGAGCACTGGCGCAGCGCCGACGCGCACCTGTGGATCGGCATTTTCTTGGGCTTGAGCGCCATCGCCGGCGCCTATCTTCTGCACAATCGGTTGTCTTAGTATATTCATTAATTATGTGTTAAGATGCTCCCGAGGCGTATGGGAGACGTGCCATGTCGAAATTTTTTACCGTGGTTTCAGCCCTGCTGCTTTTGCTCATAGCAGTGGGGCATGCCTTGCGGGCGTATTACGGGATAGCGCTGACGGTTGGCGCCTATGCCGTGCCGGTATTGGCCAGTTGGATTTGCGCCGGCATTTTGGCGTTTTTGGCGATCATGATCCTGGTCGAATTGCCCAGCCGCAAAAAAAAGACGGCCGAATAGCCTTCGTCCCTTTTTGGGTCATTTTCTGCGGTTTGGTTAACCGATTGGCAACGTCCCCTGCGCGATGGTTACCCGTCCAAATTCGGGAAGGCTGCAGGATGCGCCGGGTATTGCTGTTCATACTTTATGGGCTGATCGGTTTGGCCGTCGGGGCCGAGGTCGGGCTATACGGCGGCTGGGCCGCCGGCCTCGGCGGCGGCCTGATGGCGCTTTTGTTCTGCATGCAGGTTCACGGCACCGTCGTGCATGCCCGTCTGCGCAAGGAACAGGACGATAAAATCGCGCATTTGCGCCGTGCCGGCATCAACATGGAACGGTCGTTGGCCGAAACCACGGCCAAGATGGACGACATGTCCAAGGTTTTCGAGGCGCAGAGTGCCGCTAGCAATCGCAAGATCGTATCCGAATTGCAGATGCTCGAAAGTTTGATGCGCGAATTCGCCGGGCGGATTTCCAACAAGGCAAAGCACGAACCGGTTAGCGGCACGGCTCCCGGCGGCGACGCCAAAGCCTATTTCGAACCCTACAGCGGGCAGGATCTGCTGGAAACCGTCCGGGCTTGCCTGGAGGAAAACCGCGTCGATCTTTACCTGCAGCCGATCGTATCCCTGCCGCAGCGCAAACTGCGCTATTACGAGGCGCTGTCGCGGTTGCGCTCAAGCGACGGCAAGCTGATCATGCCCTCGCAGTACATCCGCATCGCCGCCCCCGCCGGTTTGATGAGCGTGGTGGACAATCTGCTGCTGTTCCGCTGCGTGCAGATCGTTCGCCGCATGGCCAAGAAAAACCGCGACGTCGGCGTGTTCTGCAACATTTCGGGCGACACCCTGTTGGATGCCGAATTCTTTCCTCAGTTCCTCGAATACATGGACCAGAACCGCGATCTTTCGGGTCAGATCGTGTTCGAATTCGAGCAGAAGGCGGTGTTCAAGGCCGGCAAGGCGGGCGAGGACAATCTGCGGTTCTTGAGCCGGCTCGGCTTTGCGCTGTCGATGGATCATGTTGATACCCTCGACATCGATTTCGCCCGCTTGCGCGATCTCGGCTTCCGTCACCTCAAGGTGCGCGCCGATACCCTGATCGGCGGCATGGGTAAGGCCGGTGCGGCGGTGGCTGCCGAGGACATCAAGGGGCTTTTGGGCCGTTTCGGCCTCAATCTGATCGCCGAACGCGTCGAAGAGGAAAAATCCGTCGTACAACTGTTGGATTTTGCGGTGGATTTCGCCCAAGGCTATCTGTTCGGCGAGCCGCGCGCGGTGCGCGGCGAAGCGACCAAGGCGAAGGCGCCGTCCGCTTCGGTCGTCCCCTTGCGCAAAGCGGGCTGACGCGGCATTTTCGCCTCAGGTTCCGCCCGCCGTCTGGCCGAGCGGCTGACGCGAGGTACGCTTGAACACCACTCCCACCTGCATTGCCGGTCTTTCCGAAATCGCCGGCGAATACGATGCGCTGATCTGCGACGTTTGGGGGGTGCTGCATGACGGGTGCCGCACCTTTCCCGCCGCCTGCGACGCGTTGAAAAAATTCCGCGAAGCCTGCGGCCGGGTGGTGCTGTTGACCAATGCGCCGCGCCCGCCTGCCGACGTGATGCGGCAATTGCAGGGGCTGGGCATGCCCGAGGGGTGCGTCGATGCCATCGTGTCCTCGGGCGGGGCTTCGCGCGACGACATCGCGGCCCGCGCCGCCACGGCCAAAGTCACCGGGAGCAAGGTCAAGCTGATGCACATCGGGCCGGAGCGCGACATGCCGATCTATCTCGGCCTTGACGTAGCGCTGTGCGGCCCCGACGAGGCCGACGTGGTGCTGCTTTCCGGCCTCGACGACCACGACACCGACACGCCGGAAATGTACCGCGAGCGGCTGGAACGGATCCTCGCCCACGATCTCACCGTGATCTGCGCCAATCCCGACATCCTGGTGCCGATTAACGGCAAAAACGTCTATTGCGCCGGGGCGGTGGCCAAGCTCTACGAGGATATGGGCGGCAAGGTGATCTATTACGGCAAGCCCAAGCCGCCGATCTACCGGATGGCGCTCGCCGCCGCGCAGTCGCAAAAGCGAGTGCTGGCGGTCGGCGATGCGCTGGAGACCGACATCGAAGGCGCCCATCTGGCCGGTCTGGACGTTTTGTTCGTCGCCGGCGGGCTGCATGCCGCCGAGGTCGGAGTTTTGACGAAGGAATCGCTTGCGGCTTTCTTCGCGAATAAGCAAACCTCGGTAGTCGCCGGCATCGACCTGCTCGGCTGGTAAGGAAACCCATGACATATTATCTCGACGAAATGACGCCGGGACTCAGCGAGACCCTCAGCCGCACCGTAACCGAACGCGATGTTCAACTCTTCGGCGAGGCTACCGGCGACAAGAACCCCGTTCATTTCGACGAAGCCTATGCCCGGAAGACCGTGTTCCGGGGCCGCATCGCCCATGGTGCGTTGTCGGTCGGTTTCTTGTCGGCGCTGATGGGCATGCATCTACCGGGGCCGGGCACCATTTTCGTCGGCATGAACATCCGGTTCGTTTCGCCGGTCCGCATCGGCGACACCGTGGTCTCCATCGTTACCTTGCGCGAATTGGCCGGAAAAAGACAGGCGGTATTTACCTGCCTTTGCAAGGTCGGCGATGCCGTGGTGCTGGAGGGCGAGGTGACGGTGATGCCGCCCCGGCGGGCGGGGGGGGGCTAGCGCTTTGCTCATCGTTCGCCACATCGCCGAGGTGCCCGAAAGTCTGAAAGGCGCGGTGATCGCCATCGGCAATTTCGACGGCGTGCATCGCGGTCACCAGGCGTTGATCGAGACCGCGGCGGCTCTGGCGAAGGCGCGCGACGTTCCGCTGGCGGTGATGGTGTTCGAGCCGCCGCCGCAGGATTTCTTCAACCCCGGCGGCGAGCCTTACCGGCTGACGCCGTTTCGCGTCAAGGCGAAATTGATCGCGAACCTTGGCGCCGATGCGCTGTTCGCTTTTCCCTTCGATGCCGATCTCGCCCATCTTCCGGCGCCGGATTTCGTGCTCAAGGTGCTGGTCGAGGGGCTAAAGGCCGCCTGCGTGGTGGTGGGCGAGGATTTCCAGTTCGGTGCGGGCAAGGGCGGCGATGCGACGAGCCTGGCCTATATGGGCGAGATGGAAGGCTTCGTCACCGCAATCGTTCCTCCGGTGATGAACGGTGACGAAAAAATCTCCTCCACCACCATCCGCCAGCTCGTTCGGCAGGGCCGGCCGGAGACCGCCGCCGATCTTTTAGGACGGCCTTATTCCATCGAGGGGCGGGTGATGCGCGGCGATGCGCGCGGGCGGACCTTGGGCTTTCCCACCGCCAATTTGAGCCTTACCGGATATTTGCGCCCTGCCTTCGGCATCTATGCCGTGCGGGCGACGCTGTTTCAGGACGATAAGCCGGTTTCCTGCCATACCGGGGTGGCCAACTTAGGCATTCGTCCGACCTTCAGGATCGAAACCCCGCTGCTGGAAACCTTCCTGTTCGATTTCAACCGGGATATTTACGACCATCACATGGCGGTGGCGTTGGTGTCGTTTCTCCGTCCCGAGGAGAAATTCCACAATGTTTCCGCGCTGGTAGCGCAAATGACGCTGGACAAGGATGTTGCCAAGGCGGCGCTTGAGCGAAGTCCCCACCGCTGGTAGAAGGACGCCCTGATTAGAGGGGTGCGATGCGGCCTTTCCCTGTTAACGAGCGAATTAACCGCCCGGCTTCGTGAAAGAACGTCTTTCGCGAAGGCCGGGGTTTCGTCACGCCCGCATCTCCACCTTTTACCAAGGTATTCGTCATGTCCGAGAAGAAAAACGAGAGCGCGAAAGACTACCGCGCCACTTTGTTCCTGCCCCAAACCGATTTTCCCATGAAGGCCGGGCTTCCCGCCGCCGAGCCGAAATGGCTGGAGAAGTGGGAGAAGGAAGGGCTGTATGTCCGCATCCGCCAGGCTTCCCAGGGCCGCGAGCTGTTCATTCTTCACGACGGCCCGCCCTATGCCAACGGCGAGATTCATTCCGGCACCGGCTTGAACAAGATTCTCAAGGACTTCGTCATCCGTTCGCGCACCATGATGGGCTATGACGCGCCCTACGTGCCGGGCTGGGACTGCCACGGTCTGCCGATCGAATGGAAGGTCGAGGAACAGTACCGCAAGACCGGCAAATCCAAGGACAGCGTGCCGGTGGTCGAGTTGCGTCGGGAATGCCGCGCCTTCGCCGCCAAATGGATCGAGGTGCAGAAGGCCCAGTTCAAGCGCCTGGGGGTGATGGGCGAATGGAGCCATCCCTACCTGACGATGGATTTCGCCGCCGAAGCGGCCATTGCCGGCGAGTTGCACAAGTTCGTCGATGCCGGGCTGCTCTATCGCGGCTTCCGTCCGGTGATGTGGTCGCCGGTGGAAAAAACCGTGCTGGCCGAGTCCGAGGTCGAGTATCACGAGAAACAGTCGCCGACCATCTATGTGAAGTTTCCGGTGGTGGGCGGCGATGCCTTTGTGGTGATCTGGACCACCACGCCGTGGACCATTCCCGGCAACCGCGCCATCGCCTTTTCGCCGGACATGGATTACTCGATCTACGAGATCGTGTCGGCGGAAGAGGGCGCCTTCGGCAAGGTCGGCGAGAAAATCGTGTTGGCCGATGTGCTGGCCGAAGCGACGGCCAATCATGCCAAGATCGTCATCAAGCGCCTCGGTGCGTTCATTCCCAAGGACGTGGTTTGCGCCCATCCCTTCCGTGGCCGGGGCTACGATTTTCCCGTGCCGCTTTTTCCCGGCGCGCACGTCACCGCCGACACCGGCACCGGTTTCGTTCACACCGCGCCCGGCCATGGCGAAGACGATTTCGAGCTGCTGATGGCGCTCGACAAGGCGTACGCGGTCAAGAACCCCGACGCCTTCAACATGATCCGGGAAGACGGCTCCTATGCGCCGCACGTGCCGCTGTTTGCCGGCAAGCGCATTCTGACGCCGGATGGAAAAGACGGCGACGCCAACGGCGCGGTGATCCGCGAACTGGTGGCGGCGAACAAGCTGCTGGCCAAGGGAACCTTGCGCCATTCCTATCCGCATTCCTGGCGGTCGAAGGCGCCGGTGATTTTCCGCGCCACCCCGCAATGGTTCGCCGCCATCGACAAACCGTTCTTCGAAGGCAAGACCTTGCGCGAGCTGGCGATGGCCGGCCTTGCGGCGACCAAATTCTACCCGGCGGCCGGGGCCAACCGCATCGGCTCGATGGTCGAAGGCCGCCCCGACTGGGTGCTGTCGCGCCAGCGCGCCTGGG
>DBTZ01000042.1:46732-54699 GCA_002307315.1 Alphaproteobacteria bacterium UBA1303
GCGCCAGCGCGCCTGGGGCGTGCCGCTCGCCATTTTTGTGAATAAGAATACCGGCGAAATCCTAAACGATCAGGCGGTCAACGCCCGCATCGTCGAAGCGTTCAAGGCCGAAGGCGCCGATGCGTGGTTTTCTTCGCCCGCTTCGCGCTTCTTGGGCGATATGAACCCCGACGATTACGAGCAGGTGAAGGACATTCTGGATGTCTGGTTCGATTCCGGTTCGACCCATGTGTTTACGGTCGAACAGCCGATCAAGCCGGAATGGCAGCGGAAGGATCGCGCCGATCTTTATCTCGAGGGCTCGGATCAGCATCGCGGCTGGTTCCAGTCGTCGCTCTTGGAATCCTGCGCCACTACCGGCCATGCGCCCTACGGCGCCATCCTCACCCACGGCTTCGTGCTCGATGCCGACGGGCGCAAGATGTCGAAGTCGCTCGGCAACACCGTGCTGCCGCAGACCATTGCCGATCAGAACGGCGCGGAGATCCTGCGCCTGTGGGCGGCGTCTTCCGACTTCACGCAGGATTTGCGCATCGGCCAGGACATCATCAAATCCAACGTCGATGCCTATCGCCGCTTGCGCAACACCGTGCGCTTCATGCTGGCCAATCTGTCCGGCTTCCGTGATGCCGAACGCATCGACGCCGACAAGATGCCGGAGTTGGAGCGCTATATTTTCGCCAAGCTCGCCGATCTCGACGGTTCGGTGCGCAAGGCCTATGGCGAATACGACTTCAACCTGGTCTACAACACGCTGTTCTCGTTCCTCACCAACGAGCTGTCGGCGTTCTATTTCGACATCCGCAAGGATGCGCTCTACTGCGATGCCGCCGGGTCGTTGCGCCGCCGTTCGGTCCGCACCGTAACCGACGAGATCTTCCGCCGGGTGACGATTTGGCTTGCGCCCATCCTTTGCTTCACCATGGAAGAGGCGTGGCTGACCCGCTTCCCCGACGGTGGCAGCGTGCATCTTGAGCTGTTCCCCGAAACCCCGAAGGCATGGGCGAATGCAGGGCTGGTCGAGAAGTGGGACCGCATCCGCACCCTTCGCCGCGTCGTTACCGGCGCGTTGGAGATTGCCCGCCGCGACAAGACCATCGGTGCCAGCTTGGAAGCGGCGCCGGTGCTGTACGTTGCCGATAAAAAGGACGCCGATATTCTGGCCTCCGTCGATCTGGCCGAAATCGCCATCACCTCGAAGGCGGCGGTCGAAGTCGGCGAGGGCCCCGAAAGCGCCTTCCGTCTGCCCGACGTATCCGGCGCCGCAGCGGTGTTCGCCAAGGCCGAGGGCCACAAATGCGCCCGCTGCTGGATGATTCTGCCGGAAGTGGGGGCGAATTCCGCCCATCCCGATCTGTGCGATCGCTGCGCCGCGGTGGTGGAGGGGGCATGACCATCCGCTTGTCCGCCCGCGATGCCGGACTTCTCGTCGCAGCCGCCGCCCTGGTGTTCGACCAAGGCTCGAAGATGTTGCTGCTCTACGGTTTCGGTTTTGCCGACGGGGGCTGGCATATCATTCGAATATTGCCGTTTTTTAACCTCGTCATGGTGTGGAACCCGGGCATCAGTTTGGGGCTTTTCCCGGCCGACAGCCCGGAAGGAACCGTGGTTTTGGCGACTTTCCAGTTTCTGGCCATCTGCGCCTTAAGCTGGTGGTTGTGGGGGGTAAAGGCAAGAATCCTCGCCATCGGCATTGGCTTGGTGATCGGGGGGGCGCTGGGCAACCTGATCGACCGCTTGGTTTACGGCAAGGTGGCTGATTTTTTTCACTTTTATGCCGCCGGGTATGACTGGTATGTGTTCAATGTGGCGGACGCGGCGATTACGATCGGCGTCCTTGGATTGTTGTACGATGCGCTGTTAAAGCCCGACGCCTCGGGTAACGAGGCCGGCAAGGAGTGAGACCATGAATATGGGTTCGTCGATAGTGGTTCGCATCGCCGTATTGGCGATCGTCGGGCTGGGCTTAAGCGGCTGTTCGTACATCCGTGAGTCGGCCGGCATGAACAAAATGGCGCCGGACGAGTTTGCGGTGCTGACCAAGGCCCCCTTGGTGATTCCGCCCGATTTCGGCCTAATGCCGCCTAAGCCGGGCGCCGCGCCGACCAATCAGACCGATCCGGCCGGCAACGCCCAGGCTTCGCTCTATGGTGCCGATGCGGCGACCGTAGCCGCCAACATGCCGGGCAATGCCAGCATGGCCGAAAAGCTGCTGATCGCCAATGCCGGCGCGGCCGACGCCGACCACAACGTTCGTCAGCAATTGACGGCCGATGCCAATTCGATGCTGGCTACCGACGACGGTTTTACCGACCAGTTGATGTTCTGGGAGGCAAAAAAGAAGCCCGACGAGGGCAAGCCGGTGGATGCCGATGCCGAAGCCAAGCGTCTGTCCGACCCGCAGGCCGGCAAAGCCTCCGCGCCGGCGGAAAAAGAGGATAAAGGCTGGTTCGACGGCTGGTTTGACTGGTTTTAAGGAATTCCTCGCCTATTATCATTGCGGTTTTCCCCGGTAACGGAGCGTCGCGCCGCCGTATGGCGGCGTGGCGGGGTGTATGGATGTAAAGTTCGAAAGGCTTGCGCTGGGTTTCGTCGCCGCGCTGACGCTATTGGTGTCGTCATCGGCCGGGGCGGCCGAGCCCGCATTGTCGCCGCGGCCGTTCCAGTTCGTACTGCAAAACGGGCTGCAGGTCGTGGTGGTGCCGGATCGCCGTGCGCCGGTGGTTTCCCAGATGCTGTGGTTCAAGACCGGCGCGGCGGACGATCCGCCCGGCCTTTCGGGCATGGCCCATTTCTTCGAGCATATGATGTTTCGCGGCACCAAGTCGGTGCCGGGCGAAGGATTTTTGCATGCCATCGCCCGCAACGGCGGCGAAGCCAATGCCTTCACCACCCATGACACCACCGTATTTTTCGAACGGATCGCCAAGGACCGTCTGCGGCTGGCGATGCATCTCGAAGCCGATCGCATGCAGCATCTCGAATTGACCGACGCGGGGGTGGCGACCGAGCGCGACGTGGTGCTGGCCGAGCGGCGTCAGCGCATCGACAACGATCCCGAAGCGGAAATATCCGAGCAGGCGGCGGCGGCGTTGCATCTGTCGCATCCTTACGGCCGGCCCGTGATCGGCTGGGCCGACGAAGTGCGCCGCATCGGCAGGGCCGAGGCCGAGGATTATTACCGCCGGCATTTCGCACCCAACAACGCCATCCTGGTGGTGGTCGGCGACGTCTCGCCCGACGAGGTGCGGGCGCAAGCCGAAGCCGAATACGGGCAGTTTCCGGCGCGCGAGCTTTTGGCGCGCGCCGAATACGCCCAGCCGCCGCGTTTGGGAGAAACCCGGCTGGCGATCGTACACCGGAACGTCAAGGTTCCGTATTTCCTGCGGCTTTATCGGGTGCCGAGTTATGCCCAGGCGTCGCTGGGCCGGGCCGAGGCGCTGGAAGTGCTGGCGCATCTCTTGGGCGGCGACCACAACGCCGTGCTGTACCGCAGGTTGGTGCTGGAGCGCCGGATCGCCACCGACGTGGCGGTCGGCTATGACGGCTATGCCCGCGATGCCGGCGTATTCTCCATATCCGCCCGGCCGCGCCCGGGCGTCGGGCTGGAGACGCTGGAGCGGGCGATCGACGAGATTGTCGGCTATTACCTCGGCCATCAACCGGCCAGGGCGGATTTGGTGCGCGCCAAAAAGCAACTGGTCGCCGAAACCGTTTTTCGTCAGGACAATCCGTTCGAAACCGCTTCGGTATTCGGGCGAACGCTGGCGGTCGGATTGACGGTGCAGGACGTTACGCAATGGCCGCAGCGTATCCAGGCAATGAGCGGCGAGGCGGTGCGCAAGGCCGCCTCCGCCCTGGTGAAGCGCGAGGCGGTTACCGCCACGCTGTCGCCGGGCCGATGAGCGGGCGGGGCATCATCGCGTATATTTTTGCCGCGGCGGTTTTCGTTGCGGCAGCACCGGCGTCCGGCGTCGTCGCGCTCGACGCGGTCAAGGGCGCCCAGGTTTGGTTCGTCGAAAATCACAGCGTGCCGGTGGTGGCGATGACCGCCGCGCTGCCTGCAGGGTCGGTCTACGATCCGTCGGACAAGGCGGGAATGGCGAGCCTTGCCGCCGCCTTGCTCGAGGAAGGTGCCGGCAGCGTCGGCCCCGGGGCATTCCGTGCCGCATTGGCCGATCATGCCATCCGCCTGAACGTCAGGCCGGGACGCGACTATGTCGAAATTTCGTTGCTGGTTTTGCCGCAGGACGCCGAGGCGGCTTTTCGTCTGTTGGGTGCGGCGCTGACGCGTCCGCGCTTCGAGTCCGATGCGATAACCCGTCAGCGCCTCAGGGCGATGCAGATCATCGACCAGGCGAAATCCGATCCGACCTGGGTTTCCTGGAACGGATTTCACAGTCTGTATTTCGGGCCGCATCCGTATGGCCATCCGGTCGAAGGCGACGTGCAGGGACTGGTGACGATTACGCGCGAGGACATGCATGCCTTCGTGGCCCGTCACTGGGTGCGCGGCGGCATGAAGATTGCCGTTGCCGGCGATGTGACCGCCGCACAAGCGAAAATACTGTTGAAGAAAGCCTTCGCCACTTTGCCGGGCGGCAGCCCCACGCCGCCACCGCCGCCGGGGTTCGTCGGCGCCCCCGGCTTGCACGTGTTGCCGCTCGATGTGATCCAGCCCGATGCGATCTTTGCGCTGCCCGGTTTTCGGCGCGGCGATCCCGATTATCTTGCCGGCACCATTGCCAACCTCATTCTCGGCGGCGGCGAAAATTCGCGGCTGGGGCGAGAGCTTCGGGTGGAGCGCGGTCTGACCTACGATGTCTCGACCGAGCTTTTGACCTACGCTCGCGCCGGCGTGATGGTCGGGAAGATTCAGGCCAAACCCAAGGCCATGCGGCAGGCGCTTTCGGTGGTACGCGACACTTTACGCAAATTTGCGCTCGGGGGGCCGACGGCGAAGGAATATGCCGACGCCAAGCTGTATTTGAGCGGCTCTTTTCCGCTGGCGTTCGCCTCGAACGAAGGCATCGCCGATCAACTTGTCGGTCTGATGGAAGCCGGTTTGCCGGCGGGCTACGTCGCCCGCCACGGCAGACTGATCGATGCGGTGAGTTACGAAGACGTCCGCCGTGCCGCTCGCCGGCTTTATGCCTCCGATCGCATCACATTGGTGGTGGCGGGAACGTTGCCGCCGGAAAAAAAGTCGAGCAATCCCTATCGGCAGTAATTCAAGCGCAGGGCAAGCCGGGGAATTCGTCCGCTCGCCGTTTCCGGTTTCATCGTAACGCCGGTTGTTTTATGCTCATACCATGAATATCCGCAGGCTTTCCGAGGGAACCGTCAACCGCATCGCCGCCGGCGAGGTGATCGAGCGTCCCGCCAGTGCGGTCAAGGAACTGATCGAGAATGCGCTCGATGCGCACGCCAAGCGCATCGTCATCGAGGCCACCAACGGCGGCATCGACTTCGTCCTGGTCGAGGACGACGGCGAGGGCATGGACGAGGCCGATTTGTCGCTGGCGATCGAGCGGCACGCCACCTCGAAGCTGCGCGAAGACGATTTGACCCAAATCGCCACTATGGGGTTCCGCGGCGAGGCATTGCCCTCGATCGGCGCGGTGGCGCGGCTGACGGTGGCCAGCCGTACCGTTTCTTCCGAGGCGCATGCGGTGCGCATCGACGGCGGGCAGATGCTGGGGCTTGCCCCTGCGGGATTTCGCGCCCGCGGGCAGTCCGGCACCCGCGTCGAGGTGCGCGATCTGTTTTTCGCCACTCCGGCGCGATTGAAGTTTCTCAAATCCGTGCGATCCGAGGATTTGGCGATTGGCGACGTGGCGAAGCGTCTGGCGATGGCCCGCGCCGATGTGGCGTTTTCGTTGTCGCTCGACGGCAGAAAAAATCTCGATCTGCCGGCCGAGGCCGATTTGTTCGAAGGACGGCTGAAGCGGCTGTCGAAACTGATGGGGCGCGATTTCGCCGATAACGCGGTGCCCGTCGATGCCGCGCGCGAGGGCTTGCGCATTGTCGGCTTTGCCGGACTGCCCACTTACAATCGCGCCAATGCCCAGATGCAGTATTTGTTCGTCAACGGGCGGCCGGTGCGCGACAAGCTTTTGATCGGCGCGGTACGCGGCGCCTACACCGATTTTCTCGCCCGCGATCGTCATCCGGCGCTGGCGCTGTTTCTCGAATGCGACCCGAAATTTGTCGACGTCAACGTGCATCCGGCCAAATCGGAAGTGCGCTTTCGCGACGCCGGGCTGGTGCGCGGTCTGATCGTTTCGGCGCTCAAGGGCGCGATTTCGGCATCCGACAGGCGCACCTCGACCACCATCGCCGAAGAAACGCTGGCCGCGCTGCGCCCGCACGCCGTGCCGTTCTTTTCGCCCGCCCCCTATCGCGCATCGGGCATGAGCGAGGCCGCGCAGGCGTTTCAGGCGCCGCTGTTCGATATGCCGAAATCCGCGCGGGTTGAAGCGCTTATCGACGCACCAGCGACGGAGTATCCGCTGGGCGTGGCGCGCGGGCAGTTGCACGAAACCTATATCGTGGCCCAGACCGCCGACGGCATCGTTATCGTCGATCAGCATGCGGCCCACGAACGGCTGACCTACGAAAAGATGAAAAAGGCGCTGGAGGCCGGCGGCATCGCCGGCCAGCCGCTGTTGGTGCCCGAGGTGGTCGATCTCGACCCGGCGGAAGTGGTGCGCCTTAGCGCCCACGCCGAAGAACTGGTCGAACTGGGGCTGACGGTGGAGACCTTCGGACCCGACGCGGTGGTGGTGCGCGAAACGCCGGCGATGCTGGGCAAAATCGACATCAAGGGCCTGATTCGCGACTTAAGCGACGACATCGCCGAACACGGCAAGGCGCTGTCGTTGAAGGAACGCCTTGCCGACGTGGCGGCAACCTATGCCTGCCATATGTCGGTCAGGGCGGGGCGGCGGCTGAACGCGGACGAAATGAATGCACTGCTTCGCGAGATGGAAGCGACGCCCCATTCCGGCCAGTGCAACCACGGCCGGCCGACTTACGTCGAGCTGAAACTTTCGGACATCGAAAAGCTGTTTGGCCGGAGGTAGAGCAACGGGCGCAAAAGAGTGTTCACTTTTGCGCGTAAAGTTGCGACCAAACAAAAGGACAGAGCGGCGCGCCGATTCTGTGCTGAAGGTGCGGCGCTCTATACGGCCTTTTTTCACGCGCTTCTTATCCGAAAACCGGTTCCCACTTTTCGGGAAGCGCGAGTGTCGAGCTGAAACTTTCGGACATCGAAAAGCTGTTTGGCCGGAGGTAGAGCAACGGGCGCAAAAGAGTGTTCACTTCTGCGCGTAAAGTTGCGACCAAACAAAAGGACAGAGCGGCGCGCCGATTCTGTGCTGAAGGTGCGGCACCCGGTAGTTATTTCTTCGGCCAGGCGATGGCCACGCCGCCGTTTGCGGCGACGGCGACGCCGTATTTCATCGCCGGCTGGAAGTGCCATTGCCGTACGCAAGAGGCGGCCGCCTGATCGAGATCCGAACTGCCGCTTGAGGCGGCGACGATGACTTCGACCACGGTTCCGTCCGCCGAAACCTGATAGGCGAGCACGGTCCGGTCCGCCACCGCCTTGGTCAGCGCCTCGGGCGAATAACTGAGGCAATTGTCGGGCTGGCTGGCCAACACCGGCGGCGTGATCGTTCCCGGATCGTTTTGCGGCTGAGCGATGCCTACCGATACGATCGTGCCGACAAGAAGTAAGAAATTCATGACAGTCCCCAGAAGCTCCGTCGCGCCACGTATCCGAAAACCGGTTCCCGCATTTCGGGCAGCGCTCTTGTTGTCCGTTCCGATATGACGCGCGCTTTTGGCACTCTCGGCCGCCGGTTGATCCATCGCGGGACGTTTGGGCGGTTTTGGCGCGTCGTCATGACAACAAGAGCAACCCTTGTGCCGGCCGCTAACTAGTGGTCCGATTCCGACATTTG
>DBTZ01000034.1 GCA_002307315.1 Alphaproteobacteria bacterium UBA1303
CTTGGGAATTCTTCACGGCCGACTACTTTTTCACGATTTCAGGCCATTCGGCCCCAAAAACCGGCAAAACGAAAACACGCGAAAAACCAGCGCCGGGCCGCACCCCAAGCGAGTTTTTTTCTTATGTTTCAATTGTGAAAAAGTACCCAAGCGTAGCGAGGGACTTTTTCACAGGCAACGAAATAACCGCACGTTGCTCAAAAAAAAACGGGGCCGGATAACCGGCCCCGTTTTTCGTCGGAGGAAACGATCAGAGAATGTTGACCTTCACCTGCGGGGTCAGCTCGGCGACGATTTCCGGGCTGCACAGCCCGGTGCCGGCTGAAACCAGCGCGCCGGTGCCGGCGGCGATGCCCTGACGGAAGGCGTCGATCAGACTCTGACGCCGGGCCAGGCCCAAGGTGAGGATGGCGAGGAAGCTGTCGCCGGCGCCCACCGTGCCCATCACCTTGATCGGCGGTGGCAGCGCCTGCAGCGCCAGATCGCGCGACACCAGGATGGCGCCTTCTTCGCCCAGCGTCAGCGCCACGATTTCGGCGTTGCCGGCGGTGACCAACTGGCGTGCCGCCTCGACGCAGGATTTCTGGTCGGGATTGGTCATGCCCATGAAGTCGGCGAATTCGGAAAGACTGGGCTTGACCAGATAGCAGCCGACGTCGAGCGCGTGCTTCAAGGGCGGGCCCGAGGTGTCGAGCACCAGCTTGGCGTTGCCGAGCTTCTTCAGGTTATGCGCCAGACGGGCATAGAAATCGTGCGGCACGCCGCGCGGCAGGCTGCCCGAAGCGATGGCAAAGCCCGAGGTGCAGGCGGCGGTCATCAGACCGAGGCCGGCGTTCCATTCCTCTTCGCCCAGCGTCGGGCCGGGCAACACGAAGCGATACTGCTCGCCGGATTCGTCCTCGTTGACGGTGAAATTGGCGCGGCATTCGTGATTGGTATTGAAGGATTGATGACGCACGCCTTCGCCCGCCACCAGCTTCTCCAGCATCAGCCCCGAGGGGCCGCCGACCGGAAAGATCGCCAAAGGTTCGGCCTCGAAGCGCTTGAGCACCCGCGCCACGTTGATGCCGCCGCCGCCGGGATCGCGGGTGGTTTTCATGCAGCGGATCTTGTGGGTCGTCATCAATTTCTTGACCGTCGACGAAATGTCGATCGCCGGGTTCATGGTCAGGGTGACGATGGGTTCTATTTTCATGCGCGTCTCGTTTTTTGACTATGCCGCAATACTTCATCGATTCGCATGACAGCCTTCACATGTTGCGCGGCTAGACCGACGAGAGGGGGCCGGCGTTGCTATCCTTAAAGCACCGCCAAACGCGGCCGGCACTCCACACCCGCCGACGATCGATATCGCTGCGGCGCAACATATGTCTGACAAACGACCCTATTCCCATATCAAATCGCGCGCAAATTCATAGCCTGACTAGATATTTTTCCATCGGCGGTTTCCGGCGTTGGCGAGAAATTTATGACACCGGTTTCCTTCGGTGGGATAATTTGGCGAAGAATGTTGCGATGCGGCAAGAGATGGCGCTGCGGCGTAAACCCAACCTTTGACTTAACCTTTTGGTCCGAAACCAATAACCTGCGCTTGCGTCGCCGCGTCGAGGATGGTTTCGAGGCTGTATTCGGGCGTCAATTTGCCGGCCATTTCCAGGCTTATCACCCCGTGCAGGGTAGACCAAAAGACGTACCCCATCAGCTCGGGATCGCCTTCTAGAAGACCGGCCGCGACAAGGTCTCGCATGTGCGAACTTTGTCTCGACCTCGCGCGATCCTGCGCGCGCTTCAAATCAGGGTAGTTATTCTCGCCGGGCTGCGACAGATCGAACATCAGCCGATAATGGTCGGGATGTTCTCGGGCGAAACGGATATAGGCATCGCGCTGCCGGCGGGAACGTTCCGCCACCGTGCCCGGTCCGTCGTAGGCTCCCCCCAGCATGTCGGCGAACATGTCGAAGGCGCGGGCGCGCACCATCGCCAGAATTTCTTCTTTGTCGCGAAAATAGCGATAGGGCGTCATTGCGCTGACGCCGATTTGGGCGGCGATTTCGCGCATGGTCACGCCGTGGAAGCCTTTTTCGGCAAACAATTTGATCGCCGCAGCACATAGTGCATTACGGAAGGCAGAGATTTCCTCATCGCTCAAGCTACGCGGCAAGGGGAACTCCGATGCGTGAATAACGCGGGATTATTACCGTGCGGTCATGATCTTTACAACGTATCGTAATTCTGCCGCGATATGGCATCTCGCGCCGGCCGGCGAAGACGGTCATAGTACGGAGATGAAAAAGCTTTTCGTTCTGCTGTTTTTCGCCGTCTGTCCGGCTTTCGGGCAAAGTCCACATGCCGCTTGGGTGCAATACGGTCCCGGCGGGGCGCTGGAGGTGCGGGTGGTGGCTGAAGCTACGTGTCCCGCGCTGGAAGCCGACGGCGTTGCGACGCCGATGCAGGTCCGGGCGGCGGCGGACGGGAATTTTCCGAACGTATGTGCCGCAGCGGTTCCGGCGGGCGTGCGGACACTGGCGGTCGGAGGAATGGCGCTGCCGCTGCCGGTTTTCGATCCTGCGCGCATCCTGATCGTCGGCGACGGCGGCTGCCGGGTGAAGGGCGGTCTGGTACAGGACTGTCGCGACGAAAACGCTTGGCCGTTCGCCCGCGTCGCCGCGGCGGCGGCGAAGCTGAAACCCGATCTTATTCTCCATGTCGGCGACTATCCTTCGCGCGAGCAAGTCTGCCCCGCCGGCAATGCGCTATGCCAAGGCCAGCCTTTCGGCGACAATTGGACGGTATGGAACGCCGATTTTTTCGCTCCCGCGGCGCCGTTGTTTTCCGTCGCGCCGATCGTCTTCTCGCGCGGCAATCACGAGGAATGCCGCCGTAGCGGAGCCGGGTTCCTAAGGCTGCTGGGGCCGTATCCGTTCGAGGCCTCCGCGCCTTGCGCTATCCACCAGATGCCCTTCCGTGTGCCGTTCGACCGGTTCGATCTGACGGTGCTCGACGATGCGGCAGCCCCGGAGATGGCGGAGGACGCTACGCTGGTGCCGGCTTTTCGCGACGAACTGGCCGCGTTGGACAATTCGTCCAAGCCGGTCTGGCTGATGCTGCACCGGCCGGTCTTCGGCGTGGTCGACGGCCCGTTGGGGATCAAGGCCGGCGGTAATCGCACCTTGATCGCGGCCCTGCCGGACGGCGGCGTCAACGCCGATTTGTCGATCTCAGGCCACATCCACGCCTTCGAGGCGCTGAACTATGCCGGGGGGCGCAAGCGGATGCCGCCGCAATTGATCGCCGGCCTGGGCGGCGATCTGCTGTCCGACGTGCCGGACGATCCTCAGGGCGCGATTCTGCAGGGCATGTCCGGGGTGGAGGTCGCCTCTGCCGTGGCCGCCCGCGAACACGGCTTCGTACTGATGAGCCGAGAGAAAACCGGCTGGCGCATCGAACGCTTCGATCCCGACGGCGTCCTCAAACAGACCTGCGCCTTCGCCGCCGGCAAGCTGGGCTGTCCTTGAATAGTTGGCTGTGAAAAAGTCCCTCGCTACGCTTGGTGTACTTTTTCACAATTGAAACATAAGAAAAAAACTCGCTTGGGGCGCGGCCCGGCGCTGGTTTTTCGCGTGTTTTCGTTTTGCCGGTTTTTGGGGTCGAATGGCCTGAAATCCTGAAAAAAACAGCCCATCGTCGATGCGCCGCCCACGCGCGCATCGACGACAAAAAAGACTCTTCAACCCCGGGCGCGGAACCGCTTCAAGGGGGGGGCTTTCTGAAATCGTGAAAAAGTACACTGAGGCCTTTAGAGCGACGGACGTTCAAACGCGATCAGTGCGTCGCTCTAGCTCTTTGTTTTGTCGCAACTTTACGCGCAAAACCGATTCCACTTT
>DBTZ01000053.1:0-11258 GCA_002307315.1 Alphaproteobacteria bacterium UBA1303
CCGAAGGACTTTTTCACGGACGACTCTTTATCCGCCGGTCAAGTGGCGTTGCCACCAGCCTTTGCGCGGCGGTTGGCTGGGTTCGGCCGGTTTTTCGGCGATCGGCTTCTTCGGTTCGGGGGCAAACGTCCGTTCGTCCGGCCGGTTGTTCTCGGCTGCCACCGGTTCCGGTTTGGTCTCCGGCGCGGGTGTTGCGGGTTGGAACGACCATAGCGGTTCGGATGTCGCGTTTGGTATTACCGGTTGAACCGTCTCGGCCAGGCTGATCGGTGCGGCGGTCTCGGGCCGCTGCACATCGCGCGGTGTGGTGTCCACCTCCACTATGCGGCCGAAACGATCTTCGTATACGTCGATCGCCGGGGCAATCGGTGCGGCTGGCGCGATCGGCGCGGGTGCGGCCGGGGCGATCGGTGCGACGGGGGCGGCCGTTTCTGCAGCCGGCAGATCACCGGCGTTTTGCGGCGCCTCGCCGGGATTGCCGTTGCGCCCTCTGCCGCCGCGGCGGCCGCGGCGGCGGCGGCGCTTTTTGCGTTCGCCGTTTAGCGGCTGGCCTTCGGCATCAAGCGATTGCGGTGCGCCTTCGCCGCTTTCGGATTCGACAGGCGCATCCGCCGATGCCGTCGTCGGATCGGCGGACAGTTGCACGGACGTCGACGGCTGGTTCGGTTCGCGGTCGCTACGCTCTCCGTTGCGTCCTCTGCCGCCACGGCGGCGGCGGCGGCGGCGATGTCCGTCGCCATCGCCCGGTTGCGGCGACGATCCCTCGGTTTTTTCTTCCGGCGTCGGCTCCTCGGCATCGGCTTCTTCGGGGACGTCGTCCTCGATCGGTTCGCTTACCACCGTATCAACGGTTACCGCCTGGGTTAGCTTGGGCGGCGGTTCGCGCTGGCCGATGCGGTCGATTTCGAAATCGCCGGCCTTGAGGCCTTCCTTCGGCTCGAAAGCGATGGTAACGCCGGTATCGGTCTCGATCTGGGCCAACTCGGCGCGCTTGTGGTTGAGCATGTAGATCGCCACTTCGCCCGCCACTTTGATCTTGAGGCTTTCGGCACGCTGCTTCTGGGCCTCTTCTTCGATACCGCGCAACACTCTGAGCGCGGTGGATTCCACCGAGCGCACCAAGCCGGTGCCGCCGCAATGCGGGCACATCACGCTCGACGAGGCGACGACGCCGGCGCGCAGGCGCTGGCGCGAAAGTTCCAACAGGCCGAACTGGCTGATGCGGCCGATCTGGATGCGGGCGCGGTCGTTTTTTACCGCCACCGAGGTTCGCTTTTCGACCAGCCGGTCGTTGCGCGCATCCTCCATATCGATGTAGTCGATGACGATCAGTCCGGCGAGGTCGCGCAGGCGAAGCTGGCGGCCGATTTCGTCGGCGGCTTCCAGATTGGTCTTGAGCGCGGTTTCCTCGATCGAATGTTCCTTGGTGGCCCGGCCGGAGTTGACGTCGATCGCCACCAGCGCCTCGGTCTGGTTGATGACGATGTAGCCGCCGGATTTCAGCGTTACCGTCGGCGAAAACATCGAATCGAGCTGCGCCTCGATGTGGAAGCGCTGGAATAGGGGTACCGTTTCCTTATAGGGCTTCACGTTCTTGGCATGGCTGGGCATCAGCATGCGCATGAAGTCCTTGGCACTGCGATAGCCGTCGTCGCCTTCGACCAGCACTTCGGCGACGTCCTTGTTATAGAGGTCGCGGATGGCGCGCTTGACCAGATCGCCTTCCTCGTAGACGCAGGCCGGTGCGGAGGAATTCAGCGTGGTCTCGCGGATGGTATCCCACATCCTGAGCAGGTATTCGTAGTCGCGCTTGATTTCGAGTTTGGTGCGGTTGCCGCCGGCGGTGCGGATGATCAGGCCCATGCCTTCGGGCAGTTCCAGCGATTGGGCTGCCGCCTTCAGCCTTTTGCGGTCGGCGGCGTTGGTGATCTTGCGCGAAATGCCGCCGCCGCGCGGGGTGTTGGGCATCAATACGCAATAGCGTCCGGCGAGCGACAGGTAGGTGGTCAGCGCCGCGCCCTTGTTGCCGCGCTCTTCTTTCACCACCTGGACCAGGATGATCTGGCGACGCTTGATTACCTCTTGAATCTTGTAATGCCGCCGACGCATCCAGCGCTGCGACGGGCGCGTGGCCTGCAACGGCTGGCTGGCGGCGGAATTTTCGGCATCCGACCTTCCGTCGCTTGTTGTGTCGGTGTCGGCGGCGGGGGCTGCTTCGTTCGGGTCGGAAAAACCGAACTCTGCGCCGCTGTCTTCGGGGGGAGATAGTTCGCTGTTTTCCCTATCGTCTTCCGGTTCTTCGCCCGCGGGGGCTTCGTTCGAGGCGGGTTCCTCTTCTGCGTTTTTGTCGTCGTCGGCGAACGAAACGGCATCGTCTTCCGCGCCGTCGTCGTCGGACGCTTCATCCCCGGCCGATTCGTTGTCGGCGGTTCCGTCGGCCTCGGTTTCGTCGCCGGCCATTTTGCGGGGTCCGGCGCCGATGTCGAAGGATTCGATATCGTCGTCCGAACGCTTGCGCGCCTCGGCCTCGGCTTCGGCCAGCAACGCCTGCCGGTCGGCCATCGGAATCTGGTAGTAGTCGGGGTGAATTTCCGAAAAGGCCAGGAAGCCCTGCCGATTGCCGCCGTACTCGACGAATGCCGCCTGCAAGGACGGCTCTACGCGGGTAACCTTGGCAAGGTAGATGTTGCCTTTTAGTGGCAACTTGGCGGCAGATTCGAAATCGAATTCTTCGACTTTATTTCCGTCGAGAACGACCACACGGGTTTCTTCCGGGTGGCTTGCATCGATAAGCATGCGTTTGGGCATTATGATCTCCAGGCGGCGCGCAATGCCTGTCGGCGCGCTGGTGCGCGCGACGGCCGGGCCGCCCTATGGTTGGGAAAGCGCGCCGAAAACCCTCCGTCAGGGGCATTGCCGCTGGCGGGGGTAGAAAAACTGGCGCAGAATTTTTCATTTTCTCACATAATTCGGCCGGAAAGCGTATTGCCTTCCGAGGGGTGGCTGGTTGCGCGCAGAACGAAAAAAACGACCGGAAAAACCCGGACATACCGACGTCCTGCCCGATGGGCGGACGAAAAGCTCCGTTCCAGGCGACGCAACTACAAACAGTTGTAAGGGGCTAGCCGCTACGCGGCAAGCAAAACCTACGGCTCGATTCAAAAGCCAAAGCCGTTTACAAATGGTAAACGATTTATAAACGATGATCCGATGTCGGAGCGCCAATCGTCAGGGGCCATGCGCAAGGTATTGATTTTGCTTGCTGCCGGAGCGGCTATACTGATCCTGGGCGCTGCGCTGGCCCAAAATGCCGCCGCGCCCGAATCGGTGGAAGATCTCGTCGCCAAAATCTTAAAATCCGACTCGCCAGGTCAGAAATTACCGGAACCGTCGCCGACCGTCCCCAGTGAGCCGGCGTCAGCCAAAGCCATGCCGATGGTGATGGGGGTCCGTATTGGTGAGCATCCCGACCGCACCCGTTTCGTCGTCGAGTTGTCCGATCCGGTGGCGATACGCACGTTCACCTTGAGCAACCCCAACCGGGTAGTGATCGACTTGCCGGAAGTGGTCTGGAAGCTCTCGGGGCCGCCTAAGCCCTCGGGGCACGGCGCCGTCCGAGGCTATCGCTACGGGCCGTTCCGCCCCGGTTCGTCGCGCGTCGTTATCGACCTCAACAAGCCGGTGAACGTCGCCGATGCTCAGGTGATCCCGCCGGAAAACGGCTTCGGTTACCGGGTGGTGATCGATTTGTTCTCTACCGATCAGGAAAAATACGACCGCGGTGCCGGCTGGCCCGCCGATTTGGCGGCGCGCGAACGGGCAGCGGCCAAGGCTGCCGTACCGAAGGAGCCGCCGCCCCCCGAACCGGGCCGCAGGGTGGTGGTGCTCGATCCCGGCCACGGCGGCATCGATACCGGCACCAGCCATAACGGCGCCGACGAGAAAGACATCGTGTTGGCCACCGCCCAACAGTTGAAGAAGTCTCTGGCGGAACGCGGCTATAAGGTCCATCTGACCCGCGATACCGACGTCTATATCCCGCTGCGGCAGCGCGTGGACATGGCGCGGGCTTGGCACGCCGATCTGTTCATTTCCGTCCACGCCGATGCGATCGATGATCCGAACGTGTCCGGCCTGTCCGTTTATACCTTGTCCGAGAAAAGTTCGGACAAGGAGGCTGCTCGATTGGCGGCCAAGGAAAACCGTTCCGACATCATCGCCGGTGTCGATCTTTCGGGCGACAATTCGCTGGTGGCACCGATTCTGATCGATTTGGCGCAACGCGACACCATGAACAAATCGTCACGTTTTGCCGAGGCGCTGCTTGGCGAAGCGGCGCGGGCGACCAATATTCTGCCGCGCTTGCCGCATCGTTCCGGCGGCCTGATGGTGCTGAAGGCGCCGGACGTGCCTTCGGTATTGATCGAACTGGGTTATCTTTCGAGCATGCATGATGCCGAGCAGATGAAGACCGCTCCCTGGCGCAAAAAAGTCGCAGCCGCCATCGCGGCGGCGGTGGACCGTCACTTTACCGGCGGCAAACAATCAAAAAACGAAAGCGTGCGGTGACGAAAGCGCGTTTAGCCGTCATAATCGAGCCATCATGAACGATACCTCCGACAGCCGGTCTTCCGGCGAGCCTTTCGAGCCGACAGCCAACGGGTCGACGGAGCCTGCCGCGCCCCGGCAGCCCTGGACGCTGGACAGCCCGCCGGACGGTTTTGCGACGAAGTATTGCGGCGACGCGGGGGCGCCTCCGCCTCCCGATCGTTTCGACGACGGAGAACCGCCCGAGAAACCGCCGGTCATCATATTTGGCATTCCGATGAGAAAAATTCTATTCGTCGTTTCCTGGGTGGCGCTGGGCGTCGTGGCGATATGTGCTGTGGCGGCGGCGATCTACGTGTTCGTGTTGATGCGGGGGCTGCCGAGCATTGCGGAGCTTCAGCACTATACACCGCCGATCACCACGCGCGTCTATGCCGGCGATGGCACCGTGCTGGGCGAATACGCCCGCGAGCGGCGGGTGTTCGTACCGATCGCCTTCGTGCCCAAGAAAGTGGTCGACGCCTTCACTTCGGCGGAAGATCGCAATTTCTTCAGCCATCCCGGTATCGATCCTTCCGGCATTATGCGCGCCGCGATCAAGGACATCGGCAAGGTGATGGCCGGACGGCGCCCGGAAGGTGCCTCAACCATTACCCAGCAGGTGGCGCGCAATTTTCTGCTCAATTCCGACGTCAAGATTGCCCGCAAGATCCGCGAGGTGCTTTTGGCTCTGCGCATCGAGGAAGGTTATTCGAAGGAGAAGATCCTCGAACTCTATTTGAACGAAATCAATCTCGGCCAGAATTCCTATGGCGTGGCGTCGGCGGCGCTGAACTATTTCGGCAAGTCGCTCGACGAACTCGATACGGCGGAAGTCGCCTTTCTCGCCGCGCTGCCCAAGGCGCCCTCGCATTACGATCCGCGCTTTCACTATCAGGCCGCGGTCGATCGCCGCAATTGGGTGATCCGCCAGATGGAGGAGAACGGCTACATCTCGCGCGCCGAGGCCGATGCGGCGCAGGCCGAGCCGCTCATCGCCAACACCCGCGCACTCGGCAGCCAGACCGAGGACGCCGACTATTTCGTCGAGGAGGTGCGCCGTCTGCTCTACGCTAAATACGGCCAGAAGACGCTGTACGAAGGCGGACTGCAGGTCCGTTCCTCGCTCGACACCCGTTTGCAGAACTACGCGGTGAACGCGCTGCGCACCGGGTTGGTGCGCTACGACCGCCGCCACGGCTGGCGCGGCGCCAAGGATCGTATCGACGCGTCGGGCGACTGGGCATTCGCACTGCGGGCGTTAGGCAACAAGTCGGGCATCGAAACCTGGCGGCGGGCCGTGGCGCTCGGCTATTCCGCCGACAAATCGATCCGCATCGGCCTGTCCGACGGCGGTACGGCGAAAATTCCTTCTACGGAATATCAGTGGGCGCGGCCCGAGCTGGAAGGTGCCGAGATCGGTGCCGCCCCCGCCAAGCCGCAGGACGTCGTCAAAGTCGGCGACGTGTTCTACGTCGAGCAGGTAAAGGGGCAGACTTACGGCCTGCGTCAGGTGCCGGAGGTCAACGGCGCCATCGTGGCGATGGATCCGCATACCGGCAGGGTATTAGCGCTGTCGGGCGGGTTCTCGTTCGCCTCTAGCCAGTTCGACCGCGCCATGCAGGCGCTGCGCCAACCCGGTTCGGCGTTCAAGCCCTTCGTCTACGCCGCGGCGCTGGAAAACGGCTTCACCCCCGCCAGTCTGGTGCTCGATGCGCCGTTCTGCACTTCGCAGGGTGAAGGGATGCCGATGTGGTGTCCGGAGAACTTCGAGAAGAAATTCATCGGCCTAGCCACCTTGAGACGCGGCATCGAGCTTTCGAAGAATCTGATGACCGTGCGTCTGGCCCAGGCGGTGGGCATGAACAAGATTGCGCCCTTGGCCGAAACGTTCGGCGTCTACGATCGCCTCGGCCGGCTGTTGGCCAATTCGCTGGGATCGACGGGTGCGACGCTGCTCAGGGTGACCACCGGCTATGCTGAATTCGTCAACGGCGGCAAGAAAATCACGCCGTCGCTGATCGATCGCATTCAGGACCGCGAGGGCAAGACCATCTGGCGGCACGATCCCCGCGATTGTCGCGGCTGCAACGGCGAATGGAAGCCGGACTTGAGCGAACCGTTGCTCGACGACAATCGCGAACAACTGCTCGATCCTCGCACCGCCTATCAGATCGTATCGATGCTGCAAGGCGTGGTGCAGCGTGGCACCGGTGCTTCGGTCGGCGTGGTCGGCAAGCCGCTCGGCGGCAAAACCGGCACCTCGAACGAGTCGCGCGACGTGTGGTTCGTCGGGTTCTCGCCAGATCTTGCCGCCGGCGTTTACGTCGGATTCGACGTGCCGCGCACGCTCGGCGCAAAAGAACAGGGCGCCACCGTGGCGGCGCCGATCTTCCGCGATTTCATGAAGGGAGCGCTCGCCGGCGTGCCGCCGACGCAGTTTCGCATTCCTCCCGGCATCGAGATGGCGCCGATCGACCGCATGACCGGACAGCCGGCGGAGGGCGGCTTCATGGAGGCCTTCAAGGCCGGTACCGCGCCCGGCGATCCCGGCGCACCGCCGCAGATCGTCATCGGCGGCGACGTTCCGGAAGGCATCGGCGGCGGCGACGCTCCCCATTCTTCCGGCAAGATCGACGAAGGCACGGGGGGGCTATATTGAAACCCTCGGGCTGTTCGCGGCGCGGGCTTGCGGCCGCTTGATGCGGCCGTAGCTCGGTTACAGTTCCGCCGCCGGAAATTTCACCACCACCTTGCGGATGTCTTCCGGCGCGGCGACGGCGCCCATCGGGCGGTGGATTTCTTCGGTAAAGAAGACCAGATAATCGCCGACCTGGGCATCGTAGAAAAATTCGCCCTTGGGTGCGGGATAGAAGGCGATGTCTTTTTCCGCCATCAGGTCTTCGGTCGGGTTCAGCACTTGCGCATGGGCCGCGCCGAAGCGTTCGGCGCCTTTCACCAGATACTGAATGTCGATCATCTTGGCGTGCGCCTCGGGGCGGGTTTCGCTTTGCGGCTTGGTGCGACCGTCCTGAATGAAGAAGAACGCGCCGGGGACGGAGGTAAGCTCGTAGCGCGCTGCCGGTTCCTTGGCCAGATCGTGCTTCAGGGTTTCCGCGAAGGCGGCCGCCAGCTTGGCGGGCAGGCAGTTCAGTTCAGCCGGTTTGCCGGCGATCCGTCCGATGATCATGGGGGTGCTCCTATATTGACCGAATTTCGCGCGACGCTATCACGCTGACACCGGTGGCACCACGGCGCAAAGCGCGCACCCCTCAAGGTCATCTGTCGCATGTCTTCGACGCCTCGATCCAGCCGCCGCCGAGCACCTCGTCGCCGTCGTAGAACACCACGGCTTGACCCGGCGTAACGGCGCGTTCGCCGGCGGAGAACCGCACCTCGGCACGACCGCCGGACAGCGGAACGATTTGGCACGGCACCGCCTTTTGGCGATAGCGGATCTTGCAGCTTGCATCGAGCGGTGCGATCGGCTCCGGCGCAATCCAGTTGATGTCCGTTGCCGTCAGTGCGTTGCGATATAACGCGGCTTCTTCGCCGACGATCACGGTGCGGGCCGCCGGATCGACCCCGAGCACGAACAGCGGCGTGGGATGCGAAAGCCCCAGCCCTTTGCGCTGACCGACGGTGAAACGGTGAACGCCTGCGTGCCGGCCGAGCACGCGGCCGTCGCGGTCGACGATGTCCCCGGCCGGCGGCTTGGTTCCTTCCCGTTCGAGAAAGCCGGCGTAATCGTTGTCGGGGACAAAGCAGATTTCCTGGCTTTCGCGTTTGTCGGCGGTGTTCAGGCCCAGCTTTGCCGCTTGCGCGCGCACCTCGGGCTTGGTCATGCCGCCGACCGGAAACATCGTCCGCGCCAATTGCGTTTGCGTCAGCGCGAACAGAAAATAGCTCTGATCCTTGCCGTCGTCCGCGCCGCACAACAGACGAAAGCGCCCGTCGGGGGCTTGGACTTTGCGCGCGTAATGGCCGGTGGCGACGAAGTCGGCGCCGAATTCGCGCGCCTTTTCCAGCAGCAGGTCGAACTTGATCCACTGATTGCAGCGGGCGCACGGGTTGGGCGTGCGCCCGCCGGCGTATTGGGCGACAAAGTCGGCGACGACGGTGCGGCGGAATTCCTGTTCCAGGTTCAATACGTAATAGGGGATGCCGATCCGGGCGGCGACGCGGCGGGCGTCGGTCAGATCGTCGAGCGAACAACAGGTGCGCGACGGGCCGGTTTGATCGCTCGGTCCGCGGTTCCACAATTGCATCGAGACGCCGATAACGTCGTAGCCTTGCTCGCACAGCAGGGCCGCCGCCACCGAGGAATCGACGCCGCCGCTCATCGCTATCGCCACGCGCGCCGTCACGGCTTGCGCAGCCTTACCGCCATCGCAGGCAGTATCCGCAGCACGTCGTCCACCTCGGCCTCGGTGTTATGAATTCCAAGCGAAAATCGCAGGGCGCATTTGTTTAAGTCCGGCGGCAAGCCCATCGCGGCAAGCACATGCGAGGGGCGCACCGTGCCGGCGGCGCAGGCGGAACCGGAGGAAACCGCAATGCCGGCCAGATCGAGATTGACCAGCAGCGAATCCGCAGCAACGCCGGCAAAGACCATAAGGCTGGTGTTGGAGAGGCGCGACTGCTTATCGCCGATCGCCGTTGCAAACGAAAGCGCCGTCCGCAGCCCGCACTCCAACCGGTCGCGCAAGGCGCCGACACGGCGGATTTCATCGGTCATGGTTTTTTGCAGCACGGCGCACGCCTCGCCCAAGCCGACGATGGCGGCGGCATTCTCGGTGCCGGCGCGACGGCCGAATTCCTGCAAGCCGCCGTGAATTTGCGGGTGCGGCTTGACGTTGCCGCGGACGATCAGCGCGCCGCCGCCGGAAGGCGCGCCCAGTTTGTGACCGGAGAGCGACAGAAGATCGATCTTCGCCGCCGCGGCATCGAGCGGCAGCCGGCCCGCCGCCTGCACGGCGTCGCAGTGAAAGGCGATGCCGCGCGCGGCGGCGATCTCGCCGATTTGAGCGACGGGAAACACCACGCCGGTTTCGTTGTTCGCCGCCATGATCGAAATCAGAATGGTGCGGTCGGTCAAGGCGGCCTTCAAGCGGTCGAGGTCGAGCCGTCCTTGACGATCGACATCGAGATAAGCGATCTCGAAGCCGTCGTCGGCCAAATCGCGGCAGGCGTTGAGCACCGCCGGATGTTCGACCGCCGTGGTGACGATATGATTGCCCTTGCCGCGGAGGGCGCGGGCAACACCCTTGATCGCCAGATTGTCCGCCTCGCTGCCGCCGGAAACGAAGATCACCTCGCGCGGGGCGCAGCCAAAAAAGGCGGCAACGCAGTCGCGTGCTTCGTCGATGGCGGCGCGAAGCTTGCGCCCCGCGGCGTGGATGCTCGATGGGTTGCCGTGCAATTCCCGCAAAAAAGGCAGGCATTTATCGGCCACTTCCGGCCTGAGCGGCGCCGAGGCGTTGACGTCCATGTAGATCATGCCGCGTCAATACAGCATTTCGACTTGGCCGCCAAACATATGTCATCCGTCCGGCGCTTGCCTCGGGTCGGCGATGACGATGCTGCCGAAGCCGTGCTTCTGCCTTTCCGGCAAGATCAAGCCGCGGATGAAGATCGTCGCGATGATCCATTACCCGGACGGGCGCACCGCCGATGAAGTCGCTTGTTTTAAGAACGGCGGAATATTGCCGTATGTTTTGCGGAAGCCGAGGGGGTAGGGGACGTCTTTCGCCGTTCGGGTTACTCCATTCATCCGCGGATACTTCCGCCGCTTGGCGTAAGATCCGGGCGCGGGCGCGGTAATCGCGCACCATCGCCCGGACGCGCCGCAAAATCTCGTGGCCGTCGTGCTTTGCCGCATTGCGGTTGCCGCGCGGGGCACCAATCCTGGGGTGCCATACCTCGTCAAGGCGCAAGCGCTTGATCGTTGTTTTCACTGTTTGCGTACCCCTTCCCCCCTCTTGTGCCGGGGCCGCCGCATGCCCGGCGACGATGGGGTGGCGGTTTTTTCCGGTGCGGGCGGCCGTATGTTCGGGCATGACAGGCTCCTTATCGAAACCCGCCATTGTCGCACCGTTTTTGCGGCATTGGATAAGCGGCGGAAGCCGGAAAGGCGTCACCTTTCTTCAAGCGCGAGGCGGCCAAGCAACGCGTCCCCTATCAACGCATGATCCGGGCGCTGGTGGATGCCTATGCGGAGAATAACGGTCGGGGCACTCCATAAAGGCGTGTGGCGGTTTGCGATAAATAGGGGGTATCGCATGGTGCAGAAATCAAAAATTATGCACCACGCGGAAAAAGGCTTATGTGGTAAGTGCTTCTTGTGGTTTCGACCCGATAAAAAACGTGTATTGCGTAGCTTGACACAATACGACGATTTTGGTAGCGTGAGCCATGAAGATCAGAAACGTGATCCATAAAGGCTTACGCCGGTTCATCGAGGATGATGTTGCCGCCGGACTTCAGCCCGCCGTCGTGCCGAAACTGAGGCGGATGGTTTCTTTTCTTCAGGACATGGAGCGCGAGGAAGAGCTGCGAACGGTGCCGAGCTGGAAAGCGCATCGGCTAACCGGCGACCGGAAGGATGTCTGGAGTTTGTTCGTCACGAAAAACTGGCGGCTGACGTTTCGTATCGACCAGTCGGAAATCGA
>DBTZ01000053.1:11270-15819 GCA_002307315.1 Alphaproteobacteria bacterium UBA1303
CCCTCGCCGATCACCACCGTGCCGCTGATCGGCAGGAAATTGAAGGCGCGCCGCATCGCTTCCACTGCCGCGTGGTCGGCCGCATGTTCATCGCCGCGTCCGATAAGATCTGCGACCGCCATGGCAGCCGCCTCCGTCACCCGCACCGCTTCCAAAGCGAAGGCGCGGTCCAACCAATTTGCCAAAACAGAACTCCAAACGGCGGGGAATATTGTTGTCGCGCAATTTACCCGAAAACCGCTTTGCACCCCGGAACACGTCCGGGGCATGCTTTTCGGAAATGCGCTTTGAGGAGTCGGCCATGAAGGCGACGCAAGGCATCCGTATGAAAAATCCCGCCCATCCCGGCGGGTTTGTGAAGAGCGAAATCATCGAGCCGCTGGAGCTTTCGGTGACGGACGCCGCCGTTGTGCTTGGCGTGACGCGGGCGGCGCTGTCGGCCATGTTGAACGAGCGGGCAAGTCTTTCGCCCGAAATGGCGCTCAGGATCGAAAAAGCCTTCGGCGTTTCGATGGATACGCTGATGCGGATGCAAAACAGCTACGACATCGCGTTAGTCCGCAAGCGGGCTGGCAAAATCAAGGTCGCACCCTATAAAGCCGATCCTTCGCAAGCGGCGGTTTGAATTTATAGGTATGGCAGCAGGTGCGGTAAATGCAACGGCTTGCGATAAATGGGCCTTATCGAAAGGGAGGCTATGCGCCACTGAAATTACCGCCCAAACCCAATCCTGTATGGCTTCTCTTCAATCGACTTAAGAGCAATTAACATGAAATTCAGTTGCGATATATGTTGAACAAGTGTGACCTCGTTATCGTTTGGATCGACGCCAAAGAACTCAATCAGATTGGGATTTTTATAACCGATAGAACGGATGTGAAGTTGTGCCGCCAACCCGAAATTAGCCAGTTGTATGCCAATTTCTTCGCTGCCCCTTAGATTGTTTTGAAACGCCTCAACTCGCTGCATCAGGTGTTTGAAGATTAGAGCGGCGTCGTAGCGACCGGCATTCGCGGCCTCCCGTTCATATTCAAATTGCCGCCGCCTCTCCATCACGCCAGCAAGATCAGGTAGTTGGGGAGGTTGGGGAGGTTGGAAAATATTGTCGCCCATCTATGTAACTCCACTCTGCTGTAGAGAACAGAATACGAAACTTACAATACTGAATTGACGGGAACTACCTATGCAAGCTTGTGGTACATACGCCGATTCTTGGAGAAATTTTGCTCTTTTGGCGTAGGAATTGGAAATTACGTACAAGTTTATCTGAGGGATGTGACATGGAACGTATGAAGCTGGATACCAAACATTCCTCACCCCCTCTCCCATCCGTATCTACCCTACCACGAATGCTAGGAAGTGAAGTCCTCCGTCATCAGGCGAAGTAATTGGTGCATATCTCAAGAATTACGCACCAAAATTAGCCCGTTGATTTCGTTTGCCGATTTTGGTGCAGAAATCCGGTGCAAATGGATGCCGAAGGCGGGGACAGTCCGCCCCATCAATGGCTGCGCTATGGTACGATTTTATGCCACTTTATTCCGCTCATGCAGAGGCGGTCCCATATCCAACGTCGCGAAAATGAGCGTAACCCTGACTCCCGAAATAGCCGCGTTGATCGCAAAGGCCGTTTATGCTGGTGCGTACGCGACGACAAGCGAGGTTATCCGCGAGGCGCGGCGCGGAGCAGCAGAGCGCCACCGAGGCCCCGGCCTTGCACCGTCCGATCGACGGCGAGGCGGCCGAGCCGGAACACCGGCACGTCGTAACGCGCCAAACCCTTCTTGGCGAGCGCGGGCGGTCGCGCATAGTCGAGCGACGCGGGGCTCAGTGTGTAGAAGCCGAGGATGTGCGAGGGCGCGCCCCCCGGCGCGGCGATGAAACATTTTGCGCCCCCGCTTTCGTGGTTCCGGCGCGCGAATTTTTGCAGATAGTAGAATGAGATCGGCGTCGCCGCAGTCGAAGGCCGCGCGGTCATGCCGCTTGGAGATCGGCGCTTCGTCCCAGACGAGCGCCGTCATGGAAGCGTGAAGCCGGCCTTCGCGGCGCGCGACCAGACGGTCGGGAGCGGCAGGTGGATTTTCCAGTAGCGCGAGGACGCGCAAGGCTGTTTCACAGCGCCAGAGCATTTCACTGTTTAACGAAAAACACTGAAATGCTCTATCTCCTTGTTTTGTCGCGCTTCATACCAGAAAACCGGATTCCACTTTTTATGTGAAGCGCTCTATCTCCTTGTTTTGTCGCGCTTCATACCAGAAAACCGGATTCCACTTTTCTGTGAAGCGCTCTATCTCCTTGTTTTGTCGCGCTTCATACCAGAAAACCGGATTCCACTTTTTATGTGAAGCGCTCTATCCGCTCGAATGGCCTTATGCTCACAGGCTACGCTCTGTGTGCAGAATTCAATATTTTCGCAATAAAATCAGTCTGTTGGTTTTATCCGGTTATTCCGGTGCGGTTCGGTGCGCGATGTTGCGCATAGCGCTTGGCAAGTACGGCGCAGACGATCAGCTGAATCTGATGGAAGAACATCAAGGGTAGCACGATCATGCCGACCGATGCCTTGGCGAAAAGAATGTTCGCGATCGGCACACCGGCGGCAAGGCTCTTCTTCGAGCCGCAGAACACGATGGCGATTCCGTCGGCGCGCGAAAAGCCCAGACGGTGCGCGGCAAGCCGCGTCGATACCAGGGCGATTGCCAGCAGCACGCCGTCGAGCGCCAGCATGACGGCAAGATCGCTCCAGCTTATGCTGTGCCACAGGCCGTGGCCGACCGCCTCGCTGAAGGCGCCGTAGACCACCATCAAAATGGAACCGCGGTCGACGAAGCTCAGCAGCTTCTTGTGCCGCAGCGCCCACGCGCCGATCAAAGGATGCAGCGCTTGCCCGATCGCGAACGGCACCAAAAGCTGCAACACCACCGACTGAAGCGATGAAAACGAGAATCCGCCGCCATGGGCGCTGAGCAGCACGCCGGCCAGTATCGGCGTCAGGAACACGCCCAGCACGCTGGAGACCGAAGCGCTGCAGATCGCCGCCGGTACGTTGCCGCCGGCAATCGAGGTGAAGGCAATGGAGGATTGCACCGTCGAGGGCAGGCAGCACAGAAACACCATGCCGGTGATCATGAGCGGCGACAGCACCGAGGCTCCGGCCCAGCCGATGACGAAGCCCATCAGCGGAAACAGCACGAAGGTGCTGGTGAGAATGACCAGATGCAGCCGCCAATTGGTCAGGCCCGACAGTACCGCTTGGCGCGACAGTCGCGTCCCGTGCAGGAAGAACAGCAGGGCGATGGCGAGGTTGGTGGCGATGCCGTAGCCGTCGGCGATGCGCCCGGTGACCGGCAGAACGGTGGCGACCACCACCGAGGCGGCGATGGCAAGGGTGAAATTGTCGGGGCGAAACCGCGCCATGCGGTCGAGAAGGGGCATGCCGTCATCCGTTGCCAAAACGGCAAAGCTACAGGAGCCGCGCTCCCCGCCGCAAGCGAATGGCCGGCATGAGACTATTCGTCGGCGGAAACGGTCCTGGTTTCCTCATTCATTATCGCCTCGATGGTATCGCGGCATTGGCCGCAGGTGAGGGGGACGCCGAGGATTTTGAACACGTCAGCCGGCTTTTTCGCACCTGCTTTGATGGCAGCGCGGACGCGGCCGTCGTTAATCCGGTTGCAGAGGCAAACCATCATGAGAGTAACTCGCTTTCTCTTCCGGATGTGGCTTATCCTAGTATCGCTGTCAATTACTGACGAAGGATTTTCTTATCCGCCTGATTTACGACGCGAAATCAACGTTTTGGTAACTTATATGGTAAAGTCCCCGTTACCCCGCGCCTAAGATGGCGTCGGACCTGCCGGTAAGGCCCGGAAACGGCCGGAAAAAATCGGAAAAGAAATTTCATTTCAACGCTTGACCGCCCCGGACCGCCCGCCTATAAGGCCCCACCTTTCGGGCGACAGGCCGTCCGCGAATTCGCGGAAACGCTGCCGGAAAGTCAGTTTATAGAGCGTTATACGCGCGATTTGGGGCGTTCCCGAATCCTCCGCGGTTCGGTCCGGGGCGGACAGGTGGTCCGCTGATCGGTTTTGTATTTGCCGCGCGCATGGTGCGTGTCGGCGACGAGGTTGGGAAGACGAATGCCGACGATCAACCAATTGATCCGCAAGCCGCGAGGGTCGAAGCCCAAGCGCAACAAGGTTCCGGCACTGCAGCAGTGCCCCCAGAAGCGCGCGGTTTGCACCCGCGTCTACACCACGACGCCGAAGAAGCCGAACTCGGCCCTTCGCAAGGTGGCAAAGGTCCGCCTGACCAACGGCTACGAAGCCCTGACCTACATCCCGGGCGAAGGCCATAACCTGCAGGAGCACTCAGTGGTGCTCATCCGCGGCGGCCGCGTGAAGGACTTGCCGGGCGTGCGCTATCACATCATCCGCGGCGTGCTCGACACGCAGGGCGCGAAGGACCGCAAACAACGCCGTTCGCTCTACGGCGCCAAGCGTCCGAAGTAATCGAGGGAGATTCCACATGGCCCGACGCCGCCGCGCCG
>DBTZ01000036.1:0-12236 GCA_002307315.1 Alphaproteobacteria bacterium UBA1303
AGCTTGGGAATTCTTCACGGCCGACGAATTAATTTTTCTTAAGACGCAGTTTGAAGGCGTTGAGGCAATTGCGCTCAATCGGCTGGTCGCCGCCCGAAGGAATGCTTTCGACATGACGCACCGTCGGGCTTCGTTCGCCGGGGTAGAGAAAAAAGAATATCCGGCAAGCGCCGACATCGTAGCGCCAGATCTCGCTATCGGCTTCCTTGCGCACGAAAGAAGGTTCGCCGTAGGTGCGGGCCAATTCGCCGGCCGAAAGATCCGACCAGCCTTTTTGTATGGGTTCGGTCGATTTGGGAGCAATCCTCCCCGGCTGAGGCGCCGAGGCGCATCCGGCCAACACCAGCGTCAATCCGGCCAGCCACAGTTTTCTATTCATGCGATTAAGGCTCCTTGCGCTTGCGTTTCATATCCGTTTTTTCTTGCCTTGGCGACCCGCCTTGCGCGCAAAGGTCGTCTCGGTTAGGGGTTAAATGGAATTCACGAGAACCCGATTATGACGAAAATTTGCGATGTAGTGGCGATGGGCAACGCGATTGTCGATGTTCTGGCACCGGTCGAGGATGAATTTTTAGCCACCCACGGCATTGTCAAAGGGGTGATGACGCTGATCGACGAAGCCAGAGCCAAACAGCTTTATGACGTGCTTCCGGGGATGAGACGGGAAATCGCCGGCGGCTCGGCTGCCAACACCATGGCCGCACTTGCTTCGCTCGGCGGCAACGGCCACTACATAGGCAAGGTGCGCGATGACCGGCTGGGCCATGCCTTCGCTTCCGGCATGAAGGAACTCGACATCGGCTTTACGGCTACGCCTGCGACCGAAGGCCCTGCTACGGCGTGTTGCATGATTGCAGTGGCCGAAGACGGCCAGCGTTCGATGAACACCTATCTCGGCGCCTGTCGCGGTTTGACCCCGGACGATATTCGCGAGGAGGAAATCTCCGTTGCAAAGATTCTTTATATCGAAGGCTATCTGTGGGACATGGACGCAGCCAAGGATGCCTCGCGCAAAGCGATTGCCATAGCAAAAAAATCCGGCGTCAAGATTGCTTTCACCCTTTCCGATCCGTTTTGCGTAGGCCGTTTCCGCGAGGAATTTCTCGAACTGCTCGACAACGATCTCGACATCGTGTTCGCCAACGAAGACGAAGCTAAGGCTTTGTTTTCAACAAAAGATTTTGATTCTGCACTACGCAATTTTTCCGACTGGAACGGCACGGCAGCCATAACCCGTTCGGAAAAGGGTTGCACGGTGGTCGGCCGCGATTTCGTCAAATCGGTCCCGGCAT
The DNA here is from genome assembly GCA_002307315.1 of Alphaproteobacteria bacterium UBA1303. Lineage (GTDB taxonomy): Bacteria > Pseudomonadota > Alphaproteobacteria > Micropepsales > Micropepsaceae > Rhizomicrobium. The sequence goes on from DBTZ01000036.1 coordinate 1,293, forward strand.
ATCCCATTGAAAATGTCGTCGACACCACCGGGGCCGGCGATGCATTCGCCGCCGGTTTTCTCTACGGCATGACCCACGGCAAGGCGCTCGACGATTGCGGCCGATTGGGAGCGCTGGCGGCCGGAGAGGTCATTTCGCATTTCGGTGCGCGCCCGGCGGCGGTTTTGCGCGATCTGGCAGCGGCGGCCAAGCTTATCTGACGGCTTTATCCGGCCGGCCTCTTCCGCAAATAGACATACAATGCGCCAGCACCGCCGTGGCGGATATGCGCAGGGCGCACTTCGGCGATCAATCCGGCCAAGGGCGGCTCGCCCAGCCAACGCGGCACCATTGCCTTCAGGACGCCGCGTTCGCGCATCTCAAGCTCCATGTCGAACGGTGCGTAAGGATCGATCTTTCGCGCTCCCTTGCCGGTGATCACCAGTACCAGGCGGGCGCCGCGATTGATCGCAGAAACGAGAAACGCGGACATCGCGCGATGCGCGGCCGTCTCCGTCAGACCGTGCAAATCGATCCTGGCATCGGGGCGCAGCGCGCCGCGGATCAGTTTATCGCGGGTGGAGCCGTTGATACCGCCGGGAACTTCGGACCGCTTATTCGCAACCGCGGCGCCGAGCTTGGTATCGCCTTCTCCGCCTTTTTTCGAACTCCGAAGCGAAACGCGACCTGCCAATACGGCACGAAACAACGCGCGTTCTTCCGCGGTGGTTTCGCGCTTTCTCACGGCCGTTTTGCCTCTTCGTTCTTCGCGGCCGATGGCTTGGCCGGGGGCTTAGGCAGTAGTACGTACAGACTGCCCGGTTGTTTCATCGCGCCGGCCTCGGCCTCGGCCCGCTCTCCGGCGCCGAAGTAAATATCGGCGCGCACAACACCGCGGATCGCTCCGCCGGTATCCTGGGCCACCGTCAACCGGTTGAACGGTGTCCCATCAGCCAAGTGAGTTGCAACGAAGAACGGCACACCGAGAGCATGATAGTGGGTATCGACGGCAATACTGGCCCCTGCAGTGAGCGGCACGCCTTCGGACCCCTTGGCCCCTATGGCGGGGTCGGCGAGTGGTTCGTTTTTGAAAAAAACATAGGATTCATCCGCATTCATCACCCCGTCGGCCTCGTCGGGGTGGATCCTTAGCCAATCGCGGATGGAACCGAGCGACATGTGTTCCTTGGTCAGCACGCCTCTTTCGATCAAAACCTGGCCGATGGCGGTATAGGCATGGCCGTTTTGACCCGCATAGACCAGACGCGAAATTTGTCCGTCATCGCTGTGGGCGCGCCCAGAACCTTGAATTTGCAGGAAAAACAGCATCACGGGGTCCGCGGCATAGAACAGCACCGGGGCGTCGGACAGTGTATTCTTGGCAATCTCGGCCCGTGTGGCGTAGGGCACCAGCTTTTTGCCCGCGATCCGCCCGACAATGCGTTTGCCTTTCCATTCTTCCCGGAACGCACCCAGATCGACGGTTAATAGATCGCCGGGCAGACCGTAGATCGGCGTCTGATATGGCCCGTGTCGGGTATGGCTGACCGCAATATCGGGTTCGTAATAGCCGGTGAAGAGGCCTTCGTCCGCCGATCCGTTCCCCGCTCGGAATGGAGTAAGTACCTGTTCGAAAAAAAGTTTTTCCTGATCTTGCCAACCAGCAGCCATAGCGCAGGCTTCGCGCCATTCGTCGGCGGTTCCGGCGTAGCCCATCCCGCCCATATCCGCGTTCTGCGGTGCGGATGCCTTTTTTTCGCAAGATTTCAAAAAGGCGGCAAAGGCCGGTTTGACGTCTGCCTGTTGCCACCCCGGCAGATCGGCGAAGCCGACCGCGGTCAAACGTAAGGAACTTTCCTTTTGCGACAAGACTTTCGGCGCCGGAGCCAGACACCCCGCAAGGAGCAAAGCAAGGATGGGAACCAGGTGTTTGACGGAATGCACGGCCGATCAGTCTTTGCCGGCGGTGGCGACCAGCATCCAATTGGGGTCGCGGGCGCGGACATCGCGGGCGAAGGTCCAAATATCCGAGACTTCGCGCACGGATTTGTCGTCGCCTTCCACGACCTTGCCGTCGGTGTCGAGTACGGCGGATATGCACTGAGCTTCGAAGGAAACCGCTATTTCGGCGCGGTAACCGTTCATCGCGGCGGTGGCGACTTTGACTTCCTTGTAACCGACGAACGTAAACACGCTTCTTTGCCGCTGTTTTCCTCGCAAAGCGATTGCCGATTCGAAGGCCGCATATACGTCCGCGTCGAGCAGCGGGCGCAAGGTTTCACAATCGCCTTCGGCAAAGGCGGTTTCGATCATTTCGTAAGCCGCACGGGCACCGGAGAGGAACTTGTCCTTGTCGAAATCGCGATCGACCAGCGAAATATCGAACAAACCGCTCAATACCGGATCGGTGGGCCGTTCCACTACCGCAGGCTGCGAAACCGCGGTTTTGTCGCCTATTGCCACCGCTTCGCCGGTTTCGCGTCCCGCTACATGGTAGTCGGGCGGATGTTCGCCCCCCGTTCGTCTGCCCAAAATGGTATACAGACGAAACAGAACCACCCCCGCCACAGCAGCGAGCAGAATGATCTCAAGTAGTTGCGCGTTCGCCATTTTCTTTAGTATCTCGCGTCACAGTGGCGCGGAATTAATCATAGCCTACCGCTGTCGTCATAGACGGTCCAGCACACATTCGATTTATATTTGATACCTGATTGCACGAATGCAACAGTCGCGGGATGCAAATCAGCCAATCGGTACAAATTAAACGATAAGTACCGTTAATTATTGGCTTCTTGTCAAACGTCGAGGTTCTGTGCTAGCGCCCTAGTCTTTGCAACACGAAGGGGGTCACTTATGAGCGACGCGGGCCAAAATTCTGCCGGCGATAACGGAAACAACGAGGATGCGCCGCGTTTTCAAATCGTTGCGCAATACACCAAGGACCTATCGTTCGAAAATCCTTCGGCTCCGGCCAATCCCAATACCCGCCCCCAGGTCGATATGGGCGTCGATCTTCAGGCCCGTCAGGTCGACAAAGAGCTGTACGAAGTCGAAATGAAACTCAGGGTATCGGCAACGGTCGAAAGCAAGCCGGCCTTTTTGCTCGAATTGGCGTATGGCGGGTTGTTCATGCTGCACAACATCCCCGACGAGGTGCGCACCCAGGTGCTGCTGATCGAGGCGCCGCATATCATGTTTCCGTTCGTCCGTCGCATCATCGCCGATACGGTGCGCGACGGCGGCTTGCCGCCTTTGATGATCGAACCGATCGATTTTGCCGCGCTCTACCGCGCTAAGGCGGCCGAACTGCAGCAACAGCAGCAGTCGGGCGAAGAATCGAAGCACCTCGACGCCTGAAACTACAGCCAATTCCGGTCATTAAGCACCGTAATTGGCTGTAGCTTTCTTTGTTGCCGCGCATTTTTGCGGCGAACCGGATTCCTCTTCGCCGGAATGCGCTCTAATATCGCTTCCATATAGCATCGTCGCCGAGTTGCTTGGCGACGAAGGAGTCGTGTGCGGCTTTCTCCTCGGCACTAAGCCGAGAGGAAAGCTTATGCGAACGAAGGCAAACCGGGCCGGTCGCTGCATCAGCCGTTATTTCTTCCCGGTCGGCCGGAGCTAACGACAAGCGCTGTTGTCTTCCGCCGATCAGTTCGAGATAGACCTTAGCGGTCAACTCTGCGTCCAGCAATGCGCCGTGTTTTTCCCGCACCGATAGGTCGATGGCGAAACGTTTGCACAATTCGTCCAACGAATAACGTGCGCCGGGCAGTTTGACCTTGGCGATTTCTATGGTGTCGATGGCGCGCGCCGCATCCAACGGCGGGCGGCCTAGTTTCGCCAATTCGGCGTTGACGAACCGCATATCGAATGCGGCATTGTGAATGACCAGCGGCGCATCGCCGATGAAGGAGAGAAATTCGTCGCATACTTCCGCAAAGCGCGGCTTGTCGGCGAGAAAATCATTGGTCAATCCGTGAACCTTGGTGGTTTCCGGCGGCACGTCGCGTTCGGGATTGAGATAGGCATGATAGGCTTTTCCGGTCGGACAATGATCCTCGAGCTCAACACAACCGAGTTCGACGATACGATGGCCGGCGGCCGGGTCGAGCCCGGTGGTTTCGGTGTCAAACACAATTTCACGCATGGCTATTTTTCTCCCGCCCGCCGCCGCAAAATGGCGGCGATTTTTTTGACGTCGGCCAGGGTCCGTTCCAGCCCTTCGCCGGTTTGAATGACGAAATCCGCCGCTTGGCGTTTTTCCGCATCCGGCCATTGGCGTGAAGAGACAATATCAAAGCGTTCTTTTGTCATACCGGGACGGGTCAATACACGCGACAACTGCACATGCTCGGGTGCGCTGACTACCAGCACTACGTCCATTCGGTTCGCTTCGCCGGTCTCAAATAGCAGCGGGATATTGAGTATCGCGGCCTTTTTGCCCTTTGCCGCGCATTGCTCGATGAACTTCTCGCTTTCGCGCGTCACCAAGGGATGCACGAGTGCTTCCAATCTTTCGAACGCGGAATGGTCGTCGCCGAGAAGACGCGCCAATGCCCGACGATCTACGGCACCGTTTGTAACGCTACCGGGAAAAGCAGATCCCACCATCTCCACGCCCGCGCCGCCGAGACCGTAGAGGCTATGCACCGCGGCGTCGGCATCGAATACCGGAAAACCCAGGGCGGCAAACATTTCCGCCGTGGTGCTTTTCCCCATACCGACAGAGCCGGTCAAGCCGATAAGAAATGGTCGCTCAGTCATGGCGCCAGTGCCTCGACGAGTTTGCGTTTCAGCACCGCATCGACCTTCGGCTCGATGCCAAAGAACGCAGCAAACGACGGTGCCGCTTGATGCATGAGAAGTCCGAGTCCGTCGATGGCGCAGAGACCGGCGGCACGGGCCCGGCGCAAAAGATCGGTTTCGAGCGGATTGTACACCGCATCGAATACCGCCGCTCCTTTCGGCAGCGCTTCCAATTTCAAATCGAGGGGTGCAAGGTTTTTCATCCCTGCGCTGGTGGCGTTGACGGCCAAAACGGTCTCGGGCGCCACCAATTCCCAGGCATCCAACCCTCGCGCCGTCAATTTCGCTTCGAGGTGAGGTTCGAGTGCGGCAGCCAGCGCTTCGGCGCGTTCCGTATTCCGCGCCAGGACGGCGATCTCGGCAATTCCCATTTTCGCCAAGCCGCATATCGCCGCCCGCGCCATGCCGCCCGCACCCAGCACCACGGCTTTTCGCCCCTTCAAGGCATTTTCGCCAAGGACTTCGTTTAAGGCGGCGATCAAGCCCGGCTGGTCGGTATTTGAAGCCGTGACGCCATCCTCGCCGAACACCAACAGATTGGCGGCGCCGGCGATTTGTGCGGAAAAATCCGGTTTGTCGGCAAGCCGAAACGCCGCTTCCTTGTGCGGTACGGTAACGTTGAGGCCGCGAATACCGGCCGCTCTTAACCCGGCGATCGCAGCGGTAAACGCTTCCGGTGCGCAGGCAAACGGCACATAAGCAGCATCCAGGCGATATGCCTCGATCCAATGACCATGCAAGAGCGGTGACAGGGAATGCGCGATCGGCCAACCGATAACGCCGGCGATTTTTGCGGCCCCGCTGATTTTCATACCCTAAACCCCATGCACCCTTTCGGCGCGCAAAGCTGCCAGTAACGGCAACAGCGGCAAGCCGAGAACGGCAAAATAATCGCCTTTAACCGCTTCGAAAAGCCGGATTCCTCTCCCCTCCAGTCGATAGCAGCCTACGGAAGACAGTATTTCTTCCCCTTCGGCCGAAAGATACGCGTCGAGAAATGCTTCGTCGAATTCGCGCATGGTCAAATCCGCGCTTTGCTCCCCTTGCCATAGGGTCTTGCCGTCTTGAACCAGAGCCGCGGCGCTGACGAGCCGGTGGGTTTTGCCGCGCAAGCGCCGCAACAAAGAACGCGCCGCGGATAGATTGCCGGATTTACCGATCAATTCGCCCTCAAACAACAACGTCTGATCGCAGCCGATTACCAGTTCGCCGAAACGTAATCGCGAAACCTCCTTCGCTTTGTCCAATGCCAGCGAGGATGCCGTTGCGGTAATATCGGCCTTCAAGGCGGATTCGTTAATTTCGGATGGTTGGACGTCGATACTCAAACCGGTGGCGCGCAAAAGTTGCGCGCGAATGGTGCTTGCCGAAGCCAGAACCAGCTTCATGCGAATTTCTTCCGATGTTCGTCCAATAAATTTAGGATGTTAGCTGCCGTTTCCTCGACCGAACGACGGGTTACGTCGATCGACGGCCAACCATGCCGATCGTAAAGCCGGCGGGTTTCCATGATTTCCTCACGTACGCATTGCGGATCGACATAATCGGTTTTGTTCTTTTCGCCCATAGTAGCTAGGCGATTGATACGTACTTGCACTAACCGATCGGGCGATACCCACAAACCGATGATTAGAGGTTCTTCGTATTTAAACAGATTATCCGGCGGCGGCATACCCGGTACCAGCGGCACGTTGGCGGCTCGAATGCCACGAATCGCTAGATAAACGCAGGTCGGTGTCTTGCAGGTACGACTTGCACCCAGCAGGATTACTTCGGCTTCCGACAGGTCGTTTACCAACTGACCGTCGTCATGCTCGATGGTATAGCTTAGGGCATCGATGCGTTGCAGATAGTCCTGATCGACTTCATGCTGACCGCCGGGCTTGCTGGTCTCGGCCACGCCGAAAGCGCGTTCCATTACACCGACCGGGCCTTCCATCACGTCATAATAAGGAATTCCCATCAGCGCGAGCTGGGAAATCAGCTCCTTGCGCAAGTCCTTTCGTACCATCGTGAAGAAAACCAATCCTCTATCTTCACCGATGCTTTCGATCACTCTTTTTAGCTGCCGTTCACTCCTGACCAGCGTATGGGCATGTTCGTTTACGTCCACATTATCGAACTGTGCGAGGGACGCGCGAGCAACCGCATGCAAGGTTTCTCCGGTGGCATCAGACACCAGATGAAGATGATATTTTTCACCCACAATTTGCTCCCTATTTACTCACTGCCCCGGCTATGAATCGTCCCGTATCGCGTTTTTTTTAACTTTCTGTTTACCTCTGTGAAGAAAGAGTTAACAAGTCGCCGCTTTCATCACAGTCCGAGTGCTACAGAGGGATATTCGGAACACCTTGTGCCATTAGGTAAACCCTTTTACTGAATCGGCTTATCCAGTGATCCTTCCACAATCCACAAGACATACAACATCTTCATAATCTTTAATTAAGGAATCTTATTATGAAGAATGGGAAGTTAGTCTCTTTGGAAAAGGGGAAAATACCAGTCTGGATCATGCGACAGGCCGGAAGATATTTACCGGAGTATCGCGATCTTAGAACCAAGGCGGGATCGTTTTGGAACTTATGTCGTACCCCGGTTCTGGCGGCGGAGGTCAGTTTGCAGCCGATACGCCGTTTTGGTTTCGATGCTGCCATCGTTTTTTCGGATATTCTCGAAGTTCCCGCCGCTTTGGGTGTACCAGTCGATTTTTTCGGGGATGGTCCGAAGCTGAAGCCGATATCTTCGATTGATGGGCTGGTTGACGATCCGATAAATTATCGTCGTCACTTCGTACCGGTTTATGAAACGGTTGGTTTGGTGCGAAAGGCTTTGCCAGATGCGGTCTCGGTAATCGGTTTTGCCGGAGCGCCATGGACTTTGGCCGCCTATATGGCGGCGGGCGGTGGCGGAGACGATCAGAAGGCCGCTAAGCTTTGGGCCTATCGCCAGCCGGAAAGTTTTGCACAATTGATCGACATACTCGTCGATTGTGTGAGCGAACATTTGATCGGGCAATTACTTGCCGGTGCAGATACGGTTCAATTGTTCGATAGTTGGGCGGGCGGTATGGCCGAGCCGCTTTTTTTGCGTTTCGTCATGGCTCCGGCGAAACGAATCGTTGCTAAGGTGAAAGCGGTTGTGCCGCAAGCCGGTATTATCGGATTTCCGCGAGGAATTACACTTGAGGGATACGGCAACTATGCCAAAGCGACCGGCGTTGATGTGATTTCCCTTGATACTGCCGTGCCGATCGAATGGGCGGAAAAAAATCTTGATATAGGAATACAAGGTAATCTTGATCCTCTTGCTCTTGTTGCCGGTGGAGCGGCACTGGAGCAGGGTGTCATGTCGATTATGAAAGCTATGCGGAACAAAAAGCATATATTCAACTTGGGTCATGGCATACTACGGGAAACGCCGGTCGAGCATGTGGAAAAATTGGTGTCTTTGATACGGAGTTTTGCATGAAGGTTGCAGTGGTTCTTTTCAATCTTGGTGGTCCAGACACACCGGATTCCATCGAACCATTTTTGCGCAATTTGTTTTCGGACCCGGCAGTGTTGCCGTTGCCTTCGATATTGAGGTTGCCGCTGGCGAAGTTCATTGCCGCAAAACGCGTTCCATCGGCGCGCGAAATTTACGCGAAGATCGGTGGATGTTCGCCAATTCTTTCTGAAACGAAAGCGCAGGCGCAGGCGTTGGAGGCGGCACTGGGCAGGGATTTTCGTTGTTTCATTTCCATGAGGTGTTGGAAACCCTTTAGTGACGACGCCGTGGCGGCCATTAAGGCTTGGGGTGCCGAACAAATCGTGCTGATACCACTCTATCCGCAATTTTCCACTGCTACGACGGGGTCTTCGTTTGTCGATTGGACACGTGCGGCGGCGGCGGCGGAATTGAACCTGGCGACGGTACGCATTTGCTGTTATCCCGAACAAAGCGGATTTATTTCGGCGTTGGCCGGTCTGATCGTTGAGGCGGCGGCAAAGGCAAAATCGGGCATATCCTATCGTCTTTTGCTGTCGGCGCACGGGTTGCCCGAACGGATGATCCGAAACGGCGATCCATACAAAAGTCACGTCGAAAAAACCGCCGCGGCCTTGACCAAAAAATTGGGAATGGACGACATTTTGGTTTGTTATCAAAGCCGGGTCGGACCGATGAAATGGATCGGTCCGGCCACCGACAGCGAGATCAAGCGCGCCGGGGCGGACGGCAAGGGTATTATTATCGCGCCGATTGCCTTCGTTTCTGAACATTCGGAAACTTTGGTGGAACTGGACATTGAATACGCTCTTCTGGCGAAGAATTGCGGCGTGAAGGATTATATCCGGGTGCCGGCTGTCGGTATTCGCGCGGATTTCATCGCGGGGTTGGCAAAATTGGTAAGTGACGCCCTTGCGGGCAAGGGATCGACTGGTTACGACGACTGCGGAACGGAAGGGCGATGCGGCTGCAGGCGGAAATAAGATGACCGAATATTTTGCTCAATATTATCTTCTGCTGAAATCCCTGCATATCATGATGTCGATCGCCTGGATGGCGGGGTTGTTCTATCTACCTCGGTTGTTCGTTTATCATACCCAAACGATTGCCGGTACCGCCGAATACAATCGCTTCGTGGTCATGGAGCATAAACTTCTCGCTATCATCATGCGGCCGGCGCTGATTGCCACTTGGGCATTCGGGTTATTGAACGCTTGGGGTATGGGGTACTGGCTCGATCTGTGGTTTCTTGCCAAAATAGCGTTGGCGGTGCCGATGACGGCCGTTCACATCTTAGACGAATACTGGGCGATTGCCTTCGAACGCGAGCACAACGTTCATACTGAGCGTTTTTTTCGTGTTTGGAACGAGATGCCGACCCTTTTGATGATCGGCATTGTGCTCCTGGCGGTATATAAACCCGTGTGATGGAGTTGCTTATCTGCAACGATTGACGGCGGACGCGAGAAAGGCAGTTGCGCTATAGGCTCGGTCGGAGGTATAAGACCGCCGGTTCCCCATAAAAGCCTAGCGACGGATCGCGTCATCGCGCTGATCCGGAAACGCCTGTAAGGCCTAAAAATTCCATCCTTTCGACTATCCTTGCCATAGGAACGCCGGCAAGGCGATACATCTATTCGATCTCAAGCGAGCTATTCATGATTGACGATACCGGCCTGCAAACCATGAAGTTGCAGGAATTGAAAACCAAAACGCCGACCGATCTTCTCGCCTTCGCCGAAGAATTGGGAGTTGAGAACGCTTCCACCATGCGCAAGCAGGACATGATGTTCGCCATCCTTAAAGAGCTGGCCGAACGCAATGTCGAGATTACCGGTGCCGGCGTGCTGGAAACGCTGCAGGACGGATTTGGTTTTTTACGTTCGCCCGAAGCGAACTATCTGGCCGGTCCGGACGACATTTACGTTTCCCCTTCGCAGATCCGCAAGTTTGGCCTTCGCACCGGCGATACGGTGGAAGGTCCGATTCGCTCGCCGAAGGACGGCGAACGTTATTTTGCGCTTCTCAAGGTTTCGACCATCAATTTTGAAGATCCCGAACAGATCAAGCATAAGGTCCATTTCGACAACCTGACGCCGTTGCATCCCACGCGTTGGCTCAAGATGGAGCTGGACGATCCCACCAACAAGGACAAGACCGGCCGGGTGATCGACATCGTGGCGCCGCAGGGTATGGGACAGCGCGCGCTGATTACCGCGCCGCCGCGCACCGGCAAGACGGTTATTCTGGAAAATATCGCCAAGGCGATCTCCGCCAATCACCCTGAGATTTATCTGATCGTACTTCTGATCGACGAGCGGCCGGAAGAAGTTACCGACATGCAACGCACCGTAAAGGGCGAAGTGATTTCTTCGACTTTCGACGAGCCGGCGACCCGCCATGTTCAGGTTGCCGAGATGGTGATCGAGAAGGCCAAGCGCTTGGTCGAGCACAAGCGTGACGTGGTGATCCTTTTGGATTCGATTACCCGCCTGGGACGCGCCTACAACACCGTGGTGCCGTCCTCGGGCAAGGTGCTGACGGGCGGCGTCGATGCCAACGCGTTGCAAAAGCCCAAGCGTTTTTTCGGTGCCGCGCGCAATATCGAAGAAGGCGGTTCGCTGACCATCATCGCCACCGCTCTGATCGACACCGGCAGCCGCATGG
>DBTZ01000036.1:12486-43188 GCA_002307315.1 Alphaproteobacteria bacterium UBA1303
GACACCGGCAGCCGCATGGACGAAGTGATTTTCGAAGAATTCAAAGGTACCGGCAATTCGGAAATCATTCTAGACCGCAAGGTTTCGGATAAGCGGGTGTTCCCGGCCATTGACATTCTTCGTTCCGGCACCCGCAAGGACGAGCGTATGATCAGCAAGGCACAGATGTCGAAAACCTATGTGCTGCGCCGCATTTTGGCGCCGATGGGCACGGTCGATGCCATCGAGTTTTTGCTCGACAAGTTGCGTTCGTCCAAAACCAACGACGATTTCTTCGAGAGTATGAATACTTGAACGAACGGTTTTCTATGGATTTAGCGCCCTCGTGGGAGATCACGAGGGCGCTTTTTTATGGGATGAGGACCGTCGATCCTATGGTCTGGCGCGAGTGCAGCGCAAGGTGAGCGAATTTTGCATCGGCCAAAGCGAACTGTTGACCCACCGTGATCCTGATCTTGCCGGATTGTACCGCGGCGAAGAAATCCGCCGCGGTTGTCTGCAGATCCTCGGGCTTTTTTGTGTAGTGGAACAATGTCGGGCGAGTGAGAAACAACGAACCTTTGGCGCTTAGTATTCCCGGCTCGAAAGCGGGTACTGCACCCGAGGCGTTGCCGTAGGAAATCATCATGCCCCGTAACGCCAAACAGTCGAGCGAGCCTTCGAAGGTATCCTTGCCAACCGAATCGTAAACTGCTGGTACGCCTGTTCCGTCGGTCAAGTCGCGTACCCCCGCGACCCAGTCCTCGGTGCGGGCATTGAACACGGCGTGGCATCCCGCCTCTTTGGCAAGGTCGATCTTCTCGTTCGATCCCACGGTGCCGATCACCTTGACGCCCAGTGCTTTCGCCCATTGGCAAGCTATCAACCCTACTCCGCCGGCGGCGGCGTGAAACAAAATGGTTTGACCGGGCTGTACCGGAAAGGTTTGTTTGAGCAGATAACGCGCGGTGAAGCCTTTCATCATTGATGCGGCGGCGGTGACGTCGTCGATGCCCTCCGGCAGGCGGACCAGCCGGTCTGCGGCCACGTTGTTCGCCTTTGCATAAGCACCTAGGGGTCCGGAGCAATAGCCGACCCGGTCGCCTACCTTAAATCCGACCACGCCTTCGCCCAGGGCTTCGATGGTCCCGGCCGCTTCCAGCCCGATGCCAGACGGGAGGTCCAATCGATAAAGGCCGGAGCGATGATAGGTGTCGATAAAATTCACGCCGATGGCGCCATGTTTGATTTGCACCATACCGGGGGCGGGGGCGGGAAGATCGACATCTTCGCAAACCAGAACGTCGGGATCGCCGGTTTCGGCGAAACGGATAGCCTTCACTTTGTTTCTGTCCTTCATGAAAAAAGGCGGATGCCTTCGCACCCGCCTTTTGCGTTCGTTTAAAAATTGCGGGTCTACTGCGGCCGGCCCTGCGCCTGCGGCGGCAGTTGCAGAACTTGGCTTAAAGTTACGGCGTTGGTGATCGGCGCCATGCACGTGTTGTGCTGGCAAATATAGGCGGTGGGCTGGCCGTTTTCCATCTGTTTGCCGAGGGCGGGATGGTTTTGGGGCAGAGTATCGGACGAACCGACCACCAAGAGCAGGCGGTTGGGCAAGGACCGTCCCATCACCGCGGCGATGAGTTCCTGGGTCTTGCCGCTTTCCTTGGGGCCGATGATGACGATCTGAAGTCCGGCGATCAGGGTTTCCAGTCCGTTGAGATACGTACCCATCGCCAGAGGCGAAGCAGGCAGTTCGTTGGCGAAGCCGCTGATTACGCCATTGACCTTTTCCTGATAGACGGTGTCGCCGGTAAGGAACAACAACCTGGCCAAGACGCCGATCATAGTCGAATTGGCACTTGGGGTTGCTTGATCGAGGACGGTGCGAACACGGTGCAGTATCGGTGCATCGTCGGCGGCGGTCTGAAAATAGCCGCCGCTTTGTTCGTCCCAGAACTGTTCGTTCAAGATCTTGGTCCATGCCTTGGCCTGATCGAGGAACCGATCGTTGCCGGTCACTTCCAATAGAGTTAAGGCGGCGCGAGTCATCTGGGCGTAATCGTCGGCAAAACCGGTATGGCCGCGTTTGCCCGCGCACCAGCTATGTACCAGCCGCTCGCCTTCGCTCATTTCCTTGACGATGAAGTCGAAGGCTTTGACGGCGGTTTGAATCCAGGCCGGGTTCGAGAATACCGCACCGGCGTTGGCGAAGGCAGCAATCATCATGCCGTTCCAGTCGGCCATCACCTTATCATCGCGTGCGGGCGCGGTGCGGTTTTTGGCGCGCGCCGTCAGCAGAAGTTCGCGCTGACGCTTTAGAAGCGCTTCGTCGGCGTCGTTGAACGGGAAGGGTGTGTTGGAACGGTGCAGAATATTACGGCCGTTGAAGTTGCCCTCTTTGCGGACGTTGTAGACATCCTTGAAGCGCTGGCTGAAAGTGCCGGCTAGGGCGGCGTCGATTTCGGCTTCGCTCCACAGATAGTAGGCGCCTTCTTCTCCGTTGACGTCGGCGTCGATGCTGGTAGCGAAGGCGTCCTCCACCATCATTTCGCGCGTTACCCAGCTTAAGGTTTCGTCGATCCGGGTACGATAGAGCGGCATGCGGTTTTGTTGGCTGACCAAAGTCAGAATGTCGATTATCGCGGCATTATCGCTCAGCATTTTTTCGTAGTGCGGAATCAACCAGCGCTCGTCGATGGTATAACGATGGAACCCGCCGCCGACGTGATCGTAGATGCCTGCGAGGCATATGGTGTCGAGCGTGGTCTGCACCAATTGGGCGAAGGGCACGGCACCGGAACGCAAGTAGCCGCGCCAAAGAACTTCGATCAGGGCGGGTTGGGGGAATTTCGGCGCGCCGGTAAGGCCGCCGTAAAAAATGTCGAAACGCTGTGCGGTATGGATCGCAGTAGCGTCGATGAGGCGAGGATCGATAGATCCGCGAAGATCGCGTGACCATTGGTTGGTCAATGCTTCGTTGACCTTGCCGGCATTTTGGGCGACGGTTTCGGCCTGTTCACGGTAGATCTTGGCGACATCGGCCAGCACGTGTTTGAAGGCGGGCAGGTTATCGCGGTCTTCGCTGGGGAAAAAGCCGCCGACGAAAAAGGGCTCTGCCTTGGAGTTGAGGAAGATGGTCAGCGGCCAGCCGCCGCGATAGCCCATCAACTGCGCCGCCGACTGATAGAGATAGTCGATGTCGGGCCGTTCTTCGCGGTCGAGCTTTACGTTGACGAAGTTGTCGTTCATCAGCGCGGCGGTATCGGCGTCGGAAAAGCTCTCCTTGTTCATGGCGTGGCACCAATGACAGGCGGAGTACCCGATCGAGAGAAGAATCGGTTTGCCGCTTGCGGCAGCTTCCTGAAGCGCTTCTTCGCCCCAAGCGTACCACTGAACGGGATTGTCTTTGTGCAAAAGCAGATAGGGACTGGTTTCCTCGGCGAGGCGATTGGTGCTCATTTTTTCCGTTTTCCGATTGCCGCGTTTTGCGCCTTGGCTTAAGGCGGTGCGCTTGAAGTTGCCTAAACTTTGCCACCTTTAGCGCGGGACGGCGCGTAACCACAAGGTCTCGATGCCGATGGATCGCTCGCAAACCATCTTTGCCTTAGCCAGCGCCCCGGGCAAAGCCGGCGTCGCCATCGTGCGGGTTTCCGGCGCCAAGGCCGGCCTCAGTATTAACCTATTGACAGGAAAGAAGGATATTGTCCCAAGGCAGGCACGGTTTCTCTCCCTCTACGATACCGGCGGTGTTCTTATCGACAGGGCGCTGGTGCTTTTTTTTCAAGCACCGAAAAGTTTTACCGGCGAGGACGTTGCCGAATTCCATCTCCACGGCGGGCGGGCGGTTGTCGATGCTTTATGTAGTGTGTTGACTGGGGATCTAGGCTTGCGTCCGGCCGAGCCGGGGGAATTCACCCGGCGGGCGGTCGAAAACGGCAAACTCGATTTGACTCAAGCCGAAGCTATCGCCGATCTGGTCGATGCCGAAACCGAAGCTCAGCGGCGGCAGGCGGTTCGCCAATATGAAGGCGTCTTTGGCCAGAAAATTGAGGAATGGCGGGATGTTTTGGTGCGTGCCCTGGCCTTGGCAGAGGTCGACATCGATTTTTCGGATGAAGAGGTGCCGGAAGATTCGGTAGGCGGGGGCAGGATACTTTGTGCCGAGGTTCGTGAGGCTATTTCCGCTCAGCTCGCCGATAGGCGACGCGGCGAGCTGATCCGCGAAGGGCTGCAGGTTGCGGTGATCGGTCCGCCCAATGCCGGAAAAAGTTCGCTGGTCAATGCGTTGGCTAGGCGCGACGTCGCTATTGTCTCTTCTATCCCCGGTACCACCCGCGACGTAATCGAGGTGCGGCTCAATTTGGACGGTTACGCGGTGGTGTTGGCTGATACCGCCGGATTGCGCGATCCAACCGAGGAGATCGAAGCTGAGGGTGTGCGCCGGGCGCTTCAGCGGGCCGGCGAAGCCGATATGGTGGTGTTGCTGCGTGATGGTGTCTTGGGAGAGAACCCTATAAATCTGCCTGAAAGTATGGTTAATAAACCATATATTACAGTGTGGAATAAGTCAGACTTGTTTTGGCCGGTTCCGCAAGAGGGTTTAAGGGTATCGGCCACGACCGGCGAAGGAATCGATGCCGTGGTTGCGGCGATTGCCGCCAAGGCCAAGGAGATGCTGGGCGGATCTGCGGCGCCACTTACCCGCCCGCGTCATCGCTATTGTTTGGAGGAGGCGCTGAGCGCGTTGGTGCGCGCCCAAACCGCCAAGGAGCCGGAGCTGTTCGCCGAAGATGTGCGTTTGGCTTTGCGTGCTCTCGGCCGCATCGTCGGCAAGGTCGACGTCGAGGATGTCTTGGATATCGTGTTCAGAGATTTCTGTATTGGAAAATGACCGGTATTAGGTAGCAAGCTTCCAAGGGGGATTCACGCGGGACTGAGCGGGATTTTCCGGGGTAATCCGGGGCATGGCCGAAACTCATGCCCTGTCAGCCTTAAAGGAAAAACGCACAAGGCTCGTCGGTGATCTGATTACGGCCAACACACGAGTTATTGCCCTAAAGGCTGATTTGGCCGCCGTCGATAAATGTCTGAAGATATTTTTGTCAGACGTTGACCCGAAAGCCACTAACGGAAAAAGCGGGCTTCCAAAAGGCTCGGGTAGCCGCATGGCGCTAGAGATATTACGCGAGGTTGGCCGATCCGCTCAGCACTCCGGAATTGGCTGCTTGTATCTTGCAGCGGTTAGGCCGTCCGCTTGAGCCGCATCCGTTCAAATTACTGATTGCGACCATTCAGGGGAATTTTTCCCGCCGCAGGGATAGGATCGTTCAATTCGACCAATCGACCTATCCAGGCAAGTGGTGGCTGCGGGCGCTGTAAATATTTTTCTGAGGGATTCTTAAAACCCTCTTGACTCGAGGATTTTACTAACCGGCGTTAAGAAATGACACGGTTTATTAAGACTTAGTTTACCACTTAACCCTTGTGACTCATTTTTTTATCGTCAATACTTGGCCCCTGTCGTTGATTGCGACACCAAATCTGGCGGAAACATCCATCCCTCTCGGACGGGATTTCAGCAGATAGCTGACGCCCTGCTCCACATGGGTACGCCAATTTTGGAAGGAGGTTTATTGGTTCACCGCGCATCGGATCGCGGATTTCGGGTTCAGGCCCTTAAAAGTTGCGGTGCAGGGAGCACCACAAGGGCGGTGAGGACCATCCTCATAAACTCGAAAAAAGGAGAAAAGACATGTGGTCTTTTTTTCGTCCGAAGGTCGTACACGTCTGCGCGTATATGCGCAGGCGATATGGGAAATGGGAGAGTGTCATCTCCCACTTCCGTTCGTTACCTAGTAGGTAATGGATTGAGTGCCTAACTTGGGGTCCGGGCGGTATCAGGCCGTTCCGGGCCTCTTTTTTTATCATGCCGACACCTTATCTCACCGAATCTGAACTAGCAACTGAACGTATCCGCCCGCATACATGCCGTTCACTTCCACTTCTCCCGAAACCTTCACGCCGTCATCTTCAGCCGACATGGCTTCGCGGATTTTGTGAAGCAGGATGAAAGCCGTCTTGTACTGCACGTCTAAATCCCGGCTCATGTGCAGGGCGGAATAACCCTTAGCGCCATTCGTAAAGAAGACTGGATTGCCAATGTCAAAGGATTGCTCAAGGCGGAATTGAAGCGCCGGAACATGACCTATGCTGGACCTGTTGAAAAACTTGCAGGAATCGGCGTAAAAGACACAGAGGCCAATATCCGAAACAAAATCGCGCGCGGCGGGTTTACCGCCGCGTTCCTGTTGCAATGCCTAACCGCAATAGAGATTGAAACCCTGCATATTTATGCTGGCTGGTAGGGTAACCCAAGACGAATGTGCATAGCTTGCACAGACACTTCAAAATGATCAGCCATAACAGCAGGGTCACTTATGTCTTGCGAAAGCAAAAGCGATATACCCTTGAACGGCATAAGAAGATTTGCCGCAAAACTATTTGCTTGTCGCTCATGCACTGGGTAAATGGCAGAATTGGGACGACTGCTTCCTTCGGCGCGGTATGCGCGAGTATCTCCTACGCCTCTGCCAAACAATTCTCTGTGATAAATAAAATGTCCAAGCTCATGCGCAGCAGTAAACCGCTGCCGAACGATAGCATGGCTTGAATTTACGGTTACGCTGTATTTGTCGCCATCTAGGCGTTCTATCCAACCAGATATATTATTTTCTAAGGGTTCAAAATTCACCCCAAGACCAAGCTCGCGCATTATGCCATATACCGGCACCGGAAGCGTCGTGCTGTATTTTTCTATTAATTCTAATGGATTAATTTTGCACATTATCCCGCCTCCTTTCCGATATTTTCTGCTGCGCAATCATCGCAACTGCCATTACCTACTGAGGCGTTTGCGAGAAGTCGAACATGCTCGGCAACTAACGCTGGGGCATCATTTGAACGCCATTCTAGCATGTAGGCATCAACAACGGCTTTTGCGTGGATTTGCGCCTCAGTGCGAGCTTCTTTTTCGGCCCATACCTTAACGAAATATCCCCACCCACCTGCTGCCACCACCGCGATAATCGCAATTATGATGGAACCAATCGTCAAAGCCGTGCTGAGGGCACCAAAACTCGCGGACAACGCATCGAAGTTTGGTTGTGGTGTGGCTGTTGCGGCAGAAGCTTGGACACTGCTAACCGCCGGGCAATGAGAAACGGCAGAATTAATCAGTCTCTCACACAGCGCGGCATCAATTTTGTTAACAGACACCACCTTATCCCCTCAGAGGTGATTCGTTATCTGATACTACTCTGGTTGGTATTAATTGGAACTTTGCAACCTAATACCGAAAATGACTCTCATTCTCCAATGTTTCACGTGAAACATTGAATCGCCGCTTGCTGTGGGCAGGTCGTTCGCCTATTTCGACACCATGAGTGGATATGATGTGATTGTAATCGGTGGAGGGCATGCCGGCTGCGAAGCCGCAGCGGCCTCGGCGCGTTTTGGCGCCAACACCCTCTTGGTCACCAATAAAAAATCGACCATCGGCGAGATGTCATGTAATCCTGCCATCGGTGGGGTAGGCAAAGGCCACCTGGTGCGAGAGATCGACGCCGCCGATGGGTTGATGGGCCGGGTGGCCGATGCTGCTGGCATTCAGTTCCGCATCCTCAATCGTCGCAAAGGGCCAGCCGTGCGCGGACCGCGCGCCCAGGCTGATCGTAAGCTTTACCGCCGCGCTATGCTTCAGGCGTTGGAGGAAATGCCTAAACTCGCTATTCTCGAAACGTCGGCCGAAGATCTGATCTTTCGCGATGGCCGGGTTGCCGGCATTCTGACCGGCGGCGGGGAACGCATCGGTGCCGGGGCAGTGGTTTTGACAACCGGTACGTTCTTGAGCGGTCTCATCCATATCGGCGAGCGGAAAATTCCCGCCGGTCGCGCCGTCGACGGCCGCCCCGAATTCGCCGGCAATGCCGTGGAGCCGCCGTCGCTTGGGCTATCCCACACCCTGAAAGGTCTTGGGCTGAAGATTGGGCGGCTTAAAACCGGCACGCCGCCACGGCTCGACGGAAACACCATCGATTGGACGCGGCTGGAAGTACAGCAAGGCGACGATCCGCCGACCCCATTCTCGTTTATGACCCGGTCGATTGCTACGCCTCAAGTGGTTTGCCACATTACCCGGACGACCGAGGAGACCCATCGGATCATCCGCGCGAATTTTTCCCGCGCGCCGCTGTTTTCCGGTCAGATAAAGGGGAGGGGGCCGCGGTATTGCCCATCTATAGAAGATAAAGTCAACCGCTTCGCCCAGCGGACCAGCCACCAGATCTTCCTGGAACCCGAAGGGCTGGACAACGACACCATTTATCCCAACGGAATCTCGACCTCTTTGCCCGAGGATGTGCAGGTCGCACTGGTCGCCAGCATTCCAGGGCTGGAAACGTGCCGGATTTCCCGCCTCGGCTATGCCATCGAGTACGATTATGTCGATCCGCGCGAGCTTGACCCCTCGCTACAGGCCAAATTGGTCCCTGGCCTGTTTCTCGCCGGCCAAATCAACGGTACGACTGGCTATGAAGAAGCAGCAGCCCAAGGCTTGATGGCCGGTTTGAACGCCGCCCGGTCGGTCGGCGGGCAGGAGCCGGTGATCCTCGACCGGGCGTCTTCTTATATCGGTGTGATGATCGACGATCTGGTTACCAAAGATCTGACAGAACCCTATCGGATGTTCACCTCGCGAGCGGAATACCGGCTTTCTTTGCGTGCAGACAATGCCGATCAGCGTTTGACGCCTCTCTTCGATAGGGCCGGCATCGTGCTTCTGCCTCGACGTACCGCCTTTGCCGAGAAACTGGCGAGGATGGAAGCCGGCAGATTTATGGCTACATCCCATAGCCTGACCCCCAATGAAGCGCAGAAATGCGGTATTGCCGTGCGATTGGATGGAACCCGCCGCACCGCTTTGGATTTGTTGGGGTTGCCGGATGTCGAATTTGCCCAATTGGCGGCAATCTGGCCGGCAATGAAGAATTTGGCGCCCGATGTGGTCGAGCAGTTGGAAGTGGAAGCCCGCTATGCCGGTTATCTCGACCGCCAGGAGGCCGATATTCTCGCCTTCCGTCGCGACGAAGCGCTGAAACTGCCGTCCGATCTCGATTATGCCTCGGTTTGCGGGCTATCCGCCGAAGCGGCACAGAAACTTACCGCCATCCGCCCGGCTACCCTGGGGCAAGCGGCAAGAATCGATGGGGTGACACCGGCGGCGATGACCTTGGTGCTGGCGCATGTTAAAGCCGCTCATAATTCGCATAAGGTCGCCTGATGTTCGGACCTGACGATTTTGCCGCCGCCGAAAATGTTTCACGTGAAACATTGGCGCGTCTCAAGGCCTATGTCGGTCTATTAAGCGATTGGAATGCGCGCCACAATCTGGTGTCCGAAGGTTCTATGGCCGACGTCTGGCGGCGCCATGTCTGGGACAGCGCTCAACTCGCTCCCCTTATACCGCCTAGCGCCAGCACATTGGCGGATCTGGGGGCGGGCGCCGGGTTTCCTGGAATGGTGCTGGCGTTGTTATTTGAAGGTAGGGTCAAGGTTACGTTGTTTGAAGCGACTAACAAGAAATGTGCTTTCCTTCGTGAAGTCGCCGGACGGCTGGGTTTGGAAGTTGATATTCGCAACGAGCGAATGGAAACGGCGGAAGATCGAAAATTCGATGTCGTAACCGCCCGCGCCTGTGCGCCCTTAAGCAAGCTTCTCGACTATGCACAGCATTTTTCCGGCAAAAACACGGTTTGCCTGTTTCTCAAAGGCGAAAACGCCGAAGCTGAATTGACCGAGGCGTCCAAATTCTGGAGGATGAAGGTCGTAAGGCATGCCAGCCGGACACACGACAATAGCGTGATTCTGGAAATTAATCAATTTAAGGTTGTTAAACCAAAGGTATGTCGATGAACAATCCCGTCCCCGAAAAACCATTTCCTCGTGTACTTGTGGTCGCCAACCAAAAAGGCGGCGTGGGTAAAACCACCACCGCTATCAACCTTGGTACCGCTCTGGCTGCCGTGGGCGAGCCGACCTTGATCATCGATATCGACCCGCAGGGCAATGCCTCGACGGGTTTGGGCATTTCCAATCTGGAGCGCAACCAAACCATTTACGAAGTTCTGACTGGCGAGGCGAAGCTCGGCGAAGCCATCATCCCAACCCGTATTCCCAAGCTGTCGATTCTGCCCGCTACGGTAGATTTGTCCGGGGCCGAGCTGGAGCTGACCGGGGTCGAACGGCGCAATCACCGGCTTAAGGACGCGCTGACGGACTATTTTAGGGGGGGAACGGCGCCGTTCTCGTATGTGCTGATCGATTGCCCGCCGTCGCTCACGCTTCTGACCATCAATGCGATGACCGCGGCCGATGCGGTGGTGGTGCCGCTGCAATGCGAATTCTTCGCCCTCGAAGGTTTGAGCCAGCTTTTGAAAACCATCGATCTGGTGAAGGCGGGGCTCAATCCGACGCTGGAGATCCAAGGTATTGTGCTCACCATGTTCGATAAGCGCAACAAGTTGTCGGACCAGGTGGCGGCCGATGTGCGCCAGCATATGGGCGCCAAGGTTTACGACACCATGATCCCGCGCAATGTGCGCATCTCGGAAGCTCCGAGCCACGGTCTGCCGGCGCTGGTTTATGATTTACGCTGCCCCGGTAGCCAAGCCTACATCAAACTGGCCAGCGAACTCATTCAACGCGAACGCAAGCGGGTGGCGGCATGAGCCCGGAACTGAAAAAACTTTCCGACGATTTGCGGCCGCGCGGATTGGGGCGCGGTCTGTCGGCACTGATCGGCGACGAAACCAAGGCATCGGTCGAATCCCGTGCGCCGCGCTCTTTGCCGACCGCGTTTTTGCGGCCCAACCGGTTTCAGCCGCGCAAGCGCTTTACCGAAGAGGATTTAAGCGATCTGATCGCGTCGGTAAAGGAAAAGGGCGTATTGCAGCCGATTCTGGTGCGCCCCATCGCCGGCCAGCCGGACGCCTTCGAGATCGTCGCCGGCGAACGGCGCTGGCGCGCAGCCCAAAGCGCCAAGTTGCACGACGTGCCGGTGGTTGTGCGCAGTATGGACGATCGCGAGGCGTTGGAAATCGCCATCATCGAGAACGTCCAACGCGCCGATCTCAACGCCATTGAAGAGGCTGCCGCTTATCACGAACTGATGGAGAAATTCGGCTACACCCAGGATCGCGTTGCCGCCCAGGTCGGCAAAAGCCGGCCGCATGTCGCTAACACGCTTAGGTTGCTGAAGCTGCCGGAAAGCGTGCTGGCGATGGTGCGCGACGGTCGCCTCAGCGCCGGCCACGCCCGGTCGATCGTGAACGACGCCGACCCGGAGGCGCGCGCGCGGGAAATCATCGAAGGTGCGCTCAACGTTCGTCAGATCGAACAACGGGTAAAACGCGTATCCATCCCCAACCCGGCTGTGGAAGATCCCAACATCAAGGCACTGGAAGACAGCATTGCCAATGCCTTAGGGCTGAAAGTTCAGATCGTCCACAAAGGGGAAAAAGGCGAAGTGCGCATTGCCTATAAGAGCTTGGAGCAGCTCGACGAGATCACCGACCGGCTGAAACGCGGGTAAGTTCGAGCGCCAGATCCGGAGCGATCCGGCCGTCGTAAAGCGCCCGACCGATCACCACCCCTTCGATGTTCGGCTCGTTCGCCGCGATCAGGGCTTTGATGTCTGTGATGGACGAGACGCCGCCCGAAGCGATCACCGGGATCGTGAGCGCTTTGGCCAACGCGGCGGTGGCTTCGACGTTGACCCCGGTGAGAAGCCCGTCGCGATCGACATCGGTATAAAGAATGGCGGTGACCCCGGCATCCTCGAAACGCTTGCCCAACTCGACCGGCGTAAGATCGGCGGTTTCCGCCCAGCCTTCGGTGGCTATTCTACCGCCTTTGGCGTCGGCGCCGACGACGATTTGGCCCGGAAAGGCCCGTGCGGCCTCGCGCACCAACGTTGGATTTTTCGTCGCCACCGTACCGAGGATCACCCGGGTGATGCCGGCCTCAAGCCAGAATTCGATCCCCGCCATGTCGCGGATGCCGCCGCCCAGCTCGATGGGAAGATCGATGGCGTTCCGTATGGCGCGAACCACCGTTGCGTTTACCGAACTGCCGGCAAAAGCCCCGTTGAGATCGACGCAATGCAGCCATTCGAAACCGGCGGCGGCGAAAGCCTTCGCCTGGGCCGCCGGATCGAGATTGAACACCGTGGCCGAATTCATCTCGCCGCGTTTCAAGCGAACGCATGCGCCGTCCTTCAAATCGATGGCGGGGAACAGGATCATGGCTTCCAACCAAGAAAATTGGTGAGGATGGTTTGCCCGATATCTTGGCTCTTTTCCGGGTGAAACTGAAAGCCGGCAATATTGCCGTAACCGACCGCCGCTGCGAACGCCCCGCCGTAATCGCTAGTGGCGAGGATGTTCGCTGGATCGTTGGGCCGAATGCAGAAGGAATGGACGAAATAGACGTCGGGCCGGGGTTTTAGACCGGCAAACAGGGGATGAATGCGCGACAGAATAAGTTCGTTCCATCCCATGTGGGGAATTTTCAGCGTTTTATCCGTCGGGGTCAGCTTGACGACCTCGCCGGGTATCCAGCCCAAACCTTGATGGTCGCCGAATTCGCGCCCGACCGTGGCCATAAGCTGCATGCCGACGCAGATGCCCAAGAAAGGCACGCCGCGCTGTTTGACCGCTTCGGTCAAGGCCTCGACCATGCCGGGCAACGCCTTTAGACCAGCCATACAGTCGGCGAAGGCGCCGACCCCGGGCAGCACGATGCGCTCGGCCTTAGCAACCACCGCAGGATCGGCGGTGACCAGAATTTTGTGACCGGTTTTGTGCTCAAGCGCCGCCCGCGCAATGGCTTTTTCCGCCGAGCGCAAGTTGCCGGAGCCGTAATCGATCAAAGCGACGATAGACATGTCGGGTAATCCTTCTAGAGCGCCGCGCCTTCAGACGGAATCGGCGCGCCGCTCTATCCCTTTGGTTGGCCGCAACTTTCCGCGCAAAAGTGAACACACTTTTGCACACGTTGCTCTAGAGCATTTCGTGGTTTCCCGGAACCACCGAAATGCTCTAACTCTTTGTTTCGTCGCGCTTCATACCCGAAAAATGGATTTCCGCTATTCGGTCAAGCGCTTTAGTCATTGTCCATCTTCAGCGCGGCGATGAAGGCTTCCTGGGGAATCTCCACCTTGCCGAACTGGCGCATCTTCTTCTTGCCCTCTTTCTGCTTGTCCAACAGCTTGCGTTTGCGGGTAATGTCGCCGCCGTAGCATTTGGCGGTGACGTCCTTGCGCAGGGCCGAAAGGGTTTCGCGGGCGATGATCTTGCCGCCGATGGCCGCCTGAATCGGAATTTTGAACAGATGGCGCGGGATTAGATCCTTGAGTTTTTCGCATAAGGATCGGCCACGGGCTTCCGCCCGCGTCTTGTGGACGATCATGGACAAAGCATCGACCGGTTCGTCGTTGACCAGGATCGACATTTTGACCAGATCGCCGTCCTCGTAATTCTCCAGCGCATAATCGAAGCTGGCATAGCCGCGCGTGACCGATTTCAGCCGGTCGTAAAAATCGAACACCACTTCGTTGAGCGGCAGATGATAAATCACCATTGCCCGACTGCCTGCATAGGTCAGTTCGATCTGCGAGCCGCGCCTATCCTCGCACAGCTTCAGAACCGAACCGAGATGCTCGTCCGGCACCAGAATCGTCGCCTTGATCCACGGTTCCTCGATGCGATCGATCTTGGTGATTTCGGGCATGTCAGCCGGATTGTGCAATTCCTTCAAGCTGCCGTCGGTCATGTGGATACGATAGATCACCGAGGGCGCAGTGGTAATGAGTTCGAGATTAAATTCCCGCTCCAGTCGCTCGGTCACAATTTCAAGATGCAGCAGTCCCAGGAACCCGCAGCGAAAACCGAAGCCCAGCGCGGCCGAGGTTTCCATCTCGTAGGTGAAGCTGGCATCATTTAAGTGCAGCCTGGATAACGCTTCGCGCAAATCCTCGAATTTGGCGGCATCGACCGGAAACAGGCCGCAGAACACCACCTGCTGTGCCGGCTGAAAGCCGGGCAGGGGCGTTTCGGCCGGTTTTTTTTCGTCGGTGATGGTGTCGCCTACCCTGGTGTCGGCCACTTCCTTGATCGCCGCGGTGATGAAACCGACTTCGCCGGGGCCAAGCTGGTCCATCATGACCTGCTTAGGGGTAAAGACGCCGACCCGCTCGACGGTATAGGTCGCGTCGGCGGCCATCATGCGGATTTTCTGGCCTTTTTTCAGAATGCCGTCTTTGACCCGCACCAGCACCACCACGCCGAGATAGGAATCGTACCAGGAATCGATCAAAAGCGCCTTCAAGGGGGCGGCTTCGTCGCCCTTGGGCGCGGGCAGGCGGGTGACCACCGCTTCCAGTACGTCCTCAATGCCGATGCCGGTTTTGGCCGAAATCGCCAGCGCATCCGAGGCATCCAGGCCGATCACGTCCTCGATCTGTTGACGGATGCGGTCGGGCTCGGCGGCGGGCAAATCGATCTTATTCAACACCGGCACGATTTCGAGGCCGGCATCGATAGCGTGGTAGACATTGGCCAGGGTCTGCGCCTCGACCCCCTGGCTAGCATCGACCACCAAAAGTGCCCCCTCGCAGGCGGCCAGACAGCGCGACACCTCATAGGCGAAGTCGACGTGGCCGGGCGTGTCCATCAGGTTAAGAATATAGTCCTCGCCGTCCTTCGCCTTATAGGCGAGACGGACAGTCTGGGCCTTGATGGTGATGCCGCGTTCGCGCTCGATATCCATGGAATCAAGCACTTGGTCTTTCATTTCGCGGCTGGTCAGCCCGCCGGTGGTTTGAATCATCCGGTCGGCCAAGGTGGACTTACCGTGGTCGATATGCGCCACGATGGAGAAATTGCGGATATGGCTTTGGCTGGTCATCCCCCGGTACATAGCTGCGATGTATGAAAGGTTCAATGTGCCGCCGCTTTAGGTTAAACCTTTGGGGTTCGCCCGGTAGGTTCATATGGTGAAAAATCTCCTCGTTCTGACCGTCGCCGCGCTCTGCGCCGCTATCTGTACCTTTAGCGCCAGTGCCGATATCTCCGATTTTCTCGGCCGTTGGGAAAATCCGACGCGCGAAGGCGGCCTTTATCACGTCGTGGTCACCCCGGCCGGCAACAGCCGGGTGAACGTCCGGCTCTATGGCGATTGCCATCCCGGCGAATGCGACTGGGGGGTGGAGCCGGCCGACGGGTACGAATATGCGCCTCATTCCAAGGCGGTGATCGCCATTTCGGCGTTGGTTCATTACGGCTTTGCCCACCGGCGGATACGGTTAAGCCTGGGGGATAAGGGCGGCCTGAATTTTTCGCTGGCCGTCAACTATGCTGCGGGAACAGGCAAACGCGACTTTTCCGTAGGGGGGGGACTAAAGCCTACGGGATGGATCGGCGTCGGCAAGTCTACCTGGGAACAACCGGTCGGGCGCGACGCCGGCTGGGGCGGTGGCGCGCGGGGCATGCATTTGACCCGCCCGGCCGAGCTCTGCGTCGCTTTCGATCCGAACCGCCTGCGCTTGCGCCGCCTGGGCAAGGAATGGGTGGTGGCGTCGGGGAACACCGAGGTCATCCGTACCGCCTGGGACGAGAAAATCGCTCGCCGCGCCGTCGCCGTCATCAAGCGCTATGGCTTTGACCGCAAATGTCACACCGGCACCATGGAATTTTGGAAGAGGGGCGACGGATTTCCGGCCGACGATAAGCCCGGCGTCGGCTGTCTGAAATTCACCTCCACCACCGCGCATGCAGCGCAAATCGGCCGAAGCTGGAAGGTGATCGATGGCGATGCCCCCATCGCCGATATGAACGTCAGCCGCGATAACGCCTATGCGGTGTTGGCGTTGGTCCGCGCCTACCGGTTGGAACGCAAATGCGCCATCGGTTGGCCCAACCCGGCGATGACCTATTGGCTGAAGGCCGAGGAGTGAAAGCGAACTTCGTTTGCCGGGCTGCCGGTTAAGGCTCACTTGGGGGCCGTCGCCCCCACCCCCCGACGTCGTGAGAGGCAAGCGCTACTCATTTTTTATGCCGCCTGCAATTGTCAGTTGCTCTTACCCTACGTGGGAAATAGGTGGGTGCGGGAGGCAAAGCCTCCCGCGAAATGGGGGATTGGGGGCGATAGCCCCTAAATGGAGATCCAAGCCTTCAGGCCCGCAAGGTCGCTCCGGTTGCCTTGGCGACGGCGGCGACGATTTTCTGGCCCACCGCTTCGATTTCGGCATCGGTGAGGGTTTTGTCTTTGGGCTGCAGGCGGACCGAGATCGCCAGCGATTTCCTGCCCTCCGGCACGCCTTTGCCTTCGTAGACGTCGAACAGCGAGGCCGATTCGATTAAGTTGCGTTCGGCATTCTTGACCGCGCGCAAAATGTCGTCGACCGTCACTTTTGTCTCGGCCACGAAGGCGAAGTCGCGTTCCACCGCCTGATAGGGCGAGGGTGCAAACGCCGATTTGGCTTTGTGTTTCGCTTCCGGCAGGGCGTCGAGGTACAGCTCGAAGGCCGCCACCGGCAACTTGAGGTCGAAAGCGGCCAAGATGGCTGGATGCAATTCGCCGAACTCGGCGATCACCGTTTTGCCCAGCGCCAACACGGCAGACCGGCCGGGGTGATACCACGGGCTGGCCTTAGGCTTCATCGGCGCGTTCATCGGCGATCCCTGAACCGATTCCAACACGGCCAAAACGTCCGCCTTGACGTCGAAGAAATCGGCGGGGTGACTATCCTTGGTCCAACAGCGCGCACCAAGGCCGACGCGTATGCCGGCGGCAATCGACGTCTGCTCGCCGGGCACGCCGGATTTAAACCCGGCGCCGATTTCGAACAGGGCAAAATCATTGGCGCCTCGCGTCGCATTGCGCATGGCCGCGGCAAGCAGCGAAGGCAGCGGCGTGGGCCGAAGCGCATCGAGATCGGCGGCGATCGGGTTGGCAAGCTGACGAGTATCGTCGCCGCCGCCGAACAATGCAGCCGCTTTGCGGGCGATAAAGGAAAACGAAACCGTCTCAAGATAGCCGCGCGATGCAATGCTGCGGCGGGCAAGGCGCACCCGCTTCTGCGCCGGCGTCAACACCGGCCGGGCGATGGCGTGCGGACGTTCCATCGGCACCGAGGGAACTTGGGAAAGCCCGTAAATGCGCACGACTTCTTCGACCAGGTCGGCCTCGCCTTCCACATCGCTACGCCAAGAGGGCGGGGTGACGATAAGCCGTCCCTGGCCTTCAACGGCAAAACCGAGCGCAGTCAGAATGCGCACGATTTCGGATTCGGCGACATCAAGCCCGCCGAAACGTTTTACGATGTCCGCCGAGAAGGCGATGGTTTTATCCTGCATGGGCGCTTCGCCGGCAATCGCCAGCTCGGACGGCTCGCCGCCGCACCATTCGAGGATCAGTCGGGTGGCCAGCTCGATGCCGGGGATGACGAAGGCGGGATCGACGCCGCGTTCGAAACGATAGCGGGCATCCGACAACAGGCCGAGTTTGCGGCCGGTACGGGCAATAAGAACCGGATCGAACAGGGCGGATTCGAGAAAAACATCGACGGTGTCGCTTTGGCAGCCGGTCTCCTCGCCGCCCATCACGCCGGCGATGCTTTGCGCCTTTTCCTCGTCGGCGATGACGATAGTCTCGGCATCGAGCGCATAGGCCTTGCCGTCGAGCGCCAGTAATTTTTCGCCGTCCCTGGCCAGGCGCGCCGAGACGTTGCCCTTGAGCTTGCTTGCGTCGAATACGTGCAGCGGCCGGCCGAAGGCGTGCGAAATCAGGTTGGAGACATCGACCAGCGCCGAAATCGGGCGCATGCCAATGGCTTTCAGTTGCTCTTGCACGATAACAGGCGAGGGGCCGTTTTTGACCCCGCGAATGAAGCGACCGGCGAACAACGGGCAGGCGGCCTCTTTCCCCACCGGAAAATCGAGGCTGACGGTCTTGGGGCTTTTGAATTTGCCCCTAATCGGCTCTATGGCCGGCGCCTTCAGCTTACCCATCCCCGCGGCGGCCAAATCGCGCGCCACGCCATAGACCGAGCAGCAGTCGCCGCGATTGGGGGTGATGTTAATGTCGATAATCGCATCGGAAAGATGTAGCGCCTCGACGGCGGGCGCGCCGATTTTTGCGTCATCGGGCAGCTCGATGATGCCGTTGTGCTCGTCGGAAAGTTCCAATTCGCGCTCCGAACACATCATGCCGCGCGATTCCACACCGCGAATGGCGCCGATTTTCAGCACATCTCCGGTGGCGGGAATTTTTAGGCCCGGTTTGGCCAGCACCACCTTGATGCCGGCGCGCGCGTTGGGCGCACCGCACACCACCTGAAGCGGCGTGCCGCTGCCGTCGTCGACCATGCACAAATGCAGCCGATCGGCATTGGGATGCTGGTCGGCGGAAAGGATCTTGGCCACGGTGAAGCCGGCAAGCTTGGCGCCGGGGTTCTCTATTCCCTCGACCTCCAGACCGATGTCGGTCAACTTGTCGGCGATGGCACCGGCGTCGGCGTCGGTTTCAAGGTAGTCCCTCAGCCAGGAAAGCGGGAATTTCATCTATAGCCCTCCATCGAGCGTGGGCAGGGCGAGTGCGGAAAAGCCATAGGCCTTAAGCCAGCGCAAATCGGATTCGAAGAACGAGCGGATGTCGGGAATGCCGTATTTCAGCATCGCCATCCGGTCGATGCCGCCGCCGAAGGCGTAGCCCTGATATTTCGTCGGATCGATGCCGCAATTCTCCAGCACCTTCGGGTTGACCATGCCGGAACCGAATACCTCCAGCCAATCCTCGCCGACGCCGAACTTGATCTGGCCACCCGATCGGTCGCAGCGGATGTCCCATTCCAGCGACGGTTCGGTGAAGGGAAAATAGCTCGGCCGAGCCCGAAGCTCGACATGGTCGATCTCGAAGAAGGCCTTGGAAAATTCCTCCAGCACCCATTTGAGGTGGCCAAGATGGGTGCTTTCGTCCACCACCAGCCCTTCGACCTGATGGAACATCGGCGAATGGGTGGCATCCGAATCGCAGCGGTAGGTTCGACCCGGCGCGATGATGCGGATCGGCGGCTTCTGTACCAGCATGGTGCGCACTTGTACCGCCGAGGTCTGGGTGCGCAGGACGTGGCTTGCACCATCCGCCTGCGGGTTCACGTAAAACGTGTCCTGCATCTGACGCGCCGGATGGTCGGGCGGGGTGTTGAGCTTGGTAAAATTATAATCGTCGAATTCGACGTCCGGCCCTTCGGCCACGGCAAAGCCCAAATCGGCGAAGATCGCGATAATCTCGTCGGTTACCTGGCTGACGGGGTGGATGGTTCCCCGGCTTTCCGGCCGCACCGGCAAAGTGACGTCGATCCGCTCAAACGCCAGCTTGGCATCGAGTGCGGCGGCCGCCAATGCACTCCGGCGTTCAGTGATCGCAATCGTCACGCGATCACGCAATCCGTTGAATTTCGGGCCGTTTTCCTTGCGTTGATCCGGCGTCATACCGCCGAGGGTCTTCAAAAGTTCGCTAATCGAACCCTTCTTGCCCAGCGCGGCAACCCGAACCTGCTCCAGTGCCGCATCGTCTGCAGCACTGGCCACGGCGTCTAATATTTGCCGTTCAAGTGACTCGCAATCGCTCATGTCTCAATCCCCGAACCGGACGTGTCTCCGGATATCACTTAAGCCACACCTGGCACGCATCCCCGTCCGAAGAAATCGGAAATGCGGCCTTAAGGCTTCGGGAATCGAAACTTACGCTAATTTGCGCCGACTTGGTCCACCAAAGCCTTGAACGCCTCGGGCTCGCGCACGGCAAGATCCGCCAACACCTTGCGGTCGATGGCGATACCCGCCTTTTCGAGCCCGCTGATAAATCGGCTGTAGGTAAGACCATGCTCGCGGACGGCAGCGTTGATGCGCTGAATCCAAAGGGCGCGGAAGTTGCGCTTCTTCAGTTTGCGACCGATGTAGTTGAACTGCAGAGCACGATCAACCGCGGCGTTAGCGACAGTTATGGTGTTCTTGCGGCGGCCGTAATAGCCTTTGGCGGCTTTGAGGACACGCTTGCGACGGGCATGCGACGGTACGGCGCGGGGTGATTTGGACATGTTTCAGCCTCCCTTACGCGTACGGCATCCAGCGCTTAATGCGCTGGGTTTCGCTGTCGGAAAGCACGGATGTACCGCGAAGGGTGCGGGTGCGCTCCGGCGTATTAGAAATCAACCGGTGGCGTTTGCCGGCCTGCCCGGTTTTGATCTTGCCCTTGGCGGTGAATTTAAAGCGCTTTTTTGCGCCCGACTTGGTCTTCAGCTTGGGCATTTCGGTCTCCTTATGTACATTGACCAACCGGGCCATAGCCCAGCCGTAACGGACGATCCGTTCAGAACCGCCACGGCATGCCCTTTAGCCGGTCGGTTCGAAAGTGGAGGCGCGTTATACGCAAGCCAGCCTGCCAGGGCAAGTATCGGTCTGTCCATGCAGTAAAGCGCAGAAAGAAAAAAACGGTTCCGATGGATTGCGGACCGTCGCAGATTTGGAAAACGGTCTTCCGGCGGCTACAATCTAAACGGATTCTAATCTTGGACCGTGTCAACATGTTGGAAGAATTCAATAAATTTGCCATGCGCGGCAATGTCGTCGATTTGGCGGTCGGCGTTATCGTCGGCGCCTCGTTCACCGGTATCGTTAATTCTCTGGTCAAAGATGTCATTACGCCGCCGATCGGCTGGATCACCGGCGGCATCGATTTTTCCAATTTTTTCCTGGTGCTAAAAGGCGGCACCTACGCCACGCTGGCCGATGCCGCCAAGGCGGGAGCGGTAACCATCAATTACGGCTTGTTTCTCAATACCGTGATCAACTTTCTGATCGTCGCTTTCGTGCTGTTTCTTGCCGTTCGCCAGATCAACCGTCTGTTCGCCGCCAAAGCGGCCGGGCCTGCGGCACCGCCGGAAGATGTGGCGATTTTGAAGGAAATCCGCGATCTCTTAAAAGCTCGGCCGTAAACTCATATGCGGGGGGAGCGGTTTCTCGATTTTCCCGTACAGACCGCGTAGGGGCAAAAAAAGGGTATTTCTTTGCAGGGATTGCGACAGCCAATTTTAAGCGGGCCGGTTACGGCGTGGAGTGCGGCGTTTGTCTGTTTTGCCGTCGCGTTGTTTTCGCCGGCGCTTCTGAACGACGGCGACACCTATTGGCATATCGAAGCCGGCCGCTGGATGATCGACAACTGGACCGTTCTTCGGATCGATCCGTTTTCCTTCAGCTTTGCCGGCCGGCCATGGCAGACCCACGAATGGTTGTCCGAAGTGGTCCTAGCCCTGGGTTATGTCGGACCGGGCTGGAGCGGCGTACTGATCATTGCCGCCGGCTGCTTTGCACTGACCGCCGGTTTACTCGGCCGGTATGTATCGCAGCGCTTGAGCGGCGTAACGCTGATCGTGACGCTGGTTCTATCGCTTGCCTGTATCGCCGGCAGTCTATTGGCGCGGCCTCATCTTTTGGCCCTGCCGCTTCTAACGGTTTGGACGGCGAAACTGATCGAAGCGCGCGATCGCAAGCGTCCGCCTTCGTTCTGGTTGGTGCCGATGATGACGTTGTGGGCCAACCTGCACGCCAGTTTTTTGTTCGGACTGGTTTTGATCGTACCGTTTGCGCTCGAAGCGCTGCAGGAGAACCGGACAACGACATGGAACGAGGTCAAGGGCTGGGCGGCCTTTGCCGCCGCCGCACTGGTCGCCGCGGCGATTACGCCGTTCGGGATCGACACCTTGATTTTTCCCGTCAAGTTGATGAGCACGACGCAACTCTCGACTATCGTCGAATGGCGTCCCAGCGATCTATCCTGGACGGACCCGTTGATGCCGGCGATCGGGGCCACCTTGTTCGTTCTGCTGTCAAAAGGCGCAAAAATCCGGCCGTTGCGTCTGTTGGTGCTTTTGGGGCTTATGTATCTGGCGCTGACGCATACCCGCCATCAGATGTTGTTGGGCATCGTCGGTCCGCTGCTGCTGGCCGAACCTTTAGCCGGGGTACTGAACGGCGCCCCCCCCGCTTTGCAACCGTCGAGGCGGCGGATCGTTATCGGCTTTGCATTGGCCTTTTTGCTTGCGGCCGGCGGACGTCTTTTGCTGCCGATTGCACGCGGCGACGATCCGGCGACACCCGCCGCAGCTTTTGCCCAGGTTCCGTCCGAGTTGCGGCATGCCGCGGTGTTCAACGAATACGCCTTCGGCGGGTTTCTGATTTTCAACGGCGTGCGTCCGTTTATCGACGGGCGCGCCGAACTCTACGGCGACGATTTTCTCGCCGGTTACGATCGGGCGGTACGGCCGGATGCGACGATTTTGAAAAAGCTACTGGTAAAATACCGCATACGTTGGACCATACTTGCCGCCCGCAATCCTGCGGTCGGGGCAATGGATGCAATGCCGGGTTGGCGCCGGCTTTATGCCGACCGCAATGCCGTAGTCCATGTCAAAGCAGAGCCGTAACGCCAAGCAGCAGTTGTTCGAGCCGATAGCACGGTCGCATTACATTGCGCCGACGATCCGAACCTCGGCAATGCCATTTGGGGCACCGGACGGGGCCGTCAGTCTGATCCGCAGCTTTGAACCGACGATATCCTTGGTCTCGACGATCCGTTGCTGCCCGGTTTCGGCAGTCTTCGATTCGTTTATCGCCTCGCGCCAGTTTCCGCTTTCGTCACGCACCTCGACGATAAAACGGTAATTGCCGGCCTGCGGAAAGGTGACAATCAGTTTGCGGTAGCGAATGACCCGCTCGGGATCGACCACCAGCCACGGGTCTTTGTCGCATAATGCGGCCGCCCAATAGGTAAAGGGATCGCCATCGTTCGCCAAACGGCCGGAATGCCCCGTCTCGTTTGAACTGGCATCGGTGGGATTGTTCAATCCGAACTCGCTATCGGCCTTTGTCTCCATGTCCTCGCGCATTTTGCAATAGGGACGGTTTTCCGCCAGTGGTGTGACCCCGGGTACAAACTGCGGACCGCCGGTCGTTGCGATCGTCAGAACCGCATCTTTCATGCCGGGCGAAGGACGATACTGATGCCGGATTGCCAACTGCGCATCGCCCCAGCCCGCTGATCCTGGTGTACATTGGCACCTTTGAAATAACGATGGTTGCCGTTGAGATAGAACCCGCAATCCGCGGTCCAGGCGATCCAGCGGAAGCCGAACTCCGTTTCGTAGCGGTCGGCGGGACAACCGTTGACCGATACGCGGGTGACGGCGCGGTACAAAGCCGGCATCTCGGGGCCTCATAGCGACGAATGCGTAATGGGTGCCGATACCTGGCGTAGCGTTACCGTTCCGCCGGCGCCGACCGAACCGTTCGTCGCAGGAAGCTCCGCCTCGGTTTTTCCGGCCGGATCGACGATTTCGGTACGCAGCGTCAACCGGACTGGTGTGGTTCCGTCGTTGCGAAGTTCGGTTTCCAGCGACACCCTTCCGCTGATTTGCGACAGCTCCGGCGTCGTAACCGTGGTGCCGTACCACGTCACATGCACCGGCTGCGTCGTTACCAGCCGAATCCGACATAGAATTTCGGATTCTGAAAATACGGTATGCCGAAGCTGTAAGGCAGGCCAACGCGTTGCCAGCTACCGTCGTCGAACGTTGCCGCTCTATTCTTTTGTTCGGTCGCAACTATCCGCACAAAAGTGAACACACTTTTGCGCACGTCGCGCCAGAGCTTGTTTCGATTTGATGGAATCGAAACAAGCTTTAATATTGTCGAATTTTCATACTATAGAGCGACGAACGTTCAAACGCGCTCAGTTCGGTGCCCTGGCAAAAACCGGTTTTCGGTATCCCGATCAAGCGCCACGCAGTCGGCGCCAAAACACGCCGTACACCGCAATGACGATAAAACAGACCAGCGGTACGAAAAAACCGACCCGCATCGAAAGGACATCCGCGATATACCCCATTGCCGGCGGCGCAATGGCCCCGCCGACGATCGACATCACGATAATGGACGATCCCAGCTTGGTATGCTTACCCAGCCCGTCGATCCCTAGGGCGAAAATCGTGGGGAACATGATCGACATGAAGAAAAATGTACCGAGCAGCGCGCCCAATCCGATATTGCCGCCGATCATGGCCAAGGCACACAGCGCAATATTGATGACGGCGTAGACGGTAAGTACGCGTTGCGGCTTCCCCAATCCTACGACGGCACTGCCGCACAAACGTCCTGCCATAAACAGGCCAAAGCCAAACATGCCCAGCCAACGGGCGGCTTCTGCCGCCGTGGCATGGGTGTTCTCCAGCATGTAGTTGATGAAAAAACCGAATATGCCGGATTGCGCCGCCACATAGCTGAATTGGGCCAACACGCCAAAGACGAAATGCGGACGCGACAAAAACCCCTTCGCCGCCGCTCCACTATTTTCTCCGGCGGTTTCTTCGGCCTGTAAATCCGGCAGCTTGGCAAAGCAAAAGACCACCAGCAAAAGCAATACGATGACGGCAATACCGAGATAGGGAACGAACAGCCCGGCATTCGTATTGGCTTTTGTTGCTCCTTCGAAAACGAAATAACCGCCGACCACCGGTCCGAGAATCCAGCCTACTCCATTGAAGGTTTGGGCGATGTTGATCCGCGCCGCGCTGCTTTTCGCCTGTCCGAGCACCGTAGTATAGGGGTTGGCGACGGTTTCCAGACAGGTCATGCCGGCGGCCAGAATGAACAGACCGGTCAGAAACGTCGCATACGTACCGATTTGCGTTGCGGCGACGAACCATGCGGCACCGGCGATTATCAGCGTCAAACCGATGATGATGCCGCCTTTATAACCGAAGCGGCGGGCGAGCAGCCCGGCGGGAATCGCCATCAGAAAATACGCCATATAGTTGGCGGTTTGCACAAACCCCGATTGGAATTTATTGATGTGCAGCGTGCTTTGGAAGTGCTTGTTAAGGACGTCGATCAGGCCGTTGCAGAAGCCCCACAGCAAGAACAGTGTCGTGACCAGGGCAAACGTTCCCAGCATGTTCCGGCCGTCGGACAGTCTAAACAGCCCGGAACGATTGCCTTCGTGTTCCTTCGGATTCGCAGACATACTTCCCCCCTATGTTTTTCGTTATACCGACTATAGACGGTCGGGTTTTTCT
The DNA here is from genome assembly GCA_002307315.1 of Alphaproteobacteria bacterium UBA1303. Classification (GTDB taxonomy): domain Bacteria; phylum Pseudomonadota; class Alphaproteobacteria; order Micropepsales; family Micropepsaceae; genus Rhizomicrobium. The sequence goes on from DBTZ01000036.1 coordinate 37,715, forward strand.
TGTCGCAGGATTTGTTGGAGTTGTTTAACCGCTTCGGCTTTGTCGGCGCGGCAGATCAGCGTCGCGTCGGCGGTATGAACGATAATAAGATCGTCGCAACCGACGGCTGCGATCAGATGGTCGGGCTCGTCCGACGCCACCAGCGTGCGGTGGCAGTCGATCAGGGCGTGGCTGGCGGCGGCAAGGCGATTGTCGTTCTCGTCCTTATCGCAGGTAACGGCAAAGGCGTTCCACGAACCGACATCAAGCCAATCGAGCGGCAGCGGAACCGCCAGCACCTGAAAGGCATCATTCGTCGACGCCGGTTCCATCACGGCGTAATCGATGCTAATTTTGTCGATCTTGGGATAAACCTCGGCAAGCACCTCGTCTCTGCGGGGCGTGTCGTAGGCTTCGGCGATTCGTTCCACCGCATCGCAAATCTTGGGCTGAAATCGGCGGAGACATTGCAGCAGTGTCGCGGCCTTCCAGACGAACATACCGCTATTCCATAGATACGTCCCTGAGCCAGCGGCGAAAAACGATTGGGCGATGTCGGCCGCGGGCTTTTCGCAGAAGCGCGCCACCGTTAAGGCGCCTTCTGTCGCTGCTCCAAGTTCGAGATAGCCATATGCCGTCGATGGCGCGTTCGGTACCACGCCGAACGTGACCAGGGCGTTCGGGCGGTTCTCGGCCAGGCAATAGCCTTCCTCTAGCTTCTCTCTGAACTGCGCCGCCGGTTCGATCAAATGATCGGCGGTGGCAATGGCCATGACGGCATCCGGGTCGCGGCGGTAAAGTACCGCGGCGCAAAACCCAAGCGCCGCCGTGGTATCGCGCCCGGTGGGCTCGCCAAGAAATTGATTTTTGGGAAGATCAAGTGCGCTACAGATCTGTTCGCAAAAGGACGAACCGGCGCAGACCAAAAGGCGTTCGGCGGCCACCGCCGGCCGCAAACGGTCGCCGGCAACCTGCAGCAGCGAACGGCCGCGCACCAACGGCAAAAGCTGTTTCGGACGTTTGGACCGGCTCCAGGGCCACAATCTGGTGCCCGACCCGCCGGCCAGGATAATCGCATACCGCATTCGTAGGCTCCGAATATAAAGTTTCGCAGTGAGATTATTTAAAAGCCCCGCAAGTCCGTACTCGAACGCCGCGGCAGTCCGGGCGCCGGGGCGCGGCTGAGCACGACATATTCGATACCGTTGACGGCGCAATATTCGCGCTTGCCACCCTTATCGCCGTCGTCGTTGACGACATACATGTCCGGCTTCAGGCGTTTGATTTCGGGATCTGCGTCCAGCCATCCTTCGCCGCTGGAGATCAGCGCCTGCTTGACGTACCTGATCGCACCCGCCATGTAGCGGCGCTCTTGCTCGGGCAACAGCGGATGGCCTTCGCCCTTGAGCAGCCGGATGTTGGCGTCGTGACCGACGATGACGTAAAGATCGCCAAGTTCTGAGGCTTCCTCGAAAAAGCGGACATGGCCGGAATGGAACCAGTCGTAACAGCCGGTCACCACCACCTTCTTGTTTTGCGAGGAAACGACCGGCGGTGCGGGAAACCCGCTCATGTCGTCGTCGGCGATAATCCGATAGGCGATGCCGCGCGCTTCGCAAAAGCGGCGATTGGTGTCGCTTCGATCCGACTTTCGCTCCGCCCAAATGTCGGCTTTGCACCCGGCAGGTATCCCGGCAGGTATGGTTTCGCCGTCGAAGACGACGGTCTCCGACACAAACCGCGTCGATTCCAAAAGATAGCGTCGCTCGGCAAGCGGAAAGCGGGGCGGTTTCCCGGCCGCCTTTTCCACCGCTTCGTCCGGCCACAGCAAAACGGTCAACCTGCCGAGCTTTGCGGCTTCTTCGAGAAAGCGCATGTCCAGCGATCCGAGGTTATCGAAACCGCCCGATACGACGACCGAGGACAAAGCCTTCATGGTTGCACTCTGACGGTAACATGCAGCGCTCCGGGTACGGGAGCCTCGGACGCGACGATCAGGTAGCCGCCGCCGCAACCCGAATACATCGCCCCGGGATAATCGGCTTGATAGGCGCCCAGCAGTGCCATCAGATCGTTGCCGATCAGGGGGTGACGGACGACGTGCGGCAGCAGGGTTGCCCAGCAGCGCATGTTGAGGTTCAAAGCTTCGCCCAGTGCGGTCACGTCGCGCCGGACGATGGCATCGAAGCAATCGATGCCGCTCCGGCCGAGTTTCGAAACCCACTCCGGCTCCAAATTCTTGATGCCGAGCGGACTGTAGCCATGCGGCCGCGGCGCTACCGGAACAAGATTCAATACCGTCCCGAGCCAGCGGGCAACCTCTGGGTCGTTGCAGGATTCGATATGCGACGGAAACAAGCCGCCGTCGACGGCATAGTCGTAATCCAACCGGTTCACGCCGGGATAGACCAAGCCGATCATGTCCTGCGAGCCGCTGGGCTCGGGCTTGCCCTCGTTTTCCGCCGCGTACAGCTCGCGGGCCAACGCATCGGGCGAGCGCTCGGGAAGATGGCCGTTCCAAATTTTGGCCGCCACCGTCCGCGTACTGCCGGCCAAGCCGGAGCGCTCCATGGGGTAAAAGTCAGGTTCGATCTGCACCACGACCATCGAGCCGGGCGGCGTCGGATTGTGTTGCGATACGAACGGCTGGTCGATCCAGCCGCCGGCAAGCTGCAGCCGGTTTGGAATCGATCCGATCAACGCGCGAACGGACGAAGCCGTTTCTTGTCCGGCCATTGTTCTTCCCCCATGCATTATCCGATACCCATTTCAGTTTCCATTCACACGCGGTCTCTTCCGTCCGTGCGCAGGTTATGTTCGTAGTGGCTGTCATACATCCCGCGCGCGTACCAATCGCCGTCTTCCGGCACGCATTGCGCCGACCAATGGGCCCAGATGCCGAACTTTGCATCTCGAAACCACGCCGACGTATGGTATCCGGACACCAGGAACTGCCAGTTCGGCTCGAACCGAACCTGCCGGCCTTTCCAAGGATCCTGTGGCACACCCGCCGAAGGCAAGCGCTGCGGCCGCAAACGTCCGTCGTGTCAACATGATAGGGCTCCTCCGAGAACCCCCGCATGCCGTATCCGGCGGTGCGGGGGATAGGATGCGTGAAGGGGAGTTCCGGTCTTCTGCGCCGGATTTAATCTCCCCTCACGTCCGCGGGATCAGCCGATGCCCACGCGCATGCCCGCCTTGCGGCGATTGTACTGTTCTTTGATCCACTCGTAGGTTTTAACCAACCCGTCGTCGAGCGAGGTGGACGGCTCCCATTCCAGCACCTGCTTGATAAAGGTGTTGTCGGAATTGCGTCCGGCCACGCCCATCGGCGCATCGAGGTCGTAGTGGCGCGTCAGCGGTTTGTTCAGCCGGGCCGCCTGCTCGACCTTGGTCAGCAGATCGTTGATGGAAACCAATTCGTCGGAGCCGAGATTGATCGGCGTGGCAATAAGCTTATCGCAATGGGTGATCTTATCGATGCCCTGCACGCAGTCGTCGATATACATGAAGCTGCGGGTGCGGGTGCCGTCGCCCCACAAAGTAATGTTATTATCGCCGGTATCGAGAGATTCGATGACTTTGCGGCACAGCGCGGCCGGCGCCTTCTCGCGTCCGCCGTCCCAAGTGCCGTTCGGGCCGTAAACGTTATGGAAGCGGGCGATAAACGTTTTCATGCCGCGCTCGGCCCAGTATTCCTGGCAGAACATCTCGCTCATCAGCTTTTCCCAGCCGTAGCCGCGTTCGGCCATAGCCGGATAGGCATCGGTTTCCTTTAAGGCGCGAACATTCGGATCCTGCTGTAGATCGGTGTTGTAGGCGCAGGCCGAACTCGAGAAGAAATACCGTTTCGCACCCGCGCGATAGGCGGCCTCGACCATATGCGTATTGATCAGAATCGAGCGCAGGCACTCGATGCGGAAACGCTCGATAAAACCCATACCGCCCATATCGGCGGCCAGATTGTAGACCTCGACGGCGCCTTCGCAGACGCGCCGACAGTTGGTCTCATTGCTTACGTCAAGACAGAGGCTTTCCACCCCCGGAACCGGCAGATACCATTCGTACAGCGGCTTCTTGTCGACCGCACGGATGTTCTTGAAGCCTTTGTTGCGAAAATACTGGACCAAGTTTCCGGCAATAAACCCGCCGGCGCCGGTAATGACGATCAAATCGTTCGGCTTGGTCGGTTCGTCGGTCTCGACGACTCGCGTTACGCTTTGCTTCATCGATTCGTAAAGGGGTTTCTGCGACATGGCAATTTTCGTCCTCAATGCTGAAAGGTGGCGTACTTTATCCCCAATTTTCTTGGGTGGTATATCTATTTTTGGTCCTTGCATGGACATTCTCGTCTTATCGGCGGCAATGGCGGGGCCGTATCAGCGGACGCTGCGAAATTCCGACGGCCATACGCCTACGATACGATGAAATTGGCGCGAAAAGTGGAACGCATCGTTAAAGCCGACAATTGCCGCAACGTTCTTCACGAGGCTGCCGGGTTGCTGGAGTTCCGCTATCGCTCGGTTGATTTTCAGGCGAATGAGAAACTGATATGGGCTCTGGCGGTCGTAACGGCGAAACAGTCTGCATATGTAGGATTCGTCGAGACGGCATTCTTCGGCAATCTGCGTCAGCGTCTTCAAACGCAGATAATTACTGGAAATATGCGATCGACATTGCTGATAGAGCAGAAATCTTCTGGAGTTCGTCTCTTCCGAAGGCGTCGACGCCGCCGCGATCTTCAGCGCGATGCACTCCAGCAACTTTGTGCATAAACCTCCGCCGTCCGCCCGCGTCTCAAGGCCGCTCGAGATCAGTTCGTCAAAAAACGGTACTAGGCAGTCGCACGGGAACACCCGCATCACGTGGCCGTGTTGCAGCCCGCCATTTTTTAGCAGCGCGGCGGCGCGGGTTCCGGCAAAATCGACAAAATACTTGACCAGCGGTTCGTGTGGATCCGTGCCGATGTCGTGGGGGTTGTTGTGGCCGTACGAAAATACGTCCCCCGGCCTTAGCGTATATTTCTGCTCGTCGAGCTTCAGTTGACCCTGACCGCGTGCGACGTATTCGATGCAATAGTAACCGAAAGACTCGCGATGGATTGCATAATCCGGCGCGCATTGTTCGATCCCCGCGCACACGACCGTCAGCGACTTTCTGCACGGCGGATTGAGGTCGAGACAAAACCGTCGTGCCTCGGCGACGCGGTTCGAGAAAAATTCCGGCATATGCCGATAATTCGAGGACCCGTGCGCACGTGCCTTCATGGCATATCACCCGAAGCCATTATCCGCCGCCGAACGCCGGTGACCGCACGACGGAATTCCCGTGTCCGTAAAATGCGACCGTGCAACAAAAGATCAAAACAATCATCCTTTCAATTTAAACTATTTTCCGGGGGTCCGAAATACGAATAGGGCAAATCCTTGTCGTGGATGACGATCTTCTGAACGACGGCCGGGTCTATCATAATTAGTCGGCCGTGAAGAATTCCC